>CALWLT010000008.1 GCA_944381615.1 uncultured Lachnospiraceae bacterium | reverse complement strand
TCCACGCTCAGCTCACGAGGAAACCTCGTTCGCCCGCGTTACGCCTGCCAATGTGCTGACGCACATTTCAAAAGCGCCGTCTGAACACGCCCGTGGGCAAGCCCCCGGCGTTTTCGCCGCCGCTTTTCGCGTGCTCTGCACGCTGTCAGGCGGATATTCGCGAGAATTTTCAGGGTTTTACATACTGTTCAGTTTTCAAGGTTCCAATCCGGTTTCTTGCAAAACCGAACGCAGAAGGAGGGATTTGAACCCTCGCGCCGCTACTAACGACCTACTCCCTTTCCAGGGGAGCCCCTTCAACCACTTGGGTACTTCTGCAGGTTGAATTGCTTTTCACTATTTCTATTATAAGACTGCTTCGCTTCTTCTGCGAAACGGAGAGAGTGGGATTCGAACCCACGCGCCCTTGCGGACAAACGGTTTTCAAGACCGCCTCGTTATGACCACTTCGATATCTCTCCAAAACAAGTGCTTATATATTATATATGAAGCCCTCTTGCTTGTCAAGAAATATTTCCCGTTCTCTGCGGTCCCTCCGGCGGATCATTCGTCCTTCGGACTGCGCTGCCGCCTGCTCTCTCAGGCGGCAACGCAAACTATTCTAGCATGGTTTTTTTTACCTGTCAACCGTTTTTCCGGATTTTTTCAGCAACCGCTCTTCCGCTTTTCCGGCGGCCGAAGGCGGCGCAGAAATCCTGCCATTTCCGTCCGGATTCCGGTCTTCAGCGAAGGCGGAACAGCAGGTTATAATCCTGAGCGGCTCCGTCCAGCACCGCCGGATGCGCGGCGTCTTCCAGCTCCCTTGTCACATACGGGAAAATTTCCCGGTTTTTGGACTGATCGTCCAGCGTCCCCTTGATGCCGGTCAGACGGATCTCATAAGCGCGCCCCGCCTCCAGCCGGATCCCGCCCAGCGAAAACGTCTGCCGCTTCGCCGTCTCGATCATGGAACAGCCGACCCTTTCTTCAAACAGCACCGCGCCCGTCTCCTGATCCGCAAGCTCAATCCGCACGGAAGAAAAATTATTGCGGATATCATCCGGATTGCGAAACATCAGCTGCAGCTCCGTGACCACCCTGCTCTCGTCCAGTTCGACCTCCTGGCTCAGGCAGCTCTCCGTCTGCAAAAGCCCGTCCGTCGAAGGCATATTCGGCGTTTCCAGATTGGAAAAAGCCGTCTGCGGCGCTACCGTCAGATAGGCGTACAGAATAAACGCCGCGAAAAGGGCCGGGAGAGCAAGTCTTGCCAGAAATACCGTCGGCTCCGGCATGGCAAAAGGCTCCGCCCCGTACAGGCAGCCGGCCAGGATCCCTTTCTCTTTCCCGCCCCGGTACAGAAGCGGGCACGTCAGGATCAGGATGGCAAAGAGCGCCCCGATCATGCAAGTAGAAAATACCGGTGCATAGACGTCCAGCCCCAGCGTCTCAACCATATAATTCACGGAACCGTAGCGCGTTAAAGCGTACTCCGGCAGCTCTATGATTTTCCCCAGAAACAGCCGGCTTACCAGCTCCAGATCGGCCAGCGGCGAACAGTAAAACACAACCACTCCCACATAGCCGACGGAAAATATCATTTCCAGATAGCACAAGAGCTTCAGGAAACGGCCGGACGACACGATCCCCAGAATCAGAAACGGCGTGAGATAATACACCCAGTAAGAATTAAAATTCACAAAGCAGACAAACCCGATCCAGGCGGCCATTACGCAGTAGATGGGAGTCCGGTATTCCAGCCGGTTTCTGCGGCAGCCGTCGTATACGTAACAGAACACGCACAGCCCCATGTAAAAGAGGAGAAACAGCACGACCTCCTGTCCCCAGAAAAAACGGCTCTCCAGAATCTGAACCGCCGCGTCCCGGCTCTGAGATCCCAGGGCAAAGCCGTAAGCCGGATCCCGTCCGAAGATCAGGCCGGATAAAATCGAGAGCGAAAACACAAGCAGCGTCTTGCCCACGATAAAAACAACCCGCTTTTCCCGCAGAAGAAGCAGCGGGAGAAACAGAAATACCGCAAACATTTTACAGGGCATGGCGACGGCGACGCACAGATAAAACAGGCGATCGCGCCCGGCCAGGTAAAAATAAAGCGCGCTGGTCAGCAGAAACAGCGCGATCGAGTCCACCTGGGCAATGACAAAGACGATCGTAAAAACGCTCAGACTGCTGAGATACAGGAAGCTTCCCAGGCTGGCCGCCCGCGCGGGCACGCCGGTCAGAAGCAGGATCCGGCGAATCTGCCAGGCAATGCCTGCGCAGAGCAGAACGCCGAGCAGTTTGCACCACAGAAGGCCCGGCGCCCAGTCGAAATAATCGATGCCGAGAAGGTGCGTTACGATCAGGACCGGCAGGTTCCACAGACCGTAAAACACATAGATCAGCGCGTCGTAATTGGCCCCCCAGAAGCTGCGCGTGTGTTCCACGCTGTAGGAGTAAAACTGAAACAGTTTTCCCTCCCGGATCGCCTTTAAAAACAGAATCGAATTTTCATACGTATCCGTGAGATCCGCATACAGAAACGTAACAAACGCAAAAAACAGGATCAGCCCCAGGCCCAGGAACCAGCCCGGCCGTACGCCGTCCCCTGCCGCGCTCCGGCCGCTCTCTGCGACGGCCGTTTTCCATTTTTTAATCTCTTTTCCCATATCCATCGTCTGCCCCGCCCATCAGCGCCTCCGCCAGAATCAGATCTTCCGGCGTCGTAATTTTCATATTCCGGTAAGAACCCTCCGTCAGCCTGACCCGGCAGTCCGTCATCCGCTCAATGACCATGGCGTCGTCCGTCACATTTTCCTGGCTGGATTCGCTGGCCATCATCCGCTCATACGCGTCCCGGATCAGAGAAAAAACGAATGCCTGCGGCGTCTGAACCGTCCAGACCAGGGAGCGATCCGGCGTCTGAACCGCAAACCCGGCCGCATCCGCCAGCTTGACCGTATCCTTGGAGGGCATTCCGGCCGCGCAGGCGCCGTACTGTGCGGCATCCCGGCAGACCCGGCCGAGGATTTCCCCGTCCAGAAACGGCCTCGCCCCATCATGAATCAGAACCAGATCGGCTCCGGCATATCCCAGGCGTTCCAGCTCCTTTAACCCGGCATAGACCGAATGATATCTCTCCCGGCCGCCCAAAACCACGGAGCGGACCCGGGAAAACGCATATTTTTCCACGATCTCCCGGCGGCAGTACTCCGCCTCCTCCCGGCTGCTGACCAGGACGATATCGTCCGCCCGGTACGCCTCCAGCGCCGCCAGGGAATAATACAGCACCGGTTTTCCCCTGAGCGGCAGAAATTGCTTGGGAACGCTGCTCTTCATCCTGCTTCCCTTTCCCGCCGCCAGGACAATGGCGCCGCATCGCCTGTGTTTCTGTTCCATGCTTCCTCCCGCCCGGCCTTCCTGCCCGGCCGCTCCTCTCTTTTTGCTTTCGTATGTTTCCGTGAAAGGCCCTGCCCGTCAGCGCTCTCCCAGCCTGAGGCCCGGCACCGCGTTCAGATCCCAGCCGGCCCGGTTTCCCTTCCGGTATTCGTAATACGCCGCCGCGCCGATCATCGCCGCATTGTCCGTACAGAAAATCGGAGACGGATAGTAGAATGCAAGCCCCGCCTTCCCGCAGGCTTCCTTCATGCCTTCCCGCAGCGCCGTATTGGAGGCCACGCCCCCGGCAATCGCCACCCTCCGGCAGCCAAATGCCGCCGCTGCCTCCATCGTCCGTGAGACGAGCACCTCCACGACGGCATTCTGAAAGGAAGCAGCCAGATCCGGGACGCAGATCTCCTCCCCGGTCATCCTGGCATGATTGATATAATTTAACACCGCCGATTTCAGGCCGCTGAAGCTGAAATCATAGGGATGCTCCCCGACCCTGGCCCGGGGAAATTCCATCGCGTGGGGATTCCCCTCTCTCGCCGCCCGGTCTATCTTGGGCCCGCCCGGATACCCCAGGCCCACTGCGCGCGCAACCTTGTCAAACGCCTCTCCGGCCGCGTCGTCTCTCGTCCGTCCGAGGATCTCAAATTCCCCGTAATCCTTCACGATGACGAGATGCGTATGCCCGCCGGACACAATCAGGCAGAGAAACGGCGGCTCCAGATCCGGATGCTCGATGAAGTTTGCCGAGACGTGGCCCTCGATATGATGGACGCCGATCAGCGGCTTCTTCGCCGCAAACGCGATCGCCTTTGCCTCGGCCACGCCGACCAGCAGCGCGCCCACCAGCCCCGGCCCGTACGTCACGGCGATCGCCGTCATCTCCTCCAGGCATTTTCCCGAATCCTGCAGCGCCTGGCTGATGACCTGATTGATCCGTTCAATATGCTTGCGCGAAGCAATCTCCGGCACGACGCCGCCGAACAGCGTGTGCAGATCGATCTGAGAAGAAATCACGTTGGAAAGCACCTGCCGTCCGTTTTGAACCACGGCCGCCGCCGTCTCATCGCAGGAACTCTCGACCGCAAGGATCAGGACCTCCTCCGTCTTCTCCCCCTGCCCTTCGATTTTCTGCTCTGTCATACGCTCTCCTTCTGCTCTTCCTCAAATTCCAGCTCTATGCTCCAGCCGTCGCGGGCCGCCTGCGCCGGCTCAAAGATTTCGCGCACCCCGTCCATATAATCGTCCGGCCGCATCAGGGACGGGCTGTAATGCGTAAGCCACATCCTGCGCGGGGCGGCCTCTCTCGCCAGCCTGGCGGCCTCCTTAAACGTCATATGCTTGTATTCCCTGGCCTTGGCCTCCTTGCCTTCCTCGCCGTACATGCCCTCGCAGATCAGCAGATCCGCGTCCTTCGCATATTCGGCGATGACCGGAACCGGCCGCGTATCCGTACAGTAGACCACCCGGATGCCCCGGCGCTCCTGGCCCAGCACCATCTCCGGCGTCAGCACGCGGCCGCCGTCCTCAATGGTTTCTCCCTTCTGCAGCCGGCTCCAGAATTTCTGGGGGATCTCCTGCGCCCTGGCCCGCTCTACGTCAAAACGCCCCTTCCGCGGAATGGTAACCGCATAGCCGTAGCACGTCACGTTGTGGCTGACCCGGTAGGCGTCCAGCAGGTACGGCCCCAGCCTGAGCTGCTCGCGCGGCTGGGAAAGCTCGATAAAGCGGATGGGAAACGGCAGCTCCGGCGCGATCGTCCGCAGCGCCGTCACAACCCGCTCCAGTCCCCGGGGGCCTACCATCGTAACCGGTTCCGTCCGCTCCGCGTTTCCCATCGTCAGGAGCAGACCGGGCAGGCCGCTGATATGATCCGCATGATAATGCGTGAAGCAGATAAAATCCACCGGCTTGGGACTCCAGCCCTTCTCCTTTAACGCCACCTGCGTCCCCTCGCCGCAGTCGATCAGCAGATTGCTTCCCGAACAGCGGAGCATCAGGGAGGTCAGCCACCGGTAGGGCAGCGGCATCATCCCGCCTGTCCCCAGCAGACATACATCCAACATGCCATTTCCTCTTTTCTGTGCCTTCATTGAAAAAGAGGGAGAGCCCGGCGCCCTGGCCCGGAACGCTCCCTCCATGTTTCCAAATCATACCATAAAAAGGATTCTTCTGGCAAGTGTTCTGCCGAAATGTTCTTCCCTACAGGTATTCCAGGCTTTCCTCCACGTCGACGGGAATGGCAAATTCCGCGACCGCGCGGTCATAGCACTCCTCGCAGAGATCGAAATGGTGGACCTCCCCGTCTTTTTCCGAAAAATATCCCCAGGCCTGATCAAACGACGCGGCCCCCTCCCGCAGGATCCCCTCCAGCACGACCAGTTTCCTGCCGCACATATTGCAGCAGAGCGCCTCCAGCTGTCCGTTTTCATTGTATCTTCTCATCGTATCCTCACCTTTCTCTGCTTTCTGAAAAAATAAAGAGGCGCCGCGAAAGCCGAAGCTTCTGCGGCGTCTCCATTATATCGCTCTTTATACGTGATTTTAAGTGGAAATAATTTCAACCGCGGCGGCGCCACATAATCAGCGCGTCCTCCGCCGGGCTGGCATAATACCCTTTTCTGACAGCCTCCGTCTGAAATCCCATGGATTTATACAGGGCGATCGCCGGCGCATTGGAAGCTCTTACCTCCAGGGTAATCTCCTGCGCCCCGTTTTCCCGGGCAGTCTCTGCCAGTTTTTCCATCAGTTTCCGCCCCAGGCCGCGGCCGCGAAACCCGGGCGCCACCGCGATCCGCATCAGCTCCCCCTCGCCCGCCACGATCCGCAGATCAAAATAACCGGCCGGCCGCCCCTCTTCCTCGGCAACCCACAGCCTGTCCAGCGGCTGCGCAAGCGCCTCTGCAAGAAGCGTCTCCGACCACGGATCCGAAAAACACAGCCTCTCCAGCTCTGTTACCCACGCCAGATCCTCCGGCTTCATTTCGCGTATCGCCGTCATTCTTCCCACTTCCTTCCGCCTCATGCCGCGGCAGACTCTCCCGTCAGTGCTCTACAACCACGATGCCGGCCGCCAGCTTCTCCATCTCGCCCTGGCGTTCCGCCACCTCCCGCTCGCGCTCCGCCTGCGACTTCTTCAGATAATCCGGCCGGAAGGCCTCCGCCGTCTCCGTCCTGCCCTGCGCCAGATAAACGGCGCCCAGCGCGGCGACCGCCGCCGCCCGCTCGCGGCTGACGTGAGGCGGCGCAAAACGGTACGGCACTTTTACCTCCTCCTCCAGGATCGCACGGTTGGCCGAAATGCCGTCTCCGAGGAAGCAAACCGGCTCTCCCCGCCCGTTCAGTTCCCCGATCAGCTCATGGATATCGGCGGCCCACTGCTCTTTTACTGTCTCAAATTCCGGCGCAAAACGGTACAGGCCGGTATAGACCTGGTGCCGCCTGGCGTCCATGAGCGGGCAGACCAGGCCCGCCGCCCCGTAAAGGCCGTACGCCATGGCGTCCATCGTCGGCACATGGATCAGCGGCTTTTTCAGCGCCAGCCCCAGGCCCTTGGCCGTCGCCGCGCCGATGCGGAGTCCCGTAAACGAGCCGGGGCCGCCGGATACCGCGATGGCGTCCAGCTCGGACGGCTCCATCTCCAGCGTCGCAAAAAGCCGGTCAATCATGGGGAGCAGCGTCTGGGAATGCGTTTTTTTCAGGTTGACCGTAAATTCCCCGATTACCAGTTCTTCCGTTACCACCGCCACCGACGCGGCCATGGCCGCGCTCTCAATCCCGAGAATTTTCATGCTTCCTCCTTAATCGTGATCCGCCGGTAATCAAACCCTCTCTCCAGATCCTTCTCAATCCGGATCGAAACCGCATGCTCCGGCAGAAGCTCCCGGATCCGCTCCGGCCATTCAATCAGGCACACGCCGTCCCCGTAAAAACAGTCCTCGTACCCGATCTCCTCCATCTCCTCCACGTCGCCGATCCGGTATACGTCAAAATGATACAGCGGCAGACGGCCGTCCTCATACTGCTGCAGAATCGTAAAGGTCGGGCTGTTGACCGGCCCCTCAATCCCCAGGCCATGGGCGAATCCCTGCGAAAAAACCGTTTTCCCCACGCCCAGGTCCCCGTACAGGCAGAATACACTGCCGGGCGCCGCCTCTTTCCCCAGCCGCTCTCCCAGCTGAAACGTTTCCTGCGGCCCGTTCGTCTCCACCGTCATACCCGGATCCCCCTTCTCTTCGCTGCCGGCACGTACTGTTCCAGGAAACGCAGGAATTTCTGCTTTTCCGCGCCCCGGAACACACGCTCCGGGAACAGGTACGCCTCGTCGTTGGACAGATACAGCATGTACACGCCGCCGGCCCGCTTTACCCGCTTAATCTGATCCCAGGACGCCTGTCCCTTGTTCTCCCCTTGCCGCACGCGGATCCCGTTTTTATCCAGGCGGAAAAACATTTCCTGCGAGGACGGGGAGTCCGGATCGGACACGCGGCGTCCCGCCTTTCCGCGCATCGACGCCACCTGCACAAACATCGCCCCGATTACCAGCGCGACCAGGAGCAGCGCCGTCTCCGATCCGATCGTATCCCGTCTCAGAATCAGAAACAGCAGCACGCCGATCGTGCAGGCGATGCTGATCAGCCCCGCCGCGCTGCGCCAGAAATTATTCAGCGAGAACACAAACAGTTCCCGTCCCGTGATTTTAAACCGTACTTCCATCGTTCTCCCCCTGTTTTTTCGCGGCGCGTTCCCCGCGCTGCAATCCTGTTTTCCTCCGTCTCCTTCTGCCCGGCCGGCTTCCGCATGAACTCTGCCTCTGCCCGGCCGCTTTCCGGATGAACTTTGCCTCTGCCCGGCCGCTTTCCGGATAAACTTTGCCTCTGTCCGGCCGGCTTCCGGATGAACTTTGCCTCTGCCCGGCCGGCTTCTGATCTGATCAGGCCTTCTCTTCCTGCCCGTCCAGCTTCATGGTAAGCGAGATCCGCTTTCTGGCCGGATCCACGCCCAGCACTTTGACCGTCACGACGTCCCCCACGCTGACCGCCTCCAGCGGATGGCGGATGTAGCGCCGGGTCATCTGGGAAATATGCACCAGCCCGTCCTGATGAACGCCGATATCCACAAAAGCGCCGAAATCGATGACGTTGCGCACCGTCCCCTTGAGAACCATCCCCGGCTTCAGATCAGAAAGCTCCATCACGTCGGTGCGAAGAACCGGCTTTGGCATCTCTTCTCTGGGATCCCGCGCCGGCTTTTCCAGCTCCGCCGCGATATCGCGCAGCGTCGGCTCGCCGATCCCCAGCTCCTTGGAGAGCGCCCGGTAATCCGCAATCTGTTTCCCGATCCCCGGGATCCCGCCCGCCGTCAGATCCGAAAGCCGGTATCCGAGACGGTTTAAAAGCGCCTCTGCCGCCCCGTAGCTCTCCGGGTGGACGCTCGTCTGATCCAGCGGGTTATCCCCGCCCTGAATGCGGGTAAAACCGGCGCACTGCTCATAGGCCCGCGGCCCCAGCTTCGCCACCTTTAAAAGCTCCCTGCGGCTTCGGAACGCGCCGTGCTCCTCGCGGTAGGCCACGATGTTGCGCGCAATCGTTTTGCTGATCCCGGAAATGTACTCCAGAAGCGAGGCGGACGCCGTGTTCAGATCCACGCCGACCCGGTTCACGCAGTCTTCGACCACGCCCTGCAGGGCCTCGGCCAGCTGCTTCTGGTTCATATCGTGCTGATACTGCCCCACGCCGATGGACTGCGGATCAATCTTGACCAGCTCCGAGAGCGGATCCTGCAGCCGCCTGGCGATCGAAGCGGCGCTGCGCTGCCCGACGTCAAATTCCGGGAATTCCTCGGTCGCCAGACGGCTGGCCGAATAGACGGACGCGCCGGCCTCGCTGACGATCACATACTGGACCGGTTCCGGGATCTCCTTCAGAAGCCCGGCGATGATCTGCTCCGACTCCCGGGAGGCCGTCCCATTTCCCAGCGAGATCAGGGAAATATGGTAGCGCCGGATCAGCTGTTTTAAAATCCGTTTGGATTCTTCCACCCGGTTCTGCGGCGCCGTGGGATAGATGACCGCCGTATCCAGCACCTTTCCCGTCCCGTCTACCACCGCCAGCTTACAGCCCGTGCGGAACGCCGGATCCCAGCCCAGCACCACCCGCCCCACAATGGGCGGCTGCATCAGAAGCTGCTCCAGATTCTTCCCAAATACGCGGATGGCGCTCTCCTGCGCCTTCTGCGTCAATTCGCCGCGGATTTCCCGCTCAATGGCCGGCGCAATCAGGCGGCTGTAGCTGTCCCGGATCGTCTTCTTAAGCGCCGGCTCCGTCTGCGGACGGTTCCCTGCCAGGATCTGTTTTTCCAGATAGCGCAGGATCGCCTCCTCCGGCGCCTGCAGGCGCACCTGAAGAAATTTTTCCTTTTCTCCGCGGTTGATGGCCAGAACGCGGTGTCCGGCCAGACGGGAGACCGGTTCCGAAAAATGATAGTACATCTCGTACACCGACTGCGCCGTCTCGTCCCGCGCGCTTACCTCCAGCATGCCCTCCCGCTCCGTCTCCCGGCGGATGTACGTCCGGTAGCGCGCCGTCTCGCTGATGCGCTCCGCCAGGATATCCAGCGCGCCCTCCAGCGCCTCCTCCGGCGTCGCGGCCCCGTCCTGCGGCCTGCAGTATTTCTCCGCCTCCTGCAGAAGCGGCGTCCGGATCTCCTGCTCCCAGATCCGGTCGGCAAACGGCTCCAGCCCCTTTTCCTTCGCGATGCCCGCGCGCGTCCGCCTCTTCGGCCGGTAGGGAAGATAGAGATCCTCCACGGCCACCAGCGTCGCGGCCTCCCGGATCTGTTTTTCCAGCTGCGGCGTCAGCCTGTCCTGCTCCCGGATCGACTCGATTACCTGGCTTTTCCGCTCCTCCAGGCCGCGCAGATAACGCAGGCGCTCATCCAGATTGCGCAGCACCTCGTCGCTCAGCGAGCCGGTCGCCTCTTTCCGGTAGCGCGCGATAAATGGGATCGTGTTTCCCTCGTCGATCAGCCGCACGGCCGCCTCCGCCTGCCCTTTCCTGATCTGAAGCTCGTCCGCGAGCACCTGAATGATATCCATATTCCGTCCTTTCCTGCGGGCTTCTCTTTCCCGCGCTATGACAGCGGCCGCCATCCGTCTGCGGCGTCAAACCCGATCGTTTTCAGGAGCCGTTCCTGACTGTTGCTGTAAATCAGGAGATTGACTCCATTTTCCGTCTTTTCCCGGTTCTGCCGGTCCATCAGAAGCTCCGCCTGCGTCTGCCACAGGCCGTCCTCCCCCAGAGCGCCGGTTCCCCGGACGGCCAGCTCGTCTCTTCCCGGCGAGCAGGTCCAGAGAAATTCCGGCCGCCCATCCGAGGAAAAGAGCCAGCCCTCCCCGCTTTTCCAGACGAACGCGCCGCCCTTCTCATACGCCGCCTCCTCCATGCCCAATGAGAGAAGGCCCCGGCAGATCGCCTCCCCGCCGTCCCGGTAGGAACCGGTCAGCGAGACGGCCACTGTATAATCGCCCGATAAAAGCAGGGAGAAAATCCCCTCCGCGTCCGTCCGGATGGCCAGCTCGCGATCGTTCTGCACCTGTCTGGCCAGGCGTATCTTTTCCTCCCAGCGATCCCCGGCCTCGGTTCCCCGCGCATCCGCCAGATCAAACTCCTCTGCCAGCCACAGGCCGAGCCAGGAGGACACCTTCTCCTGCCCCCGGAGATTGAGATGGTTCCCGTCGTAAAAATCTTCCGGCGTCAGCCCCATCCCGCCGTAAGCCTGCGGGCGGTTCGCCTCGCAGAACGCGATCCCGCGCCCGGCGGCCCACTCTCTTACCCACTGGGTTTTCGCCTCCGTCTCTTCGTCCGTATAGCAGGGCATGTCCAGAAGCACAAGCGGCACTCCGGCTTCCTGTGCAAGCGCCGCAATGCGCTCCAGATACGCAAGCTCCCGTTCCCCGATCGGCTGCGCTTCCTGCTCTGCAATCTCCGGCAGCGCGGTCTGCTCCGTCTGTACGTGATGCTCACCCACGCAGCCCAGCACCGTATACGACTGCTCGAAATCGGCCCGCCCGATCTCCTTCCACCGGTTATGATAGCGAAACAGCGGGATCACATACGCCCACTCCTCCGCGATCACATCCCGGTACATAGAAAACCGGCGAAGCGGATCGGCGATCATCGGCAAACTGT
Source organism: uncultured Lachnospiraceae bacterium (assembly GCA_944381615.1). Lineage (GTDB taxonomy): Bacteria > Bacillota > Clostridia > Lachnospirales > Lachnospiraceae > Otoolea. The sequence continues at coordinate 195,795 of CALWLT010000008.1, read as the reverse complement.
AGAGCTTATTGCTGATCGTCAGAAAATCCTCCGGCTTCGTGAGGCTGCGGATATCCAGAACGGCCGCCTGCGGCCGCCGCCGGCTCAGCACATCCTCCATCACATAGTAGGTAGTGCCGATGTACTGGCCCGGCGCGCAGAAATTATAGGCCTCAATGCCGGCCGCATCCCACAGAAAAAGCGGGTTGATGCCGTTGGCCCCCTGGCTGGTTCCGAAAAAGAGGATCCGGCTTCCCTCGCTCTCCCCGGTATCGGTGGTAAGATACGAGCGGACATTCGTGTTGAGAACCCCGTTCAGCCAGACGCCGGCGGCAAGCGCCAGCAAAAGCAGGAAAAAGATCTTCGCCGCGCAAACCAGCTTTCTTCCCATACGTCTTTTTCCTCCTTAAAACTGGAAATAAATAAACTGGATCTGGGAAACGTCGATCCCGTAAACGCCGAACACGATCGTGGAAAACAGAAGCGTCAGGATGACCGCCCAGCGAAACCAGAGGCACTCCCCTTCTAAAAACACATCGAAGCGCTGGCCGCGCCGGAGCCGCACGAGATCCGCCAGAAACAGAAGAAGCAGCCCGAACAGAAGCACATGCGTCTCCTTTATATCCAGTCCCCAGCTGTACCAGGAGCCGTCAAACAGCGTCCACGGATCCGGCCGCAGAAACATCCGCCGCAGATAATCCGCCGCCGCCGGCAGCGAATCCGCCCGGAAAAAGACCCAGGCCAGATCCACCAGAAAAAACGTAACCAGGATCTGCCCCAGCCGGTAGCTCGCGCACTGCGTCCGGACGCCGAAGCGTTTTTCAAACCGCCGTTTCCAGGGCGCCAGCAGATCCCCCGCAATCTGATACAGGCCGTGGATGCCGCCCCAGGCCACAAAATTCCAGCTGGCCCCGTGCCAGAGGCCGCTGACGAGAAACGTGACCATCAGATTCCCGTACCAGCGCAGACGCCCGGCCCGGTTTCCCCCCAGAGGGATATAGAGATAATCCCGAAACCAGGTCGAAAGCGAGATATGCCAGCGCCGCCAGAAATCGCGGATGCTGACGGCAAAATACGGCGTATTGAAATTCTCCATCAGGGAAAAACCCATCACGCGGGCCGCCCCCACGGCGATCGTCGAATAGCTGGAAAAATCACAGTAGATCTGCACGGCAAACAGAAGGGCCGCCGCCCAGAGCGCCGTCGCCTGATACAGATAATGCTCCGCAAATACCGCGTCCACCACGCCCGCCGCGCGATCCGCGACGACCATCTTCAGAAAAAGGCCCCACAGCATCAGCGTCAGGCCGCCGGTTATCTCCCGGTAATCCGGCTTTACCGTCTGGGGTACCGTGCAGATCTGGCGCAGCAGATTTCCCGAGCGCTCGATCGGCCCCGCCACCAGCTGCGGAAAAAAGGAGACGAACAGCGCGTAGCGAAGCGGATTCTTCTCCGCCCGGATTTCGCCCCGGAACACGTCTACCGTGTAGCTCAGCGCCTGAAACGTATAAAATGAGATGCCGACCGGCAGAAGCACGTCGAAGGGCTTCTCGATCAGGCGCAGATGAAACAGCGCCAGAACCGTATTCACATTCTCCAGCAGAAAATCAAAATACTTAAATCCCGCCAGGATCCCGATGTTTACCAGAAAGCAGACGGCCACCACCGCCTTTTTCTGCCGCAGCTGCGGCGCCCGCTCGAGAAGCACGCCGCTCAGCCAGGTCGCAGACGTCGAAAATGCCATCAGCAGCGCGTAGCGCGGATTCCAGCACATATAAAAATAATAGCTGGCCGCCAGCAGCCACAGATAGCGGTACCGTCCCGGAATCACGTAATAAAGAACCGTTACAACCGGGAAAAAAATCAGAAAACTCAGCGAATTAAACAGCATGGGCAGACTCCCCCGTCCCGTGTCGCCGCCCCCGGCGGCGCTTCTCCATCATACCATTCCCCCGCTTTGAAAGTCAAGACAGCGGAACGCCGGCGGCGGACGCGGCAAAACAGGCCGCTCCCGCGCTGCCGTCTGGACAAGTCCCGAAATCCGTGCTACAATCAGACCAACAGGAAGGAGGTTTTACCCCATGGAATATTACGATAACGGGGATCGCCCGGGCGAAGAGACAGCTGCCGCTCCCGAGAAACGGCCCGATGTCAACCAGCCCAACGGAACGGCTATCGCCTCGATGGTCTGCGGCATCCTCGGCCTTCTGCTTCTCTGCTGCTGCATCGCGTTTCCGCTCTCCATCATCCTGGGCGTGGCGGCGATTGTCCTGGCCATCCTCTCTAAAAAGGACAGCCCCTTCTGCGGCTATGCCATCGCGGGCCTGATTCTGGGCATCTTCGCGCTGCTGCTCGGCGTCGCGGAATTTCTCTACCTGATGGCCGTCAACATGCTGGTGCGGGATCCCTCGTGGGCCGCCGTCTTTGACGAGATCATGGAAGAATACAGCAACAGCGGTTCCTTTCCCGTCGAATAGAGACGTCTGACGGGACGCCCGTTTTAAGACCACCGGCGAAGCAGATCCGTGTGAGCGAAAAGAAGCGCCCCGTTTTTAATCAGAAAATTGGCGCACAGAAGCACAATTCCTACCAAAAGAACGTTTTTCCAGAGTTTCTGTGAAAACGTTTTTTTCTTTTTCCGGCAGTACAGATACCAGACCAAAAGCGCCGCCGCCGAGACGGCCGCATAGGGCACCAGGGGATGGAGCAGAAAGCTCTCCCCGATGCGCCCCGCAAGCAGGGCGCACACCGCCCGCGTCCCCCCGCAGCCGGGGCAGTAGATCCCGGTCATCGTGTGAAAAAGGCAGGGAATCGCTCCCTGCCCGTCTGCCTGTCCGATTGCGGCCGCCGTCCGCGCAAGGCCGGCGGCGAACCATTCCAGCAGTTTTTCTTTCATTCTCTCCTCCGCTCTTCTCAGAAACAGCGGATGGTCTGCAGGATGTCCGGAAACGCCGCCGCCAGCTTCCGGCAGCGCGCTTCGCTCATCCGCCCCGTGATCACGGCGAATTCATCCTTTCCTTCCAGCTCAATCAGACGCGCGCCGGCAAAGACCGCCTCCACGTCCGCAAATTTCTCCGCCGCCTGCCCGGCGAAACGGATAAAATACGAGAAATTCTGTTCCTCCACCGGCGTCAGCGCCTGCTTTTTGGCCGACCAGCCAAACGGGATATGATCGCTCAGATGCCCGGCGATCTCCACGATATCGCTGACTACGGCGTTGGCCGTCGGGAGCTTTCCCGCCCCGCTGCCGTAAAACATGATCGTCCCCACCGTTCTGCCCCGGACGACAACGCCGTTGTAGACGTCGCTTACCGCGTAAAGCGGATGATCCGCCTGGACCATAACCGGGCAGACGAACACCGACACCCGTTCCCCGTCCATCCGGCTGACGCCCAGGAGGCGGATCGAGGTCTTAAGCCGGGCCGCATACTGGAAATCCGTATCCGTGATCCGGGTAATGCCCTCGGTATAGACCTCCTCGAAATTCACTTCCCGCTCCGTGGCCAGCGCCGTCAGGATCGCGATCTTGCGGCAGGTATCATACCCCTCGACGTCCGCCTCCGGGTTGCGCTCGGCGTACCCGAGCTCCTGCGCCTTCTTTAAGGCCGTCTCAAAATCCTGTCCCTCCTGGTCCATCTTCGTCAGGATATAGTTGGTCGTCCCGTTCAGGATTCCGCAGATCTCCAGGATCTCCTCGCCCGCCAGAGACTGCGTCAGCGGGCGGATCAGCGGGATGCCGCCTCCCACGCTGGCCTCGAACAGGAAATTCAGGTTCCGGTCTCTGGCAATCTGCAGAAGCTCCGTCCCGTGCGCCGCCACCAGCGCCTTATTGGACGTTACGACATGCTTGCCCGACTCCAGGCAGGCCTTTACAAACGCATACGCCGGATTTACCCCGCCCATGGCTTCCACCACCAGGCAGACGTCCTCATCCTTCTCGATCACGGAAAAATCATGTACAATCTGTTCCTCGTACGGATCGCCGGGGAACTCCCGCAGGTCGAGGATGTATTTTACCCCGATCTCCTGCCCCGTCTTCTTCGCGATCCGCTCCCGGTTAATCTCCAGTACCTCCACGACTCCGGAACCGATCGTCCCGTAGCCCATCACTGCTATCTGCATCATATTCTTTACTCCCTGGCTGTCATCTCTTTGTCATGGACGCTTCGGTTTACGCCTCCTGCGGCGCCTGCTCCTTTAAACTGCTCCACTTTAAGTACGCGCTGATAAACAGATCGAGATCGCCGTCCAGCACCGCGTTTACGTTTCCGTTCTCCGCGCCCGTCCGGTGATCCTTGACCAGCGTGTACGGCTGCAGGACATAGGAGCGGATCTGGTTTCCGAAATTGATATCCTTCACGTCGCCGCGGATGTCGGAAAGCTTCTCGGCATTCTCCTGCTGCTTGAGCATATAGAGCTTTGCCTTCAGCATCTGCATCGCCTTGTCCTTGTTCTGGAACTGCGAGCGCTCGTTCTGGCACTGTACCACAATCCCCGTCGGAATATGGGTAATCCGGATGGCCGAAGAGGTCTTGTTGATATGCTGTCCGCCGGCGCCGCTGGAGCGGTAGGTATCAATCCGCAGATCGTCCGGATTGATCTCCACATCCAGATCTTCCTCGATGTCCGGCATCACATCGCAGGACACGAACGAGGTCTGGCGCTTGCCCGCCGCGTTGAAAGGCGAAATCCGCACCAGCCGGTGCACGCCTTTCTCCGACTTCAGATACCCGTAGGCGTTGTCGCCGTTGATCTGCACGGTAATCGATTTGATGCCCGCCTCGTCGCCGTCCAGAAAATCCAGCACCTCCGTCGTATACCCTTTCTTATCGGCCCAGCGCTGATACATCCGGTACAGCATCCCGCACCAGTCCATGGCCTCCGTGCCGCCGGCCCCCGCGTTCAGCTTGAGGATCGCGTTGCAGCCGTCGTACTCGCCGGAGAGCAGCGTCCGCGTGCGGATGTCCTCCAGGCTTTTTACAAATTCGTCCAGCATCTCCTGGATCTCCGGGATCACGGAGGGGTCGTTTTCCTCGTACCCCATCTCAATCATGACCTGGATATCCTCGTGCTGCTGCTCCAGATGACGGTAGGTATCCACCGTATCCTTCAGGTTTTTGGCTTCTCTTACAATTTTTGTGGACCTCTCCGGATCGTCCCAGAATCCCGGCTCCTCCATCGATTTGTCCAGCTCTGCGATTCGCTTTACCTTACTGTCCAGGTCAAAGTGAATCCCTCACTTCCACTAAAGTTGTATCATACGTCGATAACGTATATCGGAACTGATCCAGTTCAACCATAGCTTCACCCGCTTTCTTTTTTATAATTTTTTATAATATAGCTTCTTTGGATTGCCGGCTCTTTTTTACGCCTGACTCTTGGCCAGGATCTTCCGGCCGCAGCACTGCTTGTATTTCTTGCCGGAGCCGCAGGGGCACGGATCGTTGGGATAAATCTTCTTCTCCTCGCGGCGTTTCGGCGCCTGGGCGGACGAATCGTCGCGGTTGGTCCCCGTTACCTTCGCGGCCGGCTCGCGCTCGACCTTCTGCTCCACGCGGATGTGGAACAGGATGCGGACCGTATCCTCGCGGATCGCGGCCGTCATGCTCTCGAACATCTCATAGCCGCTCATCTTGTATTCCACCAGCGGATCGCGCTGGCCGTAGGCCTGCAGGCCGATGCCCTCGCGCAGCTGATCCATATCGTCGATGTGCGCCATCCACTTGGCGTCGATGACCTTCAGAAGAATCACGCGCTCGATCTCCCGGATCTGCTCCGCCGACGGGAACTCCGCCTCCTTGGCCTCGTAAAGCCTGGTGGCCTGCTCCTTGAGCATGTGCTTTAACTCGTTCTTCTTCATCTGCTGCTGATCTTCGCCCAGCCGGATCGGCTCCAGCGGAACGATCGGCAGAAGCAGCGAATTGAGCTCGGCCAGATCCCATTCCTCCGGGCTCTGCTCGTCGGAAATCGACATATCCACCGCGTTCTCCACGATGTCCATGATCATCTTCATAATCACGCCGCGCATATTCTCGCCGTCCAGCACGCGCCGGCGCTCCGCGTAGATCGTCTCGCGCTGCTCGTTCATGACCTCGTCATACTTGAGCAGGTTCTCACGGATGCCGTAGTTGTTGTTCTCGATCTTCATCTGCGCCTTCTCGATGGCGCTGGAAAGCATCTTGTGCTCAATCTGTTCATTCTCCGGCACGCCCAGCGCATTAAACATGCTCATCAGCTTCTCCGAGCCGAAGAGGCGCATCAGATCGTCCTCCAGAGAAATGTAAAAGCGCGATTCGCCGGGATCGCCCTGACGGCCGGAACGGCCGCGCAGCTGATTGTCGATGCGCCGCGACTCATGCCGCTCCGTACCGATGATCTTCAGGCCGCCCAGCTCCCTCGCCTTCTCGTCCAGCTTGATATCCGTACCGCGGCCGGCCATGTTAGTCGCGATCGTCACGGCCCCGTGAATTCCGGCGTCCGCCACGATCTCCGCCTCCAGCTCGTGGAACTTGGCGTTTAACACCTTGTGCGGCACGCCGCGCCGCGTCAGCATCTTGCTTAAAAGCTCCGACGTCTCGATGGTAATCGTGCCCACCAGGACCGGCTGCCCTTTCTCGTGCGCTTCCACGACCGAATCCACGACCGCGCGGAACTTCTCCTTCTTCGTCTTGTAGACGGCGTCGTTGTAATCGATTCGGATGACCGGCTTGTTGGTCGGGATCACGATGACGTCCATCTGATAAATATTGCGGAATTCCTTCTCCTCCGTCTGGGCCGTACCCGTCATGCCCGCCTTCTTATTAAATTTATTAAAGAAGTTCTGGAAGGTAATCGTCGCCAGCGTGCGGCTCTCGCGGCGCACGTTCACGTGCTCCTTGGCCTCGATCGCCTGATGAAGGCCGTCCGAATAACGCCGTCCCGGCATGATGCGCCCCGTAAATTCATCGACAATCAGGACCTCGTCGTCCTTGACCACATAGTCCTTGTCGCGGAACATCAGGTAATTGGCGCGCAGCGCCAGGATGATATTGTGCTGGATCTCCAGGTTCTGGGGATCCGCCAGGTTGTCGATGTGGAAAAATTCCTCGACCTTCTTGACGCCGTCCGCCGTCAGGTTGACAACCTTATCCTTCTCATTGACAACGAAGTCTCCGCTCTCCTCGATCTCCTCGCCCATGATGGCGGCCATCTTGGAAAATTCCGCCGACTCCTCGCCGCGCACCAGCTGGCGGGCCAGGATATCGCACACCTCGTAGAGCTTCGTGGATTTGCCGCTCTGTCCGGAAATGATCAGCGGCGTTCTCGCCTCGTCGATCAGCACCGAGTCCACCTCGTCGATGATCGCGTAGTCCAGATTGCGCAGCACCATCTGTTCCTTATAGATCGCCATGTTGTCGCGCAGATAATCGAAGCCGAGCTCATTGTTGGTCACATACGTGATATCGCAGTTGTACGCCGCCCGCCGCTCGTCGGAATTCATCGAGTTCAGCACCACGCCCACCGTCAGTCCGAGGAAGCGGTGCACCTCTCCCATCCACTCCGCGTCTCGCTTAGCCAGGTAATCATTGACCGTAACGATAAAAACACCCTTGCCGGCCAGCGCGTTCAGATAGGCCGGAGCCGTCGACACCAGCGTCTTGCCCTCGCCGGTCTTCATCTCCGCGATACGGCCCTGATGCAGCACGATTCCGCCGATCAGCTGAACCGGATAATGCTCCATGTTGAGAACCCGCCGCGCGGCCTCACGCACCGTGGCAAACGCCTCCGGGAGGATATCGTCCAGCGTCTCCCCCTTCTCCAGGCGCTCCTTAAACTTTCTCGTATTATCCCGCAGCTCCTCGTCCGTCAGCTCCATCATCTGAGGGCGCATGGCGATGATTCGGTCCACAATGGGATAAATCAGCTTCAACTCACGCTCACTGTGCGTACCAAAGATTTTCTCTACCAGCTTCATGCTTTACACTCCTGAAAATACTGAAAATAAACCGTTTTCCGGATTCGTCTTCTTCCCCGGCCCGCTTTTTGCCGCCGGTCTTTCTTCTTTTTATCTGTTCCCCGCCGGGCCGCCTTCTATCCCGCCGGCCGCAGAGAACTGCCATTTTCATGATACAATCCTACTTATTCTATCACTGTTACCGCGTTTATTCAACAACTTCATAAATATTTTACGTTTGCCGCTTTCCATCCCGCAAGTGCCCGGCCTCCCCCCGGCACGTTTCCTCCCGGCGCAGTTCCCCCGCGCAGTTCCCCCCGCGCGCTTCCTCCCGGCGCGCGTTTGACATAATTCGACACATTATGGTAAACTTAGCAGGTTGCACAAAAAACGGATCCCATTCTCCGTTTATCCACATCATCCACACGCTCTCCCGCGCGATTGTTGAAAAGTTATACACAATCCATGCGGCCGGTTTTCGCAGGAAACGCACTTATACACCGATTTGTCCACATTATCCACACTTTTTCTCCGTTTCTCTGCCCGATTCTTCCTCCGGCATTCTCCCCGTCTGTTTTTGTACAGATCTCATAAACTTTATCATTTCGACAAAAAATACACGTCTTTCTCTTGACAAATCCGCCCCGCCTGCATTCGTGCAAAAACAGATTTTTACCAAAATAATTTAAACTATTTAGAAAAAATTAACAATAATTGTCTTGACAATTTTACTTTTCCGGTTGAGTTTACCAAATAAAAATGGTATACTATAGACATCCCAAGAAAAAGGAGCGATGATTATGCGTTATACGATTACTGGAAGAAACATCAATGTAACTCCTGGTCTGAGAGAGGCCGTAGAAGAGAAGATCGGAAAGCTGGAACGCTACTTTAACCAGGACACCGAAGCGATTGTCACGCTGAGCGTGGAGAAGGAGCGCCAGAAGATCGAGGTTACCATTCCCGTCAAGGGAACCATCATCCGCGCGGAGCAGGTCAGCAACGACATGTACGTCTCCATCGACCTGGTGGAAGAGATCATCGAACGGCAGCTCAAAAAATATAAGAACAAGATCGTGGACAAGAAGCAGGCGGCCGTGGCCTTTTCCGATCTCTTCATCAATGAGGAGTACGACAACAACGACGAGATCGACATCGTGAAGGTTAAAAAATTTGCCATGAAGCCCATGGATCCCGAAGAAGCCTGCGTACAGATGGAGCTTCTCGGACATTCCTTCTATGTCTTCCTGAATTCGGAGACAGATCAGGTCAACGTCGTATATAAGAGAAAGGGCAATACGTATGGCCTGATTGAACCGGAGTTCTGATTCGCTTCCCTTTTTCAGAAAGGAACCCGGAATATCTGAATTTCAGGCGGGGCGCCTGATCCCCGCGCCGTCCCGGACGGGACGGCGGCGGTTTCGGCGCCCCGCCTTTTTTATGATCGCATCATCCGGCCGTCCAGCCGCGCGCACGCTCTACGGCCCTCTGCCACCCGCGAATCTTCTCCTCTCTCTCCCGGTCGCTGATCTGCGGGAAAAACGCCCGATCTTCCTGCCAGTTTGCCTGCACGTCCGCAGGGCTCTTCCAGTATCCCACGGCCAGACCGGCCAGATACGCCGCACCCATGGCCGTCGTCTCCACGCACCGCGGCCGGTGTACCGCCGCGCCCAGCACGTCCGCCTGCATCTGCATCAGCAGGTTATTGGCGCTCGCGCCTCCGTCCACCCGCAGGGAGGAAAGCGCAATCCCCGAATCCGCCCGCATGGCCCGCAGCACGTCGCCGGTCTGATAGGCGAGGGATTCCAGCGTCGCCCGGATCAGATGGCAGCGGTTGACACCCCGCGTCAGGCCGACAATCGTGCCCCGCGCGTACGGATCCCAGTACGGAGCGCCCAGGCCCGTAAAAGCCGGGACCAGATAACAGCCGTTCGTATCGGCCACCCGGGCCGCCAGATATTCCGATTCCGCCGAGGAATCGATCAGATGCAGTTCGTCCCGCAGCCACTGAATCGCCGCGCCCGCCACAAAGACCGAGCCCTCCAGCGCGTAGCAGACCTCCCCGTCCAGCCCCCAGGCAACCGTCGTAACCAGGCCGTGTTCCGAATATACCGGCTGTTTCCCCGTATTCATCAGCAGAAAACAGCCCGTCCCGTATGTATTTTTAGCCTCTCCCGGCGCAAAGCAGGTCTGTCCGAACAGCGCGGCCTGCTGATCGCCGGCCGCGCCGGCAATCGGGATGGGGCCTCCGAAAAACTGCGGGGCCGTCTCGCCGTACACGCAGCTGGACGGGCGCGCCTCGGGCAGCATCGTCTGCGGGATGGAAAAACGCTCCAGGATCTCCCCGTCCCAGGCAAGCCGGCGGATATCGAACAGCATGGTGCGGGAGGCATTGGAATAGTCCGTCACGTGCACGCGCCCGCCCGTCAGCTTCCAGATCAGCCACGTCTCGATCGTCCCGAACAGAAGCAGGCCGGCCTGCGCCTGCTCCCTGGCCCCCTCGACCTCGTCCAGAATCCATTTTAATTTCGTCGCGGAAAAATAGGCGTCGATGACCAGCCCCGTTTTTTCCCGGAACAGATCGGTCAGCCCTTCCGCCTTCAGCGCATCGCAGTACTCTGCCGTCCGGCGGCACTGCCAGACAATCGCCCGGCTGACCGGTTTTCCCGTCTCACGGTTCCACACGACCGTCGTCTCCCGCTGATTCGTGATGCCAATCCCGACGATATCAGTAGAAGCCGCACCGATCTTCCGCATCGCCTCCTGCGCCACCTCCAGCATGACCGACCAGATCTCCTCCGCGTCGTGCTCCACCCAGCCGGGCCGCGGAAAATACTGGGTAAATTCCTTCTGCGCTACGCTGCAGATCTCCCCGCGCCTGTTAAACAGAATGCAGCGATTGCTGGTCGTCCCGGCGTCCAGCGCCATCATATATCGTTCCATCTGCCTCCCCCTCTCCGATTCCCGGAGCCTGAACATTTCCGGGCTCCGAACGCTTCCTGCCGTTTCAAAAGCCGGCGCAGCAGACGCCGCGCCGGCCTTCGGAATCCGGGTCAATCAGAACAGCCCGGAAATTTTCCCATTCTCATCCACGTCGATCTTCTCCGCCGCCGGGACCTTCGGCAGGCCCGGCATGGTCATGATATCGCCGGTCAGCGCGACAATGAAGCCGGCTCCCGCCGACACCTTCAGATTGCGGACCGTAACCTGAAATCCTCTCGGCGCGCCCAGAAGCTTCGGATCATCCGAAAAGCTGTACTGCGTCTTCGCCATGCAGACCGGAAGGCTTCCGAAGCCCAGCTCCTCCAGCCGCTTCGCCTGCTTCCTGGCGGCGTCCGTCAGGACTACGCCGTCGCCCCGGTACACGCGCGTCACGATCGCGTTCATCTTCTCCTCGATCGACAGGCCGTCCTCATAGCAGAAGCGGAACGCATTCGGCTCTTCGCAGAGACGGATGACCTCCTTTGCCAGCGCTTCGCCGCCTTCGCCGCCCTTTGCCCAGACCTCCGAGAGCGCCACGTTGACGCCCAGCCGGCGGCACTCCTCTGCGATCAGAGAAAGCTCTGCCTCCGTATCCATCGGGAAGCGGTTGATCGCCACCACGCAGGGCAGGCCGTACACCGTCGTAATATTCTCCACATGCTGCAGCAGGTTGGGAAGCCCCTTCCGCAGCGCCTCCAGATTCTCCTCGTTTAACTCCGTCTTTGCCGCGCCGCCGTGATGCTTCAGCGCGCGCACCGTGGCGACCACGACCACCGCCGAGGGTTTGAGGCCCGCGATCCGGCATTTGATATCCAGGAATTTCTCCGCGCCCAGATCCGCGCCGAAGCCGGCCTCCGTAACTGCGTAATCGCCCAGCTTCAGCGCCATCTTCGTCGCGATGATCGAATTGCAGCCGTGCGCGATATTGGCAAACGGGCCTCCGTGGATGAACGCCGGCGTATGCTCCAGCGTCTGCACCAGATTGGGCTTTAACGCGTCCTTTAAAAGCGCCGCCATCGCCCCGGCCGCCTTCAGATCGCCGGCCGTGACCGGCTCGTTGTCATACGTATAGCCCACGATGATCCTCGAAAGGCGCGCCTTCAGGTCCGTGATATCCGACGCCAGACAAAGCACCGCCATGATCTCGCTGGCCACGGTAATATCGTAGCCGTCCTCTCTTACCACGCCGTCCGTCCGGCGGCCCAGGCCGTCCACGATGTTGCGCAGCTGGCGGTCATTCATATCCACCGCCCGCTTCCAGGTAATCCGCTTGGGATCGATCCGCAGCTCATTTCCCTGATAAATATGGTTGTCCAGCATGGCGGCCAGAAGGTTGTTCGCCGCCCCGATGGCGTGGAAATCGCCGGTAAAATGCAGGTTGATGTCTTCCATGGGGATGACCTGGGCGTAGCCGCCGCCCGCGGCCCCGCCCTTCACGCCGAACACCGGCCCCAGCGACGGCTCGCGCAGCGCCGTGACCACGTTCTTCCCCAGCCGCTTCAGCGCGTCCGCCAGTCCGACGGTCGTCGTCGTCTTGCCCTCGCCCGCCGGCGTCGGATTGATCGCCGTAACCAGGATCAGCTTTCCGTCCGCGCCCTCCTTTTCCTTTAACAGGCGGTAATCTACCTTCGCCTTATTCTGTCCGTACAGCTCCAGGTACTTCTCATCCACGCCCGCCGCCGCGGCGATCTCCCGGATGTCAAGCGCCTTCGCCTCCTGTGCAATCTCAATATCTGTCTTCATACCTGTTTCTCCTCATTCTTTTATTGTCCGCCGGTCCGCGCCGCGCCCGGCTTTCGCCTTCTTTTCTGCACACCCGCCGGTTTCTATTTCACAAAAGAGGCGGAGAGCTCCGACATGGCCAGGATCCGGGCCTCGCCCTCTGCCGCAGCCTGCTCCAGCCGCGCCACTTCTTTCTTCAGCTCTCCGGCAAACGCCTCGTCCCGGATGGAGTTCAGATTGATCTTTACGTTTAACAGCGCCCCGAGCACCGCCGTCCGGGCCAGCATGGCCGAGATCAGGCCGTCGGATACCGCGCCGGAATTGCCGCGCTCCACGGCTGCCTGCGCCAGCGGAAAAATCTCCGCCGCCGTCCGGGCGATCGCCAGCGGCGCCTGCGTCGCCTCCTTAAGCCCCTGCTGCAGCGCCTCGCGCCGCGCCGCTTTCTCTTCCTCCGTCTCCTTCGGAAGCTTCAGCGCCCGCATATAGCCGCCGAACGACTCGCTGTCCTTTTTGATTCCCCCGATCAGCTCTTCCCGGATGCGGGCCGCCGACTGCGCCAGCTCCCGCATCTCGGCGTCGACGCACGCATACTTCTCCTTTCCCGCCGTCAGGTTGGCTACCATCTCCGCCAGGGCCGCCGCCAGCGCGCCCGTCAGCGCTGATACGCTTCCGCCGCCGGGCACCGGGGCGCTGCTTCCGGTCTGCGCCGCAAATTCCTGCGCCGTCAGATCCTTTAACTCTCCCATCGCATCTCTCTCCTTCCGCGGGCGCGGCCGTCCGCCGCGCCCTCTGCATCTTCTACTCAGAATTATAAAGTATTTTCTCCGTTTTTCCTACCGTTTTCTGAAACTTTTTTCCTCTTGCGGCTACAGGCGGGCTGCCAGCGCTCTCAGGCGCTTTGCCTGCGCGCCGTTCATCTCGCTTCGCAGCGACCGCGGCAGAATCGAATAGAGATCGATCAGCATATTCATGTCCTCGTGCGTCAGCGTATCCTTCTCCTCCCCGTAATCGTACAGCAGACGCGACATCGCCTGCTCGCAGGTTTTCTTTTCCTTCTTAAACAGGCCGCCCGGACGCATCTCCTTCGCAAGCTTCCCGGCCAGCGTGTGTCCCAGGCGTTCCGCCTCCTGGAAACAGCGCAGCGCCTTCTCCTGATCCTGCCTCTGCGAATCCAGTAAAAGCCCGTACAGAAGTCCGCAGTAAAACACCGCGTCCCGGTGCTTCTGCGCGGCCGCCTTTTCAAACCACGGAAGCGATGCGAGCGCCGTGGAATCCCATCTCTTCAGATAGAAGAGGCCCGCCTGATACTGCGCCTCCCGATCGCCCTTCTGCGCCTTCATCAGATTTCTGGTTTTTTCACAGGCATCGGCAGCGCCAGCCGCGCCCTGATCGGCCGCCTTCTGAAACCAGAAAAGGGCCTGCTCATAATCCGCTTTTCTCCCGATTCCATCCTGAAAGATCGTTCCCAGGGCGCGCTGCGCCGGGGCGTAGCCCTGATCCGCCGCCTTTTTGTACCACTGATAGGCGATTTCGTCGTCTTTCTGGATCCCGACCGCCTCGCACAAACGCTCGGCGCTGTAATAATGCCCCACCTCGTACCAGCCGGCCGGATAACCGGCCGCAGCCGCCTGCGAGTAAAGCCGGTAGGCTTCCTGATAGTTTCCGCTTATCGCCTCTTTCTCCCCCTGCCAGATCAGATACCAGAGCGCAAATTCCGGATCCTGCGGCGAACGCGTCTTCTTCACGCTGTAGCCGAAAACGGCCCGTTCGTCATCGCCTTCCTTCTGCAGCGAGACCGCATCCACGCCGATCCCCATATTCAGAAGCCGGACCGGGTTGTTTCCTCCCGTCGACCACGTTTTCCCGCGATAATCCTCGCAGAGTTTTTCATCGATCGGAACCGGTTCTTCTGTTTTCTGATGAACACAGGCCAGCTGCCCCATCAGAAACAGGATCCGATCCTTATTTTCCTCCAGCTTACGGATATCATAGCCGGCCCACTGTTTCTCTTTCGGCGTTTCATCCGTCTGCTGGCACTCCTTATAGATCTCATAGACATTGTTGTCGGTAAGCTCCAGCTTCTTTAACCGCTCGCGCTCCTCTGCCTGCGCGAGTTCCTTCTCCCAGGCCGCTTTTGCCTCTTTCGTCTCTTTTGCCGCCTGTGCGCCGGACAAATTACCCTCGTTCAGATGCGCAAGCACCATCCGGCAGTCCTCCGGCGTCGCTTTGTCTTTCCCGGCAAGCAGGCGCATGATCCCCTCCGCGCCGTCCGGGTTTCCTTCCCTGGCGGCAATCCGGTAACGCCAGAGCGCCATCATTTCATCCGCTTCCGTTCCCAGACCGCGCTCCTCCATACTGCCCAGAGCCGCCTGCCCGTCGGGATAACGCCCCTTGCGCGGCCCTATAAACGGGCAGGCGCGCTTCAGAAGCGGATACGCCTCCGTATAATTTCCCGCCTGGAACTGCTTCATTCCCTCCGCGTGCGCCTCCTCCGAGGAGAGCGTTTCCGCGGCCGGCGCCGCAGCCTCCTGCTCCGGTTTCTGCGCCGCTTTTTTCGCTTCCTCTTCCGCCTTGCGCTTTGCTTCTTCCTCTGCCTTACGCTTCGCTTCCTCTTCTGCCTGGCGCTTTGCCTCTTCCTCCACCTGGCGCTTTGCCTCTTCCTCTGCTTTACGCTTTGCTTCTTTCTCTTTGCGCGCGCGGATCAGCTCCAGCAGTTCGTCCGCTGTTTTCGCCCCGCCGTCCTTTGCCTTCTGAGCCCAGTAAAGCGCCTGATCCAGATCGGCTTCTACTCCCGTTCCTTCCAGATAAAGGCGGCCCAGCGCGGCGGCGCTTCGTTCCTCTCCCCGCTCCGCCGCCCGGCGGTACCAGGAAGCTGCCTCCTCCGGGTTCTGCTCCGTCCCCATCCCGTTCTCACAGTTCATGCCTGCATAATACATACTGGGCAGATCGCCCAGATCCGCCGCCTGGCAATACAGCGAAAACGCTTTCGCCAGATCCTGTTTTACCCCGGTTCCTTCCTCATAGGAAACGCCCAGATACCGCATGCCTGCCGGATCGCCCCGGTCAACCGCAATCTGATACCACCGGACCGCCACAGCCGCATCCTGTTTGACGCCTTCCCCGTTATCATACGCCAGGCCCAGATACGCCGCCGAACGCGGATGTCCGAGCTCGGCCGCTTTGCGGTACCAGCGGACGGCCTCCGCCAGATCCGGGCCGATTCCGTTATCCCGCTTCATGACCCCGCCGAGATTGAACATGGCCTTGGTATAGCCCTGCTCCGCCGCCCGGCGGTACCATAAGACAGCCGTTTTCAGATCTTTTTCTACGCCTTCCCCTTTGGCATAGCTGACGCCCAGGCAGTTCTGCGCCTGCGCGTTCCCTTTCTCTGCCAGTTCCCGCCAGATCCGAACCGACGTGTCATAATCGCCGGCCTCATTCGCGCTCATGGCCTGCTTTAGCAGCGCCTCCGTCTCCTCATCGGACGCCGCGCTCTGCGCGGCAGGATGTCCCGCCGCCGCATTTTCTCCCGCGGGCGCTGCATTTCCTCCCGCAGACACTGCATTTCCCCCTGCGGATACTGCATTTCCCCCTGCAGGCGCCGGACCTCCGAACTGCCGCGCAAGGATCTCAGCCGCGCCCGCATGGCCTGCTTTCGCGGCTTTCTCCAGAAAGGATTCCGCCAGATCCCGTTTCTGCTTCTCCTCCAGATAATAGCGGCCGATATAATAGCAGGCCTCCGGATTGCCCCTGGTGGCCAGCCCGTGAAGCGTGAGAAACGCTTTCTTCCGATCGCCTCCCTCAAACAGCTCCCGCCCCTGCGCAAGAATCTCCTCTTCCGGCTTCTTTTTCCCGAATAATCCCATCGTTTTCCCCTCTCCAGGCCGCACGCAGGCGGCCCTCGTACCCGTTTTCTTTCATTATATCGGATGTCCGGTATGCTTTCAAGAAATCCCGCGCAGAAAAAAGCGCGAAAAAAGGCGCCCCGGCGGCCGCCTGCGCGGCCTCCCGAAGCACCTCCTGTTTTCGTATTTCATATAAACTTCTTTGTTGTTTCCGCTTTTTACGCCCCGTACATCAGCGTCGGCAGAAGCGTGGAAAGCCCCGGCAGAACGGAGGCCAAAAGCCACACGCCGACCAGCATCAGCAGGAAGGGGAAATTTCCCTTGATAACCGTAATCACGCGCTCCTTCTGCATCCCGGCCACAATGAAAAGATTCAGGCCGACCGGCGGCGTCATCTGCCCGACCTGGATGCCCAGCGTCATGACGATGCCAAACTGAATCATATCGATGCCCAGCGCCATGGCCACGGGAGCCATCAGCGGAGCCGCGATCAGCATGATAGAGCTTCCTTCCAGGAACATTCCCATGATGAGAAGCATGAAATCGCACAGCAGGATGAAGCTGACCGGGCTCATCTGGGAAGAGATGACCGCCTCCAGGATCTGCTGCGGAATCCGCAGCGTCGTCAGAAGCTGCGCGAACATGCCGCAGCCCACGATGATAAAGAAGATCGAGGCCGTGGATTTGACCGCCGCTTTCAGGCACTCAATAAAGCTGGCCACGGTAAAGCCGTGGTACACAAAAACGCTCACAAACAGCGCGTAGACGCAGGCAAACGCCGAGGCCTCCGTCGCCGTCATGATTCCGCCGTAGATGCTGCCCAGAATGGCAACCGGCAGGAAAATAGCCGGGATCGCCTTCCAGGTAACCGATAAGCGCTCCTTCATGCTGGCCCTCGGCCGCATGCCCTGCTTGCGGCGCGCCGCATAGAAAATGCAGTAAATCGAGTACACCACGACCACAACCAGGCCCGGAAGCATGCCGGCCGCAAAGATCTTGGCTACCGACACGCCGGCAATCGTCGCGTAGAGTACCATGGGAATCGAGGGGGGAATCAGGATTCCCAGCGAGCCCGCGCCGGCCACCACGCCCAGCGCCAGCTTCTTGTCATAATCCGCATTCAGCATGGCCGGGATCATCAGCCCGCCTACCGCCGCCAGCGTCGCCGCGCTGGAACCGGTAATCGCCGCGAAAAACGCGCAGGCGACAACCGTCACGATGCTCAGGCCGCCCGGCAGATGGCCGATCCAGGCGCTCATACACTTCACAAGCGCATCCGCGATTCCGCCCTGGCTCATCATGCTGCCGGCCAGGATATAACCGGGGATACACATCAGCGAAACCGAGCTGACCGCCGTAAACACAATGCTTCCCACCGTGGCCAGATTGAAATCGATCAGGATAAAGCCGATGATGCTGGCCACGCCCATCGAGGTTCCGATCGGAACGTTTAAAAAGAGAAGGATAAAAAAGATAATAAGGACAATTATGATAGTCTGCATACTAGTTCTCCTCTCCTTTTTCGCGGTTCTTTCCCAGCAGCTGCACCAGCATGATCAGATAGCGTCCGACCATGGCGATGCCTGCCAGGACAATAATCAGATAGGCAACCCACCGGGGAAATTCCGTGATCGGGTAGACGCGCCCCGTCGTAACCTGCAGCGCGACCGCCTGCCCCCCGTAAAACGTAATAAACACACTGTACAGAAGGCCGATCAGCACGGCAAACCAGTCCATCGCCCGGCGCAGAGCCGGCGATTTGACCGCATCATAAATCACATCCATACAGATATGAGAGCGCTCTCCCAGATCGATCGAGAAACCGATGATAATCGCCCAGCTCAGGATCACAACGGAAATCTCGTCGGTCCAGGCCAGGGGATGATGAAACACATATCGCATGACGACATTGATGAAAATGAGCGTGAGACCGGCGATCGTGCCGATGGCAGCCAGTATGTTCTCTATCCGGTTGTACGTCTCGCCCAGTTTTTTCATGAGAGTCTCCTCCTTTCCGGCCGGTATTCAGGCGGCGGAATCTTCCAAATCCCGCCGCCCGTTCCCCGGTCCGCCCGGCCGATGCCGGAACGTTTCTTATGATTCGGTATATCCTTCCTTGAAGGTATTGATCGCGTCCATCCACTCTGCCGGCACGTATTTCTCCGTGATCGGATCCCAGATCTCGTGGAACGCCGCTTTCTCCTCGTCCGTCGCATCATGCACCGTGCAGCCGCCGGCCTCGATATCGCTGATGTAATCGGCGCGGCTCTCCATGCAGATCTCCAGCTGCTTCTCCGAAGCCAGCTTCACGCCCTCGCGGATCAGATCCTGTACTTCCTGCGGATAGCTGTTGAAGGTATCCGTGTTAAACTGCACCAGGTAGCAGGCCATCTGATGATCCAGATTCAGCGCGTCCGTCAGAACCTCCTGCAGCGCGATGCCCGTCACGCCGTCCAGCGTCGTGCAGACCGCATCCGCCAGGCCGCTCTGCATCGCCGTATAGAGCTCGGAATACTCGACCGTTACCACCGACGCGTCCATTGCAGAATACTGCTCCTGCACCATCGCGCCGCCGTTTTCCCTGACTTTAAAGCCCGCAAAATCCTCCGGCGTATGGATCTCCTGTTTTCCGGCAAACAGCATGACGTCGCCGCCGTACATGGCGCCCAGCACGGTAATGCCCTGCGCGCTCAGATTCTGAAACAGAACCGACTGGACATCCGGATCGGAATAGCAGGCCAGCATCTGCTCCGGGCTGTCAAATAAGAACGGGGCGATCGTATACTGCAGATCCGTATCCAGCGTCGTCAGCTTGCTGATGTACGTCGAGATCATGTCGATGTTGCCCGCCGTGATCGCGTCGATCTCCGTGGAGTCATTGTAAAGCTGTCCCGCCGGATAGATCTCCATCGTGACCTCGCCGTTTGACTGCTCCTCCAGCCAGCCCTTCAGCCACTCCATCGCCTGATGCGTCGGCGTCGAGGTAGACTGAACATGCGAATACTGAATGACATACTTTGCCTCGCCGGATCCGCTCTCCGCTCCGCCTCCGGCCGCCTGTGTTCCTGCAGACGTCCCTTCTGCACCGCTTCCGGACGAGCATCCCGCCAGCCCTGTTGCCGCCAGCATACCGGCACACATAACCGCAACTACTTTCTTTCCTCGTTTCATACATAACCTCCCGATCATTTCATTCTTTTCTCTCATCATTTCATCGTTTCCCCGCCTATCCGAGAACCTGGAACGGCACGTACTCCCATGTCTTCTCAATCTGCGCCTGCACGATCGTTTTCGGCGCGGTTACCTGCGCATAGCGGATATAATCCTCCAGCTCGGGCGCGCCCGGCTCGTAATGCGTCGGAATAACCACGTTCGGCCCGATCCACTGCGTCGCGTACGCGGCCTCGCGTGGATTCATTTCGCAGGGATAGATCTTCTCGATCGCCGAGATTCCCACCGCCATCACATCCGGCCGGTAGAGCTCGCGGATGATCTTCATATCGGAAAACAGGCTCGTATCTCCCGCATGATAATAGGTAACGCCCGGCTCGATGTCGATCACGAATCCGAACGGCGGATTGGCGATGACCACCCCGTTTGTCACACAGTTGGACACATGCCAGGCCGGCATGACGCGGATCACGCTGCCGTTATAATTCTGCTCGTCGCCGTAGATGGTAAGACGCATCCGCTCCGGCTCCAGATCCGGCAGCGCTTCCTGCACGCGGCGCACAACTTCCCCTCCGGCAAACAGGCGGGCGCGGCTGTTTTTCATGATCTCGATGGTGTCCCCAAAGTGATCATACGCATTGTGCGTGACGACCAGCAGGTCCACGCCGCTCATCGCCTCCGGCCCGGTCGTGCAGAACGGATTTCCCGACAGATACGGATCGCACAGGATCCGGTAGCCGTCGCTGCGCTCTGCCAGGACGCACATCCCGCCAAAGTACGTGAATTTAACCCCCATTGTCTCTACACTCCTCTCCCTTTTGATGTTCTTCTATAGACAGACGGCGGCGCCGCGAAGCCGTGCCCGCAGCGCTGAGCCTTCTGAACTTCTTCTTCAGCTCCCCTGCCGTTTGACCGCAGAGAGCAGATCGCACGATTTCCCGGCGCGCAGAATATAGCTGTGCCCCTCGTGCCCGACCAGCCGTTCCACCCGCCTGGCCGTCTCCAGCAGGCGATCCAGATTGATCCCCGTCTCAATCTTCATCTCATCCATCAGATGCACGACATCCTCCGTCGCCAGGTTCCCGGCCGCGTTCGGCACGAACGGGCAGCCGCCCAGCCCGGCCACGGACGCGGCGAACATGGTCACGCCGGCTTCCATCCCGGCCAGCAGGTTGCACATGGCCACGCCCCTCGTATTGTGAAGGTGCAGCAGCCACTGCGTCCCCGGGAACTCCCGGGAAAGACCGCTCATCGTCTCATACACCTGATCCGGCGTGGCGACTCCGGCCGTATCCGCCACAATAATCGTGTTGACGCCCTGATCCTTATACTTTTCAACCAGACGCTTCAGATGATCCACCGGGATGACCCTCTCCCACGGCGAGCCGAACGCCATCTGAATCGAGCTGCGGATCTCCAGCCCGTGCTCCCGCGCCGTCTCGATGATTCCCTGATAGGCCGCCAGGCTTTCCTCCGGCGTGCGGTTGTAGTTGGCCAGATTATGCGCGGCGCTGGCCGACACGCCGACGCCCACCAGGCGCGCGCCGGCCTCGATGGCCCGCTCCAGCCCTTTCCGGTTGGGAATCAGGGCATAATATTTTACCCCGCGGTCATAGTCAAGCCCGCGAAACACCTCCGCGCTGTTGGCCATCGCCGGCACGCGGTCGGCGCGCACGAAGGAACCGCCTTCGATATCCGTAAGGCCGGCGTCCGCCAACTCATTGATCAGAGAAATTTTTTCTTCTGCGGATAAAATCGTCTTCTCATTCTGCAGCCCGTCCCGCATACCGGACTCGCTGATGATAATCTTCTTTGGAAGCGACATCTCTTTTCCTCCCGTTTGATTCCGCTGTTCTGCCGGATTCCCGGTCCCGTCAGATAATGTTCTTTTCCTTCAGCGCCTCCAGCTCGGAATCTTCCATTCCCAGAAGCCCCTTGTAAATCTCGTCGTTAAACGCGCCGATCTCCGGACCGATCCATTTGATCTCGCCCGGCGTCTCCGAAAGGACCGGGCAGACGGACGGGATATGTACCTTGCCGAAATCCGGGCTGTCAAATTCGACCAGATTGTGACGCGCTTTGTAATGCGGATCCTCAAAAATATCCTTGATGCTGTAAATCGGGCTTACCACCGCCTTCGTGCGGTTGCAGGCCTCCTGCACATAGGCGTAATCATGGGAGGCAAACCATTCCTCCGTCTCTTTCATGATGTAGGCCTCGTTGGCGAAACGGTCGCTCATATCCGGGTATTTTTCGTACAGATCCGGGCGCTCCATCGCCTCCGTCAGATACTTAAACGCATTGTTCGTCGAGCAGGCCAGCATAACCCATTTCTGATCCTTCGTCAGGAACTTGCCGCCCGGCACCGACGCGCCGTCCATGCGCGCCTTGCGCTCCCGGACCTTTCCGTTGATGTCGTAATCGGCAATCAGCGAATCCTGCATCCGGAACAGGCCCTCGTAAAGGCTCACATCGACCTCCTGGCCCTTTCCGTGGCGGACGTCCCGGTAATAGAGCGCCAGAAGCGTTCCGATTACCGCGTTCAGGCCGGCCACGTAATCGGCCAGAGAAAAACTGGGGCTGACCGGCGGCCGATCCGGATATCCGGTCGTATAGATGACGCCGGCAAATCCGGTCAGCGGCCCGCCGAAGCCGGACAGGTAGCGGTTGGGCCCCGTCTGCCCGTAGCCCGTCACATGCGTCACGATAATATCCGGATTCGCCTTCCGGAGTGTTTCCATCCCCAGTCCCCATTTCTCGAAGGTTCCCGTGCGGAAATTTTCCACGATCACATCCGCCTTCTCCACCAGCTTCAGGAACAGCTCTTTTCCTTCCTCATAGTGGAAATCCAGCGTAATACATTTCTTGTTGCGCCCCATCGACGGCCAGCGGACGCTCTTGCCGTCTTTGCTTCGCGGGCCCATCGCCCGGAAATTGTCCCCGCGGCCCGGCATCTCAATTTTGATGACCTCCGCTCCAAACTCAGACAGTATACTCGCACAATAGGGGCCGGCAATTACGTTCGCACAGTCCAGCACCCTGACTCCCTCTAAAGCTGCCATCACACGCCTCCATTTTCTCACTGATTATTTCACTGTATGAAAACCATTTCCGTTTATTGCATTATAACACAGGTTTTCATTATATGCAAACGATTTTTATTTTTTTGTCCGCACCGTCCGCTTCCGGTTGACCTTTTCCGGGATTCACGGTATAGTTAAATCAGCAAAACATAAAGGAGTGTGAACTATGGCTCAGGAAATCAGCGTCCGCACGGTGGAGCGCGCACTGGATATACTGGACTGCTATGCCTCGGGAAAAAGCGGGTTTACGCTGACGGAGATCGCCGACATGATTCAGCTCTCCCCCAGCACGACGCTTCGCCTCCTCGGCACGCTGGAAAAAAAGCACTACCTCTACCGGGATCCCTCCAATCTGAAATATTATCTGGGGTTCCGGCTGGCTCAGCTGAGCAATCTGTGCTTTGAAAATCTCGACTACTGCCGCATCGCCCAGCCTTATCTGGAGCGGCTGCAGGAACAGTTTAACGAGAGCGCCGGCGTCTATGCCCTGAAAGGCCACCGCCGCGTCTGCGTGGCGCGGGTCGAGGGCCTGCGGCGTCTGCGCAGCATCGTTCAGATCGGCGATTCCCACGTCCTGACGCGCGGCGCGTCGGGCCGGATCCTCCTCGCCTATCAGCCGCCGGAATTCATCCAGGCCTGCATCGCCGAGGATTCCTTCTGCTCGCAGGACGAACTCGCCGCCCTGCGCAAAAAGGGCTACGCCGTCAGCTACGGCGAGCGCACGACCGGCGTCCTCTCCGTCGCCGCGCCGCTCTTTAACGCCAAAGGCAAGGCGATCGCCGCCCTGTTTCTGACCGGCGCCGAATCCCATTTCGACGAGGAACGCAAGGAAAACGTCATCGCCGCCATCTGCCGCTACGGCCGGGAGATCTCCATCCAGCTCGGATACCCCGCGCCCGATGAAGCTTCCGAAACCTGAATGTGCTGTATTTTGGATCCGCTCTGACCGTGAATCGAACGCGAATCCGAACGGGCCGGCCCGCCTTTCTGCTGCGGGCCGGCTTTTTCTTCTCTTCCTCCTTTCGCGCGATATTCTTGCATTCTTCCTCCTTTCGCGCTATAATTAAGAAAATAATTTTAAAATCTATTTTCATTCAATGAAATTCAAGGAGGCATGTTTCATGAGAGAAAAGCGACAGCTTTACTGCAGCTCCCTGGACCGCATGGTGGATCTGCATATCATTCTGCCGGAATCTGCCGGGAACCCGAACCGCCGCTGCCCGGTTCTTTATTTCTACGACGGCGACCGCATCTGGAACGACCCGAAGGTCCCGGGGCCGTCCGCCCTGAGCGGCTCCTTCTGTTTTCGCGAATACAGCCTCGCATTCGGCGCCTTTCTTCCCCCTGTGATTCTTGTGGGAATCGCGCCGCCGCCCGATATGCTCGCCCGCACGGCGGAGTATTCGCCCTACACGAAGCGCTTTGAAGTCCCGCAGGGCATCCGCTTTGCCCCGCTTGTAGAGGGACGGGGAAAAGAACTCGGCGCATGGGTCGTCTCAGAGCTGAAGCCTTTCATCGACGCGCAGTACCCGACTCTCTCTGATGCGGACTGTACCGCCATCGGCGGACTCTCCACCAGCGGGGTAAACGCACTTTATATGATCTCCGCCTACCCGGACGTCTTCCACCGGTTTCTCATCCATGCGCCGGCTCTCCATCTGTGGATGGACCGCGTCCTGGAAACGGTCTGCCCCGCCGCCTACTCCCATGTGCGCCGGGGATATTTTGACATCGGGACAGACGACGCGACCCGCATGGTACAGAACGGCCTGGCGTGCGAGGATTTAAAAACCGTTATCGCTCTCATGAAGCAGAACGGCCTTTCGCCTGACGCGCTGCGCTTCTTTGAAATCTACCGCGGCACGCACGAATGCGCCTCCTGGGCGCTGACCTTCCCCGATGCGCTGCGCTGGGTCTTTGGCGATTTCGCGCCCGGGGCCTCCGTCTGAACGCTTCCGTTTCACGGATGCGCGGGGCGTTTCCGGCCGCACGCTTAACAAAAAAGGCGCTGCCAAATCTTCCGGCGGTTTATTCCACGTCCGCTTCAGATTTCGCAGCGCTCTTTCTATGCTGTCTTTTTCTCTTTTATACTCCCGATTTCTCCAAAACCGGCCGCGGCGCGGCCGATCTGTCTCTTTCTTTCTAGCCCGCTTTCCGATCAGTCAAGAAACGTGACCGCCTTACACGGCGTCCGGTAATTGGACGGCGAAATCGTAATGCCCGTCCGCTCCGTGCTGGCGTGGATGACCTGACCGCCGCCTATGTACATCGCCACATGATTGATATAATTGCCGCTGGCATAGAACAGCAGATCGCCCGGCTGCACCTCGCCGACCGCAATCTCGGTTCCCCGGGCCGCCTGGTCGCGGGAGCTTCTGCCCGTCGTGATCCCGAAGTGCGCGTAGATCGCCTGCGTAAATCCGGAGCAGTCCGCCCCGTTCGTCAGGCTTGTCCCGCCGTACACATACGGATTTCCCAAAAACTGTTTCGCGTAGGCCACGATCGCCGAGCGGGTCGCGCTCTCTACCGCGCCGCCGCCGGACGAACTGCTGCCGGGGCCGCTTCCGGGGCCGGCCGGCGCCTTCGTCGTCTCCGGCGCTTTCGTCTCGGCCTTGGTCGGCGCCTTCGTCGTCTCCGGTGCTTTCGTCTCGGCTTTGGTCGGCGCCTTCGTCTGTCCGCCGGCCGGATTCGCCTCTACCGTGCCGGAAAACTCCGTCTCCGGCGCTTTTGTCTCGGCCCTGGCCGGCGCCTTCGTCGTCTCCGGCGCTTTCGTCTCGGCCTTGGACGCTTCTTTCTTTACCTCCTCCAGACGCTCGATGGCTTCCTTCGCTTCTTCCTTCCGTTTGGCCTCGTCCGCCTGCTGCTTCTTTTCTTCCTCGGCCGTTACCGCCTGATCAAACTCAACCCGGATATCAATGTAATCCTTAAATACATAGCCGACCAGATCGTTGTCCACGGAAATCTTGGCGAAATCGCCCTCCTCGCCGATAACCTCGTACTCCGCCTCCGGCGAAAGCAGATCCAGCGTCCGGCTCTCCAGGCTGGGCGATTCGCGCAGCCGCAGCGTCGAGGTATTCGCCACCCGCGCATAGGAGGTTCCCACCTGGCGGGCCACCGCCTCCGCCTCGGCGCCGGTAATAAAATACTGCGCTTTGATATAGCCCTTTACATTTCCGGACTGGATCTGGTACCAGTCCCCTCCCTCTCCGTCTACTGTGGCAAGGATCGTGGCCGCGCAGTTGTTATAAATCTTTCCCACCACCGCGCTCGACGTGTTGGCCTCGGCGCGGACATTCACATAATTGCTGACGCGGGAAATCGCCACGTTGTCATAATCCGATCCGGCGGCCGCTTTCACATGCGGCGTCTCCTCCCGGGCCGACGTCTGCGCCCCGCCGGAGAGAATTTCCTCCGAAGAAAAGGCGGCCGCCAGCTCCTCCTCCGGATTCAGGCTCCCCGCGTAATAATTATTGATGGCTACCGAAACGCCCGCGACAGAGGCATCCGTCTCCAGATTCACGGCGGCCTGCGCCTCCATCCGGTTCCCGCCGGCCAGCACCGCGCAGGCAAACAGGCAGCTCAATATCGTTCTTTCCCTTTTTCTCATCCGAATGAATCCCCCTGTTTACCGCTCTGCCAGATAACGCTCCGCCGCCGCCACGCAGTTGGCCCCGTCCGCCGCGGCCGTGATAATCTGGCGCAGCGGTTTTGTCCGCACGTCGCCGGCAGCAAACACGCCGGGAACGGAAGTCGCGCCGTCTTCCCCGGCTCTGATATATCCCTGGGCATCCATCTCCAGCTGCCCGGCAAAACCTTCGCTGTCCGGGGTAATTCCCACGGCGATAAACACGCCGTCCGTCTCAAGCTGCGTCCGCTCCCCGGTCTTTTTGTTGAGCAGGATCAGGCGTTCGGTTCGATCCGCTCCCTCGATCCGCTCGACCACCGTGTCCCAGATAACCTCCGTATTTTCCAGCGCAAACAGCTTCGTCTGCAGGCTCTTCGCCCCGCGCAGCTCATCCCGGCGGTGGATCACATAGACCCGGCTGCACATCCGCGCCAGGAAGATCGCATCCTCCAGCGCCACGTCGCCGCCGCCCACAACCGCCACGGTTTTCCCGCGGAAGAAAGCGCCGTCGCAGGTCGCGCAGTAGGGGACGCCCAGTCCGCGCAGACGCTCCTCGCCCTCCACGCCCAGGTTGCGGTGGTGCGCGCCGGTGGCAATGATGACCGTCTTCGCCTCGTACGTCTCTTCTTCGCCGATTATCCGCTTGATATCCCCGGAAAGCTCCGCCCGGATTACCGTATCGTCTACAAAACGCGCGCCGAGCTGATCGGCATGCCCGCGCAGCTTCGACGACAGCTCAAAGCCGGAAATCCCCGGCAGGCCCGGGTAGTTGTCCACCTCGTAGGTGCTCAGCACCTGCCCGCCGCTGATCATTCCTTTCTCTATGACAATCGCGTCCAGCTGCGCCCGCTGCGCGTAGATCGCCGCGCTCAGGCCCGCCGGCCCCGAACCGATAATAATCATATCATGTACCGACATCATTTCCCTCTTTTCTGGCAATTCTTCTGGCTCCGGTTTGCCAAGTATTCTGGTAGGACTCGCACCAGGCTCGTGAAATACTTCGCCAAGTGCTCATAGTGTTCATAGTATACCACAGAGTTCTGGTCCGGCACAATGCGGCCCCGGCGCTTTTCTGCCTCTTTCCGGCTGGAAATTTCTTACAATTTTATGAAACCGCCGCATCGTTTACGCCAACCGTCCCGACAATGCTGCGATCGGCGCCGTATTCGGGCACCTCCAGCGTGACGCCGAACGTTTCCAGCAGAACCTCCATGCCGATGCGGCCAATGGAGCAGCAGCGGTAAATTTCCTCCGGAATCCGGATCTGCGCGCCGGGCCGGAGCGAATGGATCAGCAGGTACAGAAATTCCGCGCGCTCCTCCAGGCTGTATGCTTCCCGCATCCAGAAGATTCCCGCGTCGGCCGCCCCGCTCACGGACCTCAGATCGTCCGGCGTGAGGATGACCGCCCGACACGATCCCTGCTTCCGTTTACCAGCCGCCTCGTCTTTTCCCTGGCCGGGCGCTTCCTCCGGGCGCTCGTCCGCCAGAATATAGACCGTTCCCTCCGGCCCGTCCGCCGAAGGCGGTGTCCAGAAACGCCTCCAGCTCAGGAGCGGTCAATGTGTCCAGAGAGCCCTCCAGTCCGATCACAAGCGCGTCTTGCTCCCTCTTCTCCGTTATCGTCATCTCTTTCTTACCTCATTGCCGGTCAATCAAAAACAATTCGCCAAGTGCTCATATTATACCATACCGCCGGGAGAACAGGCAATGAAAACCCGGGCCGGGCTTTACCCTGCAATGGAAACGCGCTATAATAAATAAATGAATAAACAAACTCTGTGTTACGGAGGACTGCCGAAATGAAACAACTTTCACTGCAAAAACGAATGACTGTAGCCAGCATGCTGTTCGGCATGTTTTTCGGGGCCGGAAACCTGATTTTCCCGGTTTCCATGGGACAGATGGCGGGCAGCCATATGTGGCAGGCCGCCGCCGGTTTTCTGATTACCGGAGTGGGACTTCCCCTCCTGGGCGTAGCCGCGCTCGGCGTCAGCCGCGAAAACGGGCTCCTGGAGCTGAGCAGCCGCGTCGGGCGTCGGTTCGGCCTCTTTTTTACCTGCGTCCTGTACCTGACCATCGGCCCGTTCTTCGCCATTCCCCGCTGCGCAACGGTTTCCTATACCGTCGGCATCGAGCAGGCGCTTCCGGGGAATCAGACGGCCGGCCTGATGATCTTTTCTCTTGTTTTTTTCGCGGCCGTCCTGTTCTTCTCCCTGCGGCCCGGCGAGATCCTGACCTGGATCGGAAAAGTATTAAATCCGCTGTTTCTCCTGTTTCTCGCCGTCCTGATCCTGCGCGCTCTGACAGCCCCGTGCGGAAATGCCGCCGCGATCGCCCCCTCCGGCGCCTATCTTGATCACGCCTTTGCCACTGGCCTTCTGGAAGGGTACAATACCATGGACGCCCTGGCCGGACTGGCCTTCGGCATCATCGTCGTGGACGTGATCCGCGGGCTTGGCGTCCGCGATCCCGGCGCGGTAGCCAAAAATACCGTGCTGGCCGGAATCTTCAGCTCCCTCTTAATGGCTCTGATCTATGTGCTGGTCACTCTGGCCGGCGCGCAGAGCCGCGGCGTTTTTGAGACTGCCGCCAACGGGGGCGAAGCGCTGGCCCAGATCGCCCGCTATTATTTCGGGAACGCCGGAACGTTCGTCCTGGCGGCCACCGTAACCGTCGCCTGCCTGAAGACGGCGGTCGGCCTGATTACCAGCTGCAGCGAGACCTTTGTCTCCATGTTCCCGCACGGCCCGTCCTACCGTCCGTGGGCATGCCTCTTCTGCGCGCTCTCTTTTCTGATCGCCAACCTGGGACTGAACGCCATCATCGCCTGGTCGCTTCCGGTCCTGATGTTTTTATATCCGCTTGCCATCGTGCTGATTCTTCTGACGCTGTGCCAGGGATTTCTGGGAACGGATCGCGTGATCCTGCAGTGGACGATGGGCTTTACGGCCGCGGCCGCCGTGCTCGACTTTTCCCGGGCGCTTCCGCCGCAGGCGCAGGCGTTTCTCCATCTGGAACCACTGATTCAGGCAGCTAATCGTTTCCCGCTGGCCGCCCAGGGCTTCGGCTGGATCCTTCCGGCCGCGGCAGGCCTCTTCATCGGCCTCTCGCTGCGCGGCGCGGCGCGCGCACGCCATACGAACCGCCGCTGATCGGATTTTTCGCAATGAAAGGAGCGTTTCATATGCCAAGAAAGACTGTTTTAGTAACCGGCGCTTCCCGTGGAATCGGAAAGGCCATTGCGATCAAATTTGCCAGAAAAGGGTATCAGGTGGCAATTACCTGCCTCAACCGGCAGGAACAGCTGATGCAGACCAAAGTAGAAATCGAAGATCTCCAGGTCGGCTGTCTGACCTGGATGGGAGACGCCGGCGATTATGAAAGCTGCCGGGAGCTCTTTACCCGCATTCAGAAACAGTTCGGATCCCTGGACGTCCTCGTCAACAATGCCGGCATCTCCTACATCGGCCTTCTGCAGGACATGCGCCCGGAGGACTGGAACCGCATTCTCACGACCAACCTGACCTCCGTTTTCAACTGCTGCCAGCTGGCCATCCCCATGATGCTGCAAAAAAAACAGGGGAAAATCATCAACATTTCCTCCGTCTGGGGCGTCTGCGGCGCCTCCTGCGAGGTGGCCTACTCCGCCACCAAGGGCGGCGTCAACGCCCTGACCAGGGCGCTGGCCAAGGAGCTGGCCCCCAGCAACATTCAGGTCAACGCCATCGCCTGCGGCGCGATCGATACGGAGATGAACCATTTCCTCCACCGCGAGGATCTGATCAGCCTCCTGGAGGAAATTCCCGCCGGCCGCATGGGCCGCGCCGAGGAGGTCGCCGATCTGGCCTATCATCTGGCCTATAAAGAATCCTATCTGACCGGCCAGGTCATCGGCCTAGACGGCGGGTGGATCTGAAAATTTGACGACCAGGACGCCGTCCATAACCTGCACGGAGCCGGCCGACGGCCAGGAAGGCATCGCGCCGCTCCGCGCTCTGGCCATGTCGTATTCCTCCTGCGTCGCCGCCTCGTATTCCAGGCCATGCGCCTGCATGAAATCCGTTCCGCGGCCGGAGACGCCGATCGGTCCCGCCGCGTCCCATCCAAAGAGCGACGCCCCGATGACCTCGCACCGCAGATCGGCGCTTTCCGGCAGCGCCGGGGAAAACTGCCCAATCATGGCAATGTGCTGTCCCCGATCCGACGCGCCCAACCGGCGGGCCTCCGCGTCGATCTGCAGGGCCGTGCTGCAGTCGATCTCATACGCCTTCTGCGCCGTAAACGCAGCCCGGGAAGAAATATTTCCCTGCACAAGCCCGGCAAATCCCACCAAAACGGCAAACAAAAACCCCGGGAGCCGGCGCGGCTTCAGAAGACTCAGCACCGACGCACCCAGAAAAGCCGACGCAATCGGCAGGCTCAGCTGCGTCCGCATCGTAACCGCACTTCCCAGATAAAGACTCAGGAAAAACGGAGAAGCCGCCAGCGCCAGCGCGGCCACCGCATACAGCCACGCTTCCTTTCTCATCCCCGAGCACACACATTTCCCGACATGGAGCGCCATCAGAACTGCGAAGAAAAGAAACCATTTCCCGTAATACGGACTGCTTCCCAGGCACACATCCCGCACGTATCCCGCCACATTGCGGATGCAGTCTGAAACCGGAAACGAAAGCCACAGAATCTGATTATCCAGATACACCGGCTGAAAATCCGGCCCGAAATACCAGAACAGCACCGCCTTTACGAACAGGCTGTACAGGAGATAACCGGCCGCAAAGGCCGCCGCATGGCGAAACGCCGCCTTCCGGTATCCGCCCGCCCCCACGTCAAAGCGCCAGGAAACCAGATAAAAGGCCAGCGCGGCCGTCAGGTAGACGGCCGCCATGGCCTGATAGCCGCCAAAAGAAAATACCATCAGCGCCAGCGAGAGCCAGAGCCCGGCCCGCCGCAGGCCGCCCGAAAACGCCCAACGCGAAGCCAGCCAGGCCGCCGTGACCGCCGCCAGCAGGCAGACCGCCACCTCAAAGGCCTGCAGCGTAAAGACAAACTGCTGCATCAGGCAGGGATGAGTCAGAAACAGAAGCGGGAACGCCAGGCAAAAGCCCTTCATGCGGCCGGAATTTCCGCCGCGCTCATAGAAATACCAGGAGAACACGACCCCGCAGATCGCCATGACCGTCATCATCAGGAAATTTTCCGCAAACAGATTGAGCGGCCGCATTCCCAACAAATCTTTCAGCCAGATCAGGCTGTAGCGCCCTACGGTATACCAGCAGAACATCTGAAAATCCGGATTTGTCATATTTCCCTCGGAATCGATGCCGAGCCGGCTGCCGGACAGCAGCGCGCCGAAGCTATACAGGACGCTGAACACCGAGACGGCAGCGACCGCCGGATTCGCCTGGATAAACGCAGTCAGGCCGCGCCAGAGCGCCGCTCCCCTCTGTATCATCTTCTCTACCCTCTCCATTCTCTCCTCCCCATGGCTTTTTCCGGACCGGACGACCGCTCTCACTTCTCTTTCCCTCATAGCTTTCCCCGGACCGGACGACCGCTCTCACTTCCGCCTGCTTCCACATGTTTCCCGGTTCAGGGATCCGGGCGCAGCTTCTCTTAAAACCGGAAATAAATAAACGGGTTATACGTGTTGTTGACCAGATACACCGTACACAGAAACATGAGCGTTACCATGACTGCCAGATCCGCCGTGCGGATCTTCGTCTCGTCATAGAGATGGCGCGTCAGCGCCGGAAAAAGCGCCTGCAGCGGCCCGCACAGAATCAGGCCGCAGACGGCCGTAAAAAGCACTTTCCCGTTGAAAAACAGACTGTGCGGATAGACGCCGTCCGTCCACACAAACATCTGACGCAGCAGGACGCCCGCGTCCGCCAGCGTATCCGCCCTGAAAAAGACCCAGCCGATCAGCACAACCAGCAGCGCGTACAGATGCGCGAAGATCCGCAGGCGGCCGTTCTGCATCCGATCCAGGAAACGCCCGAACGCCCCCCGCTCCAGCACCAGAAAAAAACCGTGATAGAGTCCCCACACGATAAACGTCAGCCCCGCCCCGTGCCACAGGCCGGTCGCAAAAAAAACGATCAGCAGATTGCGGCAGGTCTTAAACTGCCCCTTCCGGTTTCCGCCCAGCGGAATGTAGAGATACTCCTTGAACCAGGTCGACAGGGAGATATGCCACCTGCGCCAGAATTCCCGGATCGAGGCGGACAGATACGGATAGCGGAAATTTTCCATAAAGTCAAATCCGAACAGCTTTCCCAGGCCAATCGCCATGTCCGAATATCCCGAAAAATCAAAATAGATCTGCAGCATATAGAGCACGGCCAGCAGCCACACCGTCTCTGTCCCCAGAAGCGGAAGCGGCCTGGCCAGCGCCGTATCCACCGCGGCCGCGAACGTATTGGCCAAAAGCATTTTCTTGGCCAGCCCGTATGAAAAACGCCGGATCCCGTACGCCGCCTTCTCCGGCGTACAGCGCCGGCTCCGGATCTGATCGCACACATCCCGGTATTTCACAATCGGCCCCGCGATCAGCTGCGGGAAAAACGAAATATAGAGCGCCAGATAAAACACATTTTTCTGCGCGCGGATCGTCCCCCGGTATACGTCCACGACATAGGAGAGCGCCTGGAACGTATAGAAAGAAATGCCTACCGGCAGCGCGATATCCCGCACGCGCAGCGCTCCGGTCCCGCCGGCCAGCGCAATCAGGCTGTTCAGGCAGTCCGCCAGAAACTGGAAATATTTAAAATATCCCAGAAGTCCCAGATTCAGCAGCACGCAGGCCGTAAGAAGAAGCCGCGCCGTCCGCCGCCCCTTCGCCGTGCCCGACGGTTCCGGCCGCGTTGCCGTTTCCCCGCCCGACGGTTCCGGCCGCGCCGCTTCGATCCACCGTCCGAACGCATAATTCAGCGCGATGGAAAAAAGCATCAGCAAAACGTATACCGGTTCTCCCCAGGCGTAGAAAAAAATACTCGCACAGAGAAGAACCCCGTTTCGCCAGACGGGATTCTTCGTTATAAAACAGAGCAGGCAGACTGCCGGCAGAAAATACCACAAAAATACGAGAGAGCTGAAAAGCATCGCTCACACACCATCCTATCTGAGAATCCGCCGCTAGGTTTCCGGAACCGCCCCTCTGGAAAAATGCATGTAATCCGGCTCGCTGGTCCAGCTTCCGCCCCAGGTAAAGCCGCGTTCCATAAACAGGCGGTAGCAGAGATCCGTCTCGTCGATCTTATAGGAAAACGTCCGGCTGCGATCCACATAATCGCTTCCGCCGGCCGGCATGACCTCCAGCGCCGTCCCGTCCTCATCATAGCGGACATAGGGATTATACAGGGGATTGATGTCGATGGCAAGCCCCCGCGCGTGAAGCGACAGGCTGCTGCGCCCCGCTACCGTGCGGTAATTAAAACAGGACGTATTGTTGTCCGAACTGGATCGATCGTCGTCCGCCCCGTAATCATCCACCAGACGGATCTTTTCAATCGGGTAACGGTTCCGGTAAAGCTCACGGAAAATTTCTACCAGATCCTGGCTGATCTGGCGGCTGCTGACCAGCTCCCCGACCCGGCGATCGCCGTTAAAGTCATAATACAGCACGCGGATGTAGCGCAGCTCCGAGCGCGGGATGATGCAGTCCGCCTTGTAGGAATTTCCGTACATGCGGGCGAACACCGCGTCGCTGATCTCCTCCTGCGTGAAAAACGCATCTGTTCCAATCTGGGACAGAGCTTCCCCGCTGACCCGATCCCCCGGGCCAAAATCCACAGCCGAGTACGACGGCGCGGCGCTTCCGGCCGTCTCTTCCGGCTCCGCCGCTTTGCTCTCCTTTACGGCCGGGGCCGCTTCGCTTTCCGTTTCCGCTGAAGCTGCCTCTCTCTCATCCGCCCCCGAAGCCGTCCCGTCAGCTGCCGGTTCTGAAACGCCGGCCTCTTCTGTGCCCGGCGCCGCCTCGCTCTCTCCCGTACCGGCGGCCGCCTCACTCTCTCCTGTACCGGCAGCCGCTTCGCTCTCCTCTTCGTCCAACGCGGATCCGCTTTCTTCTGTTCCGAATGCTGCTTCGCTCTCCTCTGCGTCCGCAGCCGTTTCGTTCTCGCCCTCTTCTTCTCCCGCGGCCGCTTCGCTCTCCTCTGCACCGGCAGCCGCTTCACTCTCTTTTTCGCCGGACGCCGATTTACTTTCCTCCACGCCCGGGAGGCCTGAAGTTTCGGCCGCCTTTTCTCCGGTTTCTTCTGCCGCCCCGCTCTCCGCCCGGGACGCCGACGCCGGCGACGCGGCGCGGCGATCGGAGAGCCCTTCCGGACAGCCGGAAAAGAGCACGCCCCCCGCCGCCAACAGCAGGATCAGGGCTGCAGCCAGCAGAAAAAGAGGCCCCCGGCCTCTGAACCATCCCGGGCCCCTGAAACGCGGGCCGCCGAAATGAAGCCCGCTCGCGCGGCCTCCCCGGCCGGCTCCCAGGGGCGTATATCTTGGGGACGATCCCCTTCTTACGCGGCCGCTCGCAAAGGAAAGGCCGCCCCGTCTTCTTCCTGGCAACTGTCACAACCTCCTGCCATCCGGTCCGGATCTCCGCCCGGATCTGATTTTGTTTCCTTCTCCTGCCGGCGCTTTTTCCGCCTTACCGGCAGCGTTCTTTCTCTTCCCCGACAGCGCTTTCCGCCTTACCGGCAACGTTCTTTCCGCCCTACCGGCGCACTTACGTCCACAGCTCTTCCAGCTTGCGGCGATCGATTTTCCCGTTGGCATTCCGGGGAAGCTCTTCCATGTGAATAACCCGGTTCGGCATCATATACCGCGGAATCCGGCTGCCGAGCGCCGCCGTCATTTCTTTCTTTGACATCTCGCGCCCCGCATAGATCAGAAGAATCATCCGTTTCCCCCGGTCATACACGCAGGCGCAGGCAGATACGCCTTCCACCGCGCCGGCCGCCGCCTCGATCTCCCCCAGCTCAATCCGGTAGCCCAGATGCTTGATCTGAAAGTCCTTCCGGCTCAGATATTCCAGTTCCCCGAACGCATTATAGCGGACCAGATCTCCGGTCCGGTAGATCGTCTCCGGCCATGCGTTCTGCAGCGGATTCTGCACAAACCGTTCCGCCGTCCGCTTCGGATCCCCGTAATACCCCAGCGAAAGCGCGCAGCCCCGCACGCAGAGCTCGCCCTCTCCTTCCTCTCCGGGCCGGATCAGATGATTCTGCTCATCCAGCACGAGGATCTCCATATTTTTGCAGGCGTAGCCGATCGGCAGCGAATCGCCGTCTTCAAATTCCCGGTTCAGGTTATAGTACGTGCAGACGTACGTCTCCGTCGGCCCGTACATATTGCAGTAGCAGGCGTCCGGCAGATAGCGCCTCCAGTAATTCAGCTGGCGCACTGGCATGACCTCCCCGGCAAAAAAGATATAGCGCAGATACGCCGGCACCGCCGAGGCAAACGCGTTCAGATTGGCCGCCATGCACAGCGCAAACGGCACCCAGAAAATCGCCGTGACCCGATGTTCATTTAAAAACTCTACCAGCCTGACCGGAAACGCAAACAGCTCCGGCGGGATAATGACCATGCTGCAGCCGAATTTCATCACGCTGTAAATATCGTGATCGGAAACGTCAAAATAAAACGGGACCTGATTGCCCAGCACATCCTCCGGGCCGAAATCATACTCTTCTTCCAGCCATTCCATGTTATTGATCAGCACCCGGTGGCTGATCAGCACGCCCTTGGGCACGCCGGTAGAACCGCTGGTAAAGAGCACGTACAGCGGATCCGTATCCAGCGCCTTCTTCCGGATTTCCCCCAGAAGCTTCTCCTCTGCGGGTTCCCGGTACGCCTCCTCCGCCACGATCAGCTGCGGCCGGGCGTCCGCCTCTTTCCCGGCAGGATTTCCTTCCAGGCCGTCAAGCAGCGCCTGCGCCCGCTCCCGGCTGTTCTCCGAGACCAGCACGGCCGCCGGCTTCAGCACTCCGAGAATGGTGCGGATCCGCTCCGCCGGCATCTCCACATCGATCGGACAATAGAAAGATCCGCTGTAGACAGCCCCCATAAAGCCCTCGATCATCGCCACCGATTTATCCATAAACACGGCGACCGGTTTTCCCACAATCCGCCGGCGGGCGAGACAGCTTCCCAGCCGCCTCGCCCGGTCTGCAAATTCGTGAAAGGTAACCGATCCGTTCTGATCCGCATACGCCGTCTTATCCGGGCTGCGCCGTTCCGACGCCTCCAGATATTCCAGTACATTCGTTACCATAAAACGCCCCCGGCCTTACTCTGCAATCGCGGTATACTCAATCGCATCCACAATGCCGCCCGTCGTATAGATCGCCAGTTCCGAGGATCCCTTCACATAGCGGTACACGCCGTTCTCCAGCGTATATCCCTTGCCGTAAAGCTTCGTGATTTCACTCTTCGGATCCCCGAGCTGGAGTCCCTCCGGCGTGCTGACCGCCGGGTCCAGCACATACACGGAAGAAATCACGTCCACGCCGCCATCCGGATGCGTGCCCAGCTCAAATCCGCTGTAGCTGTAAATTTTATCCTTTCCCTGATAGGCGCAGCTGTCCGCCTCAAACGTGTCCAGCGGCGTTCCCAGCGCGCGGACGACCGGGGCCGAATCCCCGCCCATCACAATGTCCGTCTCGCCGCTGCGAAATACATAGCTCTCCTCCGCCTTCTCCTCTGCTTTTGCGCCAAATGAAAATCCCCACGCATAGGCCGGAACCGGCGTTGCCGCCAGCGCCGCCGTCGCCACAAGCGCGGCCGCCACTACTTTTCCTCTGATTCCTCTCATCCTTTTTCCTCCTTTATCATCGATCCCGAAATTCATCCGGGCTTTTTTCTCTTTTGCGTCCCCTGCTTCGCCGGGCAGCTCCGCCTTCCCGCTTCGCGTTCCCAATCCCGGCCCTTCTATCAGTCCGAGGCTCCGGTTTCATCCCCGGAAAACCGGGTCAGATATCCCAGGCGGGCAAATTCTTCCTCCTGGCTTTGTTTCTCCGCGTCATAGCGGGCCGCCTTCGCCTCCCATACCGCAGAAAGCGCCGCATCCCCGCGCCGGTCCGGAACGCCAAACTGCTTTTGCAGAACCGGCCCCAGCCACCGGGACACCTTCTCCGCCCCGTACACGTTCATGTGCAGGCCGCCGTCATACGTATCCTCCGAAAAGTCAATTCCGATCACGTCGATCTCCTCCAGCGCATTCAGGTACGCAAGGCCATAGGCTTTCGCATACTCCTCGATCTGCATATCCCACTGATCATACCAGACCGGATACAGCGACGGCGCTTTAAACAGGATCAGCGCAATCCCTTCTTCCTCGCAGAGCTCGCGGATGCGATCCAGATATTCATACGCCTTTTCCTCAAACTCATAGTTCGAGCGCCGCCTCTCCGCCGGGAACGTGCCGGCCGGCCGCACATCCGCCCGCATATAATAGCCGCTGTGCGTAACCAGAGGCCGATCCGCAAACCAGGTCAGATCCTCCCCGCCCAGTTCTGCCCAGCGCGAGTGAAACCGGAGCAGCGGAAACACGTATTCAATCAGGTGCTCTCCTTCCATCCGGGACGCCAGAATCGCCTCCAGCTTTTCCCGCGACCAGCGCATCCCGTCCAACGTCATGCGGTTGTACGTCTCGTTCGACTGTTCCGCCTGCTGCATGGCGGAAATGCTCAGGATGACCGTCTCCGGCTTCTCCTCCCGCAGCGCGTCCTTTAAAAGATAATACGACTGCGACATCAGCTGCTGCGCGTTGCCCCGGATATAGCTCGTAATCCCGTATTCCCGCCAGAGCGTGACCGGCGAAATATTCTCATACGCCTCGCAGTCCCCCAGGATCAGCACGTCGTGCGGGCTCTCCTCCCGGTAGTACTCCGCGGTAAAATTGCCCTCCACAACGCGCCCCGTATACTTGGGGACCAGAAGACAGGTCAGGCCCCAGAGACCCGCCGCGGCGACGGCAGCCGCCAGAAGGACGCCGCCCAGTTTCTTTCCTCTCATGCCGCGCCCTCCTTAAAACTGATTGTAAATGAACTGGCTGGCGTCATAGCCCTGTCCGTAAACGCCCAGGACCAGCACCGCCAGAAACAGGCCGTAAATTACGAAAAATCTCTGCCAGCCGGGAAGCGCGAAAATCCGCTCCCGGACGCTTCTGCCGTCCCGCTGCGCCAGCCCGACGGCAAACATCAGGAGGGCCGAAAGCCCCACCACGATCCAGTCCGCGGCCGAAAGCCCCAGGGACGCCGCCAGCTCGCCGGAAAACTGCCACGGACGGATCCCGAAAAACATACTCCCGAACATGGAAAACACCACGTCAAAGGAATAATACTCAAACATCTCGATCATGCAGAAAACCAGATACGTGCGCGCCACTTCAAACGCGGCGTATCCGCGCGACGCGGTCCAGGCAAAGCGCGAACAAAACCGCCGGTACAGCGGCGAACATTCCTGACTGATCAGAAGCACCGCGCAGTTTGCCAGGCCCCAGGCCACAAAATTCCACGAGGCTCCGTGCCAGATGCCGGTTATCAGCCAGACCGTCACGCTGGCAAAATAAAGCGGCGCCCTTCTTCCGGCCCCTTTTCCCAGAAAACGCCTGGCCGCGCCGGACAGTTTCTGCGAGGCCCGGCTGGTCGAAACCGGAAAAAAGATATATTCGCGCAGCCAGCGCATCAGCGTCATATGCCACCTGCGCCAGAATTCCGCCAGGCTGCGGGAACTGAACGGGCGGTTAAAGTTCTCCGGCAGACGGATGCCAAACAGCTGCGCCGCGCCGATCACGATGTCGATTCCGCCCGTAAAATCAGCAAACATCTGCAGCATATAGGCAAACATTCCAATCCAGACGTAAATCCCCTGATACTGATCCGGATTTTGTACAATGACCGCCACCGCCGGCGCAATCCGATCCGCCGCTACCAGCTTTTTGAAAAACCCCCACAGCATCCGCATCAGTCCCAGCCGGATCGTCAGCCAGTCAAAGCGGCGGCTCTCTGTCAGCTGGGCGGCCAGCTCGTCAAACCGGCTGATCGGCCCCTGCACAATCTGCGGGAAAAACGATACAAACAGCGCGTAGCGCGCCAGGTTCTTCTGCGCATGGATCTTTTTATGATACACATCGATCAGATAGCCCGTCGCCTGAAACGTATAATAGGAAATCCCCAGCGGCAGCAGCCAGTCCACATACGGCCCCTCGCCGCTTCCGCCAAAAAACAGGACGTCCACATTGCCCAGGAAAAAATTCGTATATTTGAGCACGGCCAGGAGCCCGAAATTCAGGATCAGGCCGGCGATCAGAACCCGCTTTTTCTTCTGCTTAACCGCCGCCTGAAACGCGCGTTTCTCCCCGCCGGAAAGGCCCAGCTCCTTTACCCGGGCGGCCGCGCGCTCCGTCATCGCCTCCAGCCGCAGCGCCAGAAACCATGTCGTTACCGTCGTCGTGATCAGAAAAACGATGGCAAACGCGCCTCCCGACAGGTAAAAGAGAACGCTGGCCGCCAGAAGAAGCGGCCACTGAAACCGCCCCGGCAGCAGATAATAAAGCGCCAGCAGCACCGCCAGGAAGAAGAGAAATTCATATGAAACCAGAAGCATCTTCCTACTCTTCCTCCGCCAGCCGCTCCAGCAGTTCGCAGATCACGTCCACGGAGCGGAAATTCTCCGGCACAATCTGATCCGGCGGAATGCTGATGCCCAGCTGCTGGCTGATCTCCGCAACCAGCATAACCATCTCAAAGGAAGTCAGCACTTCCTCCCCAATCAGATCCTGACACGTCTCATAATCCGCCTCTGAATTGATATCCTGCAGAATCTCCAGCAGTTCTTCTCTGTAGTTCATTGGTCTGTCCTTCTCCTTTTCATCCCCATATATCCCCGCCTGCCGTTTTTATCCGTTGTCCTCCTTGCGGGGCGGCTTTTGCCCTCTGCTCTCCTTACGGAGTGGCCTTTGCCTTCCGTCCTCCTTACGGAGTCGGCGGATACAGGCTGCGGTCAAACGCAAAGCAGTTGTAATGCGCCGCCGACAGCGCGCCCATCTGCGCATCCGTCAGAAGGCAGTAGGTTCCGCCCCAGGAACGCGGCGTCGTATCAAAATGATACCAGTTCCCGTCCACCTGCGTCAGATTCCAGTAATGATCGTTATCCGTGTAGCGGATGACCTCGATACTGGGGAAGCCGGCTCTTGTCAGAAGCGCCTGCGACACGGCAAAATACGTATAGCAGTCCCCTCTCCGGCGGCGGATCCCCTGATACGCCTCCTCTACCCAGTCCCGCGTGGCGGAACGTCCGTTATAGCGCAGATTGCCGCGCACCCAGCCATAAATCGCCTCCGCCTTCTGCCGCTGGCTCATACTGTCATTGATAATCCCGGACAGAATCGAATCGCACATGGAATCCAGCGCTTTAAACGTCTCGCTCTTTTCGCTTTCCGCCGGAATGACAACCGGGCTCTTCCACGGCCAGATGACCTGGCAGGCTCCGCTGTCGTCGAACTGATACTGGACCCCGTCGATGACCTCCGTCGTGCTGTGCAGCATGGCCCCGCTCTCCGGCTTCAGGTAATAGCGCGCGCCTCCCTCGTCGAGCCAGCCCGTTACCATGTAACCGGTCTCATCAAAATAATACCACTCTCCGTCGATGTACTGCCACTCCGATACGGCGTAATCCCCCGCCGGCCCGTTCGTCCCGTACCACCAGCCGTTCTCGTCGTACTCCCACTTGCGCGGCGCCGCCAGCGCCGGAAACGATACCGCCACGGCCAGGCCGGAGGCAAGAAGCAGCACCCCGATCCGTTTTCTCCAGTTTTTGCGCATTGCAATCCCCCCATTCACGCCCATAGATAGTTTTATTATACTCTCTGTCCCCCTGGCGCGCAAGCAAAATGCCCCTGACATGCAAGCAAAAATCCCTGCTGCAAGCGCAAAACAACCGCAAATGAACTTATCTTGCCGCGCCGACAGAGCCCATTCAAAAACCGCCCCACGGCGCGCGCCCGCAGACGGGAAACAACCCGTCCGGGACGCCGCGCTGCGAGGCGGTCTTCTGTCCGGCAGCCCCCTGTATCAGGGCTTTGCCGGTTTCTTCTGATTAGTGATTCTTAGCCGCAGCCTTAACCTCTCTGATCTTCTCCGTCAGAAGCGGCACAATCTTGTTCAGATCGCCGACTACGCCGTAATCCGCCACGTCGAAGATCGGAGCGGACTCATCCTTGTTGATGGCAACAATGATATCGGACTCTTCCATACCGGCCAGATGCTGAATCGCGCCGGAGATACCGATTGCAAAGTATACGTTGGGGCGAACCGTCTTACCGGTCTGGCCAACCTGCCGATCCTTCGGCTTCCAGCCCGCGTCTACAACGGCACGGGAGCAGCTTACGGTTCCGCCGATCGCCTCTGCCAGCTCGTCCAGAATCTTGAAGTTCTCGGGGCTTCCCATTCCACGGCCGCCGGAAACCAGAATCTTGGCATCCATGATATCTACCGTGTTGGAAACCGCCTTAACGACCTCCATGATCTCCACGTACTGATCGTTCTTCTCAAAGCCCGGATTGAACTCTTCTACGACAGCCTTCGCGCCCGGAACCTTGGGAGCCTTCTGCATAACGCCGGGACGAACCGTCGCCATCTGCGGACGGAAATCCGGGCAGGCGATGGTGGCGATGGTGTTGCCGCCGAACGCCGGACGGGTCATCAGCAGCTGGTTGTGCTTCGTCTCCTTGCCCGGAACCGGGGTAATCGGGAAATCGCCGATATCCAGCTTCGTGCAGTCTGCCGTCAGACCGGTGTGGATTCTCGCGCACACGCGGGGACCAAGGTCACGTCCGATAGCCGTCGCGCCGATCAGGAAGATCTCCGGTTTGTATTTCTCAATCACGGAAGCCAGCGCATGCGTATACGGCTCCGTGCGGTACTCCTTTAACTCCGGATCGTCTACTACGATCACGCGGTCCGCGCCGTACTCCGCCAGCTTGTCCGCCAGATCCTTTACATTGTAACCAACCAGAACGGCCGTTACCTCTTCTCCCAGATCCTTTGCCAGCTCTTTTCCTTTTCCGATCAGCTCATAGGCAATGCTGCTGACCACGTTATCTACCTGCTGTGCAAAGACAAATACTCCCTTATATGCTTCGATGTTCATCTTATTCACCACTCTTTTCTATAAAAATTTAGATTACGTGTTTCTCGGTCAGTTTGGATACGATGTAATCCGCAGAGCCAGCCGGATCCAGAATTACCTTCTCGCCGGTTCCCTTTCTTACCTTGTCGGAAGCCTTCGCAATCTGCGTCGGGGATCCCTTAAGTCCCAGGTTGGAATCCAGGACATCCTTCAGATCATTTCTTCCCCAAACCGTAATATCCTTCGCATACGCATCAAAAATTCCGCCCGGAGTCATGTAACGCGGATCGTTTAACTCCGCCAGAGCGGTAATAAGGCACGGAAGTTTTGCCTTTAATACATGATATCTGTCGTCGTAGAGACGCTCTACCACGATGTACTTCTCTTCCAGATTGATCTCGCGGATCTTCTGGGCATAGCTGATAACCGGAAGTCCCAG
The DNA here is from genome assembly GCA_944381615.1 of uncultured Lachnospiraceae bacterium. Taxonomy (GTDB): domain Bacteria; phylum Bacillota; class Clostridia; order Lachnospirales; family Lachnospiraceae; genus Otoolea. The sequence continues at coordinate 152,883 of CALWLT010000008.1, read as the reverse complement.
GTGCTCGGAAAGCTGCGGGCCTACCTGAGCGGTATCGCCGTCGATTGCCTGACGGCCGGTAATAATCAGATCGTAATCCAGGTTGCGCAGCGCGCCGGCCAGCGTCTGAGAGGTCGCCCAGGTATCGGCGCCGCCCAGCACACGATCCGTTACCAGAACGCCGTTGTCGGCGCCCATGGCCATCGCCTCGCGCAGAACCTCTTCCGCCTTGGGAAGACCCATGGTTACGACCGTGACCTCTGCGCCGTACTGATCCTTTAAGCGCAGAGCCGCCTCCAGGCCTGCCTTGTCATCCGGGTTCATGATGGCAAGCATCGCGCTTCTGTCAAGGGTACCGTCCGGATTAAATTTAACTCCGCCCTTGGTATCCGGAACCTGTTTAATGCAAACTACGATTTTCACGGTATATTCACTCCTTATTTTTTCTATTTTCGCTATACAATAAGAGCTGTTCCCGGCCCCTGGGACCGGAACCTGTTATTTCAGCAGAGCGCTGGAGATAACCATTCTCTGAACCTCGGAGGTTCCCTCATAGATCTCAGTAATCTTGGCGTCACGCATCATACGCTCTACGTCGTACTCTCTCGTGTAGCCGTAACCGCCGTGAAGCTGTACTGCCTTGGTGGTTACTTCCATGGCAACCTCTGCCGCGCACAGCTTGGCCATAGCCGCCTCTACCGAATAGGACTTCTGCGTCGCCTTCGCCATAGCCGCTCTGTAAACAAGGAGCTGCGCCGCCTTTACCTTCGTCGCCATATCGGCAAGCTGGAACTGCGTGTTCTGGAACTGGCCGATCGTGCGTCCGAACTGCTTTCTCTCTTTTACATAATCAACCGTTCTCTCAAGCGCGCCTTCCGCAAGGCCCAGAGCCTGTGCGGCGATTCCGATACGTCCGCCGTCCAGGGTGTGCATGGCGATGTGGAAGCCCTTACCCTGCTGGCCCAGAAGGTTTTCCTTCGGAATCCGGCAGTCCGTGAAAATCAGCTCATAGGTCGCGGATCCGCGGATACCCATCTTCTTCTCTTTCGTACCGAAGGAGAAGCCCGGCGTTCCCTTTTCCACGATGAATGCGGAGATCTCTTTCTTCTTTCTGCCCTTCGCGTCCTCTTTCATTCCGGTTACCGCGATAATAACGTAAATATCAGCTTCCTTGCCGTTGGTAATGAAGATCTTGGAGCCGTTCAGAACCCACTCGTCTCCTTCCAGAACCGCCTTCGTCTGCTGGCCCTGAGCGTCCGTACCGGCGCCCGGCTCCGTCAGGCCGAATGCACCCAGCTTCTCGCCCTTTGCCAGCGGAACCAGGTATTTCTGCTTCTGCTCTTCCGTACCAAAGGTCTGAATCGGATCGCAGCAGAGGGAGGTGTGAGCGGACACGATAACGCCGGTCGTTCCGCAAACCTTGGAAAGCTCCTCCACGCACATCGCGTAGGTCAGCGGATCGCAGCCCTGGCCGCCGTACTCCTTGGGAACCGGAATGCCCATGAAGCCAAGTTTCTGCATCTTCTCAACGGTTTCTCTCGGGAAATGCTCTGTCTCATCAACCTCCTGAGCCAGGGGCTTTACCTCTTTCTCGGCGAAGTCATGGAATAACTTTCTCGCCATCTCATGCTCTTTACTTAATGTAAAATCCATGTGTCTCTTTCCTCCATCATTTTTATATAACGCTTAAAGGCGGCCCCGGAGGGCCGCCTGCTGCGGTCCTTAAAATACCGTTACATTAGTTATACTTGTAGAATCCCTCTCCGGTCTTGCGTCCCAGCTTGCCGCCGCGAACCATCTTTCTCAGCAGCTGATGCGGACGGTACTTCGGATCGCCGGACTCAGACTGCAGCACTTCCATAATGGCAAGCACTACGTCCAGGCCGATCAGATCGCCCAGTTCCAGCGGCCCCATGGGATGATTGGCGCCCAGCTTCATCGCGGTGTCGATGGCCTCTGCCGACGCCTCGTTCTCCGCGTAAATGCCGATTGCCTCATTGATCATCGGAACCAGGATGCGGTTTACTACGAAACCGGCCGCTTCCTCCACACGCACCGGAACCTTGCCGATGTTCTCGGAGATCTCCTGAATCTTCGTCACTACGTCCTCCGGCGTATTCAAGCCGGCAATTACCTCTACCAGCTTCATGGTCGGAGCCGGGTTGAAGAAGTGCATACCGATAACGGGGCGGTCAAGTCCCGCGCCGATGGCCGTAATGGAAAGGGAAGACGTATTGGTGGCAAACAGGCACTCCGGCTTGCAGATTCCGGCAAGCTCACGGAAGGTCTGCTTCTTGATCTCCAGATTCTCGATCGCGGCCTCGATGACCAGATCGCAGTCTCCGCAGATCGTCTTGACGCCGGTCTGGATCTTATTGAGAACCTGATCAGCCGCCTCCTGCGACATCTTGCCCTTCGCAACTCTCTTGTTCAGAGCGCCGGCAATTCTCTTCTTGCCGTTCGCCGCAAACTCTTCATTAATATCGCATAAGCATACTTCGTAGCCTTCTACCTGAGCAAACGCCTGAGCAATTCCGGAACCCATGGTTCCCGCACCGATAACTCCTACTTTCATGACATATCCTCCTGATTTTTCATCCTTTTTTCTCTGCGCCCCGCCCTCTGCGGCCGGAAACGCCCGCCTTCTCCGCCCGTCTTCCGGGCCGGTCTCTTCCTACCGGTTGTGGAAGGCCTCTACTTTCCGTTTCTCGAGAAACGCCGTCATGCCGTCCTTCTGATCCTGCGTCTCAAAGCAGTCCCCGAACAGCTTCTCCTCGATCTCAATCGCCCGGTCCATCTCCACTTCCAGGCCCTCGTTGATGGCCTTCTTGCAGTTGCGGACCGCGATCGGCGCATTCTTCGCGATCGTCTGCGCCAGCTTCATGGCCGCCGCCATCAGCTCCTCCTGCGGATAAACCGCGTTGACCAGGCCAACCCGGTACGCCTCGTCCGCCTTGATATTGCGGGCGCCGTACACCATCTCCTTGGCCTTGCCGGGGCCGATCAGCCGCGCCAGCCTCTGCGTTCCGCCAAAGCCCGGCGTGATCCCGAGCCCGGCTTCCGGCTGGCCGAATACAGCGTTCTCCGAGCAGATGCGGATGTCGCAGCACATGGCCAGTTCGTTTCCGCCGCCGAGGGCAAACCCGTTGACGGCTGCGATAACCGGAACCGGAAAGGTTTCAATCTTGCGGAAAATGTCATTTCCGAATTTGCCAAAGTGCTCTCCCTGCTCTTTCGTCATTGTGCTCATGGCCGCGATATCGGCCCCCGCCACAAAGGATTTCTCCCCCGCGCCGGTCACAATTACCGCCCGGATCTCCGAGCAGTCCACGGCGTCAAACGCCGTCTCGATGTCCCGCAGGACATCCTCGTTCAACGCGTTTAAGGCCTTCGGGCGGTTAATCGTGATAATCCCCACATGGCCCTCTGCCGCGTAGTCTACGTATCCCATCGCAATCCCCTCCTGACTTTCAAATGAAATGCGCAAAGCGCGCAGAACCAGAAACAGCCGGAGCGGGCAGAGAGAAACTTTCTCTCTCCCGCACTCCGGTTCTCTTTCTTTTTACGTCTTACGCTCTCTCTACGATGGTGGCGCATCCCATGCCGCCGCCGATGCACAGAGTCGCAAGGCCTCTCTTCGCGTCGCGTTTCTGCATCTCATATAACAGGGTCGTCAGGATACGGGCTCCGGAGGCTCCGACCGGATGGCCAAGCGCGATCGCGCCGCCGTTCACGTTCAGGATCTCCTTGTTGAAGCCAAGCTCGCGGGCCACCGCGATGGACTGAGCCGCGAATGCTTCGTTTGCTTCGATCAGATCGAAGTCTTCCATCTTCAGGCCTGTCTTTGCAAGTACTTTTCTGGTCGCCGCTACCGGGCCGATTCCCATGATGCTGGGGTCAACGCCGCCAAGAGCGCCGGCTACCCAGGTTGCCATCGGTTTGATGCCCAGCTCGTTCGCCTTCTCCTCGCTCATCACAACAAGCGCAGCCGCGCCGTCGTTGATCGCCGAGGAGTTGCCTGCCGTTACCCGGCCGCCGTCTTTCTTGAAAGCGGGGCGCAGTTTCGCCAGGACTTCCATGCTGCTTCCCGGACGCGGGCCTTCGTCGGTATCGACGATGACCGTCTCTTTTTTCTTCTTCACTTCAATCGGAAGAATCTCGTCTTTGAAACGTCCGGACTCGAGGGCTGCGCACGCCTTCTGCTGGCTGGCAAGCGCAAACTCGTCGAGCTCTTCTCTCGTGATGTTCCACTGGTCGCAGATGTTCTCCGCGGTCATGCCCATATGGTAGTTGTTGAACGCATCCCACAGAGCGTCATTTACCATGGTGTCAATCATCGGAGCATTCCCCATGCGGTAGCCGAAGCGCGCATTCATTAAAGCGTAAGGAGCAGAAGACATGTTCTCCGCACCGCCCGCTACGACGATGTCCGCATCGCCCGCGAGAATCATCTGGGCCGCTGCATTCACGCAGTTCAGTCCGGATCCGCAGACAACGTTGAGGGTTACCGCCGGCACTTCTACCGGGAGACCCGCTTTGATGGACATCTGTCGAGCCACGTTCTGACCAAGGCCGGCCTGGATTACACAGCCCATGTAAACGTGATCCACCTGCTCCGGGGCGACGCCTGCTCTCTTGAGCGCTTCCTTGATAACGGCCGCGCCCAGCTCAGCTGCTGGCACTGTGCTGAGCTGGCCGCCCATGGTGCCGATGGCGGTACGGCATGCACTTGCTATTACGACTTTTTTGGACATTCTGGTTTCCTCCTTAAAATGACTGTCCGCGTAAATAAAACAACTGCATAAAAACTGGTCGACAGTTACGATTGATTGATTGATAGTAACTTTATCTTAACACTCCGGCGTACTTCTGTCAAATATTTATCAATAGTTTTATAAAGTTTTTATGAGTCCCTCTTTTGCCCCCGTCCGGCGCACTTTTTTTCTGCTTTTTTGTCAAAATTATCAATTCTGCACAAAGAATCCCGCGTTTTCCCCCTCTTTTACGCGGCCGCTTTTTACATATTTCCCAACTTCTCTTTTTGTATGTGAATTTTTAGACAATCCCGTCCGGGAACTTATTTGCATCTCTTTATATTCCTATTTTCAAAAAAGAATAAGAGGGCGGATCCGGCCCGTAAACCGTCCGCTCAGACGGCGGCCGGGCAGGCGTCCGCGTTGACAAGAAATCCCTGAAATGCTACACTTAAAGCACGAAAAATCTTAAAGGACAGGGTGACTGATATGGATTATAAGAAAATGTACCAAGAAAAGCTGGTATCGGCCGAAACCGCCGCCGGCGTGGTTAAATCCGGAGACTGGGTCGACTATGCCTGGACGACCGCCACGCCTGTGGCCGTAGACGCCGCGCTGGCAAAACGGCTGCCGGAGCTGACCGACGTCAAATTCCGGGGCGGCATCCTTCTGTGGGTACCGGAGATTTTCAAGATCGAAAACCCGGCCGAGCATTTCTGCTGGAACTCCTGGCATATGAGCGGCATCGAGCGCAAGGCCATCGCACAGGGCTTCTGCTACTATGCCCCCATCCGCTATTCCGAGCTTCCGCGCTACTACCGCGACCTTCCCTGCAAGCCGGACGTGGCTGTTTTCCAGGTCGCTCCCATGGACGAGCACGGCTATTTCAACTTCGGCCCCAACGCTTCGCATCTGTCTGCCTGCTGCGAGACGGCGAAAACGATCATTGTCGAGGTCAACGAGAACATGCCGGTCTGCCTGGGCGGCTTTGAAAACGGCGTCCACATTTCCCAGGTTGACATGATCGTGGAGGGATCCAATCCCCCCATCGGCGAGATGGGCGGCGCGCCCGCCACGGAAGTCGACGAGGCGGTGGCCCGCCTGATCGTGGAGGAGATCCCGGACGGCGCCTGCCTGCAGCTGGGAATCGGCGGCATGCCCAACGCGGTCGGCTCCCTGATCGCCAAATCCGATCTGAAGGATCTGGGCGTTCACACGGAAATGTACGTGGACGCGTTCGTAGACATTGCCGCGGCAGGCAAGATTACCGGCGCGCACAAGAACCTCGACAAGGGCCGCCAGGTATACGCCTTCGGCGCAGGCACCAAAAAGCTTTACGACTACCTCAACAACAACCCGGCCTGCATGAGCGCCCCCGTCAACTACACCAACGACGTGCGCACCATTTCCGCCCTCGACAATTTTATTTCTATTAATAATGCCGTCGACGTGGATCTGTTCGGGCAGGTCAACGCCGAATCTGCCGGAATCAAGCACATCAGCGGGGCCGGCGGACAGCTCGACTTCGTGCTGGGCGCCTATCTCTCCAAAGGAGGAAAGAGCTTCATCTGCTGCTCTTCCACGTTTAAGACCAAAGACGGCCAGCTGAAATCCCGGATCCTGCCGACCTTAAATCCCGGATCCATCGTAACCGACACCCGCACCAACCTCCACTATCTGGTCACGGAGTACGGCAAGGTCAACATCAAGGGCCTTTCCACCTGGCAGAGATGCGAGGCCATCATCTCCGTCGCCCACCCGCAGTTCCGCGACGAGCTGATCCGCGAGGCTGAGAAGATGCACATCTGGAGACGGAGCAACAAAATCTGAGCCGGTGCATTCTGAAAAAACGTGCCAATATCAAACGGGCTGCCGGAAATTCCGGCGGCCCGTTTTTGATCTGACTGCTTTTATCCAATTCTTTTTTATATGACCTGCTTCCTCGGTTCCTTTCTTTCCGGTATTACTATTCGCGGATATGCTCCAGGCCCTGCCCGATCATCCGGTGCACATGCGCGTCCGCCAGAGAATAGAACACCGATTTCCCCTCCCGCCTGTTTTTGATCAGGCGAAACTGCTTCAGAATACGCAGCTGATGGGAAATCGCGGACTGCGTCATGCCAAGCAGCTGCGCGATATCGCAGACACAGAGTTCTGATTCTGACAAGACGCATAAAATCCGAATCCGCGTCGAATCGCCAAACACCTTGAAAAGCTCCGCCAGATCGCAGAGTTCCCCCTCGTCCGGCATATGCCCGCGCACCGCCTGCACCACCTCGTCATGCACCTGAAAATCCTCGCAGCACTCTATCTCTTCCTGCTCCATCTGTCTCCTGTCTCTCTGCAAAATACAGCTCCCCCCTCATCTCCGGGCCGCGGCCTCCAAACATATCAAACACCCTGCGCGGCCTCGCGCCCTTTCTTCTCTCTGCCAGATCTCAGTAGCATTCTTCCAGGATCTCCAGGATCTCCCCGTGCGTCAGCGCCCGGTATCCCCCCTCATTGATCAGGCAGGAATCGGCGATGGGCTTTAAAAGCGAGCGGTCCGTGATCCCCAGCTCCCGCAGCGTTGCGGGCAGCCCGATCGATCGGATAAACGCTTCCAGCGCGTCGATTCCGGCCAAAGCCAGCTCCTCCTGCGTCTTTCCCTGCGCCGGAATTTCCCAGACCCGTTCGGCAAACGCCGCAAATTTCGCCAGCCCGTCGCGGCAGATACGCCGGTAATAGGCCGGATGGATGACCGCCAGCCCCATCCCGTGATTACAGTCTGTAAACGCTCCCATCTGATGTTCGATCATGTGCGCCTCAAAATCACAGCGCTTCCCCAGCTTGATGATCCCGATCTCCGCCATGGAAGACGCCCACATCAGATTGCTCCGGGCCTCATAATTTTCCGGCTCCCGGATTGCCACCGGAAGGTTCCGGATGATCGTGCGCATCAGCGCCTCCGATACCGCATCTGAAATGTTGCCGTCGTCCGGCCCGCTGAAATACGTCTCCATCACATGGCTGAGCATATCAAACCCGCCCGCCGCCGTCTGCTGCGGCGAAACCGTATACGTATAAACCGGATCCAGCATGGCAAAACGGGCGTTGCAGCGCGGATAATTCCGGCTCGTCTTGATTTTCTGCTCCTCGTTCGTGATCACGCCTTCTCCGTTGACCTCACTCCCGGTTCCGACTACCGTCACGATCAGCCCGACCGGTACCGGCTCAAAATCCACAACTCCCTTCCGAATCCAGTACTCTTCCCACACGTCGCGCTCCGTGGCCGCCGCCATGGAAATCGCCTTGCAGCAGTCCATGACCGAACCGCCGCCGACTCCCAGAATAAAGTCCACGCCGTGCTCCTTTACCGCCCGCTTCCCTTCCTGGACTTTGCGCCAGGTCGGATTAGGCATAATTCCGGGAAAATCGACAATCTCTTTCCCCGCTTTTTTCAGGATCCCCGTTACCTCGCCGTAAATCCCGTTTTTCTTAATCGAGCCGCCGCCGTAAGCTAACAGCACCGTTTTTCCCAGTCCGCGTACCGCCTCTTCCAGCGAAGCTCCCACGCATCCTCTGCCAAAATACACGCGGGTCGCGTTTTCATAGACAAATGATTCCATCCTCTTTTCCCCCGTCCTTTTTTATCTTCTGTTTTCTGCTTTTTCCGTTTTTCTGATTTTCTTATTTTTCTTCTTGTTTTTTCGCATAAATGTGCTACAATAGTACCGTAAGGAAGCATAGCTCAGCCGGGATGAGCGTTCGCCTCACACGCGAGAGGTCATGGGTTCGAGCCCCATTGCTTCCACTCTCAGAAGTCCTGCCGAACCGGGAATCCGGTCCGGCAGGATTTTTTCTGACGCTTCTCCGCATTCCGCGGCGTCCCCGGCCGCAAGACCTCTCTTATCATAACATGAAAAAGCAGCCCTGAAAAGTCCCCGGAAGGCAGGCTCAGGACTGGCTCAGGACCGGCACTCAAAAACATCGAAAACCCTTGAAAAATCAAGGTTTTTCCTGATTTTTCAAGGGTTTTAAGAAACTGGAGACAACAGGACTCGAACCTGCGACCCTTTGCACGTCAAGCAAATGCTCTCCCAGCTGAGCTATATCTCCATCGGTTCTTATTATACTATGAGAAACGAGATTTGGCAAGAAATAATCAAAAAATTTCTGCAAAAGCGCAAATTTCTTTATCGACAATCCTATCCAAAAACGGACAAGATATTCCGTCTCCCCAATAAATTCCGGATGAAAAACAGGAATCGGGAGTCATCTCTTTGATTTTATCACTTTTTCTCTGATTTTTGATGAAATATATTGCATTTTTCTGCTTCTTTTGTTATAATAAACCTGTCAATATATTCCTACCTATGCGGGTCTGTCCGGTCGCCACTGGCAGGCCCGTTCTTCTGTTCTGATTTCACTTTTTATTCACAATCCAAACATACTTTTATCACATTTTTCAGGTATAGTAATCATCGACAAGGCGATAAACCTTTCACAATATACTTTTTCATACCTTTCGGGGAACTGCCGGGAACCCCATTCCCGGCGGCTCCCCTCCTCCTTTTTATCCCGCTACTGCCCGTCCGGCGCGGCCTTTTCTTTGCAGATTCCCTGTTGCTTCAGATAATGTAAAAACGCTTCGCAGCCTTCCCGGATCTCGCAGTACGCCGTATCAAAATCTCCGGTATACCACGGATCCGCAATATTGCGGGGCCGGTCGGAAAAATCCAGAAGCCGGAACATTTTTCGCTCCGGATCTCCCCCTGCAATCCGCTTCATGCCAGATAAATTACGCTCTTCCGCCGCCAGAAGATAATCGTAGCGCGCGTAATCACTTTTTACCATCTGCACCGCCCTCTTGCCCTCGCAGGAAATCCCGTGCTCCTGCAATTTTCGGCGCGCCGGCGGATAAACCGGATTGCCTGTCTCTTCGGCGCTGACTGCCGCCGAAGCAATCAGGAACTGATCCTCCATCCCCTGGCGGCGCACCAGGTCCTTTAAAATGAATTCCCCCATCGGAGAACGGCAGATATTGCCATAGCAGACAAATAAAATTCTTATCATCTTTTAATAACTCCTCGTAAGTCCTGTGTATTTACGAAACCATTTCAGGAAAGCAGAGCCTTTCCGCTCGCTATTTTTTCCAGCATAGCGGAAGCCGTTTCTTGAATGGAGTAATTTGTCGTATCTACAACATTCGCCTCATATATCCCCAGATTACAAAATTGTCCCCATATGGTCTCTACTAATTCAACATTTATTTTTCTGTCTAATTTTGAGCGTTCTACAGCTCGTTTCATCGTTTTTTCCTTGATTCATCTGTATTTTTCCTCGCAATTCTCATTTGCCTTTGGCCCTATTATACTATGACCGTTCCTTTATGGGAATAGACAGCCTGTAAACTTGCCAGGGTGTCAGGCGGAACAATCTATAACAGCTGGTATTCCGTTTTTAACTTGCCAATCAAAACGAAGCTGGAACACTGCGGCGATCAGCCGTTGCAAGGCCAGCTGGATATGCCCCCCGCTGTGCTGCGTGTCCGGAAAATATGCACGCCGGTCACTCGCTGCGGCTGGCTTTGCTATAAATAAGTTTTAATACCTATATTTGTTTTCATTTCTCTAATATTTTCAAATAGCTTTCCAGCCTTTCATTCACATATCTTGCAAACAATTTTTCCATTCCTTCTAAATTATGTTTGACATAATATTCGTCAAAAGCATTATAATAAGCAATCCGATCTGTAAATTTAATATCAATCGGCGGATAACCCGCTTTCATCAATTCCAGATTCACAAGTAACCGTCCCGTGCGGCCGTTTCCGTCGATAAAAGGATGGATATCTTCAAACTCAATGTGAAACCGTGCAAGCCGAGGGATAATATGCTCTGTGCTATTTTTATAATTTTCCAATAACTGTTCCATTTTAGGCTGAATCAGATAAGGCTGCACTGGTTCATGCTGCGCTCCCATAATTCTTACCGGAATTCTTCTATAAACCCCACGATCATCCTTTTTATCAGCCAGAACCAGATAATGAATCTGTTTTATTACGCTTTCTGATAAAGGCACCTGTTCCTTCACTAAATCCTGTACAAAGTAAAAGGCTTCTTTATGTCCCACCGCTTCCATATGATCTTTCAGCGGCTTTTTGTCAATTGTCAGCCCGCGCAGTACCATGTCCGTTTCCCGAAGAGTCAGCGTATTACCCTCAATAGCATTGGAATTATAAGTGTATTCAACCACAAATTCTTCCGTGAGACGCTCCAACTCTCCCTTTGTCAGCGGACGCCTGGAATCCAATTCTGTTTTCTTTCTGTCAATCCTCTCCAACAGATTTTCCGCAGTCTTATATCGTCCATCCTCCGGTTTCTTTGCATCTTCCGGTATTTTCCAACTGCGTCCCTCACGGGTAACGCCCGGTATCTTCCCTTCTGAACAAAGTATCCTCACTCTTCTGTCTGAAATGTTCCATTTCTCGGCTGCCTGTTTTACTGTCATATACATAAATCTGCACCTCGCTTTAAACAATAGCATACCCTATTACCGGAACAATATCAACGGCATCGGAATAATATTTTCGTCTATCGGAATAATACGAAATTCCGAAAGATGCCGCTTTCCATCTCCCGGAATTCTGTTTTACACTCTTTATTTCTGCAACACAATCAACCTGTTCAAGACTTCTTACCACCGCCATAATATCAATAATCGGCTTCGCCGCCAATCCCGGCACAGATGTGCTGCCTATGTGATAGACTGCAATACAGTTATCAGCAAGAATGTCTCTAATCAACGCCGATTCTTCCTCATATTTCTTTACCCATAACGGATTATAGGCCTCTACCGTAATGTGCTGACTCATTTATTAACGCCTCTTTTCATTAAAACCCTTTTTGTCCCCGGAACATGATATATTTTTTCTTCCTCCTGCACTTTACCGAATAGTGGATTGAAACACTGGCAGTAAGAAGAATCATACATAGACCAGAGATGAAAAACCAGACATTTACACCTACTTTTTCTGCAATCGGGCTGCTAAAAAGCAAGCCCGCCGGCATGGTAACAGAAGATATCAGAGTAAGTACCGAAAACGCCCGCCCCATTTTGTCAGGGGATATGGTTTCCTGCATATAGGCAGTCAACGGGATGGTATGGACATTACCGGAAGCCCCCAGGCAGATACAGCCTCCCGCAAAGAAAAACCAGCCTATATAAGTAGGCGGTATGATACCGCAGAACATCGACATCGCTCCCATTCCAAACAGGCCGGTAAAAGAAACCCTGATTTTCCGGTTTATCTTGAGAACGCTGGAAAATAAGAGGGAGGATACCATCATACCGATCGCAAAAGACAATTCCACCGCACTGCCATACATTGCCGACAGCTTAAAATAGTGGCTTGTCATTAACGGATAAAAGGAAGATAACGGCGCATAAAAGAACATACAGAGCGCTTCTGCAATTACAATGTGAAACAAACTTCTGTCTTCCTTAAATACCTGTAATCCCTCTTTTATTTCAGCAATAAAATGAGGTTCTTCCCGATCTGTTTTTTCAAGTTCCGGAATTTTAACAACAGCCAACGCAATACTTGCCAAAATCGCTCCCGCCACATCGCTCATTAAGACGACTGACATCGGAAAAATCGCATACAAAGACGCGCCGATTACCGGTCCCAATAAGAATGAGCCGGAATTTAAAAGCTGCATCCATCCATTTGTTTTTACCAGCTGGTCTTTTGGTACAAGCTGCGGAATCATGGACTGGATTGCAGGCTGCTGGAATGTACTTCCAATCCCCCTGACGCACAGCATGACAAATACAGTCCACACCGGAAGGTTAAAAAAGAACAGCAATCCTGCATAGATTAACGCAATCGTCCCCATCATCATATCCGAAAAAATAGAAATGAATTTTCGGTTATAACGGTCGGCTGCGATTCCGGCCAGCGGACTAAACAAAGTCATTGGGAGATAGGCAACAAGCCCTGCTATTCCCAGCATCAACGGCGAAGATGTTTTTTCAGCAAGCCACCAGATCAGCGCAAACTGAACGCCATGGCTTCCTAACATTGAAACCGCCTGTCCCAATGCAACAATCATAAACTGTGTTTTCCATTTTTGTTTTTGTGCTTTTTCCATATCAAATTGTCCTCTCATTTTCAAAATCATTTTTCAAACAGGGGACAATATCGAATGTGATCATCCCCTTATTACACTGCTGCCGACATCAAGCCACCTCCCTTCAAAAAATTTTGCCTTCTGTTTTTATAACATAGCTTCCAGGTATTTTTTTAATCCGTCACGATATTTTTTCGTCAGCGTCAGATATTGCCGCTGTTCTTCCGCTGTCCACTCATTCCAGATTTTATTTTCAATCTCGTGGATCGGCATTATTTTTTCCAGAGAATATTTCTTTCCTTTTTCTGTCAGACAGAGAATCGTATTTCTGCCTTTTCCCTGTTCCAAATATACAATTTCCTCTTTTTCCAGTTTACGAATGGCAGAGTTGATCGTCTGACGGCTGATACCTGTGAGTTTGCTGATTTCACTCTGCAGGCATCGCCCGTCTTTCTCACAAAGGACATACAGAATATTTTGAACACTGTCCGAAATTCCCATTTTTACGGCCGCTTCGTGGTATAAAGCATTGATTTCTCCGGCTAAATAGGTATATTGACCCGTTTCCAAATAATGCAAATGATCCCCGCCCTTTCATGTCTGATTTCGTACATTCTTTATTATATCCGATTTCGTACATAAGTCAATCTATTTTTAAGGCAGTTCCGGATAATAAAGAATGTACCGACAGTTCCGGATAACGACGCGCGTATGGTACTCAAATGCCGCTGCATCCATAACTATACGTGAAAGCAGATCGGAAACAAGCTTCCTGCCGATGCCAGGGATAGCAAAGCGGCCCTGTTCCTGCCCCGCCTTCCCGTTTTCTCTCGAACCCATTCTAACGCAGACTTGTTCACTCGGAAACGTATCCAAAAAAGGACCCCCGCATATCTGCAGGGATCCTCTCTGTTGCTCCGGCGGGCGGCCGCCCGCCGGAACAGATTGATATGCTGTTTTTCTGTCGCTTCAGACCGCCGTCAGGCCGTCTGTCCGCATCCTACCAGGGATTCTCCGCGTACTGCTCCGTGTAGAACTGCTCCTGGCGATCGATCTCGGCCTGGAATTCTTCCGGTCCGAGGAAATCCAGCGGCAGGTTCTGGGAAGCGGCAGCCTCCTGGAACTCCGGATTGTTGAAGGTCTGCTCCATTGCTGCGGCCAGCTTCTGGATGATCTCGTCGGGCGTGCCCGCCGGAGCGGCCATACCGCGCATCGCGACCTGCGTCTGCTCAAATCCGCACTCGATGTAGGTGGGAACATCCGGAACCATATCGATCCGCTCTTCCGCGCCGACAGCCAGCAGCTTAACCGCGCCGCCCTCGTACTGTCCTACAATCTCAGAAACATTGGCGCACATTACGTCGACCTGCTTGCCCAGCAGAGCGGTCAGCATGGGGCCGGTACCGTCAAACGGAACCTCGCGCAGCTCGATGCCGTACGTCTGCTCCATCCGGCGAAGCGTCAGCGCCTCGCTGGTGCCGGGGCCGCTGTACGCGATCCGCAGGCCGTTGGGCGTTTCCTTTGCCTTGTTGATCATGTCCTCAAACGTCTGAATTTCGCTGTCCGGCAGTACGGCGAACGTACCCGGGTCGCTGACGAAATTGGCAATCGGAGCAAAATCATCCATCGTGTAGTTGACCTGATCGCCCATGGTAATCGGGTTGAAGATAATGGACGGCAGGTTGATCATCCCCAGCGTATAGCCGTCCGGCTCCGAATGCGCGATGGCCGTCCAGCCAACGACGCCGCCGGCTCCGGGCTGGTTCTCAATCGCGAACGGCTCGCCCAGATACTCCTCGGTATAGCTTAAGATGCTGCGGGCCGCGATGTCGCTTCCTCCGCCCGGATCAAACGCGATAATCGCTTCAATGGCGCGTTCCGGATAGGACGCATACTCGCCTTCATCGGCACTCTCAGCCGCTTCGCCTTCCGCCTCGCCTTCTGCTGCCGCTCCGTCTTCTGCAGCCGCCGCCGTCGTATCAGCGCTTCCGCCGGAAGAGCTGCTGCAGGCCGCCAGGGAAGCAGAAACCGCTGCCATGGCCAAAGCGCCAATCAGTCTCTTTCTCATAATGTTTCTCCCTCCATTCTTTATATTTGCTTATTCATCGCCCAGCTGATCGCGTCTCTGCTTGATAGCCGTGTAGAGACTGATTACCAGGGCGATAATGCACAGGATTGTGATAACGCAGGAGACCGGACGCTGGAACAGAAGAAGCATACCCGCGTCGGACATGGACACGGTCTGTATCATCGTATATTCCAGGTTCTCTCCCAGGATAAAGGCCAGAATCAGCGCGGCCGCGGGAACCTCCAGCTTCTTCATCAGATAGCCGATGACGCCGAAGAAGATCAGCAGGCCTACGTCAAACAGGCTGCGCCCTACCGAGTAAATACCGATCATGCAGACGATCAGGATAATCGGATAGAGCAGTTTGTAGGGAACCAGTGCCACCTTGGCCCACAGGTTCGCCATGGGAAGGTTCATAATCAGCAGCAGCAGGTTGCCGATAAACATACTGGCGGTAACGCCCCAGATGAAGTCCGGATCGCTCTGATACAGAAGCGGTCCCGGATTCAGGCCGTGCATGATGAACGCGCCCAGCAGGATGGCAACCGTCGGCGAGCTGGGGATACCCAGCGTGAACAGCGGGATCAGCGCCGCGCCGGAATACGCGTTGTTGGCCGTCTCCGGACCGGCTACGCCCTCGATGGCGCCATGGCCGAACCGGCTGGGATCCTTGGCTACCTTCTTCTCGACCGAATAGGAAATCAGCGAAGCAATCGAAGCGCTGGAGCCGGGAATCAGGCCCAGCACCATGCCGATGCCGGTACCGCGGGCAATGGCCGATAACGTCGGCTTCCACTCCTCGCGGGGCGGAATCATCTTCTCTACCCTGGCCGGAACCGCAACCTTGGATACATCCTCCATGTTCAGCAGGATCTCGGAAATACCGAACAGGCCCATGGCCAGAACTACGAAATCGATTCCGTCCAGAAGCTCAATCTGGCCGAACAGGAACCGGTCCATACCGGAACCGCTGTCGATACCGATCTCGGAGAGCAGCACGCCCAGCACCGCCGCAATCAGGCCCTTTACAACCGACTTGCCCATCAGGCCGACTACCAGCAGCAGGCCGAACATCATCAGGCTGAAGAATTCGGGCGGGCCAAAGCCCAGTGCGATATCGGCAATCGCCGGTCCCAGAAACGTCAGGCAGACAATGGCAACCACGCCGCCGACGAAGGAACCGATGGCCGCCACGCCCAGCGCCTGGCCGGCGCGTCCCTGGCGGGCCATCTGATAGCCGTCGATACAGGTAATAACCGAAGCACCCTCGCCCGGCGTGTTAATCAGAACCGACGTAATCGTTCCGCCGTACATGGCGCCGTAGAAAATACCGGCCAGCATGATAATGGCGGTAACCGGCTCCATGCCGTAGGTCATCGGGATCAGCAGAGCCGTACCGGCCACAGGGCCCAGGCCCGGAAGTACGCCGACGAACATACCCATGCTGACGCCGGCCAGACAGAACAGCAGGTTCATGGGGGTCA
Organism: uncultured Lachnospiraceae bacterium; assembly: GCA_944381615.1. Classification (GTDB taxonomy): domain Bacteria; phylum Bacillota; class Clostridia; order Lachnospirales; family Lachnospiraceae; genus Otoolea. The sequence goes on along the minus strand of CALWLT010000008.1, from coordinate 136,484 downwards.
GCGCCGTCGCGAAACCGCCCATCAGACTCATTAAAGATTCTATCAACGTCTTTCCCCCCTTTTAGAATCCCAGCGCGTTGACCGGAAGATTGACCTCCAGCAGCACCCGGAACACCACAAACAGAAATACAGAAACAATCGCCGAAATTCCCAGCGCCGTGTACCAGCGGTAGCTGTTGCGGTACAGTAAAAACAGGAACACGATTCCTGCCAGCACGGAGCCAAGCGGCTTAAGCAAAACTACATAAATCGCCATGTACACCAGGATCATCAGAATGCTGAACAGACCCTTTTTGTCAGGCATACTGCCGATGGAATCCTTCCCGCGCAGAGCAGTGATCAGATAAGACACCGACAGAACCAGCAGGATCAGAGACAGGCAGAACGGCATCACGCCGGGACCCGGTCCGATGATTCCCACGAAGGAATACTGAAGGGAATAGACCAGAAACATGACTGCAATGGCTATTACCACAATACTGCTGATAATACTGATTTTCTTCTTATCCAAGATATATCCCCCCTTCTTATTTTATAACAGAACAAATCAGTCGCAAAACAGCTTGTCCTCCACTTCCTCTTTCATCTTCCGTACGGAAGCGAGCATTTCCTCGTCCAGAGGATAGCGGATGACGCATCCGGGCGTCAGAATCAGCCCTTTTCCATCCGTGGCTTTCAGCGCGCGGAAAATCTGGTTGCGGACGGCGTTGTGCTTGCGGTTGGTAATATCGAACCGCTGCAGGCCGCCCATCAGGCACTTGCCGGTAAGCAGCGCACATTCGTCCATATCCGGCAGGCTGTCTCCCACATGCCAGTTAAAGACGTTAACCGGATAATCCTTCAGAAGCTCAAACATAATGTCGTTGCCGTGTGCGTGAAGGATATTGACCCAGCCCTTCGACGCCTCGATCACGCGGCAGTCGTACGGCACGCCCAGCTCCCGGTAGCAATCGATCGTCGTCACATCATAGTTGCTGATCTGGGAGGCCAGGAAAATTCCGTCGGCCCCCATCTCGGTAGCCCGGCGAACCAGATTACAGGTCGTCTCCGTAATCTTCTCCATCGCGCCCTTGATCCGGTCCATGCCGCCCTGCTCAATGTGCTCCTGCCAGTGCTTGCCCGACACCTTGTCGGCAATGGTCAGAGGACTGAAACAGGTAAAAATAACCGGCACGTCGTCTCCGGCCTTGTCCCGCTCCTCCAGGAGCAGCTCCAGCGAATGGAGCTCCCGGGCCAGGGCCCCCTTGGTTACATCGCAGACCTCGATTTTGTCCCAGTCGGCCACCTCGTGAACCGGCGTGCTGACCAGGCGGGCCACTCCCCCTTTGGGAACCTCGGAATAATCAATCTCGCATCCCAGGTCCTCGATGGGGTACATGCCATTGTTCATGGTCTTGATGAGATCAATGTCCAGCTTTTTGTAAAACTTCCAGCTCTCCTGCGCCAGTCTGACCGGGTCTCTGTCGAACCCCGGAAAATGCGACCACAGGGCGTAAGGAACCCGGTCGGGCCGCTCGCCCCGCAGCGCAGCGCGGATACGTTCTGCTTTCGTCATCTCATGCTCCCCTTTCCCGTGTCCGGAGGCATCCCCCGCCGCAAGGGGCGGGCGCCGCGCGCCGTCCTCTTTACCGGCGCTCCTCTGCCATTCCGGGCAATCGAACGTTTTCTGCTGAGATTGTACTATATAAATTTCCCAAAGTCAATACATTTATATTTACATTTAACAAAAAATCTTGACATTCAAACCATTTCTTCAACACTTTGTCATGTCTTATCTCGGCAATTCCGAAAGCGGCAGGGAAAACTCCGGCCCTTCCAGCTGCACCCGATCCCCCAGGAGCGCCCCGCAGAGCCCGATCATCTGGTCGATGCGCGGCGTGGGAACGCCATACTGCTTTCCCAGACGGCTGACCGGCACGAAGCCGTAGGGAACATCCTCCAGCAGGAAACGATGGTACGGCGTTTTCGGCAGCCTGACCGATTTCAGGCTCGGATTCTGAAGGCCCAGATCCTTAATATTATCAAAGCGTACCTGCCACGCCTCATTCATCAGATCCAGAATCGTCTTCGGCGCGGCCCCGACGGCCCGCGCCACCCCGCAGCGCTCCCGGTCCGCCGCCATCAGGTAATCCAGAAGAAGCGGCGGCAGGCATTCGCCGTAAAACAGCGCGTCCTCCCCGTTTGCCATCCGGGTAAAATTAAAGAGGCAGATCGGAACGTGGACCGGCGGATTCGTGTTGTTCAGGGACGTATCCAGAACCGAGGCCGCCGGGTAAAATTCCGGAAACACGTCCCGCAGCTCTTCTCTGATCTGCGGCGCCGCAGACGCCGGAATCGCGGCAAAACTCATGCGCGCTTTGACCGGCTTCATCCGGATGACCGCCGGCCGGGAAAGCTCCGGGACCGCGGCCAGATTTCCGCCCGTTTCTCCCACAATCACACCCTTTTGCTCCGCCTCGTCCTTCAGCACGGTATAAAACTCATACGCGCCCCAGTTGCCCGTAAAAATCACGATCCGCTGTCCCGGCTCCAGCCGTCCGCGAAGCAGCTTCGCCAGAGGCTTATGCCCGCTCGAAACCGTCGTGACCACCAGAAACCGGGCCTCTTTTACCGCCTCGTCCAGATCCGTCGTCGCCCGCACGGAAAAATTTCCCTCCAGTGCGCCGGAAACGGTAATCCCGTACCGGTTTACATCTTCCGCCTTCTGCCGGTCCCTGGTAAAACCGGTTACCGAACATCCCCGGGACGCCAGCAGAGCCGCTACGCCGTGCCCGATCTTTCCCAGGCCCAAAACCGCTATTTTCATCTTTTTCTCCTCTAATCCAAAAACAGTTTCATATATAAAGACATTTTCGCCCAACACGCGGCCGTCTCCTGTTATTATACACTATTTTTTCACACATTTCCGCATTTTTTTGTTGAAATTTCGTTTCCGTTTCCGGACATGCTCCGCTCGTTTTCTCCTTCCTGCGCAGAAAATATATTGACATTTCCACCGGATTTGTTATATTGGTATTGACATTAGAAACCATATGTCATTAATAATAAAATGACATGAAAATAATAACAAAGACAAGGGGGACTTTACCATGAATCGAACTGATCAGGCTTATCAGGACTGTGTCGCAATCCTTAAAGAAGAGCTTCTGCCCGCCATGGGATGCACGGAGCCCATCGCCATCGCCTACTGCGCGGCTATCGCCCGGAAATATCTGGAGAAACTTCCGGATCGCGTCCTGGTGGAAGCCAGCGGCAACATTATCAAAAACGTCAAGAGCGTGGTAGTCCCCAATACGGACGGCCTGCGGGGCATTCCGGCGGCGACGGCGGCCGGAATCGTGGCCGGCGATCCGGACAAGCAGCTGCAGGTCATCGCCCAGGTTTCCCCGGAGCAGAAAGAGGAAATCCGCCGCTTCCTGGACAAGGTAAAGACGGAGGTCCGCCTGGCCGACACCGAGCTGATTTTTGACATCATCGTCACGCTTTACAGCGGCGATTCCTACGCCAAGGTCCGCATCGCCAACTATCACACGAACGTCGTCCTGATCGAAAAAGACGGCGATCTGATCCGCAACGAGCCGGTGGAGGACGAGAGCGAAAAGGGCCTGACCGACCGCTCGTTCCTGACCGTAAAGACAATCTATGAATTCGCCAATTCCGTGGAGATCGACGACGTGCGCGAGGTCCTGGACCGCCAGATCCAGTACAATACCGCCATCGCCGAGGAAGGCCTGCGCGGCGATTACGGCGCCAACGTCGGATCCGTTATCCTGCACAGCGGCCCCGACACGGCGCGCAACCGCGCCAAAGCCATGGCGGCCGCCGGCTCCGACGCCCGCATGAACGGCTGCGAGCTCCCGGTCGTCATCAACGCAGGCAGCGGCAACCAGGGAATTACCGTGACGCTTCCCCTGGTCGTATACGCCAAGGATCTGGGCGTTAGCCAGGAAAAACTGTACCGCGCCCTGACGCTCGCCAACCTGATCGGCATCCATGAGAAGACCGGCATCGGCCGCCTTTCCGCCTTCTGCGGCGCAATCAGCGCCGGCGCGGCCGCGGGCTGCGGCATCGCCTATCTGAAGGGAGCCGATTTAAAGGCCATCTCCCACACGCTGGTCAACGCCCTGGCCGTCGTATCCGGCGTCATCTGCGACGGGGCCAAGGCCTCCTGCGCAGGAAAGATCGCCGTCGGCGTGGACGCCGGCATTACCGGCTATGAAATGTACTGCTACAACCAGCAGTTCCGCAGCGGGGACGGCATCGTCAAAAAAGGCGTGGAAAATACCATCGCCAACGTCGGCCGCCTGGGCCGCGAGGGCATGCGCGAGACCGATCAGGAGATCCTGAAGATCATGATCGAAGACTGGGCCAACGCCTGAGAGCGCCCGCCCGGACCGCAATACTGAAGAATCTGTTTGAAAGAAACGGAAGCGCCGCCTCATCCTCCTCCCTGGGGATAAAGCGGCGCTTCCTCGTTTTCTCTTCTCTCGTTTGCTCTTTCTTCGTTTACTCTGTCCTCGTTTTTCTCTTCCCTTATTTTATCCTTTGCTTTCTCTCACTCCGTTTGAGCTTACCGCAGCCTGTTTCTGCATGACGCCCCGCGGGCGGCCGCCGCTCCTCTTTTCCTCAGAAAAAACGCCTCAGACGGAAAACAGGAACAGCGGCACTTCGTCGTCCGACAGGGAATACAGCGTAAACGTAGCCGCCAGAATGTTCATGTTGCCGTCATAAATGCAGGACGACCAGATCGACACCCCAGACGGATCCTCAAAGCGCTCCATGCCCGGCATCAGAAAAGAAAAGCAGGGCGTATTGATAAAGATCTTCATGAATTTCGGATGCACGCCGGGCAGAAACTTCAGATACTCATGAATATAGCAGTCCTTCATCTGCTCAAAGGAAAACGACAGATCCGGCGAAATCGAACAGGGGATATACGAATAATCCCAGGAAACGTAGCTGCGCGAATTGATATTCTTGCGCACGATCTCGTAAAAGCTCTCATCCTCCGGCAGTTTAAAGCGCTGTGCCAGCTCCGGACAGGACGGCAGGATACGGAACGAAGAAAGCTCATGCTTTTTCCCCTCGGAAATATTCGTAATAACCGCCGCCGAAAACGCCTGCGACGCATTGACGTCAGTGGGAACCGGCGAAACGACAAAGCTTCCCTTCCCGCGGATCCGCTTCAGGATCCCCATCAGCGCCAGCTCGGAAACCGCCTTGTTGGCCGTGATGCGGGACACCGAAAACATCTGCGCCAGCTCCGTCTCCGAGGGGATCCGGGAGCCGATCGCGTACTCCCCGCTTTTACATTTTTCCAGAATATAATTCTGGACCTTTACATAACTCGGCAAATTTGCCTCTTGATTCTCCGACATAAAACCTTACCCCTTCTCAATCTATTTGATCATTGTACGGGGTTTTCTCAAAATTGTAAAGCTTTTTCCTTCTTGTATTGAAAAATGTACTATTATCCCGGATTTGTATAGACCTGTATAGACATATCCGCCGGATTTCCCGGGTTCCTCTGACTTTTTACCTGACGTAGAACGTATGAGACATCCCCCGCCCTGCCGCACCTTGCCCCCAATGCCCCTCTGTGCTACACTTTAGGAAAAGAAAAAGGAGGCCGCTTTCATTTATGATTCTCAGCGCCAGCCGCCGGACCGACATCCCCGCCTGCTATTCCGAATGGTTTTTTAACCGCCTGCGGGAGGGCTTCGTCCTGGTCCGCAATCCCTTTAACCCGCGCCGCATCAGCCGCGTCAGCCTGTTGCCGGAATCCGTGGACGGCATCGTTTTCTGGACGAAAAATCCGCTTCCCATACTGAAGCGCCTTTCAGAGCTGGAACGTTTTCCGTACTACGTCCAGTTTACCCTTACGCCCTACGGCCGCGACGCAGAACCGCGTCTTCCGGACAAAAAAGAAACTCTGATTCCGGCCTTTCTGCGCCTTTCGCAGGCCATCGGGAAAGAGCGCGTGCTCTGGCGCTATGACCCCATCTTTTTCAGCGCGCGCTACACGTTCCAATATCACTGCCTGGCATTTCGCCGGATGGCAGAAGCGCTGGCTGGGGCAACCGAGCTCTGCACCGTCAGCTTCCTCGATTATTACCGCAATACCGCCTGCCATATGCGGCCGCTCTCCGTCCGGCAGGAAACGAACGAAGAGCGCCTGGAACTCATGCGCTGCTTCTCGCAGATTGCCAGCGAATACGGACTGCGCCTCGCCACCTGCGCCGAGGAAATCGATCTCTCCTCCCTCGACATTTCACATGCCGCCTGCATCGACGCCGCCCGTCTGGAACGCATCGGCGCAAGGCCGCTTGCCGCCCGCAGAGATCCCAACCAGCGGCCCGCCTGCGGCTGCGCCGCCAGCGTGGACATCGGCGCCTACGACACCTGTCCCGGCGGCTGCCTCTACTGCTACGCCGATCACAGCCGCAGCCGGATCCTGCAAAACATCCGCGCGCACGACCCCCGCTCGCCGCTGATTGCCGGAACCGTCGGGCCGGAGGACGTCATAACGAAGCGGAAGGAAAAAAATACATGAAGCCATCAGGTATCCGTTTTTTCAAAAATAATACTTCCCTTTCTGTGCCTAAAACAAATTGCCAATGGTTTTTAAAAAATCACACCAAATCTTTAAATTTTACTCTTCAAGTACACGTAGAAGCACTCTCTTATCCTACTAGTAACTTATCTGCGAACAAGATGTGAATGAAATAAAATGGATATTCAACAAAAAATCCAATAAAACTGGCCGTGCAAAATAAATTTCTTTCTATTACGTTACCTACTCTGAAATCCGTTCCGGTTCAACAGAAAAAGATATCATCAAAGATTACAGGATTATTGCCTATTTTAACGATTCATCCCCACATGCGTGGGGCTAACGCTCTAAGTTCCGACTCAGGAACAAGGCGAAGAGCTGGTTCATCCACACATGCGTGGGGCTAACGTCCGTCCAGCGGCTTTTTGTTTTTGTGTTCCTCGGTTCATCCCCACATGCGTGGGGCTAACGCCCTGGTCGCGATCAATGTCCGGATCTGCTTCGGTTCATCCCCACATGCGTGGGGCTAACGCGATCCATCACGCCCTGCACCTCTGCGGTCGGCGGTTCATCCCCACATGCGTGGGGCTAACTCTCTTTGGTTTAAATAAATATTTATATATATACGGTTCATCCCCACATGCGTGGGGCTAACGATGTTCGTCTGACCTGTAAAAAGACTATCATTCGGTTCATCCCCACATGCGTGGGGCTAACAGCCCCGTCAACCATTCAGATACCGGAGCTGTTCGGTTCATCCCCACATGCGTGGGGCTAACGGCGGCCATACTGCCGGTCAAGCCGACGTCGTTCGGTTCATCCCCACATGCGTGGGGCTAACTTCTCCTTTTGCGCAATGAAGATAAATTAGTTCGGTTCATCCCCACATGCGTGGGGCTAACGTTTTTGTTGTTACCTGTAACAAGATTGATACCGGTTCATCCCCACATGCGTGGGGCTAACTTCTTAGCCAGTTTGATTGACTCAACATTCACCGGTTCATCCCCACATGCGTGGGGCTAACGTAAAAAATTCTTTATATTTTAGCATTTCTCACGGTTCATCCCCACATGCGTGGGGCTAACGTTTGTCCGGCGTTTTTCTTTTGCGGCGGCGGGGGGTTCATCCCCACATGCGTGGGGCTAACTTGGCTTGCCGTCGTCCGCGGAAAAGTTGCCATCGGTTCATCCCCACATGCGTGGGGCTAACCAAGTTCGTCTGTAGAGAGCCTAAGTAAAATTGACGGTTCATCCCCACATGCGTGGGGCTAACAAATTTTACAAGGATACGATCGAAAACGACAACGGTTCATCCCCACATGCGTGGGGCTAACGCCGGGTTTACCACGTCCCCCACGCTGCCAGTCGGTTCATCCCCACATGCGTGGGGCTAACGTGCGCCGGAATGCCTGACTACTGTAAACAACTCGGTTCATCCCCACATGCGTGGGGCTAACAACTTTAGCCTTTTAGTAGGCGTTAGTAATGATACGGTTCATCCCCACATGCGTGGGGCTAACGACCACCCTTTTCATAATATCGGTCGGATTCCCGGTTCATCCCCACATGCGTGGGGCTAACTAGGCTCTCGTGAGGAGGCGCTGGAGTTTATTCGGTTCATCCCCACATGCGTGGGGCTAACGCCGGGAGCATCAAAGAAACTCTTTCATAGTTCGGTTCATCCCCACATGCGTGGGGCTAACGACGATTTTTCATAGACGATTTCTGCAGCAGTTCGGTTCATCCCCACATGCGTGGGGCTAACCTTTTATTTTGCCACGTATAGCGTTTTTGCGTCGGTTCATCCCCACATGCGTGGGGCTAACTTCTTGAATTTTGGCGGAGTACACACAATATACGGTTCATCCCCACATGCGTGGGGCTAACTAAGGTAACAGAGGATAAAGACCTTAGCGATGTTCGGTTCATCCCCACATGCGTGGGGCTAACCCATTTATACCGTTTGTGGGTATGCTCAGGAACGGTTCATCCCCACATGCGTGGGGCTAACGAGCTGTACGGTGGTAATGTAGGTAACTTTTTCGGTTCATCCCCACATGCGTGGGGCTAACGCAGAAATCAATATATGCCTGATACAGCTCATTCGGTTCATCCCCACATGCGTGGGGCTAACATATTCCCTGCGCCGCTTCCTGCAGTGCTGCAGCGGTTCACCCCCACATGCGTGGGGCTAACTTCCTGCTATGTGGCTGCCGCTTTTCCCTTGACGGTTCATCCCCACATGCGTGGGGCTAACATTGCTATGAATATGACTGGAACGGTAGAAAGTACGGTTCATCCCCACATGCGTGGGGCTAACTACAGCTGATTAAAATACGGCATGATCTCGTTCAGGTTCATCCCCACATGCGTGGGGCTAACACTGATAACAATGTTCCGATTAACATAAGCGACGGTTCATCCCCACATGCGTGGGGCTAACTATAACACAATAACTACCCTATGTCAATGATACGGTTCATCCCCACATGCGTGGGGCTAACGTATAATTGAATGTATCCTCTGTATTATTAATCGGTTCATCCCCACATGCGTGGGGCTAACTACTCAATATTTGTAATGAACGCGTAAAACCACGGTTCATCCCCACATGCGTGGGGCTAACTCTCGTCAAGTATATTCTGGTCGACTCGTGCGTCGGTTCATCCCCACATGCGTGGGGCTAACGAAAACTCCCTATCGGGAGTAAAAGAAAAGCGCGGTTCATCCCCACATGCGTGGGGCTAACTTTCTGACAGCTGGTCGATCTCATCGTCCCAGCGGTTCATCCCCACATGCGTGGGGCTAACAATTGAATTTGTCAAGAAAAGTTCGGAAGATTCGGTTCATCCCCACATGCGTGGGGCTAACGAAAGGATGTGTGATCATTGTAGCACAACCCTCGGTTCATCCCCACATGCGTGGGGCTAACGCTGCTAAATACGCAGCAAAAAAGGCCGAGGCTCGGTTCATCCCCACATGCGTGGGGCTAACGACGGTATGCCGCACGGAGCCGGAGGCGGAGACGGTTCATCCCCACATGCGTGGGGCTAACGGCAGGCCCAGGGATCAGCGATCAGGATGCAGTGCGGTTCATCCCCACATGCGTGGGGCTAACGATTGCATCCCTCTTATACCGCTTTTCTGTGTCGGTTCATCCCCACATGCGTGGGGCTAACATGGGATAGCGCTGTTTTTGTGCGTCAGAAAACGGTTCATCCCCACATGCGTGGGGCTAACGCGAGTGGACAGGGAAAATGCCGTTTTGGTTTTATCGGTTCATCCCCACATGCGTGGGGCTAACACCACCTCTACCATGGATAAGGCGCTTTTAAAGCGGTTCATCCCCACATGCGTGGGGCTAACACTGAAAAAAAGCTCGTATTTATGAGATTTCTATACACTGAATACCCTCTAAGTCTATAACATGTCTTTTGGGTTCTCCTGTCATTTTTATACGAAATCCTTGTTCACAAGCATAATCATAAAGTTGGATCGCATCTAGGGACGGACTTTCCGATAAAATTTTTTTCCAGAGGAAATCCCTTACCAAAGCCGAAATTCTTCCAGCAAATACTCCTGGTTTAATTTCCAGAATCCATCGTGTTAATTCTCCTCGTAATCGGTCCGGTGCATTTTCAATAACAAAAACTGTCATTCTCTTACCTCCACAGCGTAATTTTTACCACCTCGTATCTCTTTTCCTTCATTCCAGATTGCACCAACTGACATTTCTTCTCTCTGTTCCGAATCAGATTGCTGAAAAATCCATTCAATATCCTCTGGAATTCTTTTAAGCAATTTTATCGTCTCAAATCTAGCTCGACAATTCATTCTGACCGCTCTTTCCAGATCGGTTTCTCCACTTTTTACCGCATCAAATGCCGCAGGAATCGTAACGTCTGCCTTATACAGGTCCGCTATATCATAAACAAAAGACAACATTTTGCCAGTATGCACAAATCCTAAAGCTGGGGAATATCCAAGAGAGACAACAGCTGCATGGCAGACATTGTATAAAAGCGCATTTCCAGCTGAAAGCGCCCGGTTGATCGGATCAGAAGCATCCCAGTCTGTGTGCTTATAATCACGGGCTTTCCATATAACTCCTGTCCTTCGTGACGATAGTTTGTAAGCTTCTCTGACCCGTATTCCCTCCATTCCTCTCAACTGCTGAAGCGTATACTCCCGCTCCGGCAATCTGGGAAAACGCCTCTCGTACATACGTCTGGCAACCATCAGATGCTTTTCCTGATCCATGCACAATTCTGCCTGCCGCATCAGATTTTTCGAACTCCTCGTTTCTCCCATGCCACTAGCATAAAAATGCTCCATTCTCTCGCCGCACCATACGGCCATACACCCATTCTCACAGATCGCACGAATCGCCGCATGTGTGATACTGGTTCCTGGCCCGAGCAACAGACAGGTTGTTGATGCAATCGGGATCGGAGTTCGTCCACTTTTCTGAATCAGCATGATTGATGAATCACTGCGTTCAATGATAGCATGTTCGACATAAATATAAGAAATACTGTCTCTCAATTTTGGTAATTCATGAAAATCTTTTTTCACATTTCAGTCTCCATACTTAACTTACCCCTGTACCAGCAGAAGCAACCCCATCCCATATGCTTTTTCCGGACCGATTCCTTTTTCCCATGCCTGCCGAAATAAATCTGCACGAGTTATTTGAAGAACTCCCCTGTAATGTACCGCATCAAATATAATCCGGTTTGTTCCACGCTGACCAGAAACCACTCCCCCAGGCTCCGGCATCACTGTAAGCAGTTCAAAACCATTCTGCTCCCCTTTGCGCGCCAGCCAAGCCGCACATTCCTTTGGATCGCGCAATGCAATACGACGGCTGTTTTTTCCCTCTGATTTTATTTTTTTACTCGGAACTGCCATCAAATCAAAGCGATATGATTTCCCCTCTGCCATTTCCTGCTCCAGTTCTCCCATATCTCTGCAGCCAACCAGAGACGCGCCATTGCCAGCCAGGTTCTGCAATCTGTCCTTTGATAACACATAAAGCACATACTTTTCCCGATTCTGATACAGACGATACAATACCATACTCTGCTGTCTGGAAAAATCAAACCATTTCTGTACATTCCGGTGCATATCATGACAATCCCATAGTGCCTGCCGTACAGAAGGATGTTTCAAATCTAAGATAATTTTAGAAAGATACATGCAGTATTTCCTCCCTGTTAATCCGACCCGTCTTCACTCTTCTCCGCGCATACTCCCGTTTTTCTGACGCAAGCCGCATATCGCTCCGCATCTGTCCGCTTTCATCCGCACTGTCAAGCTGATAAAGAATTTGAGCGTCCGCTCTTCTTCCGTTCTCGGCAAGGGGATAATTTCGCATCAGTTGTTCCAGCGTTTCATAATCACTGCACCAGCTCCCTATAACCGGAATTGAAGGTACACAGCTCTTTCTTCCCAAGTAAATCTGCCAGCGTGGATCTGACAACGCCTGCCTTATTTTTTCTAGCAATTCCCATTCGCCGTCCAATGCCACCAGAAAACTTGCATCCTGAAGATAATAGCGATATGATAAAATTGTTCCCAACTCTCCGTTTTTGTTTCGCTGTCCACGGGATGCCGTCATCATTCGCAACGACTGAATCGTGTGAAAATCCATAACACGGCTTCCTCTTCGCTCTGCCCGCACTGCCATCATAAGCTTCTGACACAGCTCTCCAATCTCAGGATCTTCTCTCCGTAGCCCCATTGCACAGGCAATCAGACCAACAACCCCAGATTTAGACGGAAAATCAGCTGTATCACGATATATCCATTTTGAGCGCTCGCCCCAACTCTGAAGCGGTCCTTCCAGACGAAAAATCAGATAGGTGCACTTTGACACAGCTATTCCCCCTTACATTTCCGACAATGCAGAAATCAGCTCATTAAATGAGGTGCACGTTACCGCCGCTTCTTCCGGAAGAGAAACCTTTTCCGTAGTAAACCACAAGCGTTTTTCTACCGGAAGCCCGTAAATTTCTCGCATTTTTTCTTCCTGTTCCGCCAGTTTTTCCACGCTATGCAGAATCAGTCCTCCTTTCCGATCCGCAAAAACCGGAATCTCAAATGCATTCGCATAGCTGACCGGAACCTTCTTTTCCTTGCATTCTATCAGAATCGCACTAGGAAGCGAATGTGCGGCAAACGTATTCTGCTTCCCTCCCGGATTGCTGAAAGCCATCGTTTCAATCAGTACCGGCAGTACCTTTTTCATCAGTTCCTCCCGCTCTGGCGCGCTCTCCAGATTCTCTCGGAGTTTCTCCAAATCCAGCGACGCATAGAAATAATAGCAGGATGAATTATAATCAACGTCTCCCATCATTCCACTTCCAGTCTCTTCACTCCCGGCAATCTGGTCATCTACTGCCGTGAAGAAATCTGTTTCCAGGATAACCCGATTCGTACTGATCGCGTGCGCAACCTGCATTGCTGCCTCCACATCCGCAAATGCGTCCGAAGTAACCATCCGGCCAAACAGCGCCATATCCAGCGTAATCGCCCTAGCATTTCCCTTTTTCATATCCGCCTGTAGCTCTTTCACAGAGATATTGCCAACTTCTTTTGCCGATGCACAGAGTTCCATCTTTTCTCTGATCTTTTCCGCTACCGCAGTGATATCTTCTGGTGTATAAAAAACAATCTGCGCTGTTTTATCATCTTTCTTATTTTCACTACCATCAGAATTGCCAATTCCGGTCAGCTTGCGACGAATCTTATTCAGATATTCTTCCTGAAAACCAGAATCAGACAGTTTTTCCAAAACCAGATCTGGCAGACATCTGGTCCGAATTCCAAGATGTTCTTTTCCTATCTCCTCTTGAAAATACTCCGATGTGCGCCAGGTCCGTTTCAGACACTGGCTTGAGATTCTCCCCCGCTGCACTCCCCCAAACATGCAGTTTTTCGGCGCACCCGTATCATCCCGGTTTAAATTGCTCGGCGCATAGTTTTTTAACATGTGAATCTCTACTAACATTTATATTCTCCTCTCTTTTTACTTCTCAACAGTCTGCTCACTGCTTTCTTTCATTACCATCTCGCGCGCCCACTGCTTTTGCGCGTATTTCTTATCCGAATTCCAACTCAGCAAATCTCTTAGCAGCCTCTCGCAGTCAATCGCATATCCTTTCTGTTTTAGATATTTTACCAATCGAAACAGCTTCGATACAAAAAAACCATCCTCATCCCAATCCGTATCCATCAGGATCTGCCCCCGCTTTTTCCCACTCTCATTTCCCGCACCGGCAGCTTCTTTTCTGAGCTGCACGGCCAACGGAAACCGTCTCTCTTTTTCCAAATCTGCATCCTCCAGACAGTGAAGGCATGCAACCGCAAACCATCGCTCCTCCTCCCACTGAGCGGTTCCATATGGAAGTAACCTGTAAAACAGCAGTTTTGTCGCTGCACTTGAACGTTCCAACGTTTGACCGCAGGCACGTTTCAGCAAAATTCGCTCTCCCTTGGAAAGACGATCCAGCTGATCAAAAAAATCTGTTTTTTCTTTTTCCATCGTTTACTTTCCCTTCCTTTTCTCCTGCGTTTCTTTTTTATCAAACAGGTATTTCCGGCATTCTTGCTGTGCGATCATTCCTCTGGCTTTCATCCCGGTTTCTTCAATAAATGCATTATATTCTTTCAACACATACCTTTGCACGGTTTCATTCCACTCTCCGTGAATCATACCCCACTCCGAGCTTTTCGCCTCAGCGAGACGCGGCTGCAGCATAGCAAAAAAAGCATACCGGCAATCTTCATAAAACGCAGCCATCTTCCGTCTGCATATTGCTGTCATAATTCCATCTTTTTTTTCATCCTCGCCTAGTGCTTTTTGTAATTCTCTAAACGCATCATTCAGCATCCTCCCCTTTTTTTCCACATATTCCAGGCAAGCCTTTATCGTCGGCCAACATGTCCGCAACAAAACCGCCGGAAGACGGTACTCCTCACGCACAGCATCCAGATAAGAAGCCTGCTGGGTTACAACGGAATACAAAACAACCTGCATCTGATCCCGCCTTACCAGTTCCTCTGCCTGACGTACAATTGCCGCTCCATTCTCATTACAGTCCAATAATTCTCCCAGTTCTCTCCAGAGTTCCTTCTCCGGCTGCGCCTTAATGCTGGAACGTGACCCATCCTTTTTAGAATATCGGTACGCCACGTACGGATCTTGGTAAGATCCATATCCTACAAAGTTCATTCCCTGCGCATACACCATCTTCTCGATTTCTTTTCCATCTTTTTCGATCAGACGAACATAGCGGCATGGGAACGTAAGCCCCATTAACAGAGATGTGGAAGCCACTTCTTTTTTGGGCTCAATCTTTCCCTGCCAACGCCACAACACCGGCGGATTATCATACACCGTGGTATAAACACGCGGAACCATCCCCAGCACCAGTGTTTCAAACAAATTTCGACCGCATACAATCACGTAAACTGGAGGCGCTCCATTAACTGTAGAAGGATAGCCCTGCACTCCTGATGTACTGAAAGCTGTTACTGCGCACAATGCTCTTGCTGCCTCCGCCGGAGAAAAGGTAACTGTATCCTCAAATCGATGTTCAAAATGAACATGATTATTTCCACTCGGATACACAGGTTCCAATTTCGCGACCGAACAGATTTTTTCATCCATATCCAGATCCGGCCCTGCCTGCATGAACGGCCGAATCGGATCAAACAAGTCAAAACTGACTCCCTCATTCTGGCAGTTTTTAAAATATTCTTCCAATATCTCGGCGTCAAATTTTCCTTCTTCTAACAGTTCTTCCAGTGCCTCAGAATCTTCCGGCTGATACGCATCCATCAGCAGTGCAAACAGGAAACGATAGACCCCATATTCTCTTGTCACAATTGAATCCGTAATCTCCGTATACTGATGTGCAGAAAGCAGCAGCTTCCGGATTCCCACTTCCTCTGTACTTCCATCCGGTTTTAAAACCGGAATCCACGGTTCTGTAAGCAGATCAAACCCCATGCGTCTACCCCTCCTTTTTAATAAACAACCCCAACTCCCGATCCAGAGAAAGCCTCACATCCCCAATCTGGACTGTCAGCGTATCGCATGCCGATACATTCTCCTCCGAATCGCAGCAGAAAACCCATACCGCATGCAGACGCCCCGATCCCTGAAGTATCATTGATGAGTCCTCCAGATGCAATGCCCTGCACTGTCTTTCCGAAATCGTCACACTGTATAAAAGTACCTGCCGCGATAATTTAAGATCCGGATACCGTCCGGCATCCAAAACCGCTTTAACATTCTGGAACAACTTTTGCGGCACAACTGCAATTTTTCTTGTGACCTCTCCCAAACGGGTTTTCGCATTCAGGAATTGCTCGTCCTCATCACTCCAAGGCAGAGTCTGCATCTCCCCTGCCAGTCCAAACCGTTTTGTCTGCGGAGAGCCCAACTCCATCTGCATTCCTTCTCCTGTCTGCAATTCAATCTGAAAACTTCGTTTCAGAAAATTCTCCACATCGTCATCTTCCCGGCATTCCTCACCATATACCATTTCCACCAGTTCCGGAATATCATCCGGTATGGAGAGTGTATGCTTCTTCTCCAGCACAGCAACTGTGCGTTCCAGCAGCAAACGATAATATATCAGTTCTGTAGCTCCATAATCCTCCCTGGACTCCGGCATTAGAATCGTAAGAACCGGTATCTTCAGGTTATCCGGCCTCCAGGTCTCCCTGCGCCGATGCATGCGTCCGACTCTCTGTAAAAGAAGATCGATCGGAGCTACTGCCGTAATCAGTGCATCCATATCAATATCAATACTCTGCTCCACGACCTGTGTCGCAACCAGAATTGCCTTTTGCGGCCGATTTCCACCCGGGCCAAACCACTCCACACACTGCTTTTCTATCTGCGCCCTCCGCCCCATTGAAAAACCAGAATGAAACAAAAGAAGCCGTACCTGCGGTTCTGCCATTTCTCTGATACATTGGTATACCTGCTGTGCCTCTTTTATCGTGTTCATCAGAACACAGACGCACCCGCCATCCTCTATTTTCTTCAAAGCCTGTTCTGCAACCTGAACCGGCCTTCCCAAAAGCGGAAACATTTCCACCCGAACCGTATTCTTCTGGTAGCTTCCGGGGACTCTGATTTGCCTGACCTGCCCATCTCGATATACAGCAGTCATCATCGGATATCCTTCTTCGGAAATAAATTCTCCCGCATAACACGATATCATCCCCCGCTTTCGCCCCGGTGGAAGCGTCGCCGAAAGCATGACTACCGGCACCGACATCGCCTTGCACCACTCCAGAAGTTTTCCGATGATATCAGACATATAGGCATCATACGCATGCACTTCATCGATAATCAGCACTTTTCCTGCCAATCCCTCCAGACGAAGCACGCCATATTTAACCCGCATTGCTGCCATCATTACCTGATCTACCGTTCCTACAGCCGCCGGGGCAAGGAGGCCCCGTTTAGACGACGACAGCCACAGCTCCGCCTCTGTATGGACATCATCCTCCTCCAACTGAAATTCCGATTCAAAAAGCCACGCGCTGGAATGAAGCAGTTTTGCATTACGTTCCCCATGCATTTTTAAGAAACGGTTCATACGGATTTCCATCTGATTCGCCGTTGCAGAAGTCGGAAGCGCTATGTAAAAGCCATTTTTCTTCCAGTATTCCATCAACCGGAATGCCGCATAAATTCCCGCTTCTGTCTTACCCTCGCCCATCGGTGCTTCCAGAATCATCATCTGCGGTAATTCTTCCGTCTCTGTCTCCGCAAAGAAGCAATCCAGTGCATTCTGCAGAGGGCGTTTCTGAGCTTCTGGAATCTGAGGCCACAGGGTGCAAAACGAATGCACGCGCGGAAATGCCATCGGAACCATCCCAGCCTGCCGCAAAAAGTCACAGGCTCTTTCCCTAATCTCCTGCTCCGGCGTATCTTCGTTTGTATCAAAGAAAAAACTGCCGGAAGCAATCCAATCAGCAAGTATGACATTTGCCAACATCAGCATACACGCCGCATCTGCCTGCGTCGCCTGCTTCAGACTAAACACCGGCGGCTCCAGCCATTCCCACAGACGCCGTTCAAATACATCCTGACAGCGAATCCATTCCTGCCCACCAGGCCATTTCTCATTTTCGAGTTCCGGCGCGTTCCGTCCACTCTTCCCTTTTCCCTGATGATGCAGTCGCAAAATTGCCGCCAAAGCCTTTCGTGTCCGCCTGTCCTGAAAACGGTTCTCCTTTTCCCAAATCCGGATCGCCATTTGCCCGCTTCCCCGTTCATGACGATATCCTGCGATCAGATTCTGATCTGGATATCTTAATTTTTCATTCGTAATAAAAAAATCACGAATCCGTTCACTTCCATCCTTTTGCACAAACAGCGGGTGGATTTTCCCACCATCATGCATCCCTGCCAGATATTTACTCAATCGGATACTTTCTTCTTTTCCAAGATTCAGCATTCCATTCAACCCCAACTCTTTCAGACCGCTGTTGCTATAAAGAAGAAGGCATTCCGAGACCAGAGCCGCTTCCCGGGCATGTGTCCACACAGATTTAAACGGATTACTTTTGGCCCATAAAACAGATTTGATTTTTTCTACTATATTCTCACACCTTTTCTAAAAAAATAACTTTTTTCCCTTTATTACGTTCATTTTTATTATAATCCTTTTCTTAAAAATTACAATCTTATGTACCTCTCGGACTGAATTCTCATTATCCGTTTTAACCAGAAGAACTTCTGCATTACCATCCTGCATAAACTGCTCGTCATTCTGCACAAGCTTCCCGATCTGCGGATGCGGCTCTGACGCCGGGCGTGCCATCCAAAAAAGCCGCCGCGGGACGTTTTTTCTCGTCCCGCAGCGGCTTTCTTCCCGTTGCTGTGTTTCGTATTTCTTTACGCCTCCAACGGACTGGCGGCCGGCTCTGCCTTCGCGGCGGTCTCCGTATCCGGCGTCTTTGCGGCCGTATCCGCCGCAGCCGTATCCGCCGCGTCCGCGGCCGGGACCGTCTTATCGCCCTTCGTCCTCGCATTGATCATCCGGTAAAGGAAATCTACCGTGCCGTCGATGCCATAGCTGGCGCTGTTAATGCACAGGTCATAATTGTTGGCGTTGCCCCATTTGCGCCCCGTATAGAAACGGTAATGGTGCGTTTTCTCGCGGTCCAGCTTCTTTAAGTACTGCTTCGCCTGCTTGATCGTCATTTCGCTGTGGATCTCCATCGTCCGCTTGACGCGCTGCTCAAACGGCGCCGTGATGAAGATACTGATATGCGGAATGCGGTTATTCTCCATAATCACGTTGCCGCAGCGGCCCAGGATGACAAAATCCTCCTTCTTCGCCATATCGCACAGCAGATCGCTCTCGTTGAAGAACACGGCGTCTTTCTTGGGCAGGCCGTGGAAACGGCTGAACTCCTTAAAATGCTGGCGCAGCGTCAGATGCCTGGCCGGCTTGAAGGCATCGCTGGGCGTATCTACAAGCGAACCGTCCGGGCGCACGCCGTAGCCGGTCGGATCCTGCATGGCGTCCTTTTCCATCTCAAACCGCTTTAAAACCGCCTCGAAAATCTCCGCGTCGTAGAAATTAATCTTCAGCTTGTCGGCCAGCTTGAAACCGATGTTGACGCCGCCGCTGCCGTACGTCCAGCTGATGCAAATGATCAGATGATCGTCCTTGGAGAAACGTTTCTTCAGGTTAAACGCGTTCAGGTTTGCCAGCTCCATATTGATGACGTCGCCGCTGGCAAAGCTGTCCGGCAGGCTCGTGACCTCCTGCAGGATGCGGTTGTACTCCGTCATGACCATCCGGCGCTCGTCCTTGTCTTTGATCGTGCGGGCCATATTTCCGATCAGGGACAGCTCGCTCCGGATCAGGTTGGCCTGGGAACGCGTGACCATCAGCTCCATCAGCTCGCTGACGCACCGCTCCCGATCCGAATTGTAAACGCGGCCCAGGGAAGATCCCAGATGAGCATAGACCTCGGCGTCCAGATCGTAGATCCGTTCCGCCAGTTCTCTGATTTTATCTTCATTACTCATGGCTGACTACCTCCCTTTATAAAAAGAACAGAAGCATATCCAGGATAAACACCGGGATCAGGAACGACAGGGACCATAAAATATATCCGAAGAAGGACGGCATCCGCACACCGTTCTCATCCGCGATCGACTTAACCATAAAGTTCGGCGCGTTTCCGATGTAAGTGTTGGCTCCCATGAACACAGCGCCGCAGGAGATCGCCATCAGCATCTTGACCGGCACCGTGCCCAGCGCCGTGACCATGCCCTCCGTAAATCCCAGGGAACCGGCCGTCGTCAGGAACACCAGGTAGGTCGGCGTGTTATCCAGGAAGCTGGAAAGCGCTCCGGCCGCCCAGAACATCTGATACGGCTCTGTCAGGCCCAGTCTGGAACCGTTGGCCTCCAGGATCATCAGCGCCGGCTGCATGGTAATGAAAATGCCCACGAACAGCACCGCGACCTCCTGGATCGCACCCCAGGTAAAGTGGTTCTCGCGGCGGATCTCCACATCCGTCGTCTTAAAGGATAAAAACGCCGCCAGCAGGATGATCGCGATCTCGATGATCGCCGGCCAGGAGAGCGTAACCTCGCCGAAAATGTGGATGCCCAGCGTATTGCCCTGCGCGTCCTGGAACATCGGCATCGACGGAAGCGTTCCGCTTAAAATGACGGCCGCCACGATCATAACCAGGAAAATCAGGTTGTGCACGCCTCTCAGCTTGACCTCCGTGCCCGGCTTGCTGATATCCGGCTTCAGGCCGCTGGCAATATCCTGACGGTACGCGTGCATGTCAATCACATAGAAAACGCTTAACAGCACGACCATGTTGAAAATCAGGATGGGCAGAAGCTTCAGGCTCCAGAAGAAGGGGACGCCGCGCATGAAGCCCATCAGCAGAGGTGGATCCCCGATCGGGGTCAGGCAGCCGCCGATATTGGACACAAGGAAAATGAAGAAGATCACGATCTGGCGTTTTCTCTTCCTCCAGGCGTTCATCTTGACGACCGGACGGATCATCAGCATACTGGCGCCCGTCGTCCCGATCCAGCTGGAAAGCAGCGTGCCCAGCGCCAGAAGTCCCACGTTGACGCGGGGCGAACCGGCCAGATCGCCGCTCATGGTAATGTTGCCCGCCACACAGAACAGGCCGAACAGCAGGACAATAAATGTCAGGTAATCGTTAATCATACATTCCAGCACCGTCTCCAGCGCGCTTCCCGCGCCGAACAGCACGGCGAACGGAATCACAAACACCAGGGACCAGGCCGCCACCGCATGCGGCTGATGCTTCTCCCACCACTCGCCTTTTACCAGCGGCAGGATCGCGATGCAAAGGAGCAGGCCCGCAAAGGGAATACACATCCACAGCGGGACCGCCGCGGCCGCCGCGCCCTCCTCCTCCGCAGCCAGTGCGGAAATTGGCGACGACAGGCACATCAGGCCCAGGCTTCCCAGAAATGCCAATATCTTTTTCACGTCAGTTGACCTCCCATCCTTGTCAAATATTCCGTCAGTAAATTCCTGAATCGAACCCAACTAGCCACAAATTATAGCAAGTTTGATCCGCAAATACAACCGCACCTTCGCTAAAGAAACGTTTCATTTTTGTTTAGAAATTAGACATTTGTCACAGAAAAAAAGAAACGCCTCCGCCGGACCTTTGTGCACAGAAAAAATAACGGGGACCCGATCCTCCGATCAAATCCCCGTTATCTTTTCGCTTTCCCGCTCTCCGGCGTTCTTTCGCGCGTCGCTTTGCCGTCTTTTGGCCTTCTTCTTTCGCGTATCCCGCGCCCGCTTCTGACGTTTTTTCTTTCGTGTTTTCCGGACCATCTCCGCGCTCCGTCTCTTCCTTATGTATTTTCCGGGCCGTCTCCGCGTTCCGCCTCTTCCTTAATGTATTCTCCGGGCCGCCTTCACGCCCCGTTTCTTCCTTTGTATTTTCCGAGCCGCCTTCACGCCCCGTTTCTTCCTTTGTATCCTCCGGGCCGCCTTCGCGTTCCGCCTCTTCTTTAATGTATCCTCCGGGCCGCCTCCGCGCACCATATTCTCTTTCGCGCCCGCCGCGGCCGAATCCGCTATGTACGTGTGCGGGCCCGTTTCTACTATAATAAATCCCGCCCCGCCTGTCAACGCAAACCCCCGTTTTTCCAGCCATTCCCAGCGCGCACGGCCGCGCCTGCCGGCGCAGAAAGAATCTATTTCTGTCATTTTGAATGAAAAAACACTTTTTTCTCCTGTTTCTTTCTCTGTCCGGCACCCCGGCGCTTCATTTACTTTTAAAATCGATTGTGTTATAGTTAAGGCGCGGCGGGTTGACGCCGCGTCATCTTTGATTTTGATCTTTCACAGAGCAGGAGTATACCATGCAGGGAAATATTTTTAAAATCGAAAAAAACGCGCTGCCGGACGGCCAGGGCCTGACGACGACGATCTATTTTAAGGGCTGCCCCCTGCGGTGCTCCTGGTGCAGCGGCCCCCGCTTTAAAACCCCGCCAAAACAGATTCTCTGGGACAGCAGACGCTGTCTTTTTTGCGGCCTGTGCGAGGCGGAATGTCCCGCGGGAAGCCTGCGCTTTGTCTCCAACAAGCTCGTTTTTTCGCCGGACTCCTGCACCGGCTGCCGAAGCTGCGTCCAGAACTGCCCGCCGGGCACTTTGCGCTTTGCCGCCATGCTCATGAGCCTGGACGAGATCATGGACGTCATCGGGGCCGACGCCGGAAGCTACGGCTTGCGCGGCGGCGTGATCCTCTCGGGCGGCGACGCCCTGCTGCAGCCGGAGTTTGCGTCCGCTCTCCTGAAGGAATGCCATCGCCGTTCCATCCGCACGACCGTAGAGACGACCGGCTTTTCCAAGCCGCTCGCCTTCTCCCGTCTCGCCGCCAATACCGATCTCCTGATCATGGATATCAAGCACTACTGCGAGAAAAAGCACGTCCGCTATACCGGCGTCTCCAATCAGTCGATCCTGGAAAATCTGGATTTTGCCGTCGCCTCCGGGATTCCGGTCGCCGCGCGGCTGACGATCGTCCCCGGCATCAACGATACGCTCTATGACGCCGCCCAGTTCGGGAAGCTTCTGGCCGCGCACCGGGTAAAGGACGTGATCCTGCTGACCCCGAAGCAGTTTTCTAATTACAAGAACGGGCAGCTTCTCATTTCTCCCTGCGAACAGAACGGCGGCGCGCCGTCCCCGTTCAACGCGCTCCAGTACATCGCCGCCCTGCAGGGCTTCGGCCTGAACGTGCGGCAGGCGGCCGGATCCGAACCGCTCGTCCTTCCGGATCAGTCCGGTTCCAGAAGCGCGTAAGCGCGTCCGACGCGAGGTTTTGTAATCGCATCCGGCAGCGCGGAGTTTTATCTTGTATTTCCCCCCGCTTCATGCTATAATGTGTTCAATATTTTATTAATTTTATATTTTTTGAACACAGGAGGTCTCTATGAACGCGGATCTGAACAAAACGCCCGTCCGCAGGCAGCTGGACTGGCTTCCCATGGCCGTTCCTTTCTTTTTTATCGTCATTCTCTGTCTCTGCTTCGTCGCTTTCCCGGAAGCGTCGCGCGATGCGCTGGCCGCCGTCCGCTCGTTTCTGGACGAAGTGTTCGGCACCTGGTATCTGGCCGTCGGCCTGGGAATCTTCCTGTTTTCTCTCTATCTGGCTTTTTCCCGCTATGGCTCCCTGCGCCTCGGGAAACCGGACGAACAGCCAAAATACTCCGGTTTCGCCTGGGGCTCAATGATGTTTACCTCCGGCCTGGCCGCCGATATCCTATTTTATTCCCTCTGTGAGTGGATCCTCTATGCGCAGGATCCCCATATCGCCGAGCTGGGATCCGTTCAGGACTGGGCCAGCACCTATCCGCTCTTTCACTGGGGCCCCATTCCCTGGGCCTTCTACGTCGTCCTGGCCGTCGCCTTCGGTTTCATGCTCCATGTCCGCGGCTGCCGCAAGCAGAAATACTCCGAGGCCTGCCGGCCCCTTCTCGGCCGCCGCACGGACGGCGCCGCCGGAAAGCTTATCGATCTGACGGCCGTCTTTGCCCTGTTAGCCGGGACCGCGACGACTTTCAGCCTGGCCACGCCGCTCATGAGCCAGATCCTCGCCGATCTGCTCGGCATCCCGAACAGCAAATGGATTACCATCCTGATCCTGGCCGTGACCTGCCTCGTCTATACCATCTCCGTCGTCGGCGGCATGCACGGCATCCTCCGGCTGGCCTCCTCCTGCGTATACCTGTTTTTCGCGCTCCTGGCCTGGGTTCTCATCTCCGGCGGCGAAGCGCTCTATATCATTGAGACCGGCTTTTCCTCCGTCGGCAACCTGGCCCAGAATTTTATCGGCCTTGCCACCTACACGGATCCGCAGCGCACGACGTCCTTCCCCCAGAACTGGACGATCTTTTACTGGGCATACTGGATGACCTGGTGCGTGGCCGCCCCCTTCTTCATCGGCAGTATTTCCCGGGGCCGCACCGTGCGCCAGACCATCCTCGGCGGCTATGTGTTCGGGCTCGGCGGCACCTTTTTAAGCTTCATCATCCTGGGCAATTACAGCCTGGGGCTGCAGGTCTCCGGCAGGCTGGACGTCATGGGCCTCTACGCGGCGAGCGGCGATCTCTACACCACGATTACCGCCATTGTCCGCACGCTTCCCCTGGCGCCCCTGGTCCTGATCCTGCTGGCCGTGACCATGGTCGCCTTCTACGCCACCAGCTTCGACGCCATCGCCCTCGTCGCCTCCGCCTACTCCTACCGGGAGCTTACGCAGGATGAGGATCCGCACATGGCGGTCAAGGTATTCTGGTCCCTGATGCTGATCCTGCTCCCCATGGCCCTGGTGTTCAGCGACAACTCCATGGCCAACCTGCAGACCGTGGCCATCATCGCCGCCTTTCCCATTTCCTTCATCCTCCTGCTGATCATCGCCGCCTTCCTGAAAGACGCGAGGCGATATCTGTAGGACGGCGGATACAGGCACGGTTGCTTTCCCGGGATTCTGCTACAGGCTCTCCTTCAGATATTCCCTCGTCACGCTGTGCTCCGCCGAGAGCATCCCGGCCGGCGTGCCCGCATAGAGCAGATTTCCGCCCGCCATGCCGCCGCCCGGCCCCAGCTCGATGATATAATCGGCGTCCTTCATCACGTCCAGGCTGTGCTCGATGATAAACAGCGTATTGCCGCGATCCGTCATGCGGTTGAACAGCTGCATCAGGCGGCGGATGTCGTCCAGATGCAGGCCGTCGGTCGGCTCATCCAGAATAAAAATCTGCCCCCGCTCGTCCAGCTTGCTGGCCAGCTTGACCCGCTGCAGCTCGCCGCCGGAGAGCGTCGTCATCGACTGGTTCAGGTGCAGGTAGCCAAGGCCGACCTGCATCAGCGTATCCAGCTTTTTCACAAACGGTTCGCCCTCAAAAAACTGCATGGCCTGGCGCACCGTCAGATCCATGACTTCAGCGATATTTTTTCCTTTATATAAATATCCGAGAACCTCCTGCGAATAGCGCGTTCCGTGGCAGACCTCACACACCGTCTCGATCGAATCCATATACGCCATGTCGGAAATGATCACGCCCTTTCCCTGGCAGGCCGGGCAGGCGCCCTTGGAATTAAAGCTGAAATACGCCTGAGCCACGTGATTGGCCTTCGCGAACAGGCTGCGGATCTCGTCGGCGATCTCCAGGTAGGTAGCCGGCGTGGAGCGCAGATTGATGCCGATGTCCTTCTGCCTAATCGAGATAACCTCCTCCGGATAATGGTCGCGAAAATATTCCATGAGCGAGCTCTTGCCCGATCCGGCCACGCCGGCGATGACCGTCAGGACGCCCAGCGGCAAATCGACCGTAATATGTTTCAGATTGTGCAGGTCAGCCCCCTCAATCCGGTACCAGCCTGTCGGCTGCCGGTAACTGGTCTTGAGCGGCGTCTTCGTGCGCAGCATGCGGCCCGTGATCGTGTCCGCCTTCAGCAGATCCTCATAGCTTCCCTCAAACATGATCTGACCGCCGTGAATCCCGGCCTCCGGCCCCATATCGACGATGTGATCCGCCAGGGAAATGACCTCCCGGTGATGCTCGACAATCATGACCGTATTGCCGTGATTTTTCAGCTTGATCAGCGAATTTTTCAGGTTCTGGATGTCGCGCGAGTGCAGGCCCACGCTCGGCTCGTCCAGCACGTACATCATGTCCGTGAGCGGCGAATTGATATAGCGGGCAATCTTAATGCGCTGCGCCTCGCCGCCCGAAAGCGTATCCGTCCCCCGGCTTAGCGAGAGATAGCCAAGGCCGATCTCCGTCAGCGCGTTCAGCCGCTTCAGGATTTCCACTTTTATATCGCGCGCCAGCGGATCCTCGATCGCGCGGATAAATTCCGCCGCGTCCGGGATCGGCATATCCGACACCTCGCAGATATTTTTGCCGTTGATGCGGCAGCTGCGGATCTTCCCGTTCAGGCGCGCGCCGCCGCAGGCCGGACAGGTAAAGGTGCTGACGATCCGGTCGAGCTCCTTCTTATGCAGCTGGCCCTCCTTCGAGGTAATGATGCTGCGGTACATCCGGGGATAAATTCCCTCGTATTTCGCCGATTTCGGCCAGTTGGACGGCGGGTTCTTCAGGCGGATCTGCGGCGAATAGAGAAACAGATCCATCTCCTCTTTCGAGTAATCCTTTATCTTCTTGTCCAGATCAAACAGCCCGCTGTAGGCGTAGCGCTTCCAGCGCCAGGCGCCGGTCGTAAAGGCCGGCCACTTGATGACGCCCTCGTCATTTAAGCACTTGTCAAAATCGACCAGCTTGTGGATATCCAGCTCCGTGACGACCCCCAGGCCGTCGCAGCGCTCGCATTTGCCGCTGGGATGATTAAAGGAAAAGCTGTCCGAATAGCCCACAAACGGTTTGCCCACGCGGGAGAAAAGAAGGCGCAGCAGGGCGTAGATGTCCGTGTAGGTCCCCACCGTCGAGCGGGAGTTGGCGACCGGCTTTTTCTGATCGATCACGATCGTAACCGGCAGATTTTCGATGCGCTCCACCTCGGGGCGGCCATATTTAGGCAGAAACTGCTGCACGAAGCTGGGAAACGTCACATTCAGCTCCCGGCGGGATTCCGCCGCGATCGTATCCAGGCACAGAGACGACTTCCCCGAGCCGGACACCCCGGTAAACACCGTTATTTTCTTTTTTGGTATTCGAAGTGATACATGCTTTAAATTGTTTTCGCTGGCATTCACAATCTGAATGGAACCATCGTCTCTCATCCTGCTGTTCTCCTTTCCTCTCCGGACAAAAAAAGGATGCTGCAACCGCCTGCAACATCCTCTGCTTTCCTGTTTCCCGTCCGGACGTCAGTCCTTCTTCTCTCCGTCCGCCTTAACCTGCACACTGCCGAAGATCAGCGGCATCGTCCGGCGCGTATACTCGCCGAGCGAGTATTCGCCGTCCGAAATGCAGTAATCATAAATGATCGCGCGCTCGCAGAGCGCGTACAGGTGAGCGATCTCATAATATGGCATATCGCGCGTAATCTGTCCCCGGCGCTGCCCCTCATCCACCAGCTGGTTGATCATCTTATAATAAAACCGGTTCTGATTTAAGAGATGCTTGTCGCCCTTCTTGACCACCTGGGAAGAATACAGGGAAGACAGAAGCCCGATCGGAATCTCATCGGCAATCAGATCATGCACGCTGTAGCAGAGATAGAGAAGCTTGTCAAAGCTGTTCATCTCCGGATCCAGCGTCTGGATCACTTCCTCGTACTTCGCGTCGAAAATCTCCGAGAGCGATACCAGCAGATCATCCTTCCCGCTGTAATAGTGGTAGAAACTCCCCTTCGAGGTACCGGACTCCTGAATGATATCGTCGATCGTCGTCTCGTCGTACCCCTTTTCATGAAAAAGCTTCCACGCGACGCGGGCAATTTTTGTCTTCGTATTGTTCCCTTTAGCCATTTTAATGATATTCCTCGCTACGTTGAAATTTCTTAATGATTAATTCATCCTATTCTATCATTATTTTTTCAGGAAGTAAAGGGAAAGCGTAAATTGTTGCTTTTTTTATAATATTCCTATGATATATTCATCCACGGTTATAAAACCCGGCCGCGGCCTACTGTCTGGCGCACTCGCCCGCCTCGCCCAGCAGGATCTGCAGGCCGTGCTCCAGCTCCGGCAGAATATACTCCAGGCACTCGCGCACCGCCTTGGGGCTGCCCGGCAGATTCACGATCAGCGTCTGTCTGCGGATTCCGCTGGCCGCCCGGCTCAGCATCGTCCGCTTGGTATACTGCATACTGTAGGCACGCATGGCCTCCGGAATCCCCGGCACCATCCGCTCCGCCACGGCCGCCGTCGCCTCCGGCATCACATCGCGCGGCGAAAACCCGGTCCCGCCCGTCGTGAGAATCAGATCCGCCCGCCCTTCGTCGCAGATGGAGATCAGCTCCGCTTCCAACTTCTCCTGATCGTCCGGCAGGATCGTCCGCGAGACGACCTCATAGCCGGCTTCCCTAAGCATCTCCTCGATCGCCGGCCCGCTTAAATCTTCCCGCTTTCCCGCATATCCCGAATCACTGGATGTAATGATCGCCGCTCTCATGCTCCCTGTTCTTCCCCTTTCGCCGTCTCCGGCATCTCCATAATTTCCAGCATATCCCCTTCTTTTATCTCGCCGCCGTGCAGCACGCGCGTAAAGACGCCCTCGCGCGGCATGATGCAGTCGCCCATCGCCTGGAAAATAGCGCAGCCGTGATGACATTCCTTGCCGATCTGCGTCAGCTCCAGCACCACGTCGTTGCAGCGAAATTTCGTCCCGATGGGCAGGGTCTTAAAATCGATTCCCTCCACCACCAGGTTTTCGCCGAACGCGCCGTCCTCCACGACCGCGCCCCGGGCGCGGAACGCCTCGATCTTCTCATGGGAGAGAAGGCTGACCTGGCGGTGCCATTTGCCCGCGTGGGCGTCCCCCTCAATCCCGAAATCCTCAATCAGATGCACTCTGTGCACATTCTTCTTCTGTACGCCCTTGATCTCGCTCGTACAGGTGGCAAGCACTCTTCCCATATGGCTTTTATCCTCCTATCTGTGACATCCCCCGCCGGTCGCTCCCCGGCTGGCCGGCGCCGTCGCCAAAATGATGGCCCGCCGGTTTTTCCGAAAGCGCCCTTTTGATCGCCTGTTCCAGAACCTCGTCGCTGCAGCCCGATCGCAGAAGCGGCTTTAGCTCCACGCCGCAGTCATACTGCAGGCAGGTCTTTAAAAATCCCTCCGCCGTCAGGCGCACCCGGTTGCACGCGGAACAGAACTGATGACTGACGGCGCTGATAAACCCGATCCGCCCCACATGGTCCTCTGCGGCAAAATAGCGGCACGGCCCGTTTCCCGGCACATCCGAGCACGGAGTCAGCGGCCCCAGCCGCTCCTCCAGCGCGGCCCGCAGTCGTTCCTCGCTAAGAAACTCAAAGCGGCCGCCCGTCCCGATGGGCATCATCTCGATAAAACGGACGTGAACCGGCGCCGTCCGCGCCAGCTCTGTAATCTCGAAAATCTGCTGTTTCTCCATCCCCAGCACCGGCACGCAGTTGATCTTGAGCGGCACACGCCCCTTCTCTACCGCCGTCCGGATGCCGCGCTTCACGCGTTCCGCCTCGTCGCGGCGCGTGATCTGGCAGTACGTGTCCCGGTCGAGCGTGTCCAGGCTGACGGTAATCGCATCGATCCCCGCGTCCACCAGCTCGTCATACATCTCTTCCAGCAGCACGCCGTTCGTCGTGATGGTCACATTGTCGATTCCGGGAATCCGTTTCAGCCCCGCCGCAAGCTCCGCGATCCGCCGCCGCACCAGCGGCTCCCCTCCCGTCAGCTTGACCCGGCGCACGCCGTTTTTCGCCAGGATCTCCGCGATCCGCCAGATTTCGTGAAAACGCAGGATTTCATCGTGAGGAAGAAGCGGCACCCCCTCCTCCGGCATACAGTAAATGCAGCGCAGGTTACAGCGATCCGTCACAGAAATCCGGATATAATCAATCGTTCTTCCCACTCCGTCAATCATCGCACAAAATCTCCGCTCTTTCCTCCCGATTTCGTCTCGAGATGAATTTCTCCCAGCTCCATCCGCTTGTCGATCGCCTTGCACATGTCGTAGATCGTCAGAAGCGCCACGCTCACGCCCGTCAGCGCCTCCATCTCCACGCCCGTTTTTCCCTCGACCTTCGCCGTACAGATCGCCTGAATCTCCAGATTTTCCCGGTCAATCTCGAAATCAATCCCGCATTTGGTAATCAGCAGCGTGTGGCACATGGGGATGAGATCCGGCGTCCGCTTGACCGCCATGATTCCCGCGACCCGGGCCACGCCCAGCACGTCGCCCTTGGCTACCGTGCCGGCCAGGACCGCCTCCATGACCGCCTCGTTGACCCGGATCTTTCCCGAGGCCACCGCCGTGCGGCTCGTAATATTCTTGCCCGAGACATCCACCATCACGGCGTTGCCTTCCGCGTCAAAATGGGTCAGCTTCTGTTCCATCTCTCTATCCCCTTCTCCCGGCGGCCGTTTTCTTTCTGCCGCGCGCGCCTGTGATCAGCCTCAGCCGCTTTTTTCCTCCGCGCGTCTGTGATCAGCCGCGGCCGCGGCTTTCTGCTTCCTTTTCGCGCCGCATTTTCTTATTCGTGAAAATACGACGCCGTATTTTCATATTATAGCGTCTTTCTGTGAAAATGTCATCCCTTTTTAGGAATTTCCTGTCCCGTGACGGCTGCAGCGCGGATTGACCGGGATTTCTATCTCATCCGCCCGCATCGAGAGGAGATCGAGAAACAGCATCCGTCCCTTCAGGCTGCCGCCCGTCCCCAGGATCCATTTCATGGCCTCGACCGCCTGCAGACTCCCGATCACGCCCGGCACGGCGCCCAGCACGCCGAACGCGCGGGCGTCCGGCGCCGCGGCCGGATCCTCCGGGCTCAGGCAGCGCAGGCAGGGGCCGCCCGGCGCAAATACCGTGACCTGCCCCATAAATTCGCAGATCGCCCCGTAGACGTCCGGCTTTCCCAGCTCCATGCAGACGTCGCTGATCCGATAGCGGGTCGGAAAATTGTCGCAGGCGTCGATAACCACATCATACTTCCCGATGATCTCCCGCGCATTTTCTTCCGTAAGCCCGTCCTCATACGTCAGCACCCGCACCGCGCCGTTCCTTTCCCGCAGCCGCGCGGCCGCCGCCTCCGTTTTTTTTCTTCCCACGTCCAGCTCCGTATAGAGGATCTGCCGCTGCAGGTTGCTCACATCCACCCGGTCAAAATCCGCCAGCCCAATCGTCCCCACGCCGGCCGCCGCCAGATACAGGGCCGCCGGCGAGCCGAGCCCGCCGGCTCCCACAATCAGAACCCGGCTTTCTTCCAGCTTTTTCTGTCCGTCCTCTCCGACCTGCGCCAGCATCCGGTGCCGCAGATAGCGCGCGCCGTCCCGGCTTGTTTCCCGTTTTCTTTCCGGCATCTTTTCCGACATTTTCCCGTCCCTCCTCATCTCATTTTCCCGCCGCATTTCCCAGGCCTTCTTTTTTCTTCCCCGCCGCATTTCTCAGGCCTTCTTTTTTTCTTCCCCGCCGCATTTTCCCGGCTCTTTTTTCTCATTTCCCCGCCTGTCCGTATAAAAACGGGATGCCGCAAACCCGGTTGTCTGAACCCGATTTTGCGGCATCCCGCTCGGCGCTTTCTCAACCGCCGCCCAGCAGGTGGATGATCTGCAGATCATCCTCCTCCTTTAATACCACCCGGTCGTAATCCTCCGGCCAGATCAGCGTCCCGTTGACCTTGACCACCAGCTTGGGCCAGGTAAATTTCATGTGCTCCATGACGCCGCGGATTGTCAGCCCCTCATGCCAGTCCTTGTAGGGGCGGTTATTTAATTTCACGGCTGCACATCCTGCAGAGGCTCTACAACCTCCAGAAGCTCCGGCAGATCCATGCCCAGCTCCTTCAGATGAGCGACGGTCGGCACGCCGTTTAACGTCCATCCGCGCTTCGGATAAACCGCGTCGATCAGCTTCTCATACATGGACTCCCTGTACTGTCTGGTCGCCGCCATCTTCTCCTGCAGAGTCATGCTCTGAACCTGCTCCGGCGTCAGGCCGACCTGCTCTACCAGCTGGCCGTCGTAGCGCTCCTGTCTGGAGAGGTATTCCTCCTCCGTCACAGGACCCTGGGAACGGTACGGAATGGCGTCATTCTTCCGCAGGCCCTTCCCCAGGCGGATGTTAAAGATTCTCTGGAAATTGTAAACCCGCTCCGACATCCGGATCATCTCGTCGCGGTCGATCTTCTTTCCGGTCACGCCGTAATACAGATCCAGATAATTGTCTACGTGCTCCGGAACCTTGGCCGGCTCGTCCGTCATGCTGTTGTCCGCCGGAACGATATCATTCCACGGCAGCTTGCACAGGCCCAGAAGGCCGAACCAGGTACGGAACATCGGATAATAGTAAAGCGCTTCCGCCTTGTCCTCGAACGTCGGGATCTGGTTGTTGACCTGATCCATGAAGATCAGCCAGGCCTCGTCATGCTGCGGCCCCTTGTTGGTCAGGCCGTAGCCGCCCTGCTGCGCCAGGGATTCCTTGGGCGAATACTCGGAGTACTCCAGTCCCTTCTGCTCCATGGCGATATCGTTCATGAACGCCGGATCGCCCCAGCCCATCTCTGCGAAATACTCTTTCTGCTTGTGCGCGCCCAGCGCGGCGATCTTGCCGAAGCCCTCGTTTCTCGCCATCTGGTGCAGCATCTCCAGGTCGGCCTCGATATTGCCCCAGGTCAGCTCCAGGCCGCCGGTTCTCTCTTTATTGAGGATTCCGTTTTCATAGCACTCCATCAGAAACGCCGTCATGGTTCCGTAGGAGATGGTGTCCACGCCGTAGGTGTCGCAGTAGAAATTGAGCTCCAGGATCGCCTGCGGATCGGTAATGCCGCAGTTCGGGCCCAGGCCGGCCGCCGTCTCGTACTCCGGCCCGTCCACGCAGACGCGCTGTCCCTTATAGGGACCGGTCTTCAGAAGGAAATGATCCGCCGTCTTGGCGCAGGCCATCGAGCAGCCGTACCAGCAGCCGTCGGCGCCACCCTGCGTCAGCCATTTGTTCTGCCATACCTCGGGAGCCATCTCGTCGATCCGGTCGGTGCCGCCGTATTTGTAGTTGCGGGTCGGCAGGATATCGTAATCGCTCAGCGTCCGCAGAGAGTAGGCCGTACCGGATTTTCTCATGGCGTTCTGCTTGTTGTCCAGCGTCGCCACCTCGCGGTGGAACTTCAGGCCGTCTTTATTCAGAAGGCTGATATCGTACACATGGTTCAGGTTGGCCTTGACGCCCTTAAAATGGCAGACCAGCGCCTTGATGTGCTTGTTGGCAAACACGCGTCCGATGCCGCCGCGGCCGGCCTGTTTTAAGCGCACCACGTTCCGCTTCGGATCAAAGAACGTAAAGTTTAACATCGACAGATTGCAGTGTTCCGCCGCCGAACCCGAGCAGACAACCGCCACGTTCTTACGGTCGTTCTCATCCTCGGCGTACATCGCGGTCAGCTCCTCGCCCAGCACATGGGAATCCAGGTGCTCCATCGGCGCCTTCTCGATGGAAATCGTGCCCTTGTTGCCGTCGATCACGATGATCACGTCTTCCTCCGCCTTGCCGGTCAGTTCAATCACGTCAAAGCCGGAAAACTTTAAGAACGGCCCGAAATAACCGCCCACGTTGGAGTCAATCGGGATATCCGTCATCGGGGAAATCGTGCAGACCAGGCATTTTCCGGTTCCGGCGTACTGCGTAATGCCGGCGATGGGGCCGGCCGACATGGTAATGGCGTTCTCCGGCGAATCCCACTTCGTATCCGGCGTGGTGTCGTCCCACAGATAGCGCAGGCAGTAGCCCTTGCCGCCGGTAAATTTCTCCTTTACCTCCTCCGGGATATCCAGGATCTCCACGGAATTGCTGCTCAGATCGATCTTAAGCCGTTTGTCCGTATATCCGTGATACAGCTCCTTCGGCTCATAATCCACATGCTTGAGGACCGTATGGGCCTCTCTCATTTTTCTGATTTCTTCCATATCCGCGTCGGCATAGCGCGGCACATCGCACATACAAATCATCCTGTTTCCCTCCTATTCTTCTACCATCCGGATCGCGCCCGTCGGGCATGCCTTCACGCACAGGCCGCAGGCAATGCACTTGGACGGCTCCAGCCGGTCGTCGCTCTGTACCATCACATTCTCCGGACAGAAGCCGACGCACATCAGGCAGCCGGCGCACTCCTTCCGGTTCAGGCGGAAAATGCCCTTTGCATCCTGCGTGATCACGCCGGTGTTGCAGACCTCCGCGCATTTGCCGCACTGCGTGCAGATCGCAATGGCGTGCGTCCCGTCCTCCCGGTCCGTGATGCGGATGCAGGACTTTGCCGGATCCGACACCTTATAATACGCTTTTGAACATGCTTCCTCGCACTGGCGGCAGCCAATGCACAGCGATTCGTCTTTTTCCAACCGCTTCATAATGAAACCCCTCCTGTCACTTTGATTTTATCATTTTTCAATACCATTCCTGTCTCTGAAACCGTCAGGAACACGGCTCCGGATGAAAGGCGGCAGGCTTCTCCCTCCCGGAACAGGGCGCACTCCGGAAAGCATTCCTTCCCGGCCCCGCTGACCCTGAAGCAGGCCGTTCCCGCCCGCAGGACCATGCCGGGCCGCAGCGCGGCCGTATCAAGGCCCTCCGTCTCCAGATTGGCCTTGTAGCGCCGAAAGCAGAGTCCCGGCTGCGGCTGCGCGTTCATCCACTCGCGGACCTCGCCGGAAAGCAGCGTAACCTGCCTCTTACCGCCCGTGGCATGCCGGTCGCCCTCCATGCCCCTATCCTTCTGAAAAAGAGCGCGCTCTGCCGGCTCGCCCGGCTGCCCCCGCTCCCGGAACACGTACAGCCCGCGGACGGTTCCTTCCCTTCCCGCTGTGTTCTCCATCCTTTTCCTCCTCCATCCCGTTACAGATACAGCACCGTTCCCGTCTGGCGCAGCGAATATCCGCCCAGCGCCTCTACGCGCTCTGCAAATTCCCGGCTCTTTAACACATCCAGGAACCGCTGCACATGCAAAAGCTCAAGAAAGCGCACCGGAACGGCAAAATCGTATTCTTCCGGCCCCACTTCGATAAAGTCCAGGCCCATGGCCCGGGCCGCGGACTCAATGCCCATTCCCGCGTCGGCGTCTCCCCCCGCGATGGCCGCCGCCACCGCCATATGGGTCGCCGCCTCCCGGTCATAGCCGCGGATCGCGTCCGCGCTGATGCCTTCCTTCTTCAGCAGATAATCAAACAGCACGCGCGTTCCCGCTCCGCGCTGGCGGTTGACGTAATGTACGCCCGGCAGATCCGCGATCCCCCGGATCCCCAGCGGGTTCCCCTTCTTGACCAGGATGCCCTGAATCCGATCCACGCCCTTGATCAGCGCCATGGGCTCCGTAAACATCCGCTTAAGCGTCGGGATATTATAGACGCCCGTCTCCTCGTCCAGCAGATGCGTCGGCGCCAGATGCGCCTCGCCGCGGCGCAGGGCCATCAGCCCGCCCATGCTGCCCACATGCGTGCTGGAAAGGTAATTGCCGGGGTACAGCGCCGGCATCAGATCCGCCATCACATCCAGGATCAGATCGTGGCTGCCGATGGCCACCACCGTGTGATCGATCTCGTCCATCGTCCGGTAGAGCTCTACCGTGACCTTCTCTCCGGCCTCCACGCCCTCGCTGCTCTGCGGAATCACGCAGAAGCCGTCGGCCCGCACGAGGCTCATGGCCGCCCCCGCGCCCCTCGCCAGCGGCGAAGCCACCAGGCGGTCGTCCACCTTGCCGACCTTGACGCGCACATATTCCCGGTATTTCAGCGACGATACCAGCCGCCTCGAGAGAACCGCCTCCGCCTGCGGCGCCGTCCGGCCGGTCCGGCCGCTCAGGCGGTTTAACACCGGAATGACGAAATTCTCAAAATTGATATAGGCGGAAACCGGATAGCCCGGCAGGCCGATGACCGGCTTGCCGCGGACAATCGCCAGGATAACCGGCTTGCCCGGCTTGATCGCCACGCCGTGAATCAGCACCTCGCCCAGCTCCCGCAGCACGTGGACCGTGTAATCCTCCGTCCCCGCGCTGGAACCGGCGTTGACAATGACCAGATCAAACGAATCCACCGCGTCGGAAACCGCCTGCCTGAGCCGCTCATAATCGTCGGCAATCGGCGAAAAGCGCGTGGGATCCGCCCCCTGCTCCCGGGCCATCGCCTCAAACATCCGCGAATTGGACTCGATGATATCCCCGTCCTTCGGATCCTGGCCCGGCTCGATGATCTCCGTGCCGGTCGGGAAAATGGCCACCGAAGGCTTTTTCCAGACCTCCAGCTGCGTGATCCCGCCGGCCAGCAGCACGCCGATGTCAATCGGCCGGATCACATGGTATCCCGGAAGCAGCATCTCCCCCGCCACGATGTCCTCGCCGATGGGCCGCACATGCTGCCAGGCGGCGGCCGCCTCCGTGATCTGCACGGAGCCGTCCTCCTGCTCCAGCAGATCCTCCGCCATGATTACCGCGTCGTGCGGCGCATGGATCGGATCGCCCGTATCCACCACCGTAAAATCCTCGCCCGCGCGCAGCAAAAGCGGCTCCCGCTCCGAAGCCCCCTTCGTGCGCTCCGCCTCCACGGCGATACCGTCCATCGCCGCCGCATTGTAGAGCGGCGAGCAGTAGCGGGCATACACCGCCTGCGCCGTGACCCGGCCGAGGCTTTCCGCCGCCGGGATAACCTCCCGCTCCGGAACCAGCAGGCCGTCAAGCGCCTTCAGATATTTCGACAACGCCTCATCCACCGGCGTATTTTTCAGATACAGATTCCTCTTTCCCATCCTGGACGCCTCCTGTCAGAAATAGCGGTAAACCAAAACCGTCTCATCCCGCCGGATCCCTTCCTGATCCCGATCCATCAGGATGTAGCCGTCCGCCCCGGATACCGTGGTAATCAGGCCGGACTTTCCGAGAAGCGGAACGGCAAAAAGCCCGGTTCCGCCCGCGCCGCAGCCCTCCGGCGCCAGCCGCACCGGCACACACGTTGCCTTGCCCGGCGCGGCGGGAAGATTCGTATCCATCCTCGCCGGGACGGGAAGCGGTTCCCTCTGCCCGGTCAGCTCTCTCCAGAGCCGGCCAAACAGCAGAGAAAAAACCGTCAGCGCCGCTACCGGATGGCCCGGCAGCCCCGCCAGGATCGTCCGGCGGCCGGCGTCATACCCGAGAATCGTCGGCTTGCCCGGCTTCAGCGCCAGGCCGTGCGTGAAAACGCCGCCGCCGGATATCCGATCAAGCGCCTCCATCGTGGCGTCCTTCCTGCCCTGGGAGCTGCCGCCGGACACCAGCAGCAGATCGCAGCGGGACGCCTCCCGGCAAATCGCCTCCTCCAGCGCCCCCTCGTCGTCCGCGACCGCCTGTCTTCCGACGATCTCCATCCCCAGATGGAGCGCGGCGGCCGAGAGCGTCCATGTATTGATATCGCGTACCTGACCCGGTCCCGGCGCGCAATCCACCGGCACCAGCTCATCCCCCGTCGAGAGAATCGACACTCTCCACGGCGCGTAAACCTCGACCCGGGATGCGCCGACCGCAGCCAGGACTCCTGCCTGGGCCGGATCGATCCGGGTGCCGCGGGCCAGGACCGTCTCCCCCTTTTTGACGTCCTCTCCCGCTTCCACAACAAACTTCCCGTACGGAACCGACGCATTGACCGCCACATGCCGCCCGTCGAGCGGCTCGGTGTACTCCACCATGACCATCGCGTCCGCGCCCTCCGGGATCATCCCGCCAGTCGGGACATAGGCACAGGCGCCCGGCCCGATCCGGCGAAGCGCCGGATGGCCGATGGCAACCTCTTCAATCACTTCCAGAAATACCGGAATGCTGTCCGTCGCTCCCGCCGTATCGGCGCTGCGGACCGCATATCCGTCCACGCTGGAACGGCGAAACGCCGGAATCGGTTCTTCCGATCGCACGTCCTCAGCCAGAATCCGCCCAAAGGCCCGGGAAAGCTCCTTTGTCTCCGTGCGAAGCGGCATCTCTTCAGCCGCCTCTCTGAGCTTCTCAAACGCCTCCTGGAGCGTATCAACCTGCAGCAGCTTCATCGTATTTTGTTCCCTCCTGAATCCTCCGGCTCTGCTTCTTATTACAAAACAAAAAACCGGCCCCTCGCGCATCCTGTCAGGACGCTTCCGCTTCGGGTCCGGCTCTCAGCCTGGCTCTTTCTTCAGGTAATCCTCCGCCTGCCGCGGCCTGCGCCGCCGTCGTCCCCGGAAACAAAATTCTCCTGCGCGCCGCCGGTTCCCCCGGCCGGCCGCAAATGTAATTTCTTTCCGATGCATCCAGGCGATGCGGGAGGCATCCGGGTTTCCCCCGATACCCATTGGCCGCCTCTCCACCCGGTCCTCTCTCAGATCCCGCGGACAGGAGCTGCAGCTCGAAATTACCTGTCTGTTTATGGTAAAGTATAACACAGTCAGACAGAAAAAGCAATGGCCGTTTTTAAAAGATTTTCATTTATGTAAAAATAAAATCAATCGTTTTCACTCATGTTAAAATTTTATCTCTCTCCGTCCCGTCCGTTTCCCGCGGGTCTTTCCGGCTCTTCCTCGCGGCCGGCCGCCGCTTTCCCGGCCCCCGGCGCCTCCGGATCCCGGTAAAAGACCTCCGTGCTGGCCAGGAAGCTTCGGATCGCGGGATGCTGCGGATAAAGCAGGATCTCCTCCGGCGTCCCCTGCGCGATCTGCCGTCCCTTTTCCATGAAATGCACGCAGCCGCAGAGACGGCGGATATGGATCAGCTGATGGCTGATGATCAGCCAGGTAACCGGCCGGATGCGCTGCTGCTCCAGGATCATTTCCTCAAACAGCTCCGTGCTGTCCGGATCCAGGTTGGACATGGTCTCATCCACAATGATAAAGGACGGATGGAAGATCAGCGCGCGGATAAAGGAAAGCTTCTGCTGCTCGCCGCTGCTCAGCGATCTCGCATACTGGTTCTTCTTCCCCTCCAGCCCGCAGCGCGCCAGCCACGCGTCCGCCTCCGCCTCGTCCGGCCGGATCCCCCGCACCTTCAGCGGATAGATCAGGTTCTGATACACCGTATCGTGAAGCAGATACGGCTTCTGACTCGTCATGGTCAGATCCCGCGGCGTCAGCCCCTCGTAGTCAATCCGCCCGCCATCCGGCGTGAGGATCCCCATGATCAGCTTGGAGAGCGTGGATTTCCCGCAGCCGTTGGAACCCACCAGCCCGTGCACCACGCCGGGCGCAAGCTCCATGCGGTCAATCTGCAAGCAGAAATCCCCCATCTGTTTCCGCAGATTAAAGATTTTCATCGCCGCCCTCCTTTCGGAAATGATCCGCCAGCGTCTGCACCGTAAACGCCATAATCATCAGGATCACGCCCAGAAACACGCCCTCGTAATAATCCCCCGCTCCCTTCAGCGTGGAGATCGCCGTCGTCATCGTGCGCGTATTGTTCTTGATATTGCCGCCCACCAGAAACACCGCGCCCACCTCGCTGATGGAGCGGCCGTAGCCGGACACCACGGCGAAATACAGCTCCTGCTTCATCTCCCGCAGAAGAAGCCAGCCCGTCTGGCGCGCGTCCGCCCCCATGGTCCTGGCAAACGCCCGGATGGCCGGCGCCGTGCGCACCGCATAGGAATAGACCATGCCGCAGATGATCGGCGTGATGATCAGCACCTGGGCAAACACCATGCCCTGGATGGTAAACACCCACCGCAGATCGCCGAGCGGCCCTTTCTTGCGCAGCAGCATATAAGCCAGCAGGCCGATGACCACCGGCGGCGCGCCCATCAGCGTGCGGTTCACGCGGATGACCGCCCGTTTTCCGGGAAACTGCCGTTTCTCCAGCAGAAGTCCCAGAAAAATGCCGAGCGCCGACGCGATCAGCGTGGAAAAAAAGGACATGATCAGCGTAACCCGGATCGAGTCCACCACGCCTACCGTGCCGAAAAATTCCGAAAAAATCTGATGAAATCCTTCCATGTCTCTCTCCTCTGCCGGGCCAGGCGAAACGGCCCGCCTGATCCCGCGCTGCAAAACGGGGCGCCGCAAAATCAAAGTCCTGTTTTTGCAGCGCCCCGTTCATGCGGGCGGACATTGCGCCCGCCCTTTTATCCGTTTTACTCGGCAGCAGCCTCGGTCTCGGCAGCTTCCTCGGCAGCTTCGGTCTCAGCAGCCTCGCCGTCTGCGGCGGCTTCCTCAGCGGCAGCCGTCTCCTCCGCGGCGGCCTCGCCCTGATCCGCATTCGGGAAGAACAGCGGCTCGCCATACTCCTCAACGCCGTACTCCGCGATCAGATCCTGAACCTCCGGAGAGCAGATCCACTCGATGAACGTGTTGGCCGCGGCGTTGTTGACATCCGGGTATTTCTCCGGATTTACCGCGATCACGCCGTACTGGTTCAGCAGGTCGTCGCTTCCCTCGCACACGATGTCCATATCCGGATAATCCGCTTTTCTGGACAGCCAGGTTCCACGGTCAGACAGGCAGTACGCGCCCATCTCGTCCGCCATGTTGATGGTGTCGCCCATGCCCGCGCCGGCGGAAACATAGTTGGGGTTGCTCTCATAATCTTCGATTCCCAGCGCTTCCCAGATACCGATCTCCTTGTTGTGCGTGCCGGAATTGTCGCCGCGGGATACGAAGCCGAGCTCCTCATCGCGAATCTGCTGGAACACAGCGCCTACGTCGTCCGACTTGGCAACCGCGCCGTCCTTCGGCCCGATGATGATGAAGTCATTGTACATAACCTGGAAGCGCTCCACGCCGTAGCCCTCTTCTACGAAAGCATCCTCCTGCTTTCTGGAGTGTACCAGGACGATATCAACCTCGCCGTCCTTGCCCTTCTGGATCGCATCGCCGGTTCCGACCGCCGTCCACTGCAGGTCGATGCCCGTGTCCTCCAGAAACAGCGGCTGCAGGTAATCCAGCAGGCCCGTATCGTCCGTGCTGGTGGTGGTCGCCATCAGAAGCACGTCGTCCCCGGCAGCCTCCGCCGCCTCAGAGGACTCCTCCGCCTCGGTCTCCGCCTCCGTCTCGGCAGCCTCCGTAGCCGCCTCCGTCTCAGCCGCCGTCTCCTCTGCTGCAGACGAGCAGGCCGTCATCGTTCCTGCCAGCGCGGCCGCCATGGCCAGAGCCAGCACTCGATTCGTCTTTTTCATTGTTACCGTCTCCCTTCAGAAAAATTAAAATAGATTCCTTTTCTGAAAAAAGCTTTGACACGGGAAGGAAATCAGAATAGAAGCGATATGATACAGATAAAAATAATTCGTCCGGCTTTACTCTCAATTTCTTTCCAATGCATTTCTTTCCAAATGCGGGAGGCCCCGGAGTTTCCCCCGAAACCCAGTGGCTGGCCGCCATCGGACGCAAAAACGCCGCCCTTTAGGCGAATCAGCTCGAAATTATTCGTTTTTTCAGATACAGATACGGTGGAAAGTATAGCACCGGAACGATTTTTTGTCAATCGTCCGGTGCTTTTTACAGAATTTTGCCGGTCATTCTTTCATTTCTGCCGGTATTATGACGGATTTGATGACAGATTTCCGCAGATTTTTACGGATTTTTACGCCTTCGCGCCGTGTTAATCAGGATGGCGCCCGGCTTCATCCGTACCAGCTGCGCCCGGTCATCGCCTTTTCTCGTTACCGCATCGGGAGCAACCTGCACATGCAGGTCATACGTATCCTTCCGAATCTCTCTCATACTCTGTCAACCTTACCTTATTTAATAGAACACGAAATGAAGATTACCGTCGTAATCAGCAACGGGCCGGGGTTATCATAACAGGATGTATCACAAACATAAAACAGCGTTTTCTTGATCATTCCACAACCTTTTTATTGTAATCTATCCCTTTTCCGCCTGCAGCGGTCTTCTAACTCTGTCATCGGCCGGCGCAGGAATCCCGCGCCGGGCGCAGCGCCCGCCTTCTTGTTTTCATTTATATGAATAAATTTTCCTTGATTTTCTATAATATTAAAATTTATTTTGCTATTTCCCGTTTATTTTTTTCTGTTGTGAAAATTTCCGGTACTGGTTCTGCTCTTTCCCATTTCCTTTGGTTAAGATGCCCTGATCTCTGTCAGGCAGCAGAGATTTTTTATATAATTTTTCAAATAAGTATTGAAATCCTACATCGTTTGTAGTATTATAGACTCAGAACTAGAACACAGTCTAGTTTTTCAGAAGAGGGAGGTTACAAACGGATGGCAACTCCATATGTATTTAATATTCAGAAGTTCTCCGTCCACGACGGGAACGGCATCCGCACAAGTATCTTTTTCAAGGGATGCCCGCTGTCCTGCCTCTGGTGCCACAACCCGGAAAGCCAGCGCTATCAGAAAGAGCTGATGCTTTTCCACGACCGCTGCACCGCCTGCGG
This sequence comes from uncultured Lachnospiraceae bacterium, assembly GCA_944381615.1. GTDB lineage: Bacteria > Bacillota > Clostridia > Lachnospirales > Lachnospiraceae > Otoolea. The sequence continues at coordinate 94,399 of CALWLT010000008.1, read as the reverse complement.
GGCCTGCGTCAAGCGATGTCCCAGCGGCGTCAACGCCATCGTTGACGGCAAGCTGGTCATGGACCGTGAGAAATGCAACGCCTGCGGTGTCTGCACCGACTGGTGCCTGCAGAACGCCCGCGAGATTGCCGGTAAGGAATATACGGTAGAAGAACTGGTCAAGGAAGCCGAGAAAGACCGGATGTTCTACGAGGAATCCGGCGGCGGCGTTACGCTCTCCGGCGGCGAGGTCATGTGCCAGGACATGGACTATATTGAAAAGCTGTGCCGGATTCTTTCCAGCAAGGGCTACAGCGTCAACATCGACACCTGCGGCTACGCGCCCTACGAGAATTTCAAACGGATCCTGCCCTATGTGGACACGTTCCTGTACGACATCAAGGCGCTGGATCCCGAGGTACATAAGCATTTCATCGGCGTCGACAACGAACTGATTCTGGAGAATCTGAAGAAACTGAGCGCGGACGGGGCCCGGATCAACATCCGCATTCCCACCATCGAAGGCGTCAACGCAACGGAAGATTTCATGAACCGGGTTATCGACTTCCTGCAGGCCAACCACATCAGCGTCGCGCAGGTCAACCTGCTTCCCTATCACAACACGGGAAAGCACAAATACGGAAAACTGGACAGGGCATACGACGAAGAAGGCATCTTTGGCGTACCCGACAAGGAGCGTATGGAACTGTTCAAAAATATATTTGTCACTCACGGTTACAGCAATACAAACATAGGAGGTTAATTATGGCAGACGAGAAAGTACTCGAAACTGAGGCCAGCTGCTGCTGTGGCGGCGGCGGTTACGCAAAGGACTACTCCGGCAACCAGGAGCGCGGCATGAACGAACGCATCCGCAGACTGAGAAAGATCAGCACGACGACGCAGCCCCACATCTACATGGAGCGTGCCGTCCTGGAGACGGAAGTCTACAAGAAGTACGAGGGAACCGTATCCGTTCCGGAGCTGCGCGCTCTCGTATTAAAGCATTTCTTCAGCAACAAGAAGATCAGCATCGACGACGGCGAGCTGATTGTCGGCGAGAAGGGCGACGGCCCGCAGTCCGCTCCCACCTTCCCGGAGCTGTGCTGCCACACGCTGCAGGATATGCACAACATGAACGACCGTAAGATCGTAAACTTTACCGTAACGGAAGACGACTTAAAGACCCAGGAAGAGCTCATCATCCCCTACTGGGAGAACCGCTCCACCCGTCACAAAATCCTCAACGCGATGACCGACGAGTGGAAGGCAGCCTATGAGGCCGGTATCTTTACCGAGTTCATGGAGCAGCGCGGACCGGGACACACCGTTGGTTCCGAGAACATTTTCAAGAAGGGCTATCTTGACTATCAGAACGACATCAAGGAAGCCATCAAGAACCTGGATTACATGAACGATCCCAAGGCTCTGGATAAAAAGGCCCAGCTGAACGCCATGAGCATCTGCTGCGACGCCATCATGATCCTGGGCAAGAGATACGCAGACCTGGCCAGAAAGATGGCCGAGGAGTGCACCGACGAGCAGAGAAAGAAAGAGCTGCTTCAGATCGCTGCCAACTGCGACGTCGTTCCGGCTCACAAGCCGCAGACCTACTGGCAGGCCATTCAGCACTATTGGTTCACGCATCTGGCCGTAACCACCGAGCTGAATCCGTGGGATGCCTACTCACCGGGACATTTCGATCAGCACCTTGGCTCCTACTACGAGAAAGACGTAGCGGACGGCATCCTGACGAGAGATCAGGCTCTGGAGCTGATGGAGTGCCTGTGGGTAAAATTCTACAACCAGCCCGCTCCGCCGAAGGTAGGCATTACCTTAAAGGAGAGCTCTACCTACACCGATTTCTGCAACATCAACACCGGCGGTATTACCCCGGACGGCAAGGACGGCGTCAACGAAGTTTCCTACATCATCCTGGACTGCATGGATGAGATGAGACTGGTACAGCCCAACTCCAACGTACAGATCAGCCGCAAGAACCCGCAGAAGTTCTTAAAGAGAGCCTGCGAGATCGCCCGCGAGGGATGGGGCCAGCCCTGCTTCTACAACACGGAAGCTATTGTACAGGAGCTGATGAATGCCGGCAAGAGCCTGGAAGACGCGCGCAAGGGCGGTTCCTCAGGCTGCGTGGAGACCGGCGCGTTCGGTACCGAGGCGTACATCCTTCAGGGTTACTTCAACCTGCCGAAGATTTTCGAGCTGACCCTGTTCAACGGCGTAGATCAGATGACCGGCAAGCAGCTTGGCCTTCAGACCGGCGACGCCAGAGACTTCAAGACCTACGACGAGCTGTGGGATGCTTACAAGAAACAGATTAACTACTTCCTGGACATCAAGGTACGCGGATCCAACATCATCGAGCAGATCTTTGCCGAGTATATGCCGGTTCCGTTCCTGTCCATCGTAACCAGCGACTGCATCGAGAACGGTATGGACTACAACGCCGGCGGCGCCCGCTACAACACGAGCGTAATCCAGGGCGTAGGTATCGGAACCATTACCGACTGCCTGTCCGCTGTGAAGTACAACGTATTTGATCAGAAGAAGTTTACCATGGATGAGCTGCTGAAGGCTCTGCAGGCGAACTTCGAGGGCTACGAGGATATCCATAACCTGGTTGCCAACAAGACTCCGAAATACGGCAACGACGACGACTACGCCGATGACCTGATGAAGGAAGTCTTCGACTACTTCCTGGACAACGTAACGGCTCGTCCGAACATGAGAGGCGGCTCCTACCGCGTCGACATGCTTCCGACCACCTGCCACGTATACTTCGGCGACGTCATGATCGCGAGCGCCAACGGACGTCTGGCTCACAAGCCGGTATCCGACGGTATCTCCCCCGAGAAGGGCGCCGATGTCAACGGACCGACCGCAGTTATCAGATCCTGCGCGAAGATGGATCACTTAAGAACCGGCGGTACGCTGCTGAATCAGAAGTTCACTCCTGAGACCCTGGCCGGCGAGGAAGGCCTGAACAACCTGGCCAACTACATCCGCACCTACTTCAACATGGACGGACACCATGTCCAGTTCAACGTAGTACACCGCGAGATGCTGCAGGAAGCTCAGAAGCATCCGGAGGAGTACAAGGACCTGATCGTCCGCGTAGCCGGATACAGCGATCACTTCCGCAACCTCGACAAGCCGCTGCAGGATGAGATCATCGACAGAACGGAGCAGAACTTCGCCTGATCGGACTCCAAAACAGCTGACAGAACCCATTTAAAATGAATCTTCTCAGATAAAAGAAGGAGCCCTCTCCCGTGAATGTTTCCATTCACGGGAGGGGGCTCCTTCCTTTTGCTTTTCAGAACCGTTCCCCTTCCGTTTCTTCCCGGAAAACAGCGGCCGCTAATTTTTCCCCCGGTCAAACAGGATTGCCGCCGCCACCGCCAGCACGCCGCTGATCAGCTTGCACAGCATATAGGCCGAAAGCTCGCCCGGCGTGACCAGCGACGCCACAAAAGACATCTGACCGCCGATGATATAGGCACCGGCCACCGAAAAAGCGGCGTTTATGATCCGGCCCCGCCGGTCCATGGAGGTAAAAAGCGGCAGCATGGCCAGGCTCTGCGTCGCGCTCAGCACCAGGCCGATTACCGACTCATTGTTGACGCCCATCCGTTCCCCGATCGCCCGGATCGGCCCGCCCAGCTTCTCCAGCGCGAGATGCGAGAGCACCAGGCCGCCGCAGGCCACGACGACCATGCGCAGCACCATGGAGAGCATCTCCGACGCCAGCGCCGGATCCACCAGCGCACGCTCCGGCATGAACACGCCGAAGGCCGCGATCGCAAAGAACACGAAGCTCACGATGCGGATGGCGTTGCCCAGCACGATCAGGAGCCGCATCGTAAAAGACGGGACCAGCAGAAAGGCCGCAATCAGAAACACGCACAGAAGCAGCACCGGAATCAGGTTAAAGAAAAGCTGCGCCGGCGTAAGGCCGATCAGCAGGCCTCCCACAAGCAGGCCCGCCGGAAGGGTAATGAGGCCGAAAATAAAACCGCGCATCAGCTCCGGGATCTCCTCCCGCTTTACCGCCGCCAGAAACACCGGCAGCTGATAGCCGATCGTGGCTCCCAGGCCGCCCGACACCAGAGCGCCGGTAAACGCGGCCAGCGCCGGCGTCGCCGCCAGTCGCAGGGCGATCCCCAGCGCCCCCATATCCGGGGCCAGCAGGCAGCCGGGAATCAGCGAGGGATCAAACGGCAGATTCTCCGCGAGCCCGGCAATCTCTCCGGCGTGCGTCTGCACATAGGAAACCCCGATCGAATAAAAACCGACGGTGGAGAGCGCCAGGCCGCCCATCGTCTCCAGCCCCCGGTCGAAATCCTCTGCCAGCCCCAGGCGTCCTCCCAGAATCTTGTCCACAAGCCCCAGCGCCGCAAAAAAAAGCATGATCGCCACAAAAATATTCATACCCTAACTCCCCACGCCGGCCGTCCGGCCGTTTTCTCCGTTTCTCTATCCGTGGAACTGCACCAGGATCCCGCCCAGCGTCAGCATCAACGCGCCGCAGGAGCGGGTCACGATCTGCGAAAACGGCAGAAGCTCCATCCTCCTGGCGCAGCTTAATACCGCCACGTTGCCCGAACCTCCCATGTTCGTCGTGCACATGCCGGCCGTGATCGACGCCTCCAGCGGATAAAAGCCCATCAGACGGCCCACGAAAAAGGACGTGAGCGTGATGACCGTTACCACCAGCACAACCGACAGGACGTAAAACGGCGTGATGGTGTGAAGAATCGTCCGCAGATCGACCAGCGTGGCCCCGATCCCGGTCAGCGTGGCCGCCGTCCAGGTATGGATGGCAAACTGCCCCCACTCGCCGGCGGCGTCCTCCAGCTCCTTTGACATCACGCCCGAGCATTTGACCAGCAGCACCGCTCCGATCATCCAGGCGTACGTGGGGATGACCGGGACGAAACGGTTGCAGAGCGCGCCCGCCCCGTAAAAGACGAGCGCGATGATCAGGCCCGTGCAGAGCATGGGAATGGTCAGCGCCACCGGCTCGCGCCGCGGCACCTCGTGCCCGTCGTTGATCAGCGTCCCGTTTCCCGTCAGGGACGGAAACCGGCGTCCCAGATCGTTGGCTACGCCGCCGAACACGATCGCCGTGCAGTTTCCCAGCACCGTGGCAGGCGCCATCCGCGTCAGCAGCGCGCCGGCGTCCAGCCCCAGCTCGGCCGAATAGATCGAAGAAAGCGGCACCGTTCCCGCCGTCATGCCGCCGCTGGTCATCGGCACGCCGAGAAAGAGAATCCCCTCCAGGAACGTCTCTCCCATCGCCAGCCCCAGAAACCCGGACGCCGCCATCCCCGCGGCCAGTGAAATCAGCGCGGTGGGAACCAGGCGGACCGTCGCCCGTAAAAGTAGCCCCCGGTCAATGTTAAACAGGCTTCCCGTGATCAGGGCCGAAATGTAAAAGGTCAGGAATCCTTCCTCGTTGACGAAGCGATCCAGGATCTCAAACGTATCCTGCGGAATCAGTCCCAGCGACTGGATCGCCGCCGCGCCCAGGATACAGAACACCGAGCCGCCCAGATACGTCCGCACGACCGGAATGCTGTTTCCCAGCTTGTTGAGCCCCTCTCCCACGACCATCAGCACCAGCATCCCGCCCACGATGCCGCCCGGCACGCAGCCGGCATACATGCAGCCGATAACCAGAAAAAGGAGCAGAAAATAAGCAGGCAGCGGGAAACCCGCCACCCGGATGTTACCGTGCATAATAAACGTAATGTTCCTTTCTGGGAGCCGCTTTTTTCGGCGGTTCAGCCGCATACCCGAGCACGCAGTTGCCGATTCCCTCGTAATCGCCCTCCACGCCCAGCTCCTTCAAAATCTGTTTTCCCTCCTCCAGCTCGAAGGTTTCCTTCGCCCGGTGGATCCAGCAGCTGGCAAGTCCCACGCTGTGCGCGGCCAGCATCAGATTGCCCATGACCAGCGTTCCGTCGTAGCGGTACGTGGGACAGCTTTTGTCCGCCAGCACCACCAGCACCGCCGGGGCCCCGTAGAACGGATCCATCTGCGGATTGCCGACGATCTGCGCGTTGATGCGCGACAGCCGGTCGCGCAGCTTCCGGTCCGTGACCGCCAGGATGATAGGCGACTGTTTCCCCATTCCCGTCGGCGCGTAAACCCCCGCCGAGAGCACCGCCTCCAGAAGCTCTTCCGGCACCGCGTCCGGCTTAAAGCTTCTCACGCTCCTGCGCTCCTGCATGGCCCGAATTACCTCATTCGTCATCGTTTCAAGCACCCCTTTCTCTCTTCTGTTCCTCCCAAAAACCCGTTTCGCCCCGCCGCCCGGCGATCCCGTTTCCTCCACAGGCCGTCAGTAGATCCGGATCTGATCGCTCTCCTGCTCGCCGGTCTTTTCGATCGCCCGGATGATAACCTCATACTGGCTTTTCTCGCTGACCTTCACGGTAACCCGATCGCCCACGTGACGGCCGCGGATGGCGCGCCCCAGCGGCGATTCGATGCTAATCAGCCCCTTCATGGAATCGCCGCGGATGCTCGTGACCAGCCGGTAGGTCTCTTCCTCGTCGTCATCCTCAAAATACACGGTAACCGTATCGTTCATCCCGATCTCGTCCGGGCGGGAGCGATCCGATATGATCCTCGCGTTTTTCAGCATATTCTCCAGATAGCGGATGCGGCTCTCGTTCTGATTTTTATCCCGCTTGGCCGCGTAATACTCAAAATTCTCGCTCAGATCCCCCTGCGCCCGGGCCTCCTTGACCGCCTCGATCGCACGCTTGCGCACCACCAGCTTCCGATATTCAATTTCTTCCTGGATCTTCTTTACGTCTCCCGGCGTCAGCTGCTCCCGCATTCCCGTCTCTTCCCTCTTTCCTGCTTCGCGCTGTCCTTTTATTCCAGCACATGATGCTTCTTTTTCATCATCCCGATGACCTGATCGACGTACTGCCCGCAGACCGCGTCCGTCGGCGCCTCGACCATCACGCGGATCAGCGGCTCCGTCCCGCTCTGGCGAAGCAGAATCCTTCCCGCATCGCCCAGAAGGTCCGCCACGCGCCGCACTTCAGCCTGCACATCGCCGTCCTCCTGCGCCGCGTTCTTATCCTTTACCCGCACATTTTTCAGCACCTGCGGATAGATCGTAACCTCCGAGGCCAGCTTTGCCAGCCGCTCCTTTTTCTCCAGCATGACCTCCATGATCTTTAAGGAAGTCAGGATCCCGTCCCCCGTCGTGGCGTGCTTGCTGAAAATAATGTGGCCCGACTGTTCGCCGCCCAGGCAGTGACCGTTCTGCGCCATATTTTCATAGACGTACTTGTCGCCCACCGCCGTCTTCTCATAGGCGATGCCCTCGCGGTCGAACGCCTTGTAGAGGCCGAAATTGGACATGACCGTCGTGACCACGGTGTTGTTGACCAGCGTCCCCTGCTCCTTCATATATTTCCCGCAGATGTACAGGATCCGGTCGCCGTCCACCAGCTCGCCGTTCTCGTCCACCGCCAGGCAGCGATCGGCGTCCCCGTCATAGGCGAATCCCACGTCCAGACGGTTTTCCCGCACAAACGCCTGCAGCCGGCCGATGTGCGTGGAACCGCAGTCCGTATTGATATTCAGGCCGTCGGGGCTGTTGTGGATCACATGCGTCTCCGCCCCCAGCGCGTCAAACACATTTTTGGCGATGGAGGAGGCGCTCCCGTTGGCGCAGTCCAGGCCGACCCGCATATTCTTAAAGGAGCGGGTGGCGATGGAAATCAGGTAGCCGACATAGCGGTTGCGGCCGGCCGCAAAATCCACGGTGCGCCCGATGCGGTCGCGGCGGGCAAAGGGAATCTCTCCCATCTTCCCGTCCAGGTAGCTCTCGATCTTTTCAATAACCGCCTCTTCCAGCTTCTCGCCGCGCCCGTTGATGACCTTGATCCCGTTGTCGTAGTAGGGATTGTGGCTGGCGGAAATCATGATCCCGCAGGCAAATTCCTCCGTCCTTACCACGTAGGAAACGCTGGGCGTCGTCGTCACATGAAGCAGATACGCGTCCGCCCCCGACGCCGTCAGCCCGGACACCAGCGCGTACTCAAACATATAGCTGCTTCTTCTGGTGTCCTTCCCGATCACGATGCGGCAGCGCCCGCCGTCCGGCTGCTGCTGCCCGTAATACCAGCCCAGGAACCGTCCCACGCGGTAGGCGTGCTCCACCGTCAGATCGACGTTGGCCTCGCCGCGGAACCCGTCCGTGCCAAAATATTTACCCATCTTTCCGATGTCCTCCTCTTTTTCAAATCCGTCCGCCCGCGCCTTCACGGGCTGTTGTTCAGAACCTTTCGCCGTTTTAAATCTCCCCGATCGCCTTCAGATAGCGCCCCAGGGCGTCCTGCCAGGCCGGCAGGCGCTCAAATCCGTTCTGCGAAAGCTTTTCCTTGCTGATGCGGCTGTTCATCGGCCGTCTCGCCTGCCCGGGGTACATCGCCGTATATTCCGCCGTGCTGACGGGCGTCACGGCCACATCCAGGCCGGCCTGACGGAAAATCTCCACCGCAAACTCATACCAGCTGCACAGGCCCTCGTTGGTCGCGTGATAGCGGCCGTATTTCTCCGTCTGAATCATATCCACCAACAGGCGGGCCAGATCCTGCGTGTACGTCGGCGATCCGATCTGATCGTCTACCACGCTGACCGCGCCCCGCTCTTTCCCCAGGCGCAGCATGGTTTTAATAAAATTCTTCCCGTTGACGCCGAACACCCAGGCGATGCGCACGGTAAAATATTTCTCCAGAAGCTCCTCAATCGCCAGCTCGCCCTCGTATTTGGAACGGCCGTAGGCATTGAGCGGCTCCCTTTCATCGTCCGGCTCCCAGGGGCGCGTCCCCTGCCCGTTAAAGACGTAATCCGTGCTGATGTACATCATCTTGATGTCCCGGTCGCGGCAGACCTGCGCGATATGGCGCGTTCCGTCCGCGTTGACGAGGCGGCAGAGCTCCCAGTTTTTCTCCGCCGCATCTACTGCAGTATATGCGGCGCAGTGGATGACGGCATCCGGATCGGCCGCGTCAATCACGCGGCGGCAGGCTCCGGCATCCGTGATATCCATCTCCTCCACGTCCACGCCGACGCCCTCCATCCCGCGCGCTTCCAGTTCTCTCATCACATCAAAGCCAAGCTGGCCCTTTACACCCGTTACCAGTACTTTCATGCCAGACGCTCCCCGTACATTTTCTCAAAATAGCCGGTGTACTCGCCGCTGATGATGTGCTTCCACCAGTCCTCATTGTTCAGATACCAGTCGATGGTCTGCCGGATGCCGGTATCGAAATTATACTTCGGCTTCCAGCCCAGCTCCGTCTCAATCTTCGTGGGATCGATCGCGTAGCGGCGATCGTGGCCCGGCCGGTCCTTCACGAACCGGATCAGGCTCTCGGGCTTATCGAGCGCCCGCAGGATCGTCTTCACAACCTCCAGGTTCGTGCGCTCATTGTGCCCGCCGATGTTGTAAATCTCGCCCACGCGCCCCTTATGCAGAATCAGGTCGATGGCCTCGCAGTGATCCGACACGTGCAGCCAGTCGCGGACGTTGGCCCCGTCCCCGTACACGGGAAGCGGCTCGTCAGCCAGCGCGCGGCTGATCATCAGCGGGATCAGCTTCTCCGGGAAATGATACGGCCCGTAGTTATTGGAGCAGCGCGATACCGTGACCGGCAGGCCGTAGGTCCTGTGATAGGCCAGGACAAACAGATCCGCGCTGGCCTTGGAAGAAGAATAAGGACTGGAGGTGTGCAGCGGCGTCTCCTCCGTGAAGAACAGATCCGGCCGGTCAAGCGGCAGATCCCCGTACACCTCGTCCGTCGACACCTGATGATAGCGGGAGATCCCGTACGTCCGGCAGGCGTCCAGAAGCGTCGTCGTACCCATGACGTTGGTGCGCACAAACACCTCCGGATCCGTGATTGAGCGGTCCACATGGCTCTCGGCCGCAAAATTGACCACCATATCCGGCTTTTCCTTCTCAAACAGCGCAAACACAAATTCCCGATCCGCGATATCGCCCCGCACAAAGCGGTAATTGGGGCGATCCTCGATGGGCTTTAACGTCTCCAGATTGCCCGCATAGGTCAGAAGATCCAGATTGAGGATCTCGTCCTCCGGATATTTCTTTACCATGTGGTGTACAAAATTTCCGCCGATGAAGCCGGCGCCGCCCGTCACAATGATTTTCATCTTGCTCTCCTCTTATCTAATCCTGATGCAGCTTGTCCACGTATTTTCCATCCAGGACATCCTGCAGATAGGTTCCGTACTGATTCTTTCTGTATACCTCGATCGCGGCCTGCACCTCGTCCCGGCTGATCCAGCCGTTCTGGAACGCGATCTCCTCCAGGCAGGCGATCTTGCGGTGCTGGTGCGTCTCCACCGTCTTCACGAAATTCGTCGCCTCCACCAGCGACTCGTGCGTCCCCGTATCCAGCCAGGTAAAGCCCTGGCCCAGCAGGATCACGTCCAGTTCGCCGTTCTCCAGATAAATGCGGTTGAGATCCGTGATCTCCAGCTCGCCTCTGGCCGACGGCTTCAGGCTCTTCGCGTATTCCACGACCCGGTTGTCATAAAAATAAAGGCCCGTCACGCAGTAATTGGACTTGGGATGCTTCGGCTTCTCCTCGATGGAGATCGCCTTCCCCTGGCTGTCAAACTCCACGATGCCGAAGCGCTCCGGATCGTCCACGTAATAGCCGAACACCGTCGCGCCCGTTTCCCGGGACGCCGCCGCCTTAAGACGCTTGACCAGCCCCTGCCCCTGGAAAATATTGTCGCCCAGGATCATGGCCACCGAATCCGTCCCGATGAAATCGGCCCCGATGATAAACGCCTGCGCCAGGCCGTCGGGGCTCGGCTGCACCGCGTAGCTTAAATGGATGCCGAACTGATGGCCGTCGCCGAACAGCTCCTCAAAGCGCGGCGTATCCTCCGGCGTGGAAATAATCAGAATATCCCGGATCCCAGCGTTCATCAGCACCGAGAGCGGATAATAAATCATCGGCTTGTCATAGATCGGCAGGAGCTGCTTGGACGTAACCCGCGTCAGCGGATACAGGCGCGTTCCCGAACCGCCCGCCAGAACAATACCCTTCATGTTTCTTCTCCTTTTCCCATTTCTCTCAGCATTTCCCGTTCTTCCGCCCGCACAGGACAGAATCCGGCACTATACGTACTATAGCATAAAAAAACGCCGGTGTACAGGGGAAACCGGGCGGCAAACCCTGTAAAACCGGCGGCGGAGCCCGCCCCGAAGGAGCGCTGCCAGGCAATTCTACCCGGCCGTCTCCCCGGCGGGAACCGCATACACAACCGTCCGCGCGTCCTCCGTTTCATAGCTGCAGGTCACAAACGAATACAGCCGGTTTAACGTCTCCGGAAGCGGGCGGCGAAACGGGCAGCCGGCCGTCATCTCCTCCGCATAGGCCGCCAGCTCCTCCCGGCTGCCGAAACGGGTTTTCCGCCTCCTGCCGTCCGATCCGCAGACGACGGCCGCCACCGGAAGAAGGCGCAGCGTCCGATCCGGCAGATACAGATCGATCTCTTTATGCTCCCGGAAGAACTCCTCCTCCCGGAACTTCACAAGCGGCGCAAACATGCCGCCGTCCTTCATATGGTGCCCGTAAATGACGGAATGCCTTCCCATGAAATCCGGATCGCTGTCACAGTCTAAAAAAAGCGTTCCGGCGGCGCTCTGCCTCCCCTCAAAATCCCGATTCAGGTACGTCCCGTTGTCCGCCGCCTGGACGACAGGGCCGTCGATGGACGTCCCCGGAATGGAAAGCCAGGCCACCGTATCCGGATTGACCGCGCAGAGCGCGCCGAAATCAATCTGACGCCCGTCCGCGATCCCGCCGCTTCCTCCCGCTTCCCGCTCCGCAGGATCGCCGCTTCCTTCCGCTTCCCGGTCCGCAGGTTCGCTGTTTCTTACCGCTTCTTCCACTGCGATCCCGCCGCTTTCCCCGGCTTTCCCGTCCGCGATCCCGCTGGTTTCTCCTGTTTTCCCGTCCGCAGTCCCGCACTCCGGCCCGGTCCCCGCAAATAACAAAACGGCCCCGGCGCAGAGCAGCAAAAGCCCTGCGTTCCGGAACCCGTTGTTCCTCTTTCGCCCCGTTTTCCCGGCGTCCGGATCCGGGCGTTTCGCCCTGTTTTTTCCGTCAGTATCCGAATTTTCCTTCCAGCGATTCGTCATTCTGAATCCAGTCCTCTACCTCCACGACGCGGTACGCATCCTTCGAGTCGCGAATATACACCCGCCGGATCCCCGCGTTGATAATCATCCGCTTGCACATGGAACAGCTGCTGGAATGCTCGATGTACTCCCCCGTCCGGCCGTCCACGCCCGCCAGATAAAGCGACGCCCCGATCATCCGCTCCCTCGAAGCGCTGATGATCGCGTTGGCCTCGGCGTGCACGCTGCGGCACAGCTCATAGCGCTCCCCCCGGGGGATGTGCAGCTCCTCGCGGATGCAGCGGCCGATGTCCGTGCAGTTTTTCCGCCCGCGGGGCGCGCCCACGTACCCGGTGGAAATAACCTCGTCGTTGTTTACGATAACCGCCCCGTAATGGCGGCGCAGGCAGGTGCTCCGCTGCGACACGACCTCCGCCAGGTCCAGGTAATAATTGACTTTATCTCTCCGTTCCAACTGACGTCCCCTCCTTCTCCTCTGCCGCGCCCTATTCGTTCATCTTGGCCAGCTTCGCCGCCTGATCGGCGGCGATCAGGCTGTCGATGATCTCATACAGATCGCCGTCCATTACCGAATCGATCTTATAGAGCGTCAGCTTGATCCGGTGCTCCGTAACCCGCCCCTGCGGGAAATTGTAGGTGCGGATCTTCTCCGAGCGATCGCCGGTCCCGATCTGGCTGCGCCGCGCCTCGGCCTCCTCATTCTGCCGCTTCTCCAGTTCCAGATCATAAAGCTTGGAGCGCAGCAGCCGGAAGGCTTTCTCTTTATTTTGCAGCTGGGATTTCTCCGTCTGGCTGTAAATCACGATTCCCGTCGGAATATGCGTCAGGCGCACCGCCGAATCGGTGGTATTGACGCACTGGCCGCCGTTGCCGGACGCGCGCATCACGTCGATGCGGATATCCTTCTCATCGATCACGACGTCGACCTCCTCCGCCTCCGGCATAATGGCTACCGTCGCCGTCGAGGTGTGGATCCGGCCGCCCGACTCCGTCTCCGGAACCCGCTGCACGCGGTGCACGCCGCTCTCGTATTTTAACTTGGAATACGCGCCCTGGCCGTTGATCAGGAACACGACTTCCTTAAACCCGCCGATCCCGTTTTCGCTGACGCTCACCAGCTCCGTCTTCCAGCGGTTGCGCTCCGCGAAGCGCACGTACATCCGGTAGAGCTCCGAGGCAAACAGCGCCGCCTCATCCCCGCCGGCCCCGGCCCGGATCTCCACGATGACATTCTTATCGTCGTTGGGATCCTTCGGGAGCAGCAGCACCTTCAGCTTCTGCTCCAGGGACGCGATGTTTTTCTTCGCCTCCGAGAGCTCCTCCTTGGCCAGCTCCCGCAGCTCCTCATCGCTCTCCTCCTCCAGGAGCGCCAGGCTGTCTTCCATGTCCTGCTGCGCCTTCTTATATTCCCGGTACGCCTCCACAATGGGCGCCAGGTCGGACTGTTCCTTCATCAGCTTCCGGAAACGGGCGGGATCCCCCGCCACGTCCGGGCTGTTTAATTCCTGCATCAGCTCTTCATAGCGGATCAGTAAATCGTCCAGTCTGTCAAACATTCCTCTTCCTCCTCTATCGCATCCAGCAGGCGCTAACCACGCGATCCAGGCCCGCCGCGTCCCGGATCGTCTCCACCCCGCTGTAGCCGGCAATCTCCAGGATGCGGCCAACCGCCGCCGCCTGATCGCAGCCGATCTCAAAATAAACCATTCCGCCCCGGCGCAGATGCCTGCTGCATTCCAGCGCCAGTACCCGGTAAAAATGCAGCCCGTCTTCCATGCCGTCCAGGGCAATCCGCGGCTCGTGATCCCGCACCTCCGGCTCCAGCGTCCCGATGACCGCCGAGGGGATATACGGGGGATTGGACACGATCACATCGTAAACCGCCTCCGGCTCAAACTCCCGGAAGCAGTCGCTCTGCAGCAGCGTAAGCGACTGTTCCCTGACCCCGTTTCCCGCCGCATCCTGCGCGATCCAGGTGCGCAGCTCCCGCTTCCAGGGCTGCTCCGACAGGCGAAACGACTGCGAGCGTACCGTTCCCTTCCGGATCAGAAACAGGCGCTTCGCATTTTTCAGCGCCACCTTAAGCGCCGCCCCGGAAATATCCGAGGCCGTCACGCTGCCGTAACCGCCCAGCACCGCCAGGCTGACGGCGATGCAGCCGGAACCGGTGCACAGATCCAGCACCGTTGTCTGCGGATCGGTATGCGCGCGCAGGACCGCCTCCACCAGCGTCTCCGTATCCTGCCGGGGAATCAGCACGTTCTCGTCCACGGCAAACGTAAGGCCCATAAATTCCTGATTGCCCAGGATCTGCTGAAGCGGAATCCGGGCCGCCCGCTTCGCGAGAAACTCCCGGTATGCGCCGTACCCGGACGAAAGCCGTTCCGGGCGCACCGCGCGATCCTGCTCCAGGTAATAATGCACCCGATCCATCCCGAACGCCGCCGAGAGAAGATACCAGGCGTCCGTCTGCGCCTCGCCGACTCCCGCTTCTTTTAAAAGCGCCGTCCCCTCTTCCAGGAGGCCGCGCCAGGTTTTTCCTTCATATTCTTCCATCCCGCACCTCTCTGTGCCGCCTGCTCTCCTATCCGGCCTTCTGCTCCGACTCCGGGAAATTCCGATCCGATTCCGGGAAATTCTCCGCCAGATAGCTCCGCCAGTCAAAGACGGCTTCCGTCGCCGCAATCGCCACCTCGATCATGGAGTCGTCCGGCTCCTTCGTCGTCAGCCCCTGCATCCACATACCGGGGCGGCTGACCAGATCCATCATCCGCGAATTGCTGCGCCCGGCCAGCTGCAGGATCTCATAGGAAATGCCGGCGATGACCGGAATCAGGATGATGCGGCTGGCAAACCGCAGCGCAACCCCGTCCACGCGGATGATCATAAAGCAGAAGATGCTGATTACCATCACGATCAGGATAAAACTGGTTCCGCAGCGCTTGTGCTCCTTGGAACTTTCGCGCACGTTCTCCACCGTCAGCGGATGCCCGTGCTCCACACAGTTGATGCACTTGTGCTCCGCGCCGTGATACATGAACGTGCGCCGGATCTCCTCCATGCGCGACACCAACTTGATATAGAGGATAAAAATCGCGATCCGGATCAGGCCCTCCAGCACCGCCATGATCTGCTCCGATCGGACGATCCCCTCAAAGAGGCCGGCGATCCCCAGCGGCAGCAGCATGAACACCGCAATCGCCAGGATAAAGGAAAAGACCATTACCGCCGCCATGATGGCGCTCTCCAGCTTCTCCCCGAACACCCGGTCCAGAAACTGCTCGAATTTCCCCGGCGTCTCCTCCTCGTCGTCCTCGAAAAAACTGGCGGAGTACGTCAGGGTTTTCATTCCCACGATCATCGAATCGGCGAAGCGGAAAATCCCCCGCACGAAGGGCAGGCGCAGAAACGCCGCTTTTTTGGTAATGCTCTCGTACCGGTCCTTTTTTACCTCTATCTCTCCGTCAGGCCGGCGCACCGCCACCGCGTAATCGTCCCGGTTCATCATCATGATGCCCTCGATCACGGCCTGACCTCCAATTCCCGAATACTTCATTCTTCTCTCTGTCTCTCCTTCTGTTCTGCACCGCTGCGGAAATATAAAGAAAAGGTTGAGTTTCATGTTTCCACTAAAACCCAACCCTTACATGGTTCCGACTTATTTGCCTGCGTTGAGGCCGTACTTGCGGTTGAACTTATCGATGCGTCCGCGCGCCGCAGCAGCCTTCTGCTGGCCGGTGTAGAACGGATGGCACTTGGAGCAGACCTCTACGTGGATGTCCTTCTTCGTGGAGCCTGTCACAAACTCATTGCCGCAGTTGCAGACAACCTTCGCCTGATAGTAGGCTGGATGGATTCCTTCTTTCATGATATTCACCTCTCTGTTTTTCTTTGCGATTTCCGACCGCGTATCCATTCGCCGCTTTTTAGCGGCCCGTCTTCTATCTGTTAATACAGCCCTGATATTATATCATGAGCCGCAGAAGATTGCAACTGTTTTCAGAAGAATCTGCGCTTGCGCGTGATCTCCACGAACTCGGCGTTGCTGCGCGTCTTGGCGAAGAGATCGAGAATCCGCTCCACCGACTCCTCGGGCTTCTGCACGTTGGTCGCCTTGTGAATGATATCGACCGCCTCCGCCTCCGCCTGGGAGAGGAGCAGATCGTCGCGCCGCGTGCCGGAACGGAGAATATCGATGGCCGGGAAGATCCGCTTTTCGGAAAGCTTCCGGTCCAGAACCAGCTCCATGTTGCCGGTTCCCTTAAATTCCTCGTAGATCACGTCGTCCATCCGGCTTCCCGTATCGATCAGCGCCGTCGCCAGGATCGTCAGGCTTCCGCCCTCGCGCATGTTGCGCGCCGCGCCGAAGAAACGCTTGGGCATGTGCAGCGCCGTCGGATCCAGACCGCCCGAGAGCGTCCGCCCGCTGGGCGGCACGACCAGATTGTACGCCCGCGCCAGGCGCGTGATGCTGTCTAACAGGATCATAACGTCCCTTCCGTGCTCCACCAGGCGCTTGGCCCGCTCGATGACCATCTCCGACACGCGTTTGTGGCGCTCCGGGAGCTCGTCAAACGTCGAGTAGATGACCTCCACGCTGGGGCCCTGGATGGCCTCCTTGATATCCGTAACCTCCTCCGGCCGCTCGTCGATCAGCAGGATAATCAGGTGCATCTCGGGATGATTCGTCTTGACGGCCGCCGCCACCTGTTTTAAGAGCGTCGTCTTTCCTGCCTTGGGCGGCGACACGATCATGCCTCGCTGCCCCTTTCCGATGGGGGAGAGCAGATCCATGACCCGCATGGCCGTCGACGTCTGGCCCGGCCGTTCCAGATGGAGCCGTTCATTGGGGAATACCGGCGTCAGATTCTCAAAATTGGGACGCCGTTCCACGATGCTGGTGGGATACCCGTTGACAGAATTAATATAGAGAAGGGCCGCAAATTTCTCCGTGGCCGTCTTGATGCGCCGGCTTCCCCGGACGATATCGCCGGTCTTTAAATTGAACCGCCGAATCTGCGAGGGCGCCACATAGACGTCGTTCTCGCCGGGAAGATAATTCTCACAGCGGATAAAGCCAAAGCCGTCCGGCATGACCTCCAGGATCCCGTTCGCCTCGATGCCGCTGTCCAGCTCCTGAAAGTCGCTCTTGAATTCCTCTACCCGGGAAGCGCTGTCGGCGTGAACCTGGTATTCCGTTTCCGCCCGCGCCGCGCCGCTCTCCATGGGCTGCGCGCTCTCCCGCTGCTGCGCCGCTTCTCCGCGCACGGCTGCTTCTCCGCGCACGGCCGCCTCCCGTGCCGCAACCGCCTCCGTGCGGGCTGTCTCCCGCGCAGCGTAGCCGTCGCGGGCCGCCTCCTCTCTCGGCGCGTATTCCCGCTTCCTCATCTCGTCACGGCCCGTCTCCTCTCTCGGCGCGTATTCCCGCTTTCTCGTCTCGTCACGGCGGCGTCCGTTCTCACGGCCGTTCTCGCGGCGTGCATTCTCGCGCCTTGCCGGCTGCTCGCGCCGCAGCGCATGAACTCCGTCCTCCGATCTTCCGGCTTCTGTTCTTCCGGTCTCCGATCTTCCGGCCTCTATTCTTCCGCCCTCCGATCTTCCGGTCTCTGCCGCCCGTTCTCTGCTTCCCGCTTCCCTGCCATGCCCGGACGCTTCCTGCGGGGCTTCTTCCTGTCTCCCCGCCGGCTCCGCCTTCGCAGCCTTTGCCGTCTCCTGCGCCTGCGCAATCTCGCAGAGCCTGTCTATGATTTCTGCTTTTTTCAGGGTCGTCACGCCCTTAAGTCCCTGTGCCTTCGCCAGCTCTCTCAGCTGCACCAGCGGCAGAGTCTGTAACTTTTCTCTCATATAATTCTCCTTACTGCTGTTGAATGGTTCCTGAAAATGGAATTCTGGGGATTCAAAAAGAAATAAGAAACGTTCGGATATCTCTTCCTGTTTTTTATTATAAACAGTTTCTGCAAAAAATCAATTTTTTATTTCAGCTTTTTTCCTCCGTCCCGCTCTCCCTGCGCAGGAAATCGAGCCATCCGGCAATCGTTTTTTCATAACCGCTGTCCGCCGGCCGGTAAAAGGACGCCCCCTCCAGCTCATCCGGCAGGTACTGCTGCCGGACATAATGGTGCGGATAATCATGCGCATAGCGGTAATCCAGTCCCCGGCCCAGCTTCGCGGCTCCGCTGTAATGGCGGTCCTGCAGGTGCGCCGGAACGCGCGCGTTCCCCGTGCGCCTGACCGCCTCCTCCGCCTCGGCAATCGCCAGGCAGGCCGCGTTGCTCTTGGGCGCGCTGGCCACATACGTGACCGCCTGCGAAAGAATGATCTTCGCCTCCGGCAGGCCCACCCGCTCCGCCGCCAGCGACGCGCTGACCGCCACCGAAAGCGCCTGCGGATCGGCGTTTCCCACGTCCTCCGACGCGCAGATCAGGATCCGGCGCGCGATAAATTTGATGTCCTCCCCGGCCTCGAGCATCCGGGCCAGCCAGTAGACGGCCGCGTCCGGATCGGAGCCGCGCATGCTCTTGATAAACGCGGAGATCGTATCGTAATGGCTGTCCCCGTCCCGATCATAGCGCAGCACGCGCTTCTGAATGCACTCCTGCGCCACGTCCAGCGTGAGATGGATGATCCCGTCGCCGCCGCGATCCGTGGTCAGGATCCCCAGCTCCACGGCATTTAAGGCCGCCCGCGCGTCCCCGCCCGCCATATCTGCCAGAAACTCCAGCGCCTTCTCCGTGATCTGCGCCCGGTAGCTTCCCATCCCTTTTTCCACGTCCGTTACCGCCCGCCGCAGAAGGAGTTTGATATCCTCCTTCTCCAGCGGCTTCAGCTCAAATATCCGCGAGCGCGAGAGCAGCGCCCCGTTGACCTCGAAATACGGGTTTTCCGTCGTCGCCCCGATGAGCAGCACCGTCCCGTCCTCCACGAAGGGAAGGAGATAATCCTGCTGCCCCTTGTTAAAGCGGTGGATCTCGTCGATAAAGAGGATCGTCTTCTGCCCGTACATCCCCAGGGCGTCCTTTGCCTCCTGCACCGCCTGCTCCATATCCTTTTTCCCCGCCGAGGTCGCGTTCAGCTGCACGAAGCGGGCGCTGGTCGTATTGGCGATCACGCGGGCCAGCGTCGTCTTGCCGGTGCCCGGCGGGCCGTAAAAAATCAGCGAGCCGAGCTTGTCAGCCCGGATCGCCCGATACAAAAGCCTGTCTTTTCCGATGATGTGACGCTGCCCCACTACCTCGTCCAGCGTCGAGGGACGCAGGCGGGAGGCCAGAGGTGCCTCCTGCTTTATCTCCTGCTCCCTCATGTAATCAAACAGATCCATATGCTGCCTTTCTCCCTGAAATCCGATCCCGTCCCCCTGCCGATCCTCCGGCCGCTACGCCACCAGCGCGGAAATCCCGAAGTAGGAGAGGACAATAATTCCCAGCACGATCCGGTAATAACCGAAAAATTTAAAATCGTGCCGCCGGATATAACCCATCAGAAACTTGATCGAGTAGACGGAAACCGCAAATGCGATCAGCATGCCCAGAAGCAGATAGAAGACCTCCACGCCCGTAAAGCCGCCGCCCTCGATGAAATATTTGACAATTTTCAGTAAACTGGCCCCGAACATGACCGGAATCCCCAGGAAAAAGGAAAATTCCGCCGCCGCGCTGCGCGAGCAGCCAATCAGCATCGCGCCCAGGATCGTCGCGCCGGAACGGGAGGTCCCCGGGATCAGCGCCAGAACCTGGAAACAGCCGATCAAAGCCGCCGTCTGGAAGGAAATCTGCGTGACCCGCTCGATCGGAAACTGCGCCTGCGTATTGCGGTTTTCCAGAACGATAAAGAACACGCCGTACAGGATCAGCATCGCCGACACCACATACCCGTTCATCAGCCGGTTCATAAAATTGTCAAGCGGCAGGCCGACCACCGCCGCCGGGATGCAGGCCACGACAATCTTCATCCACAGCCGCAGCGTCCCCCGCTTCTGCGCGTCCGACTTGCGCGGCGAAAAGGGGTTCAGCCTGTGAAAATAGAGGACCAGGACCGCCAGAATCGCGCCCAGCTGGATCACGACCATAAAGACCTCGCGGAACGCTTCGCTGACCTCCAGATGAATGATCTCATCCACCAGAATCATATGGCCCGTGCTGCTGATCGGAAGCCACTCCGTAAAGCCCTCCACCATCCCCAGCACGATGACTTTCAAAATCTCGACAAAACTCATGCCCGCTCCTTTCCGCTACACATTCTCAATCTGCCAGTCGATGGGTTCTATCCCGTGCGCCTTCAGAAAATCATTCGTCCTGCTGAACGGGCGGCTGCCGAAAAAGCCGCGGTACGCGGACAGCGGGCTCGGATGCGGCGCTTCCAGGATCAGGTGCTTCGGGTTGGTCAGCATCGTCTTCTTCATCTGCGCCGGCCGTCCCCACAGGATAAAGACCATCGGCCGGTCCTGCTCGTTCAGGACGCGGATCGCCGCATCCGTAAACTCCTCCCAGCCGATCCCCCGATGGGAATTGGCCTGATGCGCCCGCACCGTCAGCACAGTGTTCAGGAGCAGAACGCCCTGGTCCGCCCATTTTTTCAGATAGCCGTTGTTGGGAATATAGCAGCCCAGATCATCGTGAAGCTCCTGATAAATATTGACCAGAGACGGCGGAATCTCCACGTCGGGCTTAACGGAAAAACAGAGTCCGTGGGCCTGCCCCGGCCCGTGATAGGGATCCTGCCCCAGAATAACCGCCTTCACGCGCGAAAGCGGCGTAAAATCAAATGCGTTGAAAATATCTCCCGCGTCCGGATACACGGTCCGCGTCTCATACTCCCTCTTAACCGTCTCGTACAGCTTCCGGTAATACGGCTTCTTAAACTCGCCGCTCATCGGCGCCAGCCAGTCGTTGCTTATCGCTCCCATTGCGCAAACCCCTCTTCTGTCGATCTCTGCGATTTTTGTCTTTCTTTCGATTTTAGCACATCGACGGCTTCTTCACAATGACCTGACGCCATTTCAAAGTAAATTTTGTGCGTCAGTTTCCCGGTTTTTCCCGCGCTCTGCCTCCGCCGCTTCTTCGGCCAGCCGGCAGACAAAGGCGGGCGAATACGCCTCCACGGGCACGGCCCGATCGCGGATCTCCTCCGCAATCTGGAAGAAGCTCCCGTTTATCCGATACATATGCGCTTTCCGGTTAAAGTATACGGTCTTTTCAAACGGCCAGCGGATCACGGCGGGCGTCCGAAAGCCGACCCCCAGCTCCAGAATCAGAAGGCGTTTCCCCAGCGTATGCGAGAGCCACTGCCGGTAGGCGTTCCAGGACGGAAGATACCCCTCCTCGATATAGGGGTTTGCCTGGATCGTGTTGGGCACCAGCGGCGCGCCGCAGTGCGGGCAGCGCCCGTCCCCAATCTCGCCCCGCTCCCAGATATCCTTCGTGCAGCCGCGGGCGCACTGCAGCCAGTTTACATTCCCGCAGGGCGCCGTAATCCGCTCCCGGGCCAGGCCGCTCTCAAAAATCCGCGCGTCCGTCGCCGTCGTCACGACAAAATAATTCTTCCCCGCAAGCAGCGAAGAAAGCGCCTGATACGCGCTCCGGATCTCCCCGCCGCGCCCTTTTTCCCATTCGCCGCCCAGACCGGCCAGCACGCAGTCGCACTGCGCCAGCTCCGCCCGGATCCCGTTTCTGACCGCCTGATACCGATCTTCCTCCTGCGTCCTTTTCATGACTTTCGTCCTCCCTCAAACCGCGCTCCGGGATATTTGAAAAAAGAGCCCGCGGCGCACCGGTTCTGCGCGCCGCGAACTCTCCTGTCTCATCTCTGCCAGAGGATGCAAAATTACTTTAAGGTAACCTTTGCGCCCTCAGCCTCTAACTTGGTCTTCAGGTCCTCAGCCTCTTCCTTGGAAACGCCGGCCTTTACTACCTTCGGAGCGCCGTCAACTACTTCCTTCGCCTCTTTCAGGCCCAGGCCCGTCGCCTCACGGACAACCTTGATAACCTTAACCTTGTTCGCGCCAACCTCGGTCAGCTCAACGTCGAACTCGGTCTTCTCCTCGGCCGCCTCAGCCGCGCCGCCCGCTGCCGCTACAACAACGCCGGCCGCTGCGGATACGCCGAACTCTTCCTCGCAGGCCTTTACCAGCTCGTTTAACTCTAATACGGATAATTCTTTGATCGCTTCGATAAATTCAGCAGTCGTTAACTTTGCCATTTTAAGATTCCTCCTGTTCTTGTTTTCTCATTTTCACGCGGCGGCCGTCTTCTCACGCCGCCCGCATACGGAATAGTGCCTGTCTCCCTCCGGGAGGACACGGCGTGTCTTTACGCTTCCTCCTGCTTCTCCGCAATCTGCTTGATAACGCGTGCGAAGTTTGCAATGGGGGACTGCATGCTTCCGAGAAGTCTTCCCAGAAGAACCTCTCTGGACGGGATGGTCGCGATAACCTGCATTCCCGCTGCATCGTAATACGTATCCTCGACGATACCGGCCTTGATCTCCAGCTTCTCCGCCTTCTTGGCGAACTCAGCCAGAATTCTCGCCGGAGCCGTGGCGTCTTCCTTGGATACAGCCAGCGCGGTCGGGCCCTCCAGATGGGGCTCCAGCGCCTCGCAGGGCGTTCCCTTGGCGGCGAAACGGATCATGGTGTTCTTATATACCTTATAAGTAACGCCGGCTTCTCTCAGCTGTTTGCGCAGCTGGGTATCCTGCTCGACCGTCAGACCGCGGTAATCCACGAGTACCACGCCCTTAGCTCCGTTGAATAATTCCGAAATCTCAGCCACGATCGGCTGCTTCAGTTCAACTTTAGCCATTGATGGTTTACCTCCTGTCTTATTCTCTAACCGCCTGGTAAACATCTCCTCCCCGCCGGATCCGGCCTGCGGCCGCCCTCCCGCGAAAAGGTTCCTGAATGCGAAAAAAAAGCCTTCCCGTCCAAAGACAGAAAGGCAGAAAACTTACGCTCTCCATTCGTTTCCTCGGCAGGCGTTACATCCTTATGCCCTGGGGGCACCTGCTGTCTTCGGCAGTTAACACGGTTGATAATATAACATAAAATACCGGCCGTGTCAACCGGTATTTTATGTGTCTATGCGCTTCCGAATCAGCCAAGCAGCTTCGCCACGTTCAGCTTTACGCCGGGGCCCATGGTGGAAGTCATGGTAACGCTCTTTAAATAAGCGCCCTTTACTGCGGCGGGCTTTGCCTTCAGGATAGCGTCGATCAGCGTCTGGAAGTTGTCCGCTAACTGCTCCTCGGTAAAGGAAGCTTTTCCTACTGGCACATGAATAATGTTCGTCTTATCAAGTCTGTACTCGATCTTACCGGCTTTAATATCGTTGATCGCCTTCGTCACATCCATCGTAACCGTTCCGGCCTTGGGGTTCGGCATCAGGCCCTTGGGTCCGAGCACACGGCCCAGACGGCCAACCACGCCCATCATGTCCGGAGTCGCCACTACGACGTCGAAATCAAGCCAGCCCTCGTTCTGGATCTTCGGGATCAGCTCCTCGGCGCCAACATAATCTGCGCCGGCCGCCTGAGCTTCGTCCGCCTTGGGTCCCTTGGCAAATACAAGGATGCGGACCGTCTTGCCCGTTCCGTGGGGCAGGACTACGGCGCCGCGGATCTGCTGATCCGCATGACGGCCGTCGCAGCCGGTCCGGATGTGAACTTCTACCGTCTCGTCAAATTTAGCCACAGCAGCCTTCTTTACGATGGAGATCGCCTCTGCCGTGTCATAAAGATTTGCGCGGTCTACTAACTTAGCAGCCTCTACGTATCTCTTTCCTCTTTTCATTCTAAAAAACCTCCCAGTGGTATTGTCGGGGATTTCCCTCCCACGTTCTCAAATGACATTTCCGATCAGTCTGCGACCGTGATTCCCATGCTTCTTGCCGTGCCGGCGATCATGCTCATGGCAGCCTCAAGGCTGGCCGCGTTCAGGTCGGGCATCTTTAACTCGGCAATCTTCTGCAGCTCTTCTCTGGAAATGGTGGCTACCTTCGTCTTGTTGGGCGTGGCAGAACCGGATTTGATCTTGCACGCCTTCTTTAACAGAACGGCAGCCGGCGGAGTCTTGGTAATGAAGCTGAAGCTTCTGTCTGCGTACACCGTGATCACAACCGGGATAATCAGGTCGCCCTGATCGGCCGTTCTCGCGTTGAACTCTTTCGTAAACTGTACGATATTAACGCCGTGCTGTCCGAGCGCCGGACCAACCGGCGGAGCCGGCGTAGCCTTTCCTGCCGGGATCTGCAGTTTGATATATCCTGTAACTTTCTTTGCCATTGCTTGGCACCTCCTAATAAAATGTGGTATTTGCGGGGATTTCCCTCCCACGGGCCCCGACGGTGTCGGAACCGTCCTGCTACATCTTCTTTACGTCCGTGAAGTTTAATTCTACCGGCGTCTCCCGGCCGAACATCTCCACATTGATGGCCAGGGTCTGCTTGCTCTCGTTGATGGACTTGACAACACCAACGGTGTCCTGCCAGACCCCCGCGGTTACGACGACGGTGTCGCCGACCTCGAAATCAACGACGACTCCGGTCTCTCTGAAACCGAGATTCTCCATCTCCTCCGGCGTCAGCGGAACCGGTTTGGAGCCCGGGCCAACGAATCCCGTCACTCCGCGCGTGTTGCGCACCACATACCATGTATCGTCGTTCATGACCATGTTGATCAGCACGTATCCGGGAAACATCTTCTTGGCGACCTGCTTGTTGGCGCCGTTCTTGACTTCAATCACTTCCTGCATCGGCACGGATACCTCCAGGATCTGATCCTGAAGCTTGCGGTTCTCAATGGTCTTCTCGATATCGACCTTGACCTTGTTCTCATAACCGGAGTACGTATGCACTACATACCAGTTTGCTTCTGCCATATCCTCACCCCTGCCCTTACACTAAAAAATGCAGTCCAAACACGATCGCCGTGTCAAGCGCGGCAATAATCAGCCCCAAAGCGACGGACACAGCGATAACGGCGCCGGTCTGCTTGATAACCGTCTCCCTGTCAGGCCAGATAATCTTCTTATACTCAGCCTGAAGGCCTGCCCAGTAGCTCTTTTTGGGCGCTTTTCTGGTATTCTCTGTATCGCTCATAATGGTCCTCCAACCTTTCAGGCGGGCGCCTGATCTCCCAGAATCAGCCAGTTGCTCTTACTTCGTCTCTTTGTGCAGCGTGTGCGTCCGGCAGAATCTGCAGTACTTCTTCGTCTCCATTCTGTCCGGATGCGTCTTCTTGTCCTTCGTCATGTTGTAATTGCGCTGCTTGCACTCCGTGCATGCCAGTGTAATTCTCGTGCGCACAACTTCCACCTCCATCTGTTTTCATTTTACGGGCGGCCTTTTCCTGCTCTTCCCGGCAAAAACCGATTTTTGAGCATAAAAAAAAGACCTGGTTTCTTCCATTCGCCCGTCTACTATATCATAAATTGCTGCGGCCGTCAATACATTTTCCCGCATTGACGGCCGCGCGCCTGATTCTGTTTTTTCTTACGCCTGCGGCTTTTCCGCTTCGTCCCCGGAAACCTCCGCCGCCGTTTCGCTCTCTGCCGGCCCGGCCGCAGTCTCCGGCTCTGCCGCTGTTTCGGGCTCTGCCATCTCCGATTCGGCTTCCGCCGCCTCTGCAGCACTGCTCGCTGCGGCCTCTGCTGCAGTTCCCTCTGCGGTCTCCGGCTCTGCCGCAGCTTCTTCCGCAGTCTCCAGCTCCTCTTCCCGGCCGCCGGCCCGCGACGCCACGATATGAGCCATCTTTCCGATCTTGCCCATGCGGCTGGTATCGACCTTGGCGATCATCGCCTCGTCGTCTCCGTCGTCGTCCCCGATGGACTCCGCGGCGCGTCCCGCCGCCGCCCTCTTCTTTTCTTTCTTTCTCTCATCCGGCTCCGGATAGCGCTCCGGATGCTCCTTCGCATCCGCCATCTTTGCCTCGATAAACGCCTTAAATTCATCCATGGCCGCCTGATCCGCAAACGCCGACGTGGCCACGAACTGCCAGGTCTGATCCGACATCTTTAACAGGAACAGGCGCTCGATCTCTTCCATACACTCGATGTCGCGGTAGCTGTAGGTCTTCTTCACATCCTGCCCTACCGACGTCATAATCAGAAACTGATCGTTCATCTGCACATGAATCGTCGGGTACTTGCCGGCTTTATCCATCTTCTTGAGGCCGGTCCGGCTCCAGATCATCCGCTCCTGATTGCTGTTGGAAACCAGATAGAGCATCGCCGCTCCCACGATCAGCGCCAGGCCGATTACCTTGGCAATCTCCACCATATCGCCCTGCGCGGCGGGCAGATTCCCGCTCAGGAAAACGGCCAGAAACACCACGTACAGCGCGATCGTAATCAGCTTCAGCCGTTTTGATTCATGCTTTCTCACATTCCAGCGAATCCAGCTTTTGTAATCTTCTTTTACCAGGCGGTATTCCAGTTCCTGCATGATAAACACTCCTTTAAATCAAGTCTGTAATCGGTCTTCCCGCCGCCGGCGGAAAATTTCCCCTCATCGTATAATCATATCCCACTTTACCGTCCTTGTCCAATACAAAGTGCAAAAAAATATGTTTTCTTTACGCCGGCCCGCCCAAGCGCCCGCGAGCAGGCCTCTATCGTGCTGCCCGTCGTATAGATGTCGTCCACCAGGATGACCCGCTCCGGCACCGGGCCGTCTGCGGCGGGCGCGGCGGTAAACGCCTTCTCCAGGTTCTTCAGCCGTCCCTGCGGCCCGAGCTCCTTCTGCGGCTCCGTATTCCGGCAGCGAAACAGCAGATCGGTCCGGACCGGAAGCCCCAGACCTTCTCCCAGCTTCCGGGCCAGAAGTTCCGCCTGATTAAACCCCCGTTTCCGCATCCGGGCCGGATGGATCGGAACCGGGACCAGGCACTCTGCCTCCATGGAAAGAAGCCGCCCCCGCAGGCGCGAAAGCGCCGCCTGCGCGTAAAAATCCAGATACTCCCGCCTGTTTTTGTATTTGATCGCCGCCATCGACCGCGCCGCCGCCTGATTGTAATTCAGAAGCGCGATCCCATACTCGAAACTCCGGCGCCGCCGGCTGCAGTCCGAACAATACTCCGCTTCCTCCTGCAAAAGCTCCTTGCCGCATTTTTTGCAGGCCGGGGAAGCGACAAATGAAAGGCGCGAAAGGCACTCCGGGCAGATCCGTTCGCCCTTCGGCATCACGATATCGCCGCACACCGGGCAGCGGCGCGGAAACAGCGCGTCCAGAAATGCGGCGCAAAGCCGCAAAAGCATCTCTCCCTCTGTTTTTTCTATCTCTTCGTTTCTGATCACGCGCCCTCCCCTCTGCCTTCTGAGCTTTTTGCCTTTGTCTTCTTTTTGCCCCTTCTCTCTGCCTTTTTTGGACCGCCCGTTCCGGACGTTCCCCCGGCAGCCCGTTCCGGGCTTTTCCCGGGCGGCCTATTCCAGACTTCTCCCGGGCAGCCCGTTCCGGGCTTTTCCCAGGCGGCCTGTTCCAGGCTACTCCCAGACGGCCCGTTCCGGGCTTTTCCCGGCCGCCTATTCCAGGCTTCTCCCGGACTTTTCCCGGCCGCCTCCGGCTGAACGATTATCCGCTCCGTCCCGGCATGCGCACATCCGCGTCCATGATCTCCTCAATCCGGCCGCGAAGGCCCGAGTACCGCTTCTGCTCCATGGCGTTCTCCACCATCTGCTGAAACACGCCGGATACGCCGACCAGGCAGACGCAGGCGCGGGCCCGCGTGACCGCTGTATAGAGCAGATTGCGCGTCATCAGCATCCGGGGGCCGCTCCACAGCGGGATGACCACGGCCGGGTACTCGCTTCCCTGCGCCTTGTGAATGGTAATGGCATAGGCCAGTTCCAGCTCCTCCAGCTGATGGAAGGAATACTCCACCCGTTTCCCCTCGTCAAACTCCACCGTCAGAAGCTCCGCAAACAGATTGATCTCGCGGATGATCCCCATATCCCCGTTGAAAACGCCCGTCCCCTTATCCACCGGCACGCCGTACGAATTATAGGCCGTCCACTCAATCTGATAATTATTCTTAATCTGCATGACCTTGTCGCCGAGGCGGAATACCGCGTCTCCCGCTTCCTTCTCCGGCTTGTCCGGCGCGGGCGGATTCAGGTATTCCTGAAAAATCGCGTTCAGGCGCACCGCTCCCAGCGCCCCTTTCCGCATCGGCGTCATGATCTGGATCTCCGAAACCGCCGCCTTCACATAAGCCGGAAGCTTCTCCCGCACCAGCGTGATCATGGCGTTGATGATCGCGTTGGGATCCTCCCGGCGCACAAACAGGAAATCGCGACTCGGTTTCCCCAGCGTGATCGGTTCCCCGGCGTTGATGCGGTGCGCGTTGACGATAATATCGCTCTGCGCCGCCTGCCGGAAGATCCGCGCCAGCCTTACCACCGGGAACCGCCCGGACTCAATCACATCCCGCAGGACATTTCCCGGCCCCACGCTGGGGAGCTGATCCACATCCCCTACCAGAATCAGGCGCGTTCCCACGTTGACCGCCCGCAGAAGCGCGTGCATCAGATGGATGTCCACCATAGACACCTCGTCGATGATGATCACGTCGGCGTCCAGCGGATTTTCCTCGTTGCGCTCAAAGCGCATCGGCAGGCTTCCCTGCTTCTCGCCGTTCTCCGGCGCGCCGGAAAGCTCCAGCAGGCGGTGGATCGTCCTCGCCTCATACCCCGTCGCCTCCGTCATCCGCTTGGCCGCGCGCCCCGTCGGCGCCGCCAGGAGAATCTCCATATCGCCCTGCTCAAAATAGCGGATGATCGTGTTGATCGTCGTCGTCTTGCCCGTCCCGGGACCGCCGGTCAGGATCAGAAGGCCGCTGTTGACCGCCTCGATGACCGCCCGGATCTGCAGCTCGTCCAGTTCGATGCGCTCCGCGCTCTGGATTGCCAGAAGCCGCTGCCGGATCCGATCCTCCGGCTCCGATCCCCGGATGTTCAGATCGTGCAGCATCCGCGCCACGTTCAGCTCCAGATAATAATACTGCGACGCGTAAACCTGGCGGCACTTTTCCTCATCCTCCCGGATGATCAGGCGCTTATCCATCTGCATATCCATCAGGTGTTTTCCGATCTGATCCGGATCCACGAGCAGCAGCTGCGACGCCTGCGACGCCAGCTCCTCCTCGGGAAGATATGTATGGCCGCTGGCAGCGGCCTGCAGAAGTGTGTAGAGAATTCCGCTCTTGATGCGAAAATCAGAATCCGTATTGATGCCGATCCGCGAGGCAATCTCGTCGGCCATCTTAAATCCCACGCCCGGGATATCGTCCGCCAGCCGGTAGGGGTTCGTCTTCAGGATGGAATACATGGCCGGCCCGTATTCCTGGTAGATCCGGACCGCCAGATTGACCGAGATGCCGTAGCCCTGCAAAAACATCATCGCCTGGCGCATATCCTTCTTTTCTTCCACCTGGCCGGCGATGGACATGGCCATCCGTTCGCTGATCCCCTTGACCTCCGCCAGGCGTTCCGGTTCTTCCTCCATGATGCGGAAGGTATCGGCTTTGAATTTTTTCACGATCCGCGCGGCCAGCGCCGCGCCGATGCCCCGGATCGCGCCGGAGGCCAGATAGCGCTCCATGGAAACCGTATCCTCCGGCGCCTTGATCTCATAGCGCTCCACCGCCAGCTGCTCCCCGTAAACCGGGTGCTGCGTCATGCGGCCTTCCGCCTCGACCAGCTCGCCCTCCGCGACGTAAGAAAAGGTCCCCACCAGAATGTACTCCTCGCCGTCGTCCGCGCCGCTGACCGAGAGCACCGTGTAGCCGTTTTCCTCATTGCGGAATTTTATCTTTTCAATATATCCTTTTACCGTCGCCATATCCTGTCCGTCTATCCGCCACGGGACGGCGCTTTCCCTGCTTCTGCCAGGCCAAAGCGCCGTCCCGCTTGCATTGATTTTCTCCTTGTTCTCCTCTGCCCCGCGCCGTCCGGGTATACGCCGGCTCAGACCGTCCGCGCCCCGTCCGCTCCCGGAAACGGTTTTCTCAGGCAGAAAGCCGCTCAGTCGTAGCTCTTCGGCGTGGGATCGCCGTGAGCAAATTCGATAAACTTGCCGGTTCCGATGGCCACCGCCGTCAGCGGATCCTCGGCAATCATCGTCGTGATTCCCGTCTTCTCCTCGATCAGCGCGTCCAGGCCGCTTAACAGCGATCCGCCGCCCGTCAGCACGATGCCGCGGTCGAAGATATCGGCCGCCAGCTCCGGCGGCGTGCGCTCCAGCACGTTGTGCACGGCGTCCACGATCTGCAGCGCCGGCTCGCGCAGCGCCTCCAGCGTCTCGTCAGAGGTAACCACAATCGTCTTCGGAAGGCCCGTTACCAGGTTGCGTCCCCGGACCTCCATGGTCACGACCTCCGGCCGCCGGTAGGCCGCCCCGATGTTGATCTTGATCTCCTCCGCCGTTCTCTCGCCGATCAGCAGGTTGTGTTTTTTCCTCATATAGCGCACCAGAGCCTCGTCGAAATCGTCTCCGGCCACCTTGATGGAGGTGCTGACCACCGTGCCGCCCAGCGAAATCACGGCGATATCCGCCGTACCGCCTCCGATATCGACAATCATGTTGCCGCAGGCCTTGGAAATATCGATCCCGGCCCCGATCGCGGCCGCTACCGGCTCCTCAATGATGGAGACCTCCCGCGCGCCCGCCTGATACGTGGCGTCCTCCACGGCCTTCCGCTCCACTTCCGTCGCCCCGCTGGGGATGCAGACGCTGATCCGCGGCTTGCGCAGCGTCCGCTTGCCCACGGCCTTATTAATAAAATACTTCAGCATCTTCTCCGTCACGGTGTAATCCGAGATGACGCCCTGGCGCAGCGGCCGGACCGCCACGATATTGCCCGGCGTTCTTCCAATCATCAGCCGCGCTTCCTCGCCAATGGCCATGATCTTGTTGGTATCCCGGTCGATGGCCACAACGGAGGGTTCCTTCAGCACGACGCCTTTTCCTTTAATATATACAAGAATACTGGCGGTACCCAGATCGATTCCAATGTCATTGGACATCATCATAGTAATTCTTCCTCCTGAAAAATCGCTCTGTTTTTTCTGAAACGTCACAAAAAGCTGCCCTTATCCCGCAGGCAGACTATACCATTTACTATTATATACAATTTCCAGTTCTTTTGAAAGGGTTTTTTGTTTTTTTATTATGTTTATCCTTTTTTTATCGGCGGTACACACTTTTGTCACAAATCCCCTTTATAATACAACTATGTTATCCGGAAGGATGACAGGCCTTTGTTTCAAGTGTTGCTTGAAATAAGAAAGCTTTTTCATACTCATACCGGACGGCTTCAAAACCGTCCGGCCCCCCCTAGCCAATTTCTTTTTTATATATACCTACCATTCCCAAAACGGAGCCGCCGCCCGGAAGATGCAGACGCATCATCTGAGCGGCGGTTCCATTTTTCTGTGCTTTTCCGGTATTTTTCCGGGCGGAAGAGATCCCGCCCGGTCCCCGGGCGCGATCAGAGCAGCCCGTTCACAATCGAGAGAACCGCCTCGCCCATCTTCGCAGATTTCTCCCCGGCGTCCTCCAGCGAGCTTCCCTTGACCCCGTAGTAAAACTTGATCTTGGGCTCCGTTCCGGACGGGCGCACGCAGAGCCAGGCGTTATCCTCCAGCTCATAGTAGAGCACGTTGGACTTCGGAAGGCCCGTGGGGCGGATCTGCCCGCTCTCGCAGTCGCGGATCGTATCCTCCTGGTAATCGCGCACGGCAAGAACGCGGCAGCCTGCCAGCTCCTGCGGCGCGTGGGCGCGGAAATATTCCATGATCGCCCGGATCTTCTCCAGGCCCTCAATTCCCTTCAGGCCGATGGATTTGACTTCATCTTTATAATAGCCGTACTTCTCGTACATCGCCAGCATGGCGTCCCAGAGCGTCATCCCTTTTTCCTTATAATAAGCCGCCGCCTCGCAGAGCGCCGCCGTGGCCGAGATCGCGTCCTTGTCGCGGGCATAGGTCCCGATCAGGCAGCCATAGCTCTCCTCCATGCCGAACAGATACGTTCCTTTTCCCTCCTGCTCCGTCTTGAGGATCTGTTTCCCGATCCATTTAAAGCCGGTCAGCACCTCGATCAGCTCCGCATGGTAATGGCGGGCCACCGCGTCCACCAGATTGGTCGTCACGATGGATTTGACCACCTGCCCGTCCGCCGGCAGCGTGCCGTTTGCCGCCTTCTGGCTCAGCACATACTCGCACAGCAGCGAGCCGGACATGTTGCCCGTCAGCGGAATGTATTTACCCGAAGCGGCGTCCTTTACATACACGCCGAGGCGATCGGCGTCCGGGTCCGTGGCCAGCACCAGATCGGCGTCCGTTTCCTTCGCCAGCGAAAGGCCCAGCGCAAACGCTTCCTCCGCCTCCGGATTCGGATAGCTGACCGTCGGGAAATCGCCGTCCGGGAGCTCCTGCTGCGGCACGACGTGAACATGCGTAAAGCCCAGCTCCCGCATCACGCGGCGCGCCGGGATATTGCCGGTTCCATGCAGAGGCGTATACACGATCGTGATCTGATCCTGCATGCGGTCGATCGCCCCCTGGTTGACCACCTGCGCTTTGACCTCGGCGATGTACGCGTCGTCAATCTCCGCGCCGATGATCTGATAAAGGCCCTGCTTCTCTGCCTCCGCCTCATCCATCGTGCGCACCGAGGAGAGATCCGTGATCGCCATGACCTCCTTCGTCACGCCCTGGTCGTGCGGCGGCGTAAACTGCGCGCCGTCCTCCCAGTAGACCTTGTAGCCGTTGTACTCCGGCGGGTTGTGGCTGGCCGTAATATTGATGCCGGCGATGCAGCCGAGCTTTCTCACCGCAAAGGACAGCTCCGGCGTCGGGCGCAGCGACTCGAAACGGTACGCCTTGATTCCATTGGCCGCCAGCGTCAGCGCCGCCTCCGTGGCAAACTCGGGAGACATGTGACGGGAATCGAACGCGATGGCCACGCCTCTCGCGGCGGCTCCCTGACGGATGATGTAGTTGGCCAGCCCCTGCGTCGCCCGGCGGACCGTGTAGACATTCATCCGATTGATCCCGGCCCCGATGATCCCGCGCAGGCCGGCCGTCCCAAATTCCAGATCCGTGTAGAAACGCTCGCGGATCTCGTTCTCGTCGCCGGCGATGGCGCGCAGCTCCTCCTTCGTCGCTTCGTCAAAGTACGGATTCTCCAGCCATTCCTCGTAAATCTTCCTGTAATCTTTCATGCTCCCTGTTCCTCCTGTGATCCCGGAAACTCAATCCTGACGTCGGCAGACGTGCCGCATGCCTTTATTATAGTATATTCCCTCCAAAAAAGGAAGGGGCTTTGCCCTCCGGGCCTTCCCCTTCCCTCTTTTCTGATCGCGCATCCCTTTCTGAACGCACCTCTTTTTCTGATCGCGGATTCCCCTCCGATCACGTATTTTTCATCACGGCGCTCTCTACCACGTCGGCCACATGCTCACAGGCGTCGGCGCATTTCTCCAGATACGTGTAAATCTCCCGCCAGGCGATGATCTCCAGCGGATCCGTGCAGGTGTCGTGCAGGCGGTGCATACAGTCGATGTACAGGCGATCCGCCTCCTCCTCCATGGTGTTGATGCGGATGATATGCTCGTGCAGCACCTTGGAATGACGGAAATCCGCAAATTCGTTCATCATCTTCTGCACATCCTCGCAGCAGCGGATGACGACGCCGGCCATATCCAGCGCGTCTGGGCGGATCGAGCGCACGCAGTTATAATAAAGCCGGATCAGGACGTCCTCGATCTTATCCGTCAGATTGTCCAGGTTCTGGCTGACCTGTAAAATATCCTCGCGATCGATGGGCGTGATGAACGATTTAACCAGCATATTAATCAGCTCGTGCTTTTTCATGTCCGCCGCGTGCTCCAGCTCGTGCATCTGCGCCTGCCGCTCCGGCAGATGATCCACGTCGAAATGGCTCATCGTATCCTTCAAAAGATGAGCGGCCTTGCAGGAGTAATCCGCGCAGTCAATAAAGTTCTGAAAATAAAATGAATCCTGTTTTTTTGACATCTCTTATCCTCGCTTCGTATCTCTTAACCTGATCTGCCGCCGGCAGATCGCCGCCGTGTTCTTTTTCTCTGTACTGCTTCTGCCTCTTTAGTACTGCTTCTGCCTCTTTAGAAGATGGCCACGAACAGCTTCGCCATCACGAAGCTGATAAGGCCGCAGCCCGGGAAGGTAAAAATCCAGGTCAGCACCATCTCGCGCACCACGCCGAAATTAATGGCCGACAGGCGGCGCACCGCTCCGACGCCCATGATGGCGCTCGTCTTGGTATGCGTCGTCGATACGGGAATTCCGAACAGGCTGGAGTAGAGCAGGCAGCAGGCGGCCGACACATCGGCGGAAAAGCCCTGATACTTCTCCAGCTTAACCATATCCATTCCCACCGACTTGATGATTTTCTCGCCGCCCACGCTGGTGCCGCAAGCCATAACTACACTGCACAGGAGCATCAGCCATACCGGAATCTCCATCCCGGTCACGCTGTCCTGTCCGCTCGAAAACGCGATGCCCAGGAAGAGCACGCCGATGAACTTCTGGCCGTCCTGCGCGCCGTGCATGAAGCTCATGGCCGCCGCGCCGAAAATCTGCGCGTAGCGGAAAAACGGTTCCGTCTTGCGCCGGTCCATGTCGCGGCAGATCGCCGTTACCAGCCGGCAGATGACCCAGCCGGTGGCAAAGCCGAGAATCAGGCTCAGCACCAGTCCGTAGAGGACCTTCGCCCATTCGCCCATGTTCACGCCCTCGATGCCGTTCTGCATGGCGATGGCCGCGCCGGTCAGGCCGGCAATCAGGCTGTGGCTCTCGCTGGTGGGGATTCCGAAATAGGACGCCCCCACGCTGTAGGTTACGATGGAAAACAGCGCCGCGCACAGGGCGATCAGCGCGACGTGCGTGTCGCCGCCGAAATCCACCATGTTGCTGATGGTGGAAGCAACGGAGCTGTTAATCTGCGTCATGACAAACACGCCCAGGAAATTGAACAGCGCGCTCATCAGAACCGCCCGGCGGATCGGCAGGCAGCGCGTCGTCACGCAGGTCGCGATGGCGTTGGGCGCGTCCGTCCACCCGTTGACGAAAATAACTCCCAGGGTAAATAAAACGGTAATACACAGGATCGGGCTCGACCCCACATCCTGCAGAAAAAGTGACAGTGAGAACTCCATTCTTACTCCTTACCGGCCCCCGAATTTCTGCCGGGCGGACGTTTTCATCCGCAAAAAAAGCAGAGCTCCTGTCTCAGAAGTTCTGCCTCTTATTCGCAACAGAAAAATGACCAAGCAAAACCGTTTGATTCTTGTAATTCCAACGTATTTCAGTATAAAGAACGCCAAAATGGAAGTCAATATAAATTCCAAACTTCGACGAAAATAGGGATTTTACATGATTTTTACCCCTGTTTCTTGTGCCTTTTGCCTATATTTTCCGCGTCTTTTTCGTTCTCTTTTCACTCGCTTTACGTTTCCCTCTCTCCGATTTTACTTTGATTTTTCATAAATTTTACGTTTCGGATCCGGCGTCTTTCTTCAGCGCCGGATCTCTTCCAGAAATCGGTCCCGCGCCCCCTGC
Organism: uncultured Lachnospiraceae bacterium; assembly: GCA_944381615.1. Lineage (GTDB taxonomy): Bacteria > Bacillota > Clostridia > Lachnospirales > Lachnospiraceae > Otoolea. The sequence goes on along the minus strand of CALWLT010000008.1, from coordinate 58,604 downwards.
TGCGCCTCCAGATTTTTAAGCTTCTCCACATTGCGCGCCGGGATCCAGGCCTTGCCCGCATTAAAATAAAAATTCAGCTGTTTCCAGTATTTTTCCGGATAAAGGAAACGGTAGTACAGATACTTCCGCTCCGTCTCCTCCATGGGAAGCACGCGCTCATACGATTCCAGAAGCCGCCGTCCCAGCCGACAGTCCCAGTCGTGCTTTTCCAGGACCTTGCGGATGAAGTGATACAGATCCGCCGCCTGGACGCCGAGATGCATGCGGTTAAATTCGATGACCGCCAGGTATCCCTGCCCCATGAGGATGTGGTGCTGATTCAGCTCCCCGTGGCAGAGATACTGCCGCGGCCTGCCGCCCGCTTCGATCAGCGCCGCAAGCCCTTCCTCCGCCTGCTTTGCCTGCTCAAAAAACGGGGCGAAATTCCCGGTCACGCACAGCTCAAACTCGGACTTTCTCTGTTTCCGGCGGATATAGTTACGCGCCCGGCACAGCTCCCGGTTATGGCGGCGCATCTCGCTCAGCGCGGATTCCGCCAGAATGGAACCCAGATTCCACTCCTCCCGCAGCGGGATGTCGCGCAGCTGGCGGTGCAGGACGGCGATCTGCGTCACGGCGCGCACCGTCTCCTCCTCGCTCTGGACGCTGCACTCCCGATCGGCAAACCAGTCCTTCAGGATACAGCGCGTCCCGTCCCCGGCGACGGTAACAAGAGCGCCCTCCCGGCTGCGGACATACTGATCAACCTGAAAGCTCCCCCGGCGTTTTAAGGCGTCCAGAACCGCCTCCTCAAATTCCAGGCGTTTCTGCGTCCCCTTATACTCCTTCAGAAGTTTTAGCCCCCGATCCGTTTCGCAGATCCAGGCGCCCCGCCCCCGGCGAAGCGAGCGCACCTCCAGCTCATACTGCTCCAGCACCTCTGTATTTCTCTCGTTCACGCCATACCCCTCCAGCTCAGCCATTGTGCGGACCGCCTGCCGGCCCCTCCGGTCCCCCCGGAACTACTTCTAGGGTATGTTTTGCGCGCGGCAAATATGTGTGAAAGCGGCCCGCGCCAACCGGACCGCCGCCTCTCTTGACACGCCTTTCGTTCTATTATATGATCGGGTAACGGCCCGGTTATCCGGCCTCTGACAGAATCGATACAGAAAGGAAGCTGACCGCCATGAATTCTCACAGCTCACATCCGGCCGGCGACGCCGGCCTGGGACAGGCGCCCGTCGGCCGCCTGCTTTTTAACCTGGCTCTGCCCGCCATCGCCGCGCAGATCATCAACGTCTTATATAACCTGGTGGACCGCATGTACATCGGCCACATCGCCGGGATCGGCCCCGACGCCCTGACCGGCGTCGGCGTGACCATGCCCGTCATTACCTGTATTTCCGCCTTCGCCGCGCTGGCCGGCATGGGCGGCGCGCCGCGCGCCTCCATCTTTATGGGGCGCGGAAAACAAAAAGAGGCCGAGGAAATCCTCGGCGGCTGCACGCTGCTTCTTCTGCTGATCTCGGTCGTCCTGACGGCCGTTTTCCTGCTCGGCGGCCGCTCCATCCTCCTGCTGTTCGGCGCCAGTGAAAATACCATCGGCTACGCCTGGGACTATATGAAAATCTACGTCTGCGGCACCCTCTTCGTCCAGATGGCGCTGGGGCTCAACGCTTTCATCAACGCCCAGGGCTTTGCGCGCACCGGCATGATGACCGTGACCATCGGCGCGATCTGCAATATCATCCTCGACCCGATCTTCATCTTTGTCCTCGGGATGGACGTGCGCGGAGCGGCGCTGGCCACCGTCATTTCCCAGGGGATCTCCTGCCTGTGGACGCTCTTTTTCCTGACCGGGAAACGGACGATTCTCCGCATCCGGCCGCAGAACCTGCGCCTTACGCCGTCCGTGATCCTGCCCTGCATGGCCCTGGGCCTCTCGCCCTTTATCATGCAGTTTACGGAGAGCGCCCTCTCCGTCAGCTTCAATACCAGCCTGTTAAAATACGGGGGCGACGTCGCCGTGGGGGCCATGACGATCCTCTCCTCCGTCATGCAGTTCTGCATGCTGCCTCTGCAGGGGCTGACCCAGGGCGCCCAGCCCATTATCAGCTATAACTACGGGGCCGGCAACATTTCCCGTGTGAAGCAGACGTTTCTTCTGCTTTTGCGGACCGCCGCCTGCTATTCCGTCCTGCTGTGGGCCGTCTGCATGTTTGCGCCCCGGCTCTTCATCTGCATCTTTACCGGCGACGCCGGGCTGATCGCCTACACCGAATGGGCCATCCGCATCTACATGGCGGCTTCGCTCATCTTCAGCGTCCAGATCGCCTGCCAGCAGACCTTCATCGCCCTCGGCAACGCCCGCACCTCCGTGTTCCTGGCGCTGCTGCGCAAGGTCATCCTGCTGATCCCCCTGATTTTCATCCTGCCCCATTTCTTTGAAAATCAGGTCCTCGGCGTCTTTATCGCCGAGCCGATCGCCGACACCATCGCCGTCTGCACCACGGCCTCGCTCTTTGCGGGAACCTACAGACGGCTGGGAAAACAGGAGACGGACCGCTAACCGTTTTTCTCTCCCTGTTCCCTCGCCATCTCCCGTTCCTCTCCAGCCATCTCGCGCAGAAGGCCCAGCTGCAGCACGACGCTGCTTAAAAACGCCATCACATCGGCTGCCGGCTGCGCCATCTGCACGCCGGTCAGCCCGATGAACGCCGGCAGGATCAGCACAAACGGAATGAGGAAAATCCCCTGGCGGGCGACGCCCAGAAGCGAGGCCCGGATTGTCTTTCCCGTCGTCTGCATCATCATATTGGAGATCATCATCCAGCCGTTCAGCGCGTAGGTCGCGCACTGGAAGCGCAGCGCCGTGACGCCGATCCGCAGCACCTCCGGGTCGCCCTTGCGGAACAGCTCAATCAGGACCGGCGCCGCCGCAAATTCCACGGCCGCCAGGACCAGGAGGAACACCGTCCCCAGGCGCACGCAGAACCAGAACCCGCGGCGCACGCGGGCATAGAGCCTGGCCCCGTAATTAAAGCCGCACACCGGCTGGAATCCCTGCCCGAAGCCCAGAAGGACCGAGTTCGTAAAATTCGTGATCCGCGACACAATCGCCATGGCGGCGATCGCCGCGTCCCCGTACGGGCGGGCCGCCGTGTTCAGGCACACCATGGCGACGCTGGACACGGACTGCCGGCACAGCGACGGGAACCCGCCGCCGGCAATGATGCGGAAATAGTACAGCGTCGGCGTAAAATTGCGCAGGCGGATCGGCACGCCGCCGGAACGGAAGATCCCGGTCAGGAGGAGGCAGAAGCTGACGAATTGGCTCAGGATCGTCGCCAGCGCCGCGCCGGCAATCCCCATGTCGAACACGAATATGAAAATCGGATCGAGCACGATATTGAGCACCGCGCCCGAGGCCAGCCCGATCATGCCGTAAAACGCGCTCCCCTCAAACCGCAGCTGGTTGTTCAGCACCAGCGAGGCCGTCATATACGGCGCCCCCAGCAGAATGATGCGGATATAATCCATGGCGTAGGGAAGGATGGTTTCCGTCGAACCCAGGAGCATACAGAGCTGCGGCAGAAACGCGTTTCCCACGATCGTGACCAGAAGCCCGCCCAGCAGCGCGCTGAAAAAGCCGGTGGCCGCCAGCTTCTCCGCCCGATCCGTCTGATGGCGGCCCAGCTCCCGGGAAATGTTGTTCCCGGATCCCTGGCCGAAGAAAAAGCCGATCGCCTGGATGACCGCCATCACGGAAAAGGCGATGCCCACCGCGCCGGACGCGCTGGTGCTGATCTTCCCGATAAAAAACGTATCCGCCATATTATAAAGCGTCGTGATCAGATTGCTGACGATCGTCGGCACCGCCAGACTGCAGATCAGCCGTTCCACCGGCGTCTGCGTCATGCGGATATATTTTGCGTCCAGATTCTCCTCGCTCATGTCCCGTCCCCCTCCCGCATTTTTTCATCCCGGATCTCCCGATCCTTTCGTCTCCCGCATTTCTGCGGCTCATTCCGTCTCCTTTTCGCGCCCTGAAAACTTACCCGCCAGCAAAAGAAGCTTCTCCTTTTCATTCCGGCCGGGATCCTCCAGCACCGCCTGCAAAAGCCCGTTCAGGATGCGGCCCAGCCCCGGCCCCGGGGGAAACCCGGCCGCCAGCAGATCCGTCCCGGAAACGGCCAGATCCCGCAGAGCAGTGCATTCGCCCCGCGCCCGCACACCCGCGGCCGCCCGGCGCGTCTCCTCTGCACGCGCCGCATCCTCCGGAAAAAGGGCCGCCCGCAGCCGGAGCAAAAGCTCCAGCGTATCGTCGTCCAGCCCGCTCATCAGCCGGCGCAGCTCTCCCTCTCCCCGCGGGAGCTCGTCCCGCACTCTGGAAACCAGCGTACCCGCCGTGCGGATCGTCTCGTTATCCAGCTTCAGTTCCCGCAGGATGCGCACGGCGTCCCGCTCTCCCGCCGGGGCAAGAAACGCGGCCCAGCGCACCGCCTTCCCGGCGGGAAGCGCCCGGCTCGCTTCCAGAAAACGGGACGTCTCCGCTCCCCGGAACGCAGCGGGAAACGTCTCGCTGACAAACGGCGCCATCCCCGTTTCCCGGACCAGCTCCATCCGCTGCGGATGATCCGACAAAAGCGTTTTCGTAAGCTCTGCCTGAATCCGCTCGCGGCTGATCCGCGAGAGGCAGGGCGCAAATTCCGCCAGCGCCTCCCGTGTCCCCTCCTCAATCGCAAAATCCAGCTGCGCCGAGAAGCGCACGGCGCGCAGGATGCGGAGCGCGTCCTCTGTAAAGCGCTGCCGGGGATCGCCCACGCAGCGGATACGGCCGGCTTTCAGATCCGCAAGCCCGCCGAACATATCGACCAGCCCTGTTTCATGGCTGTAGGCCATGGCGTTAATCGTAAAATCACGCCGCAGCAGATCCTCCCGGAGGCTTCTGGTAAACGCCACCTGCTTCGGATGGCGGCCATCCTCGTATTCGCCGTCGATGCGGTAGGTCGTGACCTCATAGCCGGCCCGATCACGAATCACGGTAACCGTCCCGTGCTGAATCCCCGTATCGACGGTGCGGCCAAACACCTGCTTGATCTCCTCCGGCAGCGCCGAGGTCGTGATATCCCAGTCGCCCGGCACGCGGCCCAGCAGGGCATCGCGCACGCAGCCGCCCACGACAAATGCCTCGTAGCCCCGTTTTCTGAGCTCTTCCAGGATCCACTCCGCCTGCGGCAAAATCTCAATCCGTATCATCGATCGTCTGCCTCTCCTTCCTCCCGCGCGGGCCGGGATCGCCCTCCGGTTCGTCCGAACCTGCGGCGCCCAGGCCGTCCGGACCCGCGTCTCCGGGCCGTCCGGACCTGCGGCGCCCGGGCCGCTCCCGTTAAATACGTGCGGGGCCAGAGCCGCCGGACACCGTCTCCGGCAGCTCTGACCCCGCTGCCCTTATCTCATTTTAATATGCCTTGCCCCAGTATACCATCTTCGTCGCCGGTTTCCCGCAGCAGACGCACGTATCCGCCAGCTTCTCCTGCTTAAAGGGGATGCAGCGGGAGGTAATTCCGGCTACTTCCTTCATCTTGTTCTCGCACTCCTCGCAGCCGCACCACATGGCCTTGATAAAGCCCGGCTTGTGATCCGCCAGATCCTTTACCTCTTCCATCGTGGTCGCCTCGTAGGTGTGAGACTCCAGATGCGCCTTGGCGCGCTCAAACATATCGTGCTGGATCGTCTCCAGGAGCTTTCCGACCTCCTCGCTGATGGTATCCAGCGGAACGCTGATCTTCTCATGCGTGTCGCGGCGCACCAGAACGGCCTGGTTCTGCGCGATATCGCGCGGGCCAATCTCCACACGGATCGGAATGCCGCGCATCTCGGACTCGCTGAACTTCCAGCCCGGGGACTTGTCCGAATCGTCTACCTTCACACGGTAACCCGAAAGAATCGTTTTCAGCTCGAACGCCTTGTCCAGAACGCCCTCTTTATTCTGCTGTACCGGCACGATGACCACCTGCGTGGGGGCCACCTTCGGCGGCAGCACCAGTCCGTCGTCGTCGCCGTGCACCATGATGATCGCGCCGACCATCCGGGTCGTCATGCCCCAGGACGTCTGATGCACATACTTCAGCGTGTTGTCCTTGTCCAGATACTGAATATTGAACGCGCGGGCAAAACCGTCGCCGAAATTATGGCTGGTGCCCGACTGCAGGGCCTTGCCGTCGTGCATCAGCGCCTCGATGGTGTAGGTTGCCTCCGCGCCGGCGAACTTCTCCTTGTCCGTCTTGCGTCCGCGCACGACCGGGATCGCCAGGAATTCCTCGCAGAGATCCGCATAGACGTTCAGCATCATCAGCGTTCTCTCTTCCGCCTCCTCGGCCGTCGCATGAGCCGTGTGGCCCTCCTGCCACAAAAACTCTCTGGAGCGCAAAAACGGGCGCGTCGTCTTCTCCCAGCGCACAACCGATCCCCACTGATTGTAGTTGCGGGGCAGATCGCGGTAAGAATGCACGTCTCTGGCATAAAAATCACAGAACAGCGTCTCCGAGGTCGGGCGCACACACATCCGCTCCTCCAGCGGCTCCATGCCGCCCATGGTTACCCAGGCTACCTCCGGGGCAAAGCCCTCAACGTGATCCTTCTCCTTCTCCAGCAGGCTCTCCGGGATAAACATGGGCAGATAAACATTCTCCACCCCCGTCTCCTTAAAGCGGCGATCCAGCTCATTGCGGATATTTTCCCAGATCGCGAATCCCGCCGGTTTGATGACCATGCAGCCCTTGACGCTCGAATACTCCGAAAGCTCCGCTTTCTTTACGATGTCCGTATACCACTGCGCAAAATCTTCATCCCGGGAGGTAATAAACTCCACCAGCTTCTTTTCCTTTGCCATGTCTGTTCTCCTCTCAACATAATAAAAAGCGCCCGATCCCCGGATCTTCTCTGGATCCCAGGGACCGAACGCGATGATTCGGCGGTACCACCCTGCTTAACCGGGATATCCCGGTTCACTCTTATCCGCTAACGCCGGATCTGCGATACATCCTCTGTATGGCTCCAGGGCGGGTTCCATCTTCAGGGACACCAGAAGCCTCGCACCATCCGGCTTCCTCTCTGCGGTGTATCAGGATGTACTGTTCCCCATCTGCGCCGTATCTGTCTTTTCTTTCCCCGCGCGGCCTTCGCCGCTCCGGTATCCATATTTTACGCCGGGTTTGAGGGTTTGTCAATCCGAATCCGGAACTGCCGGGCAAAAATTTTGTTTTTCCCGCTCCGGCTTCCAGATCTCTTCCCGGTAGCTGCGCGCCAGGGCGCGCAGCATTTTCGCCGTCATTCCCCAGATAATCCCCTGTTCGGTGCGGTAAAACAGCACCTCGTAAATCCCGCTTCTCCAGTGATAGCCGCGGCCGCCCGGAATCAGCTCATAGGGGAAATTCTCCCCGGGAACCGTGCGCACCTCGGTCCGGTAGCTTTCCGGCTCCTGCGCGGCAAACCGGCGAAGCGGCATTGTAAACACGCGATCGACCTCTTCAGCGGAAAAAGTGCCCTGATAGCCGGAGAGAATCCCCAGATACGGCCAGACCGTCACGCCCGCCGGCGTGACCAGCGCCTCCAGGGGAGCCGCCACCTCAATCTGATCCCGCCCGATTTTCAATTCCTCCATTGTCTCGCGGACCGCGGCCTGCTTCCTGCTCTCGCCCGCCTCCACCGCGCCGCCGGGAAAACAGATCTCTCCCGGCTGGCTTTTTAACTCCTGTGAACGCACCTCAAACAGGACATGATAGCCGTCCCGCTTCCGGATCAGGGGAATCAGCACCGCGTAGTGGCGCACCATATCCCCGTCCAGCCGCCCCGGTTTCCGGCCGCCCCACAGCCGCTTCATGCGGCGCGCCTCGCCGCCTTCCGTATCCCGCAGAAATTCCGCCACGCAGCAGTTAAAGGCCGCCGGATCCTCCGACGCGATAAAATGCGTCCCCGAAAGGATCCGCAGCCGGCTGTGCGGCAGAAAACGGGCGATTCGTTCCGTGTGCGCCCGCCGGATCATATCCCGGTCGCCGGCGACAACCAGCGCCGGCATCGGGAGTCTTTTTAAGAGCGCTGCCCGGATGCGCGGCTGCCAGACCATCAGGGCCAGAAGCTCTTTTTTGTGCCGGAGTTCCTTTCGCTTCTGAAACGCGCCGGACATCCTCCCCAGAAGCCGCAGCGACACGGCCGCATACTCCGCGCAGATCGTCCCCAGAACCGGAAGCTTCATCCCAAACGGATTTAAGTTGGCCCCGTTCAGGATCAGGCGGTCCACATACTGCGGGTATTTCAGCGCAAAGATCAGCGCGATATTGCCCCCGTCGCTGAACCCCAGCAGGATAATATTTTTTAACTTCGCCGCCCGCAGAAATTCCCGCAGATCCTCTGCGAACTGCTCCAGCGTAAACGGCGCCTTCCCGCGCGGCGAACGGCCGTGCCCCCTGGTATCGACCGCGATCACATGATAAAACGCGGAAAAATATTCCATCTGCGCCGAAAAGTAGCCGCCGTCTTCCCCATTTCCGTGCAGAAGCACCATCGGCTGCCCTTTTCCGGCCTCGCGCGTATATAATTTCATCAATAGCTTCCTCCGCTGTTCTTGCTTTTTTTCGATCCGTCTGTGTGATTCTTTCTATTCGTCTGCGCGCTTTTCGATCCGTCTGCGCGCTTTTTCGATCCGTCTGCGCGATTCTATTATACTCAAAACAGGCCGCAAAAGAAAGAAGCTTTCTTTTCTTATCCGTCCCCGTCTTTTCCCGGTTCGCCCTGTACCGGCTCCCGCTTTTCCGGTTCCTTCTGCGCCGGCTCTCGCTTTCCCGACTCGCTCTGCGCCGGCTCCCGCTTTTCCGGCTCTCTCTTTCCCGGCTCCCCGCCCGCCGCCTGCACGGCGTTCCGGTCATATTCCTCGACCAGATCCCGGATTAGCAGCAGGCCGACCGGCCCCAGGATAAAGCCCAGAAAGCCGAACAGCTTCAGCCCCACGTACATGGCGGCCAGCGTTTCCAGCGAAGAAAGCCCCATTTTCTTTCCCATCATCCGGGCCTCCGCGAACTCGCGCAGGAAATAGCAGGCCACATACAGGCCCAGAAGGACGGCCCCGTCCAGCCACCGCTGCCCCAGCAGGCAGAAAATCCCCCAGGGGATCAGGACCGTCCCCGTCCCGAAGAGAGGCAGGGCGTCCAGAAGGCCGATCCCGATCCCGCCCAGGATATAATACGGATTCCCAATCAGCAGAAGGCACAGGATGCACAGGCAGGAGGTCATAAAAAGGATGACCGTCTGCGTTCTGAGCCAGGCGCTCCCCGTCATCGCCAGCCGCCTCCCCAGAAGAAAATATTCCCTGTGAAATACGGAACGGTACCGCTTATGGCGCAGCTCGTCCATTTCCTGCAGCGAGAGAATGGAGGCCACAAAGAGAACGACCGACAGGATCAGAATTTCCAGCACAAACGCGGCCGCTCCCACGGAATTCATAACCAGATTCGGCATGGCCGCGCTCTTCAGCGTCCGGAAGGCGTCCGTGAGAAGTTCCCGCACCGCGCCGGTCAGCATCCCCTCGCGCAGGCGAAACAAATGCTCCATCGCCCCGCACTGCCGCGTCAGCCACTGATCCAGCGCCTCAAACCATGCGGGGACGGCCGCGGCCAGCTGCCTGGCCTGCGCAAACAGCAGCTGGCCGCCGTAAAACAGCGCCGCTCCCAAAAGCAGAAGCAACAAAAGCAAAAGGACTCCCCCGATCAGCCCGATGGAAACGCCGAACCGTTTCCCCCGGATCGAAAACTGAAGCCGCCGTTCCAGGAACGCCGCCGCCGGGCGCAGGATCAGCGCGATGAGATACGCGCACAGAAATGGAAGAAAGAGCGGCAGAAGAAAACGGAAGCTGAAATAGACGCCGGCCGTCACTCCCGCCGTCAGAAGCGCCCGTCTCTGTTTTCTGCTCAGCGCGCCCATAAAATGCCTCCTCTCCCGTTTTGCCCTTTCTGCCCGCGGCCGCCCGCCTTTTACGCGTTTCCCGCGTCTTATTTTCCCGTCATTTTATTTTCCCGTTATTTTTTTCCCGCCGTTTTGTTTTCCCGCAACGCGAAAACTGCGGAGACCGGTATCCGGCGTCTTACCGCGCCCCGGCTTCCGCAGTTTTCTTTGTAAGCTTCTCTTTCGTTTCTCAGGGAGCTTACCCATGGACTGGCCCGTTTCTGTTTTGTACTTCCTTTGTACAGACTGTAGTATGAACCGGTCTGTTTAAATTATTCCTCAAAGAGTCCCGCCGCTTTCGTCAAACCCTTCCCAGATTTTTCCCGCGGGGCGCGCCGTAAATTCCATCCGCCGCCCTGTGCGCGGATGAATGAACGAAAGGCCCGAAGCAAAAAGCGCCGGCGTATCGCGCCCGCCCGCCTGCTGCCAGAAGGGATTATACCGGCGATCGCCCCAGAGCGGCAGGCCGCGGGAGGCGAACTGCGCCCGGATCTGATGATGGCGCCCCGTTTCCAGGCGGATCTGCACCAGGCTTACCGCGCCGGTCCAGAGCCCCTCTTCCAGGTTTCGTTCCGCCAGGACGCGGTAGGAAAGCGACGCCCGTTTAGCGCCCGGAACCGATTTATCCACAACGGCAGCCAGATTATTTTTTCCGTCCTTCAACAGATAATCCACAAAGTTTCCCACAATATCCACAGGTTTTCCACAAATTACCGCCCGGTAGGTTTTCTCCATCTCCCGCTCTTTTACCTGCCTGCTCAGCGCGGCCGCCGCCTGTTTGGTCCGGGCATAGACCATGACGCCTCCCACAGGACGGTCCAGTCTGTGGATAATTCCCAGATACGGTTCTCCTCCTGTGGAAACTTCCGGGGATAATTCTGTGGATAAGCGAAGATAATTTTTCAGCTCGCTGACCATGTCCGGCTCCAGCCGGCGCGCCGCCTGCGATTCCATTCCCGGCGGCTTAACCACGACCAGGATCTGCGCGTCTTCATACAGGATTTCCATAGCTTCTGTTTTCCTCCGCATTCATTCTGAAAAATAGAGCCGGGCCAAAAAAGAGCGGCCGGACCTGATTTTGCCCTTGCATCCCGGCTCAAAACGTAGTATAGTAATACCAGATCATATGTAGTTTTCAAAACTACATATCACATTTTATTAAACTTTATGTAGCTTTTTGTCGAACTTCTTTGTTTTCTGCGGACAGATGCCGCCCGCAGAGGGTTTATTTAACGGGAGGCGCATTTTTTATGAAACTGAAGGTCAAGGATCCGGGCAGCGCCCTGACCCATTTTATCGCCATGATCGGCGCGGCCGCCGCGGCCGCGCCCCTGCTTCACAAGGCGGCGGCCGGAAACGACCGCCTGCACCTGGCCGCGCTGATCATCTTCATCGTCAGCATGATCCTTCTCTACGCCGCCAGCACCGTCTATCACACGCTGGACATCTCCGAGAAGGTCAACCGCATCCTGCGCAAGCTGGATCACATGATGATTTTCATCCTGATCGCGGGCACCTACACGCCGGTCTGCCTGATTGTCCTCGGCGACCGATCCGGCTACACGCTGCTGGCGGCCGTCTGGGCCATCGCCCTCGTTGGCATGACCGTCAACGCGCTGTGGATCAACTGCCCGAAATGGTTTTCCTCCCTGGTGTACATCGCCATGGGCTGGTTCTGCCTGACGGCAATCCGCCAGATCCTCCTCGCCCTGCCGCGGGCCGCCTTTCTCTGGCTCCTGGCCGGCGGCCTGATCTACACGGCCGGCGGAGTTATCTACGCGCTGAAGCTTCCGATCTTCAACCGGCGGCACCAAAATTTCGGCTCCCACGAGATCTTTCATCTATTCGTGATGGGCGGAAGCCTCTGCCACTATATCATGATGTACGCCTTCGTCGCGTAGCATACCATGAGATACATCTCTGCCGCACAGCGCTTCCAAAAGGCCCCGGTCCATGCTCCCGGAACAGAAGCCTTCCAGATCCAGCGTAATATAGGAAAACCCCAGCTCTCTCAGCCGCCTGCAGATCTCCTCCCGTCTGGCAGGCGCTTTTTCGATCTGCGCGGGATCCAGCTCGATGCGGGCAATCTCTCCGTGCAGCCGCAGGCGGACATTTCCCTCAAAAATCTCCCGCAGAAAGGCCTCTCCCGCCTCAATCCGCCCGAGAATGCCGGCATCCAGCCGCGTCCCGTAGGGAAGGCGCGTCGCCATACAGGGCGTGGACGGGCGCGCGGCCACGCTGATCCCGAAGGAGGCGGCCAGCTCGCGGGTCAGCTCCTTGGTCATTTTGCACTCCGCCAGCGGGCTTATTACACCCAGCTCTTCTGCCGCCCGGATTCCCGGACGCCACGCCTTCCGATCGTCTGCGTTGGTGCCGTCCAGCACGGCCTTCGCCCCTTTTTCGCGCGCATACGCAAGCAGCGCCTGAAACAGATGGCGTTTGCAGAGGTAACAGCGTTCGGGCGGATTCTCCAGAAGCTCCTCAAGCTCCAGCTCATTGACGCGGATTACCTCGTGAACCGCCCCCAGCTCCCCGGCCACCCGCTCTGCCGTTTCCCGGTCGCAGGCCGGATGCAGCGCCGTGTCAAATGTCACGGCGTACACCGGCTGCCCGTGCCGCCTCCCGCTGCGGCAGGCCAGCGCCAGCAGAAGGCTGCTGTCCACACCGCCGGAAAACGCCACGCACACCGCCTGCCGCCCCAGCTGATCCATCCGCTCCGAAAGCGCTTTTATCCGTTTCTGTTTCTCTTCCTGGTCCATCGTCTCTCCCCCTGTCCGGCCGGTTTCCTCCTGCCATTTTTCCCGCCAGCCCGGCCGGTTTCCTCCTGCCGGTTTCCCGTCTGCCCGGCCGGTTTCCTGTCTGTCCCCGTTTTTATCCTCTGTCCGCCCGCGCGCCGGCCTGGCCCGGCGCGCATTCTGCCGTCCCGTCCTCCAGAACCGCGTGGTAAACCTCCAGAAAGCCCAGGCCGGTTTCCCGGCAGATGGCCCGCACGCTCTCATACTCCGGATAAACGCGGCTGCCGCCGGACAGATGGCAGAGCTTGACCCGCGCCGCCCCGTAGCACGTCTTTACGAGCTTTTCTTCTCTGTCCAGCGCCGTGCGCTCCACCGGATACCGGCGGATCCCGATGGTCGTCGTGCAGGAAAACAGGACCGCCTCCAGCTCTTCTCTCTTTTCCTCCCCGCAGAGCACATGGATCTGGTACGCCGGGCGGTTTTTCTTCATATAGGCCGGCGTATACCATACGTCCAGTGCGCCCGCCTCAAAAAGCGTCTCCATGGCAAAGCCGAACGCCTCCCCGCTGCAGTCATCCAGATTGGATTCCAGCACCCACAGCTTCTCCTTCTCTTTCGGATCCTTTTCCGGAATCAGAATCATGGCGCGAAGCAGGTTGGCGTTGGGAAAATCCTTCTTGCCCGCGCCGAGCCCGATCCGCTCGATCCGGTACTGCGCGGGCAGTTCCCGTTCCGTGCGAAATACCGCCGCGATCGCCGCTCCCGTCGGCGTGACCATCTCTCCTTCATTTTCCGTCAGACGCAGCGTCAGGCCGCAGCGGGCGGCAATATTGGCCGTGGCCGGCGCCGGTACCGGCATAACCCCGTGCTGGCAGCGCACATACCCGCGCCCCTCTGAAAGCGGGGAAACCGCCACCCGGGAAATTCCCAGATCGTGCAGGCAGAATGCGGCCCCGATGATATCGATAATCGAATCGATCGCCCCGACCTCGTGGAAATGCACCTCCCCGATCGGGATGCCGTGCGCCTGCGATTCCGCTTCTGCCACCAGCGTGAACATGTCCCGCGCCATCCCGCGCACCTCCTGCGCGGCGTCCAGGCGGTCGAGGATCGCAAAAATATCCTGCAGATTCCGGTGCGCATGATCCTGGCCGTGACTGTGACCGTGTCCTTCGCTGTGGCCGTGATCGTGGCCGCATTCTTCGCCGTGGCTGTGGCTGTGCCCGCATTCCTCGCCGTGACCGTGATCGTGCCCGCATCCCTCGCCGTGGCTGTGACTGTGCCCGCCTTCCGGCTGCGTGAGCTCCACGTCAAAATCAAACGCGTCAATCCCGCATTTTTTTGTCCGCCCGAAATGCAGCGCATAGCCCCCGATTCCCAGGCTGGAAAGCGCCTGCTCCAGCCGCTCCCGGCTGGCTCCCAGATCGAGAAGCGCCCCTACCGTCATGTCGCCGCTGATCCCGGAGCTGCACTCCAGATATAAAATTTTCTCTTCCTTTTTGACCGCATCCATCCCGCGTCCTCCTCTCAATGCTCCTGCCCGCGGCACGCCAGACGGTTAATCTGGGCAGCCAGATAGGCGGCTCCGTATCCATTGTCGATATTTACCACAGAAATCCCGTTCGCACAGGAATTAATCATCGTCAGCAGCGCGGAAAGGCCGTGAAAGCTGGCTCCGTACCCGACCGACGTGGGGACGGCGATGACCGGATTTTTGACCAGGCCGGCCACGGCCGTGCCCAGCGCCCCTTCCATGCCGGCCACGGCGATCACGCAGTTGGCCCGGCGGATCGCCTCCCGCCTGGAAAGCAGGCGGTGGATCCCGGCGACGCCCACGTCGTAATGGCGCTCCACATGGCAGCCGAAAAATTCCGCCGTCTGCGCCGCCTCCTCGGCGACCGGGATGTCCGCCGTCCCGCCCGTGCACACGGCCACCAGGCCCTCCCGCTTCTTTTCTTTTTCCTCCAGCCGGAGAATGCGGGAGACCGGATCATAGGAAATTCCGGGAAGCGCCCGTCTGACCAGCTCATACTGCGCCTGGGACGCCCGCGTCCCCAGGACCTCCCCGTTTTCCCGGTAAAGCGTCTCAAAAATCGCCGCCAGGCTTTCATCCGGCTTTCCCTGGCAGAATACCGTTTCCGGGAATCCGGAACGCAGCTTTCTGTGCAGATCCAGTTTGGCAAAGCCCAGATCCTCGTACGGCAGGTTCTCAAGCCGGCCTGCCGCCTCCTCCACGGAAAGCGTCCCCTCTCTGACTTCTTCCAGCATTTTTTTTACATCCATATCCGTCCGTCCTTTCCTCCGGCCTCTGTCCGCTCTGTTAAAACCGCCGGATCCCCGCCGCCAAAATGCTCCGAAAGCCGGATCCGCCCCGTACACACACGTTCCAGCAGCGCTTCGGAATGGCTGACCGCCAGGATCCCGATCCCGCTCCGTTTTGCCTCCTCCAGAAGAACCTGCCAGATCAGGCTCTGCGTAACCAGATCCAGCATGGCGGTCATCTCGTCGGCCAGAATGAAGGCCGTCCCCTCTCCCAGCGCCCTGGCAATACAGAAGCGCTGCAGCTCTCCTCCGGAAAGCTCCGAGGGAAAGCGATCCAGCCACTCCTCCCGGATCCCGAGCCGCCGGATCAGGCCCGGATCCGTCTGGCCGCCTTCCTCCAGCACCCGTCTCATCCGCCAGCGCGGATTGACCGCCTGTTCCGGGTGCTGCCATACCATCTGCACCGGCAGGCGCCCCCGGATTTCCTCCAGCGGACGGCCATCCAGCAAAATCCGTCCCGCCGCGGGCCGCTCGTAGCCAGCCAGGATCCGGCAAAGCGTCGTTTTTCCGGATCCGCTTGGCGCCATAAGCCCCAGCCGTTCGCCGCGCTCCAGCGAAAAGGAGACGCCTTCCAGCACCGCCCGCTCCCGCCCCGGGTAAGAAAATGATACGTTCTCTGCCGTCAGCCCCATTTTCACGCCTCCTCCCATACCTGAAAGCCATGCTCCGGCATGGCCCGGTAAAGAGCCCTCGTATACGGCTCTTTCAGCTGCGTTCCTTTGCGAAACGCCTCCGGAAGCGCCGACTCGATGATTTTCCCCTCATAGAAAACCAGGATCTCATCCGCCGTTTCCAGAGCCAGCTCCAGATCGTGCGTGATCAGGAGCACCGCCGCCCCGTCCTCTGCGATCTCCTTCAAATGCCCCACGACCCGCCTGGCCGTCGAGCTCTCCAGGCCCGGCGTCGGCTCGTCGGCAATGACCAGCCGCGGGCGATCCATCAGGGCCGCCGCGATCAGAACCCGCCTGGCCATTCCTCCGGAAAGCTCAAACGGGTACAGCGTTTCCGTCTCCGGCCCTAGGCCGTAGCGGGCCAGAAGCTCCCGGCACCGCCCGCGGCTTTCGGCGTCCGTCTTTCCTTTCCGGATCTGATCGCCGACCTTCATCAGCGGATCCAGGCAGGATACGCCCTGCGGCACCAGCGCGATCTCCCCCTTTCGCAGAGACGCGCGCGCCCGTTTATCCAGCGGACGGCCGAGGTAACGGATCGTCCCCTCCATCCGGCAGTTGTACGGCAGAATCCCCGCGATCGCCTGCGCCAGCAGGCTTTTCCCGGAGCCGCTGGCTCCCACTACCGCCGTCATTCTCCCCGCCGCAAGCCGGCAGGACAGATTGCAGACCGGGCGCAGGATCCGCCGCCTGAGCCCTCTTTCATACTGCGTAAAATAAAGATTCAGCCCGTCTATTTCCAGAATCGTTTCTTCCATCCGGCCCTCCTGTCACTCTGCACGTTCACGCGTGCGCGCCCTTCGGATCCGTCAGCCGCAGAAGGCACTGTCCCAGCGCCTCAAACAGCAATACGGCCACAACCAGCGCAATCCCCGGCAAAACCGCCAGCCACCATTTCCCCGTCATCAGATACGACATGCTCTCGGAGAGAATGACCCCGATGGCCGGCGTCTCGGCAGGCAGGCCGAAGCCGAGAAACGTCACGCTGGCCTCATGCAGAATCGCATGCGGAAACATCATGACCAGCCCGGTCAGAAACTGCGGCAACAGCTGCGGCAACAGGTGTTCTCTGGCAATCCAGACGGGGGATTTGCCCAGCTTTTCCGATATCTTTACGTACGGACTCGTCCGAATCTGCGCGGCCTCCGCCCGCAGAAGCCGCGCCAGCGGCGGCCAGTGCGTCAGCGCGATGCCGGCGGCCACTCCCGCCGCGCCCTTTCCGGCCGCGTAGGAGATCAGAATCAGCAGAAGCATATGCGGAATCCCCATGATCAGATCCGTCAGGCCGGCGACCAGCCGATCCGCCCACGCGCCCAGAAGCGCCGCCGCCATCCCCAGCGCCAGCGCGATGACCGCTCCCGCAAAAGCCGTCAGAAGGCCCAGCCGGATGCTCAGCGAAAGGCCCGCCGCCGTCCGTTTCAGCATATCCCGTCCCAGCCAGTCCGTCCCGAACAGAAACTCCCGGCAGGGGGGCAGATTTTTCCTCGTAAAATCCACGACCGCCGCCTCTTCCTCCCAAAGCGCGCCCAGAAATGCCGCGCCAAGCAAAAGTCCCAGCGAAAGAAGCAGCAGCGCAAGCGTCTTTTCCCTCACAGAAGCGCCCCCTTCCTCCGCTCCCGCCGAATCCGGGGATCCAGGATCCCGTAAAGCAGATCGGCGGCGGTATTCCCCGCAAACACGAAGATCGCGCTGATCAGTGTGATTCCAAGGAGCAGCGGCACGTCGCTCCCCAGGCCGGCCGTGATGGCCGCCTGCCCGAGCCCGGGATAAGAAAACACCTGCTCTACCAGCACCGATCCGCCGAAAATCTCGCTGATGGACGCAAACTGAAGCGTGACCGCGGGAAGCAGGACGTTTCGCAGCGCGTGCCCGAAGAGAAGCCTCTTTTTCGTTTCGCCGCGCGAGCGCGCGTAGGCGATAAAATCGCTCTCCATAATTTCCAGCATTTTGCTGCGCGTGTGCATGGCGATATTGGAAACGCCCGTCAGCCCCAGCGCCAGCGCCGGCAGCGCGGCATGCCAGAGCCGGTCGGCCAGCCCCGCCTGCGAGGCCTCCACGCCGACGGACACGCTGAAACCGACGGGAAACAGCGGAAGCTGCACGGCAAAGAGCAGCAAAAGCACCAGCGCCAGCCAGAAGGCGGGCGTCCCGGAAATAACCATGCAGTACGCCGTAATCGCCCGGTCCCACAGGCTTCCCCGCCGCGCGCCGGCCGCCATCCCCAGCGCCACGCCGGCCGCCCCGGAAAAAATCCAGGCAAACGCCATGACAAACGCTGAATTGACCGCCTTTTCCCCGATGATCTCCAGCACCGGGCGGCGGTACAGAAGAGAGAGCCCGAGATCGCCCCGGAGAATCCCCCCAAACCAGGCCAGGAACCGCCGGCCAGCCGGGATCCCCACGCCCCAGTACTCGTTAAGGCGCTCGATCTGCTCCTGCGTAAGCGATCCCAGCGCCGCCTGCCCCACGTTCACAGCCAGCGGATCCACCGGCGAGAGCGAGACGAGAAAAAACGCCGCCGCGCTGACCGCGATCAGGAGCGCCGCCAGGCGCGCCAGGCGGCCTCCCAGCCAGAAAATCCATGAGCCGTTCCTCCGTTCTGCCGCCGTCTCTCTCATTCCCGCCATGTCTCTCATTCCCGCAGTATTTCCCATTCCTGTTCCCCTTCTGTCTTCCGTCCGCCGCCCCGGACATCCGCTCCCGTTTGCGCGCTTCCTCTTATCAGCGCTCCCAGGCCCACTGATCCACATTGCTGATGAGCGACCAGCCGTGTCCGTGCGGGTGGATCTTCTGCCCTGCGACCTGAAGCCCGTCCCTTACCCAGTAAAGGTGCTCCACATTGACCAGCCATACCCAGGGGCAGTCTCCCTGCGCGCTGACGCCCGCCGTCCCGTCCCACTGCGCCAGCTGCCAGAGCTCATAGGACTCTTCCAGATCGGAAGACGCCAGCGCTTCGTCCATATACCGGTCCACCGTCTCGCTGGCGTAGGGCGAATACAGCGCCAGCCCCGTGTCCGGCCTCGTATGGTAAAGATTATAAAGTTCCATCGGCGTCTGGGAACCCCAGCCCCATAAGAGCGGCTGAGCCTGCGCCTCCTCATAGGCCGTATCCCAGCCCGTCCCCCGGATCGAGGTCTCAATTCCCATCTCCCGCAGCTGATTGGCCGTTTCGGCCGCCAGGGCCTGCCGGTCCGAGTCGCCGGCCGGATAGAGAAATTCCAGCTGCGCGCGCACGCCGTCCTTAACCCGAATTCCATCCGCCCCCGGCTCCCAGCCCGCCTCCGTGAGAAGGCGATCCGCCTCCTGCGGATCAAAAACCGCTTCCGTCCCCTCCCGGTACCAGGGCAGGCCGTCGCAGACCGAAGAAGCCGGGCTCCCGTATCCGTTCAGCACATACGCGATCATGCGCTCCCGGTCCAGCGCGAGGCTGATCGCCCGGCGCACCCGCACATCGGCCGTAAAATCATTGCCGATCGGCCGGCCGTTTTCCCCCTCCGTCCGCAGAACCGCCGGCAGGTTAAAGCCGCGGTTATCCACCGTCTCGCAGGCTAAAAGCCCATATCCGGCCGGCGCCTGATCGGCATAACCGGACGCCGTGTACGCCACGTCCGCTTGCCCCGCGCGCACGGCGGCAAACGCCGCGTCTTCTTCCATGAAAAGAATCGTGACCCGTTTCATCCGCGGCGCTTCCCCGTAATAATCCGGGTTGGCCTCCAGGATGATCTGCTGCCCGCGATCCCACTGACAAAGCAGATAGCGCCCCGAGCCGATCGGATGTTCCCCGTAATCCGGCCCGTACGCGTGCTCCGGGACGATCCCCGTAACCGCCATCGTATAGGGCCAGATGGAAAACGGCCGCTCCATCTCAAACACGACGGTCTGTTCATCCTCGGCCCGGGCCTCTTTGAGCATGGTAAAATCACTGACTGCGCTGGTTTCCCGCAGCATATTGTAGGTAAACGCCACATCTGCGGCCGTCAGCGGTTCCCCGTCCGAAAAATACGCGTCATCCCGGATGGTAACCGTCCATTCCATCCCGTCTTCGGATACCTCCATCTGCGTCGCCAGATCGTAGCCGATTGTCAGATCCTCCTTCGTAACCGTCAGCGTGCTCTGAATCAGCGGCTCATGAACGTGCTCTCCCGCGCCCCAGCCGTATGCCGGATCAAAGCCGGCGTCCGGCTCCGAGGCCGGCGGCATGACCACGACGACCGACGCTTCCTTCCCGGCGCCGGCCGCTTTCTCCTGCGCAGGGCCGCCTCCTGTCCCTGTTTCATCGCTCCCATTCCCGCCGCAGCCGGCCAGCGCGGCCAGAAACAGCAGGCAGGCCGCCGGGGCAGCCGCCCGGCGGCCGCAAAATGTCCTTCTGTTTCTCCTCCCTTTTCTTTCTTCTCCCATCCTGTCCCTCTTCTCCGCTTTTCCTTTCACACAACAGAAAATGCCGGGAAAGCGTCCGTCCTTCTGGACGATCCGCGCCTTCCTGGCATTCTTCTTCCCTGTCCTGTCAAACCGGTTCTTTGAATCCGCTTATTTATTCTCCCGGCTCCTGCCGGCCTTCGCGGCTTCTGCCGCCTGTTCTGAGCCCATTATAAGCGGATTCTGACACGATGTCAATCCTGTATTTTCCCCAATCTGTGATCCCAGTTGTTTTCCCAATCTGTGATCTCAGTGCAGTGCACGGCGCGTCCGAAAAGACGCGCCGCATCAGCCCTCCGGCGCGGTCGGCGTCGTCCGGCGCACGTTCGTCTCCAGCAGGCGGCTGTAGCCCAGCCAGCCCGGATTCTCCCCGCCGCTTTTCAGGATCTCGGTCATCGTCTCCATCTTGGCGTCCGTATTATCCGCAAAATTCAGCGCGAGCGCTTCCAGCAGAGCCGGCTTTTTGGGGGAACCGTACTCCAGCTCGCCATGGTGCGCCAGAATGCAGTGCTTGAGCTCCGCCGCCGTCCGCTCCGGGAATCCCGGGATCTGGCGGATTGCGTCGCTTACCATCTCCGTCCCGATCACGATATGGCCCAGCAGCTGGCCGTCGTCCGTGTAGTCATTTTCCGGAAATGCCGACAGCTCCCGCGTTTTCCCGATATCATGAAACAGCGCCGCCGTCAGCAGCAGATCCCGGTTCAGAAGAGGATACGCGCCGGCAAAATAATCGCACAGCTTCATGACGCTTAACGTATGCTCCAGAAGCCCGCCCACGAAGCCGTGATGCACGCTCTTGGCCGCGGAATGAAAGCAGAAGCATTTGACAAAGTCCTTATTTTCCATGAAATACCCGCTGGCCAGCTTCTTCAGGTACGGATTCTCCATCGACTGAATCAGGGCCGTCAGCTCCCGGTACATCTCCCGGATATCCCTGGAGCTGACAGGGAGATAATCGCTCTCCCGGTACTCCCCGGCGTCCGCCTGCCTGATCCGCCGGATGTTCAGCTGATTGGAACCCTGAAACACCGTCACATCCCCGTCCACATAGACGTACTGCATCGGTTCAAAATTTCCAATCCCCGGCGAGGCGGGATCCCAGATCTTGCAGTCCACCGTCCCCGTCTTATCCTGCAGCACCACCGAAGCATATTCTTTTCCGTTTTTCGTAACCGCGTGCTGTTTTCCCTTGCACAGATATACATCCGAAACACGCATTCCCTCGCGGAATTGTTCAATATAACGCATTCTCTCTTTCCTCTCCTTTGCCCGTGGGCCCCTGAAAAGGCCAGGTTGTTTACCTGGCCCTGATATTTACCTGATATTCCAGTTCCGTATAGCCGTCGCGGCCGCGCCGCATGACCGTAACCAAAACCGGCGCGCCGCACCGGGAATTTTCAATCTCCGTCTGCAGATCCCGGAACGTCCGGATCTCCGTATCCCCGTACCGGGAAATGATATCGCCGTTCTGGATCCCCGCGTCATACGCCGGGCTTCCCGCCACCGCCTCCGTCACGTAGACGCCCGACGGGATTCCGGACTCCCAGGTCTCCTCTACCTCCTGGCCCCGGATTCCGAAATACGGCGCTTCCTCGCCGTTCGTCAAACGCTCGAGGATCGTCTTGTAATCGGAAATCCCGATGGCGGCCGTGCGCTCCGAGCTCTCTCCCGCCCGGTATTCCTCCGTCGTCCAGCCGATGACCTCGCCCGCCATATTCAGCAGAAACGTCCCCGCCCGGGAATTGCTGCTGAGATCCGCGTAGAGGATCCGCGCCGTGCGGTCCGTCATCTGGACGTTTCGCTCCACATACGAAATGGTGCCGCTGGTAAGCGAATGGACAAAGCCCGCCGGACCTCCGATCCCGAGAACCAGATCGCCCGCCCGCACCGCATGGGAATTGCCCAGCGTCAGCACTGCCGTCTGATCCCGGACCGTCTCCGGCAGCACATTCGCCTTCACGCTGACCACCGCCATATCGAGCACCTCGTCGATCTGGCGGATCGTCCCCTCATGCCGGACGCCGTCCGAAAACGTCACATAGATCGTATCCGCCGACTGCACCGCGTCCGCATACGTAAAAATCAGGAATTCTCCGCTCGTCCTGGCGATGACCGCGCCGGCAAAATCGCCCGTGCTCTCCACCGGATTGCCAAAGAAATCCGTCTGCTGCCGGCCGGAGCTGACCGTCACGATCCCCTTGTCCGCCCGCGCGCCCACCTCGCGCAGCGCGTTCCCTATCGCATATACATTCTCCGGCGTAAACCGGTAATCCTCAAGCGCCTGTGAAACCGCCTCTTCCAGCTGTTCCTCTTCCACCTGCCCCGCGGCCGGATCCGTCTCCGGCTCCGCCTCAGACGCCGCCGTCTCCGGCTCGTCCTGCGTAAACTGAATCGGATCGCTCGCTCCGGTCTCCTGCGGATTCAGATACCGCTCCGCCAGAGGCCTGACCGCCGTAAAGCTCACGGCAGAAACAGCGCCAAACAGCACAGCAAGGCCCGCAAGGGCCGCAATCCGCCGGGCAATCTGCCTTCTGCTCAGCGGCTGTTTCACAATCTTCTCCCGCATGAATTCACGCTTTTCTTTCTTCTCAGGTCCTTCTGTATCCGGCATACTTCCTTCTCCTTTGAACTTCCTGGCGCTATTACCATTATACTTTTCTTCCCTCCGTTATGCAAGAAATTTTCACGTCCGTCCCCGCCTGTAAAAAAGCTGGCATAACTCCTCCCCCCTGTGCTATAATATGAGCACTTGGCGAGGTCCTCTCGAGCCTAGTGCGAGTCATACCTGACCACTTGGCGAATCGGAGCCGCAGGCGAACGATGAGTCTAGTGGGAACGGTGTAATATGAGCACTTGGCGAGGTCCTTTCGAGCCTAGTGCGATAGTATAGTATAATAAAGTTCAGGTATTAAGGGAATGAATGAAAAATCTTTGAAAATTCTTGAATATCATAAAATCCTGGATCAGCTGACGGAATATGCGTCCACGGAGCCGGGCAAGGCCCTGTGCCGCAGCCTGGCTCCCTCCTGCAGCCTGGAGGAGATCCGCCAGAACCAGACGCAGACTACGGACGCCCTCGCGCGCGTCCGCTTAAAGGGCAGCCTCTCGTTCGGCGGTGTGAAAGATGTCCGCGCCTCCATGAAACGGCTGGAGATCGGCGGCACGCTGAGCATCCCCGAGCTGCTGGCCGTAAGCTCGCTCCTGACTGTAGCAGCTCGGGCCCGGGCCTACGGGCACAGGGAGGATCCGGAGGCGGAAGACGACTCTCTGGACGCGCTCTTCCGGGAACTGGAACCGCTTACCCCGGTCAACACGGAGATCAAGCGCTGTATCCTGTCAGAGGACGAGGTAAGCGACGACGCAAGCCCCGGCCTGGCCAAAGTGCGCCGCTCCATGAAGATTACCGCCGGCCGGGTGCACACGCAGCTGAACTCCATCCTCAATTCCAGCCGTTCGTACCTGCAGGAAGCCGTCATTACCATGCGCGACGGGCGCTACTGCCTGCCGGTAAAAGCCGAATACAAATCTCAGGTCCCCGGCATGGTGCACGACCAGTCCTCGACCGGCTCCACGGTTTTCATCGAACCCATGGCCATCGTGCGGCTGAATAACGAGCTGCGGGAGCTGGAGATCCAGGAAAAGCGGGAGATTGAATTTGTGCTGGCGGCGCTCTCCGCAGAGCTGACCCCGTATACCGATACGATCCTCTCCGACCTGTCTGTCCTGGCCACGCTGGATTTTATTTTTGCCAAAGCGGCGCTCTCGCGCCACTATAACGGCACGGAACCGAAATTTAACGACCGGCGCTACATCCATATCAAGGACGGGCGCCACCCGCTGCTCGATCCGAAGACGGCCGTTCCCATCGAGGTATACCTGGGCGACCGCTTCGATCTGCTGATCGTGACCGGCCCCAATACGGGCGGAAAAACCGTTTCCCTGAAAACCGTCGGCCTGTTCACGCTGATGGGCCAGGCCGGCCTCCATATCCCGGCCTTCGACGGCTCCGAGCTGGCCGTGTTTGACGACGTATTCGCCGACATCGGCGACGAGCAGAGCATCGAGCAGAGCCTGAGTACCTTCTCGGCTCATATGACCAATATCGTTTCCATCTTAAATCAGGCGGACGCCAATTCGCTGTGCCTGTTCGACGAGCTGTGCTCCGGCACGGACCCGACCGAGGGCGCCGCCCTGGCCATCGCCGTGCTGGATTTCCTGCACCGCATGACCTGCCGCACAATGGCGACCACCCATTACAGCGAGCTCAAGGTGTTCGCGCTTCAGGCGCCCGGCGTGGAGAATGCCTGCTGCGAATTTGACGTGGAGACGCTCCGGCCGACCTACCGGCTTCTCATCGGCATCCCGGGCAAGAGCAACGCCTTCGCCATCTCGCGCAAGCTGGGCCTGCCGGATTATATCATCGACGAGGCCAGAAAACACATTGAGACGGAGGACGAATCGCTGGAGGATCTGCTGGCCAGCCTGGAGGACAGCCGCGTAACCATCGAAAAAGAGCGGGCGGAGATCGCCTCCTACCGGGAAGAGATCGCCACGCTCAAGAGGCGGCTGGAACAGAAGGAAGAGCGCTTTACCGAACAGAAAGACAAAATGCTCCAGAAGGCCAGAGAAGACGCGCAGAAAATTCTTCAGGACGCCAAGGATACGGCCGACCAGACCATCCGCAACATCAACCGCCTGGCAAAGCAGTCCGGCGTCAACAAAGAGCTGGAGGCCGAACGCGCCCGGCTGCGCGGCAAACTAAATGACGTGGACAAAAAGCTGGCGCCGCGGCAGGCCGCCCCGGCTCACACCGTTTCCGCCAAATCGCTGCATCTGGGCGATACCGTGCGCGTGCTCTCCATGAACCTGAAGGGGACGGTATCCTCTCTCCCCAACGCCAAGGGAGATCTCTACGTGCAGATGGGGATTCTCCGCTCCCTCGTCAACCTGCGCGACCTGGAGCTGGTCGACGAAAAAACCATTTCCGGCCCCGGCGTGCCGGAGCGCGGCCCGGCCGGCCCGCGCAAGGGAGGAAGCTCGGCCAGCAAACTGAAAATGTCAAAATCCTATTCCGTTTCGCCGGAGATCAATCTCATCGGCATGACGGTAGACGAGGCGGTTCCCGCCCTCGAAAAATATCTCGACGACGCTTACCTCGCCCATCTTCCCCAGGTCCGGGTCGTACACGGCCGGGGAACGGGAGCGCTCAAAGCCGCCGTCCACCGCCAGTTAAAGAAGCTGAAGTATGTAAAGGAATTCCGCCTCGGAGAATTCGGCGAGGGCGACAGCGGCGTTACCATTGTCACGTTTCAATAGGGGGAAGTACCATGGCTGAAAAACAGAGAATCCTGATCGTAGACGACGATCAGAACATTGCAGAGCTCATCTCTCTGTATCTGACAAAAGAATGCTTTGAAACAAAAATCGTGGGCGACGGCGAGGAAGCGCTGCGGGAATTTCCCTCCTTCCGCCCCAATCTGATCCTGCTGGATCTGATGCTTCCGGGAATCGACGGCTACCAGGTCTGCCGTGAGCTGCGCGCCACCTCGCAGGTCCCCATCATCATGCTTTCGGCCAAGGGCGAGATCTTCGACAAGGTGCTGGGGCTGGAGCTGGGCGCCGACGACTATATGATCAAGCCCTTTGACTCCAAGGAGCTGGTGGCGCGGGTCAAGGCCGTCCTGCGCCGCTACCAGGCCGCCCCGCAGGCGGCTTCCGCCCCCGGGACCGAGCAGCACGGCGATTTTGTCGAATACCCGGATCTCATCGTCAATCTGACCAACTACTCGGTCATCTACAACGGACACTCCATCGAGATGCCGCCCAAGGAGCTGGAGCTGCTCTATTTCCTCGCCTCCTCGCCCAACCAGGTCTTTACCAGGGAACAGCTTCTGGATCACATCTGGGGATACGAGTACATCGGGGATACCCGGACCGTCGACGTCCACATCAAGCGGCTGCGGGAAAAAATCAAGGATCATGAAAACTGGGCCCTGACCACCGTATGGGGCATCGGATATAAATTTGAAGTGAAACGGTAGACGGCATGAAACATTCTCTCTCTCTTTATTACAAACTGCTCCTTGGCTATCTGGTATTCGGCCTCCTGGGCTTCATTACCATCGCCACCTTCTCTTCCGCCATTACCTACCGCTATCTGGTAAGGCGGAACGCGGAGGTGCTCTATGACGAGGCCACGCTGATCGCCGACAACTGCAGCCGGGTCTACGAAGGGGCGCAGATCGATCTGGAATCCGCCTATCCGCAGCTGGAGGCCGTGTCCGCCTACTTAAAATCCGATATCTGGATTCTGGATCACGACGGCGCCATCGCCGCCGACAGCAGCGGCCGCCGCACCGGCGTCCTGGTCGAGGATTTCGACCCCACTGCCCAGGGCAACCGCCTCTATTCCACTGGAACCTACTACGGGCTTTTCTCCGAAAAGGTTCTCTCTGTCTCCGCGCCCATCACGGGCAACATGCAGACCTACGGCTATATCGTCATTCACCTTCCCCTGCGGCTGATCGAGGCCGAACAGAACGGTTTTCTGAATATTGTATACATAACCTCCGCCATCCTCTTCGTGCTCTCGCTGATCATCCTGCTGGTCTTTACCCGGGTCGTCTACATCCCGCTCAAGAAGATTACCTTTGCGGCCGGCGAATACGCGGCCGGAAATCTCTCGCACAACATCCCCGTCTCCAGCCATGACGAGATCGGCTATCTGGCCAGCACGCTCAACTATATGTCCGACGCGCTCAACGAGGCGGAGGAATACCAGAAAAAATTCATCGCCAACGTGTCCCACGACTTCCGCTCTCCCCTGACCTCCATCAAGGGCTATCTGGAAGCCATCCTCGACGGGACGATCCCGCCGGAGCACTACCAGAAATACCTGCACATCATCATCTCGGAAACGGAACGCCTGAACAAGCTGACGCAGGGGATGCTGACGCTCAACTCGCTCGACAGCAAGGCCTATCTGACCAAGAGCAACTTCGATATCAACCGCATCATCCGCGACACCGCCGCCTCCTTTGAAGGCACCTGCAGCGCGCGCGGCATTACCTTTGATCTGACCTTTTCCGACGCCACGCAGATGGTCTGCGCCGATCTGGGAAAAATCCAGCAGGTTCTCTATAACCTCATCGACAACGCCATCAAATTCAGCCACGATGACTCCGTCATCTATCTTCAGACCTACGTCCGCTACGAGAAAGTGTTTGTCTCCGTCAAGGACACGGGCATCGGGATCCCGCGCGACAGCCTCAAAAAAATCTGGGAGCGCTTCTACAAGACGGATCTCTCCCGCGGCAAGGACAAGCGCGGAACCGGGCTCGGCCTTTCCATCGTGCGCGAGATCATCCAGGCGCATGGCGAAAACATCGACGTCGTCAGCACTGAGGGCGTCGGCACGGAATTTATTTTCAGCCTTCCGCGCCCCGCCGCGCTCTGATCCGGTTTCCGCGCGCCTGGATCCTGTTTCCGCGCGCTCTGATCCCGTTTCTGCCCGCTCTGATCCCATTCCCCAAGCGTTCTGCCCGCATTTCCTCTGCGCCCTGATCCCGTCCTCCAGGCGGGCATGCGTTCCGCCGGAACTCCTTCTTTCGCGCTACGCCCTGCGCCCCGCAAACGAGGCCCGCACATTCTGTTTTACCCGCTCCAGATGCAGCTCCATCTGACGCCGCGCCTTCCCGGCGTCATGCTGCCGGATAGCCTCCAGCAGCGCCCCGTGTTCTTTTTCATCCGGAAGGCCGCGGCTTCGGGCCGCCTCGTTAAAGCTGGCATAGGAATTGTGATCTGTAAGGAGCAGCTGCAGAAGGCCCGGCAGCACGCGGTTTCCGGAACAGGCCGCGATTGCCAGATGAAGCTTTAAATCCTGCTCGCTCCCATTTCCCCCGCGGCGCAGCTCGGATTCATAATCCGACTGCAGCCTCTCAAGCCATTCTGTCTCCCACGGCCCCGCATTCTGCGCGCACAGCCCGGCCGCCTCGCACTCCAGAAGCTGCCGCAGCTTCAGGATATCCAGAAGAATCTTTTCGTCTCCGCTCAGGGCGGCGTCCATCAGCTCTTCCGCCAGGGAAACGGTATCCTTCTTTTTCTGTTCCCTGGCCAGAATCTCCCGGCCCTGCGCCGTCAGGATCCTCCCCTTATTCTGGCTTTTGGAAACAAGCCTCTGATCCTCCAGTTTTCGCAGCGCCCGCCCGATGCTGGCCGGCGGAATCCCCAGCCGGCTGCTCAGAGAGAGCGCCCCCAGCGGCCCGCCGTCCCCGTTCATCTCCCGCAGAATCCGCCATTCCAAATCCCGTTCCTTCATTTTCCCTCCTCCGCACCGCTGCCCTTTCACTTTCCATGCGGCTGTTTTCCGGCTTCCATTTCCCATGCAGCCGTTCTCCGTTTTTTCCCATTATAATGAAAAAGGAGACTTTTCTCAAGTCTCCTCAAGCGTTCTGCGGATCTCCATGGACGTACGGGTCTTTCCCAGCCCTCCCAGCGTGCAGCGAAGCTCCAGCGGCAGGCTCAGGCCGATCTCATAGATCGCGCCGATGACCTCGTCCAGCCCAATCAGCGCGTCAAAGCCGGCCAGCGCGACATTGGCGCTGCCAAGCGCGTTCATTCCGCCCATGATATTTTTATTCAGGCAGGGAACCTCCACCCGGTTGGCAACCGGATCGCAGGCCAGGCCCGTGATGGACTGCAGCGCAAACGACGCGGCGCTCAGGCACTCGGCGGCCGTCGCTCCCATCATCTGCGCGACGCCCGCCGCCGCCATTCCGGAACCGGCTCCGCACTCCATCTGACAGCCGCCCACCTCCGCCGCAAACGTCGCCTCCTCTGCGAAGAACACGCCGATCAGGCCGGCGGCCAGCATCCCCTTTACCGTCTCCTTCTCCGGCATCTTCAGCGCCCGCTCCAGGCCGATCAGCGTCCCCGGAAGGCAGCCGCAGGACCCGGCCGTGGGCGCCGCGACGATCACGTTCATGGAGCTCTTGGCCTCCATGATCGCCGTCACGCAGCGGATTACCTCATTCATAACCAGGCCCGGCACCAGCCTTCCCTGATCGGCGGCCTGGCCGATTTTCCACGCCTGCGCGGGCAGAATCCGATCGTCATACTGCGTTTTTTCCAGTCCGATCCGGACGGACTCCCGCATCAGAGCGACCAGATCCCGCATCCGGGAATATACCTCCTCCTGCGGAAGATTCCCCCGCCTGCTTTCATAAAGAACCGCCAGCTCCCACAGCTGCAGCCCCCTGTCCCGGTTGTATTCCAGAAGCTCCGTTGCCGTCCGGAACGGGACCCTGCTTTCCCTGCCGGAGCCGACCGGAAGGACCGGCGTCAGGTAATAGCACTTTCCCGCGCCTGCCTGCCGCCTCAGCCGTTCCCGGACCTCTTCGTTTAAGGGAGCCGCCGTCTTCAGCTGCCAGAGCGTTTCCTCCCCCGCGTCCGAGCGCTCAAAAGCCAGAACCTCCCCGGCTGCCTGAGCCGCCTCGCGCAGCCGCTTCCCGGCTTCTTCTGCCTCCCCGGCCGGAACCGTATAAAAGCTCTCAAACGAATCGCCCTCCACGAAAACCGGGAATCCGTCCAGCGACAGGACGCGGATCATCCCGCCGCCCGTCGAGATCGCCTCCATGCGGACGGTTTCGCCTTCCCGGGTTTTCAGCGTCATCCGGTAATGATTGGGATGGCTGGCCCCGTAATCCAGAATGCGGTACTCCACCCGGATCCCCCGCTCCTTTAAAAGCGCCCGGTAATCCATGACGCGCGGATCCGTGAGCGGCATTCCCACCAGGCCGCAGGCCAGCCCCATGTCCGTCCCGTGCCCCTCATGCGACTCCGCCAGCGATCCGTTCACATCAAACTCCACCAGCGCCTCCGCAACCTCGCCTCCCGCGGCCTGCCGGGCCAGTTCCCCGATCCGGGCCGCCCCGGCCACGTGCGAGCTGGACGGCCCGCGCATAATTGGCCCAAGCACATCGTTAAAAATACTGGGAGCCTGTTTTTCCCCCATCGTTTCCTCCTCTCCGCCGCATCCGTCTGCCGCGGCTTCCTCTGTCCTGTTTTCCGTTTCCCGGATTCTGCTCCGTTTCCGATCTCCGGTTCCCCGTTCTTTCATATGCTGTCCCGCTTTTCTCCCCGAAAAGGGGGAGAGGGGGCGTCCTCTGTCCGGATTATATCACATCCCCGCCCCGCGCAGAACCCTGCCGGGCCGGTCCGATACCATCCTTTCTTCAGACGCCCCCTCTGTCTATGCGAAGCAATCCTTATCGTCCCATCAGGATAAACGGAATCCGGGAAACCACCGGAACGTAGGTAATAATCGCCAGCGCGGCCAGCATGGCAATCAGGAACGGAATTGCATTGCGAATCGTCTCGCCAAACTTGCAGCGGGCAATGTTCGTCGCCGTGTACAGGCAGACGCCGACCGGCGGCGTCGCCAGGCCGATCGTCAGGTTCAGGCAGACAATCATACCCGTCTGAATCGGATCGACGCCCAGCCCTTCCATGGCCGGAGCCAGGATCGGGGCCACCAGCATGATCGCCGGCGCGCTGTCCATAAACATACCGACAACCAGCAGCACCAGATTGACCAGCAGAAGCTTCACGGCCAGAGAGGTCTCCATACCGACCAGCATATCCGTTACCATCACGGCCCATCTCTCATTGGAGATAACCCAGCCGAACAGGTAGCAGCCGCCTACAATCAGCATGACCGTACCGCTGTCGATCGCGCTGTCAATCAGCGATTTCCAGAGCTCCTTCGCGCCCACGCTGTGATAGATAAACAGCGACAGGAACAGAGAGTAAAGGACAGCGGCCGCCGCGGCCTCGGTAGGCGTAAAGAAGCCGCCCATGATGCCGCCGACTACGATGATCGGAAGGCCGATGCAGGGAAGCGCCGACCGGGTCGCCTCCCATTTTTCCTTCCAGCTCGTCTTCGGGCCCTTCGGGAAATCATTCTTTCTTGCAAACAGATAGACGACAAACATCATAATCAGCCCCATCAGGATCCCGGGGATGACGCCGGCGATAAACATATCGCCGACCGATACCTTGGCCGCCGCGCCGTAGATGACGAACGCCAGGCTGGGCGGGATGATCGGGCAGCAGCAGGACGCGCAGGCCGTCAGGCCCGAGGCAAAGCCCGCGTCATACTTCTCATTTTTCATGGCCGGAATCATCAGGCAGCCGACGGCCGCCGTTCCGGCTACCGCCGAGCCGGATACCGTTCCGAACATCATGCAGACCAGGATATCCACCATGCCGAGGCCGCCCCGGATATGTCCGACGAAGGCCTGCGCAAAGCGCACCAGACGCATGGTAATTCCGCCGTGGTTCATGATATTTCCCGCCAGGGCAAAGAACGGCAGACACAGCATGGTAAAGTCGTTGATTCCGTAGATGATGCGCTGCGGCACCAGCGCCAGGTTGGCATCCCCGGTGCTGAGCAGCGCATACGAAACCGTCGCTACAATCAGTACAAATGCAATCGGCACGCCCAGCGCAAGAAACAGGAAAAAGCTGCCGAATAAAATAATACTGTTAAACATATGTTCCTCCTATCCCTCATCTCCCGGCAGCGGGATACGTCTGGCTTCTCCGTAGCAGATATTTTCCAGAAGCTGCACAAACGTATAGTAAATCATAATGATTCCGCTGAGCGGCAGCGATACGTAGAACCAGGCCAGAGAAAACGGAATCGTCGTCCCTTTGTGCGGGATCTGTGCGATCGTGTATTCTCCGCTGGCCACCGTAAACAGGATCAGCGCGCCGATCAGGATCAGATCCGCAACGACCATCAGGAAGGTCCGCGTTTTTCCGCGGAACAGGTTAATGACCAGATCCACGCCGATGTGCAGCAGATGGCGGCTGGCCACGGCGCTTCCCAGCATGGTGGTCCACACGAAAATGTAGCAGGCAAATTCGGTGGCCCAGGGAAGCGACATCCCGACCCAGCGCAGGATAAACTGACCGATTACCGCCACGCACAGCATCAGGGAGGTTACGCCTAAAAGGACTCTCGCCACCACGTTGATTCCGTCGCCGATCTTATGTAACTCCTCAATTAATCCTCTCATTTTTGCATCCCTTCTACAAGCATTCCGTCAGACTGCAGGTTACTCGGCAGCTTCCTCCGCGGGCTCTGCAGCCTCTTCCTCTGCGGACGCTGCGTCAGCTTCCGCGGCCTCTTCTGCGGGCTCTGCGTCAGCTTCCGCGGCCTCTTCTGCAGGCTCTGCGGCCTCTGCGTCAGCTTCCGCGGCTTCCTCTGCGGGCGCTGCGTCAGCGCTGTCCGGCTCCGCCGTCTCGTCGGCCGCCGCACGCACCATCTCTACCAGCTCCTCCCACTCCGGATGAGCGGCAAACATTTCATCATAAACCGGCTGTACCTTCTCTCTCCAGGCATCGAGATCGGTCGGGCGCGTTACGGTATAGCCCTTCGCCTCATACTCGGCGATCGCCGCCTCGTCGCTCTCGATAAACCACTCTCTCTGCTGCTCGCCCGCGTCGATGGCGGCCTGTTTAATCAGCTCCTGATCCTCGGCGCTCAAGCTGTCATACCAGTCGCTGGAGGCTACGATGATACCGCTGGAATAGAAATGATGGATATCGCAGATGTTGTCCACAACCTCGATATAACCGTCGGCCACCGCGTAAAGCGCGCTGTTGTCCGTGCCGTCTACGACGCCGTTCTGCAGGCCCGTAAACTGCTCGCCGGAAGAAAGAGCTACCGGAGTTGATCCCAGCGCCTCATACATCGCCACGCAGACCTCGTTCTGCATACAGCGCATCCGCACGCCTTCCATATCGTCTACCGTGTTAATGGTCACGCCGTTGGTCAGGATATTTCTCCAGCCGTCCTCGTGATAGCCGAGTCCGTAAATGCCCTCGACCGCGCTCAGCTTCTCCAGCAGATAGTTGCCGAACTCGCCCTCGACCGCGCGGTTGACGTGCTCCGTATCGTTAAACAGGAAAGGAAGCTCAAAGACGCCCAACTCCGGCACATAGCCGCCCAGAGCGCCGGTTCCGACCCAGCCGATCTCGAGGTTATTATTCTGCACCATCTCCACGCACTCTACCTCGTCCGAGGTCATGTCGCCCGCATAAACGATTACTTCCATGCGGCCGCCGCTGCGCTCTTCCACCAGTTCCTTGAACACATTGGCGCCGTAATCATACGGAGCGCCCGTTCCGCACACGTGCGCCACGCGGATTGTCATCTCCGCCTCCGCCGCGGCGTCGCCGGATCCGCCGGCCGCCGACTCGCCCGACGCGC
Source organism: uncultured Lachnospiraceae bacterium (assembly GCA_944381615.1). Taxonomy (GTDB): domain Bacteria; phylum Bacillota; class Clostridia; order Lachnospirales; family Lachnospiraceae; genus Otoolea. The sequence continues at coordinate 25,209 of CALWLT010000008.1, read as the reverse complement.
TCCCGCCCGAACTCGAGCAGCCTGCCATCAGCGTCATTACCATCGCCATCGTGCCGCATAAATAGACTCTTTTTTTCATACGTTTTATATCCTCCTCTTTTTTATTCCCTTTTTCTTTTACCGGCCAATTTTTCCCGGCCGCAGGAACCTTCTGTCCGGCAGATTTCCTTCCCCGGCTACCGGAACCTCCGTCCGGCGCTTATCCTAACAGGAATCCTTCCTGGAACGGATCCGTGGGGTCAAACAGAAGCTGCGATTTACCCATCACAAACGCGCGTCCCCGGATCTCCGGCACAATCGCCGGAATGCCGCCTACTTCCGTCTCCTCGACGATCTGGCAGTAGAACAGGCTTCCGATCAGGCTCTCGTGGACAAACGTCTGGCCTGCCTCCAGCTTCCCTTCCGCGTGAAGCAGCGCCATCTTGGCGGACGTCCCCGTCCCGCAGGGGCTGCGGTCGATGGCGGCCGGCGGGATTACCACGGCGTTGCGCACATCCGCAATTCCGTCGTCAGCCGGCTCGTAAAATTCCACATGCGTAACCTGATTCATTACTTCCAGATACGGATGCTTTACCGTTACCTGCTCGTTGATAAATTTCTTCAGGTAATTTCCTTTCTCGACAATCTCTTTGGCCCGATCCTGCGTGAGCTTCAGATTCATCGCGGACGCCGGCACGATCGCGAACACATTTCCGCCGTACGCGATATCGACGTGAATCTTTCCGTATTCCGGCACGTCCACCACCGCGTCCCGGTTCAGGACAAAGGCCGGCGCATTGCGGAACGTCACGCTTCTCGCCACGCCGTCTTTTACCTCGATCTTGACCCGTACCAGGCCGGACGGCGTGTCCAGCGTCGCAAATGTGTACGGTTCTTCCGCCTTCAGCAGGCCGCTCTCGATCAGGGCCGTCGAGACGCCGATCGTGTCGTGGCCGCACATGGGCATCCAGTTGCCCACCTCATAATACAGGACGCCGAAATCCGCCTCGGGATTGCAGGGCTTTGTCACAATCGTTCCCGACATCACGTCGTTTCCGCGGGGTTCAAAGCAGATTGCCTTTCTCAGCCAGTCCTGATGGCGCATCATGTAGAGCATCTTTTCTTCCATCGTATTTCCGGGAATCTCCGGAAAATCCGACAGGATCGTCCTCGTCGGCTCGCCCTCCGTGTGCGTCTCGATGCAGGTTATGTAGCGTCTCCCCTTCTCTTCTTTCAGCTTAAACTCGCTGCCGTTTCCCATATCCCCCTCCATATTATTTTATTTTTTCCATGGTTCAGCGCGCTGTTTTCTGAATATTTTCAGGTATTATTCTAACATAATCACAACTTTCAAAATACATCATTTTTATTGCAATTCGATACATTTCCGCAAATTATTTGTTTTCAATCTACTACTTTCGGATATTATATATTATACTTTCGGATAATTTTCCTGATTAGCAGATAATTCTTTCTTGAAAACTGCCCCCGTTTCGCGTATAGTTAGAAGAAACATTGAATCCACCCCACAATGGAGGCATTCAGTATTTTCATGTCTCTGCCGGCCTCTTGCTTCATCTCTGGCACGCTCTGAGCTTCTCCGGAGTCTGCCGCCCTGTTCTCTGGCGTTCTCCGGATTTTTGGTTTTTTTAGGACATGCTTCAGAAAAGGGGGGCAATTATGAATTCGGAACATCTGCTGACACTGTCAAAAATCGAAAACATTAATCAGATGATCGCGGATCTGTACAACGATTCCGTACTCCTGGACAAACGGATGGAAGAGTTTTTTACACATCTGAATTCCGTCGTCTTCTTTGAAAAGGCCAATTTTCTCTTCTTCCAGAAACAGGGCCAGACCTATGAAACGCACTCGATCTACACCATCAACTGGACCGACGCGCAGAAACGCAAATACCAGGACGATTACTGCCACATGGACGACGTCCTGTCCATCCTGGATTCCGACAACCACGTAACCTTTCTGACCAACCAGCTGTTCAATCAGGAAATCCGGGAAAAATCCGTGTATTTCCGGGAATTTCTGCTGCCGATGGGCCTGCACGACTCGATCGAGACGAATTTTCCCATCCGCAGCCAGAACCTGCGCGGCGTATTTTCCATTCACCGTTCCAACGACAAGATCGGGTTTTCGCAGGACGAGCTGAACCTGATCCGCCTGTTCCAGCCGCATTTCAGCAACGTATTTAAAAATTACGGCCGCGAGATCAACATCAGCCGTATTTTCTATGTACTGGAAAGCTATCACTGCATCGGCGTGGCCTGTCTCGACGACCGGCTGAATTTCATCGGCTGCAACAGTACCTTCCGCCAGTACATGGAACGGCACGGCATCCCTGATCTGGCCAGCAACCCGATTACCAACTGCTTCCGCACGCTCTGCCGGCAGCTGAAAACGGCCGGCAGCATTTCCGGCCGCAACATCGAGTACAAGATGGAGAACAGCCCGCTCTTTCTGGAGGTCAGCAAAACGCATCTCGAGGACGGGCCGGAAAACGACTGCTACGTCTGCCTGTTTTTTGATCTGTCCTACGTGATGGACCGCACCATCTCGCAGATCCGGCAGGATTTTTCCCTCACGGCGCGCGAGGTCGATATCCTGAGCCTGCTTTTGCGCGGATATTCCAACGAGCAGATCTCCGGAACGCTGTTTATCAGCGTCCCCACCGTCAAGAAACACCTGGTGTCCATCTATTCCAAGATGAACATCAAAGGACAGAAGCAGATCATGGAGCGCATCCATTTTTATGACAAATAGCGGCACGCGGCCGCTTGACAGCGCGCGGGAAATTTGCTATGATCTAGCTAATCAATTTTGATGAGTGATGAGAGCGGGGAGGGTATGATTCATGAGAATTCTGAACGGAACTGAAATGTGGAACGCCGTCACGCTGACGGAAGTCATGGACGCAGTGGAGGACGCCTATGCCATCCACAAAAGCGGCCGCTATACGATGCCGGATCGCTTCTGCGCCGCCCGCGGCGGCGATCTGATGCTCTATATGCCCTGTTTCCTGGATTCGTTCATCGGCACCAAGATGCTGGCGGAATTTCCGGACAATCCGAAAAAGGGCTTCCCGTACCTGAGCGGCCTGATGATCCTCAACGAAGCAGAAACCGGCCAGCCCGCCGCCGTCATGGACGGAGGGACGCTGACCGCCATGCGCACCGGCGCCGTGAGCGGCGTGGCGCTCCGCTATCTGGCCCCCGAAGCCTGTACCTCGGCCGGCCTCGTCGGCTGCGGCACGCAGGGGCTGCACCAGCTCCTCTACGCCTGCGCCGTGCGCCCTCTTACGGATCTCTACCTCTACGATCTTCACGTTCCGGATCCGGGGCCGTTCTGCGACCGCCTCCGCGAGAAGCTTCACGCCTGCGGCATCAACCGCGGCATCCGCTTCCATTTCTGCCGCGACGCGCGCTCGCTGGCCGAACAAAGCGAGATCCTGATCTCGGCCACACAGGCGACGGATCCGGTCTATCCCGATGACGAAGCGCTTCTGAAGGGCAAATGCCTGATCGCCATCGGATCCTGGAAGCCGGATCGGCGGGAGCTCCCCGACGCCGTCTGGAAGCTGTGCCGTTTCGCCTACACGGAGCTGCCTTACGCCTGCGAAGAGTCCGGCGATCTCGCGATCCCGCTCGCGTCCGGCCTCCTTTCGCCGGATCGCGTCCGCTACATGGAGGATCTCATCCAGGACACGAAAGAAGGACGTCCCCACGAACAGGCCGATACCCGCTGCTTTAAATCTGTGGGCATGGGTATTTTTGACGCGCGCTGCGCCCAGCTGATCTGCGAAAAGGCGCGCCAGAAAAGAATCGGCGCCGAGATTGCCTGGGATTCATAAAAAAGCAAAGACAGGCCGGAGACAGAAAACAGGAGCAGGCGCGCCAACGCTGTGGCGTTCCTGCTCCTGTTTCTTTACTGCCGCGATTGCGGCATCCTGTTTTTTGCTCCCGGTATTTTGTGCCGCGCCTGCGGCATCCCGTTTTTCGCTCCCGGTATTTTGTGCCGCGCCTGCGGCATCCCGTTTTCGGGACGCTTACTGATAAATCGGATATTTCTCGCAGAGCTTCGTTACCTCCGCGCGAATGTAATCCGCCTTCGTCTCAAACTGCGTCGCGGCCAGCCAGATGCACTCGGCAATCTTGGGCATATCTTCTTCCTTCAGGCCGCGGGAGGTCACGGCCGGCGTGCCGATGCGGACGCCGGAGGTCACGAAGGGGCTTCTCGGATCGTTGGGAACCGTATTCTTGTTCAGGGTAATGTATACCTCGTCGCAGCGGTTCTGCAGCTCCTTGCCGGACACGTCCATGCCCCGCAGATCCACCAGCATCAGATGGTTGTCCGTTCCGCCGGTCAGAAGCTTAAAGCCCTGCTTTTTCAGCTCTTCTGCCAGCGCCGCCGCATTCTTTCTGACCTGCTTCTGGTACGCCGCGAACTCCGGCTTCAGCGCCTCTCCAAAGCAGACGGCCTTGGCCGCAATCACGTGCTCCAGCGGGCCGCCCTGCGTTCCCGGGAAGATCGCCTTGTTAAAATTAAACTTCTCCGCCGCCTCTTTGTTGGCGAGGATCATACCGCCGCGCGGGCCGCGCAGCGTCTTGTGCGTCGTCGTGGTAACCACATCCGCGTAGGGGATGGGGCTCGGATGCTCGCCGGCCGCAACCAGCCCGGCGATGTGCGCCATGTCTACCATCAGATACGCGCCCACCTTGTCGGCAACCTCGCGGAATCTCTTAAAATCAATCTCGCGCGCATAGGCGCTGGCCCCGGCTACGATCAGCTTCGGCTTCGACTCGACCGCGATGCGCTCCAGCTCGTCATAGTCGATGTATCCCTCGTCGTTGACGCCGTACGGCACGATATTAAAATACAGACCGGAGAAATTTACAGGGCTTCCGTGCGTCAGGTGCCCGCCATGGTTTAAGTTCATACCCATTACCGTATCGCCCGGCTTCAGCATGGCGACAAACACCGCCATATTGGCCTGCGCGCCGGAGTGCGGCTGTACGTTGGCATAGTCGCAGCCGAACAGTTTTTTCGCCCGCTCGATGGCCATCGTCTCAATCTCGTCCACATACTCGCAGCCGCCGTAATAACGTTTTCCGGAATAGCCTTCCGCATACTTGTTGGTCAGCACCGTCGCCATCGCCATCATAACCGGCTCCGACACAATGTTCTCCGATGCGATCAGCTCCAGATTCCGTCTCTGGCGGGCCGCCTCCCGCTCAATCGCGGCGCCCACTTCCGGGTCGTACTCTGAAATCAGTTTCATTACCTCATTTACCATGGCTCTCTTCCTTTCTTTCTCCGCCGTCCAGCGGTCATCCTTTTCGCTGTATGCTTATTTCCGCGTCCGCCGGCAAAGAGAGCTGTGCCCCCGTCCGCTGCGGCCGCCGTTTCTCTCTCCTCCGTCAGGCCAAAAGCGCCTTCGCCGCCTCCGTAAGCGCCGGAATATCGCTCTCTTTTAACGCCCCGCGGATCGTAACCGCCGGATCGATGACCGTAATCTCCTTCATCTGCTCCAGCAGGCCGCGCATGGTCCGGGCCGCCGTCGGTCCCCAGCTCCCGTTTTCAATCAGAGCCACGGTCCGCTTCTGATAATTCTTGGCCTGCAGATGATGCAGGAAATCTGCCATAAATGGCATGACGCCCGCGTCATACGAGGAAGCCGCCAGCACGATCTTCCCGTAGCGGAACGCATCTTCCACCGCCTCCGCCATGTCATCCCGCGCCAGATCCGCCATCGCCACCTTCGGGCAGCCGAGTCCCGTCAGGATCTCGCCCATCTTCTCTGCCGCATCCCTGGTATTGCCGTGCAGCGTGGCGTACGCGATAAAAACGCCCTCGGATTCTACGCCGTAGCTGCTCCAGATCTGATATTTTTCCAGCGCATTCGCCAGCATCGCGCCCTTTAACACCGGCCCGTGCAGCGGGCAGATCGTCTCGATGGAAAGCCCCGCCGCCTTCTTTAAAAGCGCCTGCACCTGCGCGCCGTATTTGCCGACGATATTAAAATAGTACCTTCTGGCCTCGCAGTCCCAGTCCTCCTCTGCGTCGAGCGCGCCGAACTTGCCGAAGCCGTCCGCGGAAAACAGCACGCGGTCACAGCTGTCGTACGTGACCATGACCTCCGGCCAGTGCACCATCGGCGCCATATAAAAGGTCAGCTCGTGGCTGCCCAGCTTCAGGCTGTCGCCTTCCTTTACCGTTAGCGCGCCGCTGAAATCCAGATCAAAATACTGCGACAGCATGGAAAATGTCTTCGCATTTCCTACCAGCGTGATCTCCGGATAGCGCTCGGTAAGCGCCCGCACGCTGGACGCGTGATCCGGCTCCACATGGCTGATGACCAGGTAATCCGGCTTCCTGCCCTGAAGCTCCGTTTCCAGATTCGCCAGAAATTCCTCATGGCGGCGGTAATCCACCGTATCCATGACGGCGATCTTCTCGTCCAGAATCACGTAAGAATTATAGGAAATCCCCTCCGGCACCCGGTACTGTCCCTCAAACAGATCGATCTCGCGATCGTCCGCCCCGATGTAGCGAATCTCCTCCGTAACCATTGTTCCCATCGTTTCCTCCCGAAGCAAAGCTGCTTCCTCTCTGATTTCTGCCAGTTCCTGTATCCTGTCCGATGCGGCTCATTCCTCTCCGCATTCGCGGCGCTCAATCTCCATAATCAGATCGACGCGCCTCTGATGACGGCCGCCCTCAAATTCCGCGTCCAGCCACTGTTCCACAATCATTTTGGCCATCTCGCTTCCCACCACGCGCGCGCCGAAGCACAGCACGTTGGCGTCATTGTGACGGCGCGACATAACCGCCGTGTACGGTTCGCTGCAGACGCAGGCCCGCACGCCCCGCACCTTATTGGCCGCCAGGGAGATCCCCAGCCCCGTCCCGCAGATGGCAATTCCCAGATCCGCCTGTCCCGAGGCAACGGCCCTGCCGACCCGCTCTCCGTATACCGGATAATCGCAGCTCTCCTCCGTATCCGTCCCCAGGTTCAGGACCGTATGTCCCTTTTCTTCCAGCAGATCCACAATAATATGCTTTAACTCGACCGCCGTGTGGTCGTTTCCGATTGCGATTTTCATCTCTGTCCTTTCCGGATCCCCGCCGTCTTCTGCCCTGATTTTTTCGGGAATCATCCGCATTTTATTTTAGTAAAAACGGGATCCCTTGTCAAGGAAAAACGGGACGCTGCAAAACGCAAAACGGAGCGCCGCAAAACGAGTCCCCTCATTTTGCGGCGCCCCGCCGCTCCTTATTTACTGCACCTTCACGGCGCAGGCCGTCAGCTTTCCATCGGACAGGCCGATCTGAATCGCGTCGCCGGCCCGCACGCCGTCGGACAGAATCAGCTTCGCCGCCAGCGTCTCCACATTTTTCTGCAGATACCGCTTCAGCGGCCGTGCGCCGTAAACCGGATCATAGCCGTTCTCCACAATAAACTGCTTCGCATCCTCCGTCAGCGTGATGGAAATCTCCCGATCCGCCAGACGCCGATTGACGTCAGCCACCAGAAGCTCAATAATTCCGCCGATATTTTCCTTCGTCAGCGGCTTAAAGAGAATGATCTCATCCAGCCGGTTCAGAAACTCCGGACGGAAATGCGCCCGCAGATCGTGCATGACGGCTTCCTCCGCCTCGTTCTTAATCTGCCCCTGCGCGTCGATGCCGTCCAGCAGATACTGAGAGCCGATATTGGACGTCATAATCAGGATGGTGTTCTTAAAATCTACGGTCTTTCCGGTCGAATCGGTAATCCGCCCGTCGTCCAGCACCTGTAAGAGAACATTGAACACGTCCGGATGCGCTTTCTCCACCTCGTCAAAGAGGACGACCGAGTACGGTTTGCGCCGCACGGCCTCGGTCAGCTGGCCGCCCTCGTCGTACCCGACGTATCCGGGCGGCGCTCCGATCAGACGGGACACGGAGTGCTTCTCCATGTACTCGCTCATGTCGATCCGCACCATATTGTTCTCATCGTCGAACAGGCTCTCCGCCAGCGCCTTGGCCAGCTCCGTCTTGCCGACGCCGGTCGGCCCCAGAAACAGGAACGAACCGATGGGCTTGGTCGGGTCCTTGATGCCGGCCCGCGAGCGGATGATCGCCTCCGTTACCTTGGTTACCGCCTCATCCTGGCCGATCACGCGCTTATGCAGCAGTTCATCCATATGCAGCGTCTTGCTGCGTTCGCTCTCCGTCAGCTTCGCCACCGGGATTCCCGTCCATTTGGAAATAATGCGGGCGATCTCATCCTCGGTCACGCTCTCGTGCACCAGGCTCAGATCCTGATTTTTAATCTTCTCCTCTTCCTCCGCCAGCTGCTTCTTTAGCTCCGGCAGCCGCCCGTACTGCAGCTCGGCCGCCTTGTTCAGATCATACGCCTGCTGGGCGGACTGGATCTCCGCTCCTACGTGCTCGATCTCCTCCCGCAGCTTGGAGAGTTTATCGACCGACGCCTTCTCATTCTCCCACTGGGCCTTCTGTGAGGCAAACTGCTCTTTTAAATCCGCCAGCTCCTTCTGCAGATCCGCCAGACGGTCCTGACTCAGATGATCCGTCTCCTTCTTGAGCGCCGCCTCCTCAATCTCCATCTGCATGATCCGCCGCGACAGCTCGTCCAGCTCCGCCGGCATGGAGTCCATCTCCGTCTTAATCATGGCGCAGGCCTCATCCACCAGGTCAATCGCCTTATCCGGCAGGAAACGGTCAGAAATATAGCGGTCAGACAGAACCGCCGCCGACACCAGCGCCGAGTCCGTGATCTTCACGCCGTGGTACACCTCATAGCGCTCCTTTAATCCGCGCAGGATGGAAATCGTGTCCTCCACCGTCGGCTCGTCGACGTGAACCGGCTGGAACCGCCGCTCCAGCGCCGCGTCCTTCTCAATGTATTTGCGGTATTCATCCAGCGTCGTGGCGCCGATGCAGTGCAGCTCGCCGCGCGCCAGCATGGGCTTTAACATATTGCCGGCGTCCATCGCGCCCTCCGCCTTGCCGGCCCCCACGATCGTGTGCAGCTCGTCGATAAAGAGGATGATCTGTCCCTCGCTCTTTTTTACCTCGTCCAGGACGGCCTTCAGCCGCTCCTCAAATTCGCCGCGGTATTTGGCGCCCGCCATCAGCGCGCCCATATCCAGGGCAAACAGCTTCTTGTCCTTCAGCCCCTCCGGCACGTCGCCGCGGACGATCCGCTGCGCCAGGCCTTCCACCACGGCCGTCTTGCCGACGCCGGGCTCGCCGATCAGCACCGGATTGTTCTTCGTCTTGCGCGAAAGGATCATGATCACGTTGCGGATCTCGCTGTCCCGTCCGATGACCGGGTCAAGCTTCTGATCTCTGGCCCGCTCCACCAGATCCTGGCCGTATTTGTTCAGCGTGTCATACGTCGCCTCCGGGTTGTCGCTGACCACCCGCTGGTTGCCGCGCACCGTCGAGAGCGCCTGCAGGAAATTTTCCCGCGTGATTCCGTACTGGCAAAACAGTTCCTTTACCGCCCGGTTGGGCTGGCGCAGCATGGCCAGAAACAGATGCTCGACCGACACATACTCGTCGCCCATCGCTTTGGCCTCGTCCTCCGCGCTGACCAGCACCCGGTTGGCGTCGCCGGAAAAATAGAGCTGGCCGCCCGATACCTTCGGCAGCTTCCGGATCGCCTGGTCCACTTCATTTTTAAACTGGTCGCCGGAAATTCCCATCTTCTCGATCAGCTTCAGAATCAGGCTGTCTTCCACGGAAAGCAGGCTGAAGAGCAGGTGCTCCTGATCAATCTGCTGGTTCCCGTATTCGTAGGCCAGCTTCTCCGTATTCTGTACCGCTTCCATGGATTTCTGCGTAAATTTATTAATATTCATAACCGATGCCTCCCTTCGCATCTTCAGGTGTTATGGAAGATCTCTTTGTTCTGGCCGTACTATAACACATGTTGTTAGCACTGTCAAGCCTTGAGTGCTAACTCCGGCCTGCAAAACAGGGCGCCGCAAAACAGGTTTTCCGTCTCTCCGAAAAGCTCGCTTTTGCGGCGCCCCGCCCTACGCCCGATCCGGCCGTCCTCCGGCCGTCCCGGTCTTATGTCTTATACTTGATCGGTATCAGGGCTGCTTACCCCTCAATCGAAATGTACTTCTTCTCCGGAACCTCCGCTTTCTTCTTCGGAATGAAAAGCTTCAGGATTCCATGTTTGAATTCGCCTCTGATGTCCTCCTGGCTTACGTCGTCTCCGACGTAGAAGGAACGCTGGCAGGCGCCCGCATAGCGCTCGCGGCGGATATAGCGGCCGCTCTTTTTCTCCTGCTCATCCTGATCAAGCCCCTTCTCGGCGCTGACCGTCAGCACGCCGTCCTCCAGCGATACCTGAATCTCCTCTTTCGTAAAGCCCGGCAGATCCATCTCCAGCTCGTAGCAGTCATCCTTTTCCTTAATATCCGTCTTCATCAGATGGCTGCCCCGGCGGCCGTACAGCTTCCGCTCCGCTTTCTTCATATCCTTATCGTCATAAAACGGAAAATCCTTCATAAACTCATCAAATAAATTCTCTCCAAAAATACTCGGCATTAACATACGTCATTTCTCCTTCCTGATTTCTGTTTTCTTCTTCCCGGACGCCTGCCGCGCCTTCCCCGACAGAGAAGGCGCGGCGTTTCCGGACTTACCCTTCAATCGCAATGTATTTCTTCTGCTCGACCGCCGGCTTCTCTTCCTTCTTCGGAACCGTCAGCGTCAGCGTGCCGTTCTCAAATTTTGCTTTGATGTCCTCTTCCGTTACCGCGTCGCCCACATAGAAGCTTCTGCTGCAGGAACCGCTGTAGCGCTCGCGGCGGATGTATCTGCCGTTCTCATCCTTCTCATCCGTCCCCGAATTCGTACTGGCCTGGATGGTCAGATATCCGTCGTGCAGCTCCGCCTTCACATCCTCCTTCTTCACGCCCGGCAGGTTCATCGTAATCTCGTAGTTGCCGTCCGCCTCTTTAATATCCGTCTTCATCAGGCCCGTTCCGCCGTCTGCATATCCCGTGTACCTTCCAAACGGAAAATCAAAGAAATCATCCAACAGGTTTTCTCCAAAAATGCTCGGCATTAACATAACTCATCGCTCCTTTTCTATTCATTCAGTCCAACTGTTTTGTACTTCCTCCGAACCGGTCCGGCATCCGGAAGGTCTCCGAGGAATCCTCTTCGCATTCCCCGGTTCCTTTCTGAACCCCTTTCCTTTGTTCTAGCTGTACTATAGCACGCATTGTTAGCACTGTCAAGAGGCGAGTGCTAATTTTTTTGTGAAAAAATTGTGAAATCCCGGTTTTCCTTGATTTTACGGGACTTCACGCAGGTTTTTCTTCTTCCGGCCGCTTTGTCTCCTGTGTATTGTATGCGGCTTCCATCTGTCAGGCGGGTTCCTCCAGCTTCCAGCGCACCAAAAAGCGTCCCAGCGGCTTCGCAATCTGGCCGACCAGCAGGGCGGCGGCCGCCGTCCCCTCCCGGACGCCCTGCAGCTGCCCGGTACATGCAAGCGACAAGATGCAGGCGATGACGACCAGCGTCACGTCAAAGACGACCTTCATGGTCCCGAACCGGACCGGCAGCACCCGGCAGATCGCCAGCACCACGCCCTCGCCGGCCAGAACCACGACGCCGGCTTTTACCTCCAGGCTCACGCCCACGGCAACCAGAAAAATTCCGATCAGGCAGATCAGCCACTGCTGCCCGTAACCTGCGCAGGCGATCCCCCGCACGGCCCACACGGCAAAATCCGTCAGATAACCGAAGAAAAACGCGACCGGCAGCTGCATCAGCTGAATCGGATGATAATTTTTTCGCAGGATCAGGATCTGCAGCGCGATAAAGACGCAGTGCATCGCGATCGTCGCTGTCCCGACCGTCAGCGGTGCAAAGCAGCTGACCGCGTAGGGAACGCTCGAAATCGGGGAGGTGCCAAGCCCCGCCTTGATGGAAAACGCCACGCCGAACGCCATGATCGACAGGCCCAGGAAAAGCAGCAGATAGCGCCGCAGCACATAGCGATACGTCTGATCCATTGTTTCCTCCCCGAAGTTCAAAAAAGCGCCCCGAAGCGGCGCGCCCGCCGTCTCGAAGCGCTCTTGCCATGTCATTCTTTTTCCCGGTATCCGGCGTCGCCCGCCCGAACCGTCATTCCTTTGCTTCCGCCGCGCCGTTCTCCGCCGCTTCCGCGTCCGTCTCCGGAACTACGTTGTGAACCGCCGTTACCGTCACGATAACCGATTCCGGATCGCTTAAAATCTCGATCTCCTTCCTGGAGGCGATCTCCAGATCCTTTACCCGGATCGTGTCGCCGACCTGCATCTCGCCCACGTCTACTTTTACGCGGTCAATCAGATCCTTCGGCAGCGCGCGGTAGGAAATCTCCTGCAGCATCTCCTGCAGAACGCCGGCCTGTACCTTGTCATGGTTGACCAGCTGAATCTCCGCCACGGAATGTACCTTTTCATTGCTTACCAGCGCCTGAAAATCGATCTCGTCGACCCGGCTGGCCAGCGCGTTATAGTCAATCTCCTTGATCAGCACATCATAGCTCTCGCCCTCGATGTCCAGCATAATCTGGCTGCCCTTGTTCTCCGTCTTTAACAGATGATCGACATCCTTTTTCGTCATCTTGATCGGAATCGAGCCCTCGATTTTCTTTCCGAAGACGTTGCCCGTAACAAATCCTTCTCTTCTCAGTCTCTTGGCCTTAACATCCATGCTTCTCTTTTCAGCTTTTAAAGTATTCATTTATCTTTTCCTCCAAAAATCTGATTTGCTTAGCAGCCCGGTAAACGGGGGTTGTTAAGTATGTCTTATTTGTTACATGCTTATTATAGTCCTCTTTTTTCAAACAGATTAACCAAAAATTTACTTTTTTATCCGTGTTTTCCCGTCATTTTTTCAGAAAAAACCGGTTCTTCCCGGAACTCGCCGGACGGCAGGCAGAGACGCCCGGTCGCCACGCGCGCCGCAAACGCTTCGTCGTGCTCGACCAGAAGGAGCGTCAGTCCGGACGTGCAAATCAGATCCTCCAGCTGCATCCGGGAGTAGAGATCGATATAGTTGAGCGGCTCATCCCAGAGGTACAGGTGCGCCCGCTCGCAGAGGCTGGCCGCCAGGAGGACCTTTTTCTTCTGTCCCTCGCTGTAATGCTCGATCCGTTTTGAAAACTGTTCTCTGGAAAAATCCAGCTTGCGCAGCATCATGCGAAGCAGCGTCCCGTCAATCCCCCGGCGCTCTGCCAGCTCTTCGAGCGTTCCCGAAAGGCCCAAGGTGTCCTGCGACACCCAGGAAATCTGCAGGCCCCCGGCTTTCCTTACCGTTCCGCCACAGAGCCGGGGCGCGCCCTCACAGCCCAGGATTGCGCGAAGCAGCGACGACTTTCCGGAACCATTTTTCCCTTCCAGCAAAATCCGCTCTCCCTGGCGGACCGAAAAGGTCAGCGGCTCTGTCAGCGCTCTGCCCGTTGGATCATAGGAAAACACGGCCTTCTCCAGCGAAAGGAGCGTCTGCCGCTCGTGCTGCAGAGCAAACAGTTTCAGCTCCTCTGCCGTCTCCACATTATTCAGAAGCTTCTGTTTCTCCTCGGCCGCCCGCTCGATCCGCCGTTTCGCGCTCTGCGCCCGCTTCATAACCTTCGCCGCTTTATGGCCGATATACCCGCGGTCTACCTTCCCGCCATCCGCCGTCCCTCCCTTTTTCGCCTGCTCCGCCTGCGCCGACCAGCTTTTTGTGCGGTCGGCCGCCTCCTTCAGACGCCCAATCTCCTTTTTCAGCCGCTCGTTCTCCCGCTCTTCCTGCATATCCCTCCGGTGTCTGTTTTCCCACCAGGTACTGAAATTTCCCTGACAGATCTCGATCCCCGAACGGTTGAGCGCCATCACGTGATCGATGCAGGAATCCAGAAACGCCCGATCGTGCGAAACGAGAATGAACCCTTTTTTCTTTTGCAGGTACGCCCGGACTTCCCGCCTGGCCTGCAGATCCAGATGATTGGTCGGCTCGTCGATCAGAAGAAACGCCCGATCGTCAGAAAAAAGAAGCGCCAGCATCAGCCGCGTCCGCTCGCCGCCGCTCAGGCTCGCAAACGGCCGGTATAACAGCTCCGGATCCATTTCCTGCAGGCTGATCTCCCGCAGCAGCTTCCAGAATTCAAGGCCCGGCCGCGCGTCCTCCAAAACCTCCAGCGCCGGCCGTCCCGGATCGCGAACCGGAAACGGAAAATACTCAAACGGAACCGACGCGCGGATCAGGCCGCGGTACCCGTACTCTCCCGCCAGAAGCTTCAGAAACGTAGTCTTTCCCCGGCCGTTGCGGCCGATCAGGCCCAGCCGCCAGTCCGTATCGAGGGAAACCGAAAGCCGATCAAAAATCATCTCCCCGCTTTCCTCATAATAAAATGTCAGATCCTGAACCAGTATCTGTGACATTTCGCACCTCCTTTCCCCGGATCCCGCGCGGCCGGAGCAAATCCGGCACAAAAAAAGGATGCAGCAATCTCCTGCATCCTACCTGTCTGAACAGAGGAGCTCTCTGCCGGCTCCCGGTCAGAGCTTTCCGTCGTAAGAAGAGAATGTTCCTGCCGCGCGGCATCCGGGACACAAAATCCCTTTTGCCTGTTCTTTTCTGATTACCGTGCGCAGCAAGCAAGCTTCATCTTTCCCTCTCCTCTAATATCCTGTTTCTGTATCCGCCTGTACTATAGCAAATCTTTCCCGGCCTGTCAATGATTTCCCGCCCCCAAAAATCCATTCCCGTGCCAGAATGATTCCCGCCCCGGAAAACCCGTTCCCGCACCAGAATGATTTCCGCCCCGGAAAATCCGTTCCCGCGCCAGAATGATTCTCGCCCCGGAAAACCCGTTCCCGCGCCAGAGCGCTTTCCCGCGTCAGAGATCCGCCTCCCGGAATCCGCCTCCCGGCGAGAGCAGGCAGACACGGCGGAAACCGCATTCCCAGGCCAGGCGTTCCGCCTCCCGGAACGCATATCCGATGGTATCCGCCTGGTGACTGTCCGAATTAATCAGGATCCGGCCGCCCATAGCATGAAGCTCCTTTAAAAGCGCCGGCCCCGGATACGGCTGCGTCCGGTATCCGCGCGACATGGCCCCCGTATTGATCTCGAACGGCAGCCCCTCCCCGTTCAGGCGGCGCATCGCCGCCAGCGCCGGTTCCAGATACGCGTCCCGCGTCTCATCAAAATGGCGAAACCCTTCGTTAAATTTCGTCAGCAGATCAAAATGACCGACCCAGTCGCATTTCGTGCGCTCATAGACCGTCGCCTCCGTCTCAAAATAATCGCGCACGAACGCATACCAGTCTCCGTCCCACAGCCGCGCAACCGCCTCCGTCAGCCGCTCTTCCGTATCGTCCACGCTGACGTACTCCTCGTTTTTGCACACGCAGTGCGTCGAGCCGATCACATACTCCGCGCTCTGCACCGGCCCCAGGCAGTCCAGCTCGATCCCGATGTAGAGGTTCATCCGGCCGCGGTATTCCTCCCGCAGCTTAAAAAGCTCCTGTTTATAGCGCTCCAGCACAGCATCCGACATGCCGAACCCCGGATCACAGAAAGAATAATCTGCATGTCCCGAAATTCCAAAATCCGTAAATCCCTTCTCCCAGGCCGCCCTTACCATCTCCCGCGGCGTATTTTTCCCGTCGCAAAACGACGTGTGCGTGTGAAAATCTGCTCTCAGCATCCCGTTTTTTCCTCCATTCGCTTCATCCTGGCGTCAAACTGCGGATAAAAATCTTCTCCCGGCGCATATGGCGTCAGAAAAAACAGCTTTAACAGCGCCAGATTCACTTCCCGCTCCCGCGCCGCGTCCCCGGCAAGCTGCTTCTGCAGGCTTTTGCGGAAATCGTGCCAGCGGGCAATGTACGTTTCATAACGGCCGGTGTCCGGCGTATCCAGAAGACGCCGCACCCGGATCTTCGTCCGCTCCTTTTTCCGGCACTCATGGATCTGCAGGAAATACGTGAAGCCGCCGTCCTCGCCGTAAAGCCGTCCCATGGGAAACAGGCGGCAGATGCCGGGCCGCCAGGGATGAATCCGGCAGCGGCCTTCTTCATTTAAAAACGCGCAGGCCTCCTGCGGCCCGTTCATCGCCAGATTCGGGAGGATCAGCCCGTCCACCACGTTGAGCTCCAGTTTTTTCTCCTGCAAAAGACGTTCAAAGGACACCGAAAGCCCCTCCGTCATGCGGTACACGTCATACGGATCCAGCACTACCGTACGCCCCATTCCCCGGCAGCAGGCAGAACAGCCCTCACAGCCCCCGCAGCCGGCGCGGGCCATATCGTTGATCCCATACTGTTTTCCATCCGAAATTTCCGCCAGATCCACTCTGCGCTCCATTGCTTTCCTCCGTCTCTTACGATTTCTGATCCAGAATCCTCCACAGCGCCTCCAGATCCGACTCCGCCGTCGCCCAGCTGGTCGCGAAGCGCACGATCGTGTGATCCTGATCTGCCTTCTCCCAAAAGCTCAGCGCGACCTGCGTCCGCAGGCGCTCCCACTCGCCGTTTTCTAATATCACAAACTGCTGATTGGTCGGAGATTCCAGATAAAAGCGGTATCCCCGTTCCCTGAGGCCCCGCTTCAGCCGCTTTGCCATCTCGACCGCATGCGCGCTGATTGTAAAATACAGCTGATCGGTAAACAGCGCGTCGAACTGGACGCCCAGAAGCCGCCCCTTCGCCAGCAGCGCCCCGTGCTGCTTCACGCGCGTCATAAAATGGGACGGCGCATTGCCCCGCGGGAAAACAACCGCCTCCCCGCACAGCGCCCCGACCTTGGTTCCTCCAATGTAAAACACATCGCACAGGCGCGCGATGTCCGGAAGCGTCAGATCCGCTCCCTCCGCCGCCAGGCCGTAGCCCAGGCGCGCGCCGTCCAGATAGAGCGCGATCCCGTATTTCCGGCAGATTCCGGAGATCGCCGCCAGCTCCGCGGCCGAATAAATCGTCCCGTACTCCGTCGGCCAGGTCAGATAAACCATTCCGGGAAATACCATGTGCTCCCGGTTTTCATCCTCCTGAAACCGTTTCAGAAACCATTCCAGCTCCCCGGCATCCAGCTTTCCTTCCCGCTGCGAAAGCGTCAGAACCTTATGCCCGGTTCGTTCAATCGCCCCCGCCTCGTGCGTGTTGATATGGCCGCTTTCCGCCGCTATAACGCCCTCGTACGGCTGCAGCATCGCGTCGAGAATCAGCTGATTGGTCTGCGTCCCTCCCGTCAGAAAATACACCTCTGCCTCCGGACAGCCGCAGGCCTCCCGGATTTTCTGCGCCGCGCTCCGGCAATACGCATCCGTCCCGTATCCCGGCAGTATTTCTCCGTTGGTCTCAATCAGGCGGCGCAGCACCGATTCATGCGCGCCCCCGGTATAATCGCTCTCAAATGACAGCATGTTTTTTCCTCCGTCCATGCCCGCGGGGCATTCCTTTTTCCTTCGCCCGATGATCGCGGGACATTCCTCTTTTTCCCCCGTCCGACGCCCGCGGGACATTCCTTTTTCCTTCGCCCGACGCCCGCGGGGCATCATCCGCGATCCCGGCCCGGCTCCCGCTCAGGACTCTTTCCAGATCCGAAATTCATTTTCCGCCAGCAGCCAGGCCGCGCGAAACAGCCGCATCAGCTGCCAGTATCCCGCCCCCGCCAGCCCGAGCTCTTTCAGAAGAGCAAATTTCGCGCTGACGCTGCGGATATCCTCAAACCACACCACATGGCGCGTATCGCCGTCCTGGTAATAAAAATAAGGGCTCTGCGCCGTTTTATCGTACAGAATTTCCGCGCCATGATCGACCGCCAGCCGGATCGCCTCCTGCGTCCCCAGACTCCTGGCCTTTGTCACGCCCCGCTCATAGGGAAGCGGCCAGTCATAGCCGTAATTCGGTATTCCCAGCAAAATTTTCCCCGGTTCAATCTCGCTGACCGCATATTCCGCCACGCGCCGCACCATGTGAAGCGGTGCGACCGCCATCGGCGGGCCGTAGGTATAGCCCCACTCGTACGTCATCAGGAACACGCCGTCCGCCGTCTTACCCAGGCCCCGGTAATCGATTCCCTCATACAAAAGGCCCCTTTGATCTGCGGATACCTTGGGCGCCAGCGCTACCGTTACCCGGATGCCAAACACATTCATGACCGCGCGCAGGCGAACGACAAATTCAATAAACGCCGTCTGATCTTCTGCCAGGACATACTCAAAATCAAGATTGATCTCCCCGTATCCCAGCGCCTCCGCCACATTCCAGAGCTGGCCGATCAGGCGGCGTTGCGCCTTCAGATTCTGCAAAAGCGCCGAAACCAGCCGGTTGTTAAATTTCCCGTCCGCGCCCAGCGGGGCCAGCACCAGCGCCGGACAGACGTGCCTGCGCGCGGCCGCCGCCAGGATCCGCCGCTCCCCGGCCGCTTCCGGCAAAACCAGGTCTCCTTCTCCCGTAAAGCCGTAAGAAAAAACGGAAATCCCACTCAGGTAATCCGCCGTCTCCTCCAGAACCATCGGATCGATCCAGGGATACGCATATCCGCCCATCCAGGCTACCGGGCGGGCGCCTTTCGCGCCGGCGGCACCTTTGCCGCCTCCCCTGTTCCAGCCCCCGTCCGGAATGAAAAGAGCCTGGCCCGCTGCCAGGCGATAAGGCGGCTCAATCTGATTTGCCCAGGCCAGCAGCCTATAATCCACCCCGAACGTCCTGCCAATCGCGTACAGCGTATCCCCCGCCTTTACTGTCTCAATCTGCATGTCATTTTCCTGTCCCGTTTTATTCCCAGTATATTCGGAACAGTCCCCATCCCATGCCTGCCGCCGATCCAACCAGCAGAAACGCCGCCGTTTCCGGCGAAATCCAGCCCGGATGCAGGGCGGTAACCGATGTCAGAAACAGCGCGGTCAAGTTCGCGCTTCCATGCAGCAGCACAGGCGCAGCCAGACAGGAAAAACGCTCATACACCGCCGCCAGCAGTACTCCCAGAAATCCCGCATAGATCCCCTGCGCCGCCGCCCCGTGCATCAGTCCGAACAGCAGCGCACAGCCGAGCGCCGACGGCCAGAATCCGGAGACAGTACGCAGGCAGCGGTACGTCATCCCGCGGAAAATCAGCTCCTCCTCCAGCGGGGCCGCCAGCGCCAGCGTCAGCGCCGCTTTCCAGGATAATATCCCCTCCGCTGCTCCGCTTTGGCTCTCCGGCCGCGTCCCGGTCAGGCCCAGCAGCCAGAGCAGCACATTAAAAAAGAGACAGAACGAGGCCGCAAGCAGTATCATCCAAAACACGTCGGATCGTTTTACCGCCGTGCTCCCCGCTTTTTTCTGTCTCAGATAAAACGGCGCAACCAGAAGGCCGGAGACAAGCGATGAAACCAGAACCGCGTCGATTTGCTCAAACCGGCCGCACGAGAAAGTCAGCAGCGTAACCGCGTCATCCAACAGCACCGGCCAGAACAGCTGCCAGAGGAAAAAAGGCCCCGGCATAATCTCCTCCTTCCGCGCCTATGCAGGTTTCCCCGCCCGCCCGGCCGCGCCCGTCTTCGCCTGCTTTGGCGCATCCTCCGGCGCGCCTTTTTTCGCCTGCTTTGGCGCATCCTCCGGCGCGCCCGTCTTTGCCTGCTTTGGCGCATCCTCCGGCGCGCCGCTTTTCGCCCGTTTCGGCGCGCCGGTGTTTTTTACTCCGTTGCGCGGGCAGAGATCCGCCAGGCAGCACTGTTCACAGTGCGGCGCGGTCCGCGCCGTACAGACCTCCCGCCCGTGGTATACGAGCCGGTGGCAGAAATCGCTTCCCTCTTCCGGCGGAATCAGTTTCCAGAGCGCCATCTCCACCTTCTTCGGCTCCGTCACACCGTCCACCAGGCCCATCCGGTTGACCAGGCGGATGCAGTGCGTATCCGTCACGATGGCCGGTTTTCCGAACACGTCCCCCATGATCAGATTCGCACTTTTTCTCCCGACGCCCGGCAGCTTCAAAAGGCTGTCAAAATCGTCCGGAACCGCCCCGCCGTACTCGTCGCGCAGCATCCGCATACAGGCGCTGATGTCGCGCGCCTTGCTGTGCCCCAGGCCGCAGGGCTTTACAATCGCCTCGATCTCCTCCACCGAAGCGTCCGCCAGCGCGTTCACGTCCGGAAATCTGGCATACAGATCCTGTACCACCACATTGACCCGCGCGTCCGTACACTGCGCGGCCAGACGCACGCTGACCAGAAGCTTCCACGCCTGATTATAATCCAGCGTGCAGTCCGCGTCCGGATATTCCTGTTTCAGCCGCTCAATGATTTCCAGAGCCAGCTTTTTCTTCGTCATCTTCCGTTCCTCCCCGGATCTTTTTCCTTCCTCCCGGATTCTGTATAAAATGCCGGGAGCGGCACTCCTTTCCATCCGGCTTTCGCCTTACCGCCGGGAGCGGCACTCCTTTCCGCCCGGTTTTCGTCTTACCGCCGGAACCGGCCGCTTTAACCTGCGGAGGCGCCGCCCATCTTCTTTCTTCTCCGGCGGCGCAGCCGGCTCTTTCCCTGCTCTTCTTTTTCTTCCTTCTGCTTTACCCGCACATAGATGACCGAAAGAATCTTATTGTGCGGATTGCGTGCCGATTTTACCTCTATTGAGTCAAAAAGCTCGATAAACTGCTTTAATTTGGAACAGTTATAATTGCGGGGATCAAAGCCCGGCACGCGCTTGGGAAGGTTGTCCCCCAGCTCCGACAGATCCACCCATCCGTCGTCGCCGGCATGCGTATTAATAATCGAGATAACCTCTTTTTCCATCTCTTCCATGTCCGGGATGTTGCTCCCGGCGGAAGCCTCCGCCTCCTTCGGGACAATCTCCGAAGCTTCCGGCGTCTCCGCCTCGCTCTGCTTTCTGGCCGCCGGTTTCGTCTCCTTCACGTTTTCCCCGCCGCCATTCATGAGAATATCCAGAAATTTAAACGCCTCGCAGGCTGAAACCAGCGAATTCGGCGTCTTCTGCTCGCCCATGCCGATTACCGTCATGCCGGACTCCCGCAGCCGCAAAACCAGCTTGGTAAAATCGCTGTCCGAAGTCACGATGCAGAATCCGTCCACCTTCCCGGAATACAGAATATCCATGGCGTCGATGATCAGCGCCGAGTCAGACGCATTTTTCCCCTGCGTATAATTATACTGGAAAACCGGGGTAATCGCATAATCCTGCAGATTCTTCATCCACGCCTTCACGCTGGCCGTCTGAAAATCCCCGTAAAGCCGTTTGTAGGTGGCCGTCCCGTAATTGCTGACCTCGTCCATGATCAGCTTGATGTACTTGCCGGAAACATTTTCCGCGTCAATCAGAACGGCAATTTTTTTATCATCCATCTCTGTCCGTTTCCTCTCCTTTTGCCTGCTCTTCTTCCCGCAGGCAATCACATTTTGTCGCTTTTTGCTCCCGCCGGATTTTTCCGTTCCTTCCGGCGTCCTCATTTTCTAGTGTAACATGAGAATCCGTTTTCAGCAAACGAATCTTTCCCGCGGTGTCTTTCCCGCTTTCACGCGGTGTCTTTCCTGCTTTCACGCGGTGTCTTTTCCGCGGCCGCGGCCGCTTTTTCATACGCCGCATATTCCGCACTGCGAAAGCAGCAGAAATATACGTTCATAACCGCGTCCGGATGCCTGTCCGCCCAGCCGCGGACCGCCGCCAGCGACACAGCCGCCGCTTCATCCAGAGGATACCCGTATACCCCCGTGGAAATACAGGGAAACGCAATGCTCAGGCATCCATTTCCCAGCGCCAGATCCAGCGAGCGCTCATAGCAGGACGCCAGAAGCGCCGCATCCTCCGCGCGCCCGTGATAAACCGGTCCTACCGCATGAATAATAAAATCTGCCTGCCGGATCCTATGCGCTCCGGTTATCTTCGCCTGCCCCGTCTCGCAGCCGTGAAGCGTCCGGCATTCTGCCAGGAGCGCCGGCCCCGCCGCCCGATGGATCGCCCCGTCCACCCCGCCGCCGCCCAGAAGGCTGCAGTTCGCGGCATTGACAATCGCCCCCGCCTGTACGTCGAGGACGCCGCCCCGCACAAAAATCAGCTGTGTCCGCGGCCGGTATGAACGGATTTGCAGCTGCTCCTCCTTGCCGAAAGAGAACTCCCGCAGGCCCGCCGTCAGACTTTCCACAGACGTTTTTCCCTCTGCATCCTGTTCCTGATCGGCCCAGATGCGAAGCACATTCCAGATCGGCTCCCGACCGGTTCCTTTCTCCCCGTTTTTTGCCTGCTCTGCCACGCCCGCGCCGAGTTTCCAGTTAAATATTACCCGTTCAAGCTCCCGTAAGAAAAATTCCCGCGTCATCCCGCGCCTCCTTCTCTTCTTTCTCTTCTTTATTTGTCGAATCCCGCCCGCTTCCTTCCTGCCGGTACCCGCGCTTATTTCAGACCATTTATTTCCTTTTGCAGGTTGGCCAGAAACCGGCCGGCATGCGCCCCGTCCATCTGCGTGTGATGGAACTGAAACGAGATCGGGAGAAAATAGCGGAACCATTTTCGCCTGTACCTTCCCCAGATCAGAAACGGATTATTAAAAATCCCGCTGTTCATCCCGACGGCCCCGTCGATTTCCGCATCCAGGATTGCGGAAGTCCCGATTACCATGTAATCGTCCGACAAATCCCGATCCTGGCAGGTTTTTGCCACCTGTCCGGTATACTTCCGATAGCGCCGGCCGTATTCTTTTACGTCATCCGTAAATTCAATATCGCAGGAACTCACTTCTCCATTTTTATTTTTCACGATCGTATTGACCGCAAGCTTCTCGTACTGCAAAAGCCTGTCTCCGACAGGAAGCAGATAGAACTCCTTTACCGGCGACGCCGCCCTCCCGATGCACCAGCCAAGCAGCAGATTCAGTTTTATCTGTTTCTTCCTGCTGATTCTGACCAGATTCGTAATCTCTACCGTTTTAAAGAATGTAACCATGGGATTCGGTGCTTTCATCCAGAGTTCATATGCGGCGGCCCGGTTCGTCTGTTTCGGATCGACTTCTCTTACCATTGTTTCCCTCCATGCACGGGCAGAGCCCGGTTGCAGACCGTTTTTTGATGCGCACTGCGGCCGGCTCCGATTCGCTAAGTGCTCAGGTATGACTCGCACTAGTTTTGCGAAGGCCTCGCCAAGTGCTCATATTATACCGTTCCCACTAAGCTCTTCGTTCGCCTCTGGCTCCGACTCGCTAAGTGCTCAGGTATGACTCGCACTAGGCTCGCGAAGACCTCGCCAAGTGCTCATATTATACCAAAAGCGGGGTTTCTTTACAATCTGCGGTATAAGAGCTTCTACAGCATGGGAGCAAAAAGGCTGGCCCCAGTCCCGTAAAAAGCACCGCACCGGGACTGTGAAACAAACACGGTATGAAATCTGCGAAAAAAGAGAGGAGCGCCGAAGGAAACGCACTGCGTAAAATCTGAGAAAGAAACTCTGCCGGGAAAGAACTAAAAAGAGGAGATCCCCTCCCGTCATTTCGCGACTTTGGGGGATCCCCTCCTGCGTATAGTTTTTTTCCGGCGTCAGTTTGCCCGCACAGTGCGTACAACGGCCTGCACTACGGGTTCTGTAAGTCTCCTTTTCCCTTCAACGCATCACTGCTCTTCGACGTAAGTAACCATCTCATCCAGAGGATTGCGGGCTGTCGCCCCGGCATAAGCATCGACGGTTTCCTCCGCAGAGAGGTCTTCCATTCCAATCAAAAGGAACGCAACTGCCGTCTGATCTTCATGGATTCCCAGCAATTCCCAGTATTCCTCCTGCTTTTCCCCGTTGACCGCTATAGTCGGCGAAGAAATAATTTTTGTCCCATATCCCAGAAGCTGCGCGGCGACAGACATATTCTGGCAGGCCAGGCCGGCGTCCAGCTCAGAGCCCGGCACACAGGATACCGCAATAACCAGCGGAGCGTCGGCAATTCCCGCCTTCGCTGTACCTCCTGCTGCCGCACCGCCTTCCCCGGGATTCTCAGGCGACGCAGGAATCATATCCGCCCTGCTCTCATCCGTTCCCTGCGGCGGTTCTGCTCCTTCCGGCAGCTCTACTCCCTCCGGCGGCTCTGCTCCTTCCGGCAACTCTGCTCCCTCCGGCGGCTCTGCTCCTTCCGGCAACTTTGCTCCCGCCGGCAACTCTGCCCCCGCCGGAGGCGTACCTCTGCCCGGTCCCATACCGGCGCTCATATCCTCAGAAATCTGCTGCAACAGCGCCGCGTCGGTTATTACCGAAAAATGCCACGGCTGCCCGTTCATGGCGCTGGGCGCATTAATGCCAGCTATCAGAATCGTCTCGATATCGTCCTCACTTACCGCCTCATCTGTAAAATACTGTGTCGTTGCAATATCCGCAATCAGATCGATCGCACTTGCCTGCTCTGTCTGCACAGTCTCTGACGACTCCTGTCCCTGTTCCTCTTTCGCCTGGGAATCCGCCTGAGAACAGCCGCCTATCAGGCACGATGCCAATACTGCAGTGGCAAGGGAAAACCGCTTTGTTTTCATCATATTCTCGTTTCCTTTCCAAAAAGTCGATTCTATTTTGCCTTTGACCCTATCAGGAAACTGTGAAAATTCTGTATTCTACAAGTGAAAATTCCGTTATTTTTGCGGTTCTCTGAACTTTACTCCCTTATCATTTCGCCTCGTTATCTTTATGTCAGTTAAGTATTAGAATTATTTTCTTTAGTGCAAATTCCAATCGAGAGGGTGTGGTTTTTGTAAATTTAACAAAAAGTCCTTCGTGCCCAAAATTAGAGTATGCCAATTTCAATCCACACTTTCCTCGCGGAGAGCGACTAAAGCCCACCAGGTTGTAAATGATAAATTTGTGATTTCAATCCACGCTCTCCTCGCGGAGAGCGACATTAATCGCGTCGGGACTCTCAATCGACTGCCAATTTCAATCCACGCTCTCCTCGCGGAGAGCGACGCAGCCGCGCAAGACAGGGCCCATTCGGGAGGAGATTTCAATCCACGCTCTCCTCGCGGAGAGCGACTATATTCATCTGACATCATGTCAGAATTTTGCGATTTCAATCCACGCTCTCCTCGCGGAGAGCGACGCATCCGCGAGCGACGAGATTTCCGTGACGCCGGCATTTCAATCCACGCTCTCCTCGCGGAGAGCGACCAATTTACGCCAGAAGAAGCACAGTACGCTGTGATTTCAATCCACGCTCTCCTCGCGGAGAGCGACACAATATTTCATCGCACAT
>CALWLT010000007.1 GCA_944381615.1 uncultured Lachnospiraceae bacterium | reverse complement strand
GATGAGATATCCCAAACGAAAGGAGTAAGACCCCTTGAAGAGGACGAGGTAGATAGGGCAGAGGTGGAAGTGCAGTAATGTACGGAGCTGACTGCTACTAATCGGTCGAGGGCTTAACCAGAGAAGTCTGGTAGGGAAAAGCGGATGATTTTCAATATGTGGTTTTGAGGGTATATATCCTTAATGGCCCGGTGGCTCAGCTGGTTAGAGCGCCGCCCTGTCACGGCGGAGGTCGTGGGTTCGAACCCCATCCGGGTCGTTTTGATACTTGAGTATCACATCGGGGTCTTAGCTCAGCTGGGAGAGCATCTGCCTTACAAGCAGAGGGTCATAGGTTCGAGCCCTATAGGCCCCATTGTTTTCTATGATGAGGATGCCGATGTGGCTCAATGGCAGAGCAGCTGATTTGTAATCAGCAGGTTATCGGTTCGAGTCCGATCATCGGCTTGAATTATTACGGATGGATTCCCGAGTGGCCAAAGGGGGCAGACTGTAAATCTGTTGCGACACGCTTCGGTGGTTCGAATCCACCTCCATCCATTTTCAATAAACAGTTGTATTTTTCCTGTTTGTTGTATATAATGTAATAGGTAGAATATCGCGGGGTGGAGCAGTCTGGAAGCTCGTCGGGCTCATAACCCGAAGGTCGTAGGTTCAAATCCTACCCCCGCAACTCAGAAGACAGGAGCAGATTGGCTCCTGTTTTTTTGTTGTTTCATATGTAAAAATTGTTTAAAGTCAGCGCATTTCCCGGCGGGAGAGGCGCTTTTTTTTTACGAAAATATGGCCTGGCGTTTACGGAAAGCCGATAGAAGGGAACGGGAACGGAGAGTATAATCAACCTGTCTGACAGCTTTCCTGTCTGACAGGAGGAGGAACCCGATTGATTAGCAGGCGTCTTTATGAGGTAAAAGAAGAGTTGGATGCGTACATCCGGGAACATGGATTGAAAGCGGGCGATCGCCTACCGGCGCAGCCGGAATTTGCAAAAATACTGGGAATCAGCCGGTTGACGCTCAGAGAATGCTTTAAGGTCTTTCAGAAAGAGGGGATTTTGAGAACCGTAAACGGGGCGGGAACCTATCTGTGCGATGCCAGCTGCCATCTCTCGAATACGGTAAATGAACTGATTGGGACGGGAACGCTGATTCGCCTTTCCGGTTACCAGGAGGGCGCGCAGATTATCCGGATGGACAGAGAGAAGCCGCTGGAGGAATGGCGGGAAGCGCTCTGTCTTAAAACGGAGGATCCGGTTATTGTGATTAAGCGCGTGCGCACGGCGGATCAGACGCCGGTTGCGATGGCGTGGAATGTGTTTCCGGAAGCGTATGTAAACTTTGAAGAAATCAGGGAGCGCGGCTTCGGAACCTCAATTTTCGCTTATCTGGAAGAACAGAAAAAGATTCACATTTCTCATGCGGAGTCCGTAATCCAGGCGCTGCGTCCAGAGGACGGTTATGACCGGGAAGCGGGAGAGCTTTTAGGAAATCAGGTTATTCTGATGAAACAGGTTCATTTTGACGATTACCAGAGACCGGTGTTTTTTTCCCGGGACTATTTTAATACGGATTGTATTGCGCTGAGGCTCAGGCGGGAGCGGAAAGAGTGGTAAAAAGAATCGCAAAAGATGAAGTAAAAAGTGGCATAAAGAAAGGATGGAAAAAGGCGGCATAAAAAGATGACAAAGCGAGTGGTAAAAAGCGAGGGCGACAAAAGGGAAAAGAGGTGGTAAGAGATGGCAGTGCGAATGAAAAATCGATTTCTTGGATGGTGTACGGATCCATACCGCGTGCTCAGCACGGTGCTGCTGGTCATTCTGGTGGTTCTGATCGTAGTCCCGCTCTGGGAAATGATAAAGGAAAGCCTGCAGTTTTCTTCTTCGGACGCCAGGAAAGCAGGGGTGGAAGCGGGAAGCTGGACGGTTGAATACTGGAAGGAATTGTTTGCAAGCCGGATTTCAAGGAAAATGCTTTATGAGCCGCTGGTGCACTCGCTGATCATTGCGCTCAGTGTCTCTGCGATCAGCATGACCATTGGCAGCGTTGCCGCCTGGCTGATGGTGCGCAGCGATTTGCCGTTTAAACGGTTTTTTTCTCTGGCGATTATCGTGCCGTACATGCTTCCGGCCTGGTGCAAGGCGATGGCCTGGGTCGCGGTCTTTAAGAATCCACGCATCGGGGGAACGACCGGATTTTTGAGTTATCTGGGCGTGTACGTGCCGGACTGGCTGGCGTACGGGCCGGTTGCGATCATTCTGGTTTTGTCTGTGCACAATTATGCGTACACGTACCTCCTGGTATCGGCCGCGCTGAAAAGCATCAATACGGAGCTGGAGGAAATGGGGGAGATTGCGGGCGCGGGACGAGGAAGCATTTTGCGCCGGATTACCTTTCCTCTGGTTCTCCCGTCCATGCTGGGCGCGTTTGTCCTGACCTTTTCCCAGGCGATGGGAACCTTCAGCGTCCCGGCGTTCCTGGGCCTGAAAACCGGTTATTACACGATTTCCACGATGCTGCAGAGTTCTCTGATGCAGGGAAACAACGGGATGGCCATGGCGATCAGCCTGGTGTTGATCGTGATTGCCTCAGTTAATATTCTGGTAAATCAGCGGCTGATCGGGAGCCGGAAGAGCTTTGTGACAATCAGCGGAAAGGGCGGACGCTCCGGAACCGGCGTGCCGCTCGGAAAATGGAAGCTGCCGATTACGCTCGCCATGTTTTTCTTTATCGGTGCGGCGGTAATCCTGCCGCTGGGGATTCTGGCGCTGCAGAGTTTTATGCTGAAGCTGGGAGAGTTTGGGATTCATAACCTGACGCTTCATTACTGGATTGGAGAGGGCGAAAAATACATTGCCAACGGCCTGCCGGGCGTTTTGCGCAATCCGGATTTTATCAGGACGGTAAAAAATACGCTGGCTCTGGTTCTGGTTACCTCGATTGCGGCCGCTTTCTGCGGGCAGCTGATCGGCTATGTCAATTCCCGGGGACGGGGAAGGCTGTCGGGAAAAACGATCGATCAGCTGGTATTTATCCCGTACCTGATTCCCGCGATCGCGTTCGGCGCCATGTATCTGTCCATGTTTTCCACGCCGAAGACGTTTGACATCGGGAGGTGGACTGTCGAATATTTTCCCTCGCTTTACGGGACTTTTGCGCTGCTGGTGCTGGTAAGCGTGGTAAAAAACCTTCCGTTTTCCAGCCGTTCGGGAACGGCGAACATGATGCAGATCGGGCCGGAGCTGGAGGAAGCGGCGGGCGTGTCCGGAGCGGGATTTGTCACGCGCATGAGACGGATTATTCTGCCGCTCTCGAAGGGCGGATTTCTCTCCGGGTTTCTCCTGATTTTTATTAACGTCATGAAGGAGCTGGATCTGATTATTATCCTGGTCACGCCGCAGCTGAAGACGCTGCCGTATATGGCCTACTCGTATCTGACGGGGGGAACGGAGCAGTATTCTAATGTCGTGGCGCTGATTATGTTTGTCGTCGTGTTTTTTGTATACTGGCTGGCGGGAAAATTGTCCGGGGATGAGGTGTCGCTGAATCTCGGATAGAAAGCCGGTACGGGCAGAAGCAGGAGAGACCAGCGAAGGAAAAAAGCCGGTGCGGGCAGAAGCAGGAGAGACCAGCGAAGGAAGAGAGCCATTGCGGGAAAAAGCAGGAGAAACCAGAGAAAGCAAGAATCCGGTGCGGGCAGGAAAAATCAGGCGAAACGAGGAAGCAGAAGCGGGAGAATCCAAAGAAGAATGAGTGAGCAGAGAACGGGGATGCAGAGAACGGACAGGAGCAGTAGATGGAAATGAAGCAGATTGAATTGAAAAATGTAAATAAGTATTACGGCAGAAATCATGTGCTGCGGGGTATTAACCTGGAAGTGGAGCAGGGCGAGTTTATGACCTTTCTGGGGCCGTCCGGCTGCGGAAAAACGACGACGCTGCGGGTCATTGCCGGACTGGAGCGCTGTCAGGAGGGAACGGTCGTGATTCACGGCGAGACGGTGGCGGATTCGGAGACGCTCTATTTTGTTCCACCGGGGAAACGGGGGCTGAATCTGGTTTTTCAGTCGTACGCCCTGTGGCCGCACATGACCGTTTATGAAAATGTGGCGTTTGTGCTTCAGGTACAGAAGTGGGAGAAGAGCGGGATCGAAACGCAGGTCAGGAAGGCGCTCGCCATGATGCAGATTGAGGAGTACCGCGATCGGTATCCGTCTGAGCTTTCCGGAGGACAGCAGCAGCGGGTAGCGATTGCCAGAGCAATCGTTTCCAACCCGCGGGTCCTGCTTCTGGATGAACCGCTCTCCAACCTGGACGCCAAGCTGCGTCTGGAGATGCGCAGCGAATTAAAGCGGCTGCACCGGGAGCTGGGGACAACCATGATCTATGTGACGCATGATCAGGTAGAGGCGCTGACGCTTTCCACCCGGATTGCGGTTTTCTCCGAGGGAGAGATCGTACAGACCGATACGCCGGTGGAGATTTACATGAATCCGGCCAACGTGGGAGTGGCGCGCTTTATCGGCAATCCGAAAATCAATCTGATTCCCGCCGTTGCGCGGCCGGACGGGACGCGCGTGCGCGTAAGCGGCGTGCTGGGCGATTTTGTTCTTCCCTGGGGCGCGTTTTTGCCGGGCGAAGAGATAACCGGGGAACAGAAATGCCTGATCGGCCTGCGGCCGGAGCATATCGCGGCGGGCAGTCCGGGAGAAGGGCCGGAATATTCGGTTCTTACGTCCATGCTTGCCGGATCGGAGACGTTAATTGAGGCGCAGCGGGAGGGCGAGCGGATTTTGCTCAAGCAGCTGGGGTTTGGAAATCTGCGGGCCGGAGAACCGGTTTATCCTGTTTTTTCGCCCGATCATATAAATATTTTCAGAGAGGACAATGGCAAACTCATAAAACGGGCTCTTGCGTAGGGCAGAAAAAGAAAAAAAGGCTCTCGCACAGGGCAAAAAGAGGAGAATGAAAAGGAGAATGAAAATGAAAAAGCAAAGAAGGGTACTCGGAGCGGTTCTGGCGATCAGCATGCTGTCTTCCATGACGGGATGCAGTATTACGGAGAAGGAAACGGCAGCGGATCCGGCGGCCGGGCAGGAAGTTTCTTCGGCGGCGGGAAATGGCGCGGAGCCGGGAAGCGGCGCGGCGGCGGAAAGCGGAGCCGGAGCGGAAAGTCCGGCCGCCTCGGACTGGGCAAAGGAGAACGGTCTGGATCAGACGGAGTCCAGCGAGGATCTGTACCGGCAGGCGCTCGAGACGGCGGGCGGAGAGATCAATGTCTATACGGTATCCGGGCGGATGGAAAATGTAAAAGCGACGTTTGAGGAAGATTATCCGGGCCTTACGCTGGTGGTTCACGACCTGAATGTCAACGAGCTTCTGGAGAAATTTACCAGGGAGTATGAGGCCGGGATTTATACGGCGGATGTGATTCATGTGAAGGAGCAGACCGGCAAGATTCTCCGGGAATTTGTAGAAACCGGCATGATGCACAATTATCAGCCGGAGGATATTTTCGGGGAGGTGGACGAACAGTACCTGCAGCTTACGCCGCTTTATTTTGAGGCGGACTGGTGGTACTACAATTCGGATCAGTATGACGAGTCCCCGATTGATTCCTGGTGGGATCTGACGAGAGAGGAGTGGAACGGCCGTTTCATGATGGTGGATCCGCTGACGGATGTGGGATACATGGCGCTTCTGACGACGATTGTGGAAAATGCGGATTTGATGGCCGAGTCCTACAAAGAGGAGTTTGGCGAGGAGATCGTGCTGGCGGAGGACGAGCCGAACGCCGGGTATGCGTTTATCAAACGGTTTGCGCAGAATAATCCGATCTTCGACACTTCGTCGAATAACATCGTGAAGGCGGTCGGCGCTTCGGGGCAGGAGGACGCGCCTCTGGGATATGCGGTTTCCTCCAAAATCCGCGAGCGCGAGCAGCAGGGGTATCTTCTGGGCGCGGCGATGGAAGATTTCTCGCCGGCAATCGGAATTTACGGGATGAACGTGGTGGAGATTGCGGATCATGCGCCCAATCCGGCCGGGGCCAAACTTCTGGTGCGGTATCTGACGGGCGACGCCGACGGACAGGCCAGGGGTTTTGAGCCTTATAACACGCTGGGCGGCTGGTCGGTGCGCTCGGTCGTCCCGCAGATCGAGGGCAATATCGCTTTCGAGGATCTGAATGTATTCCCGCAGGATCTGAATTACACCTACGATCACATGGACGAGGTACAGGACTACTGGATTTCCGTACAGCCGTAACAGCTGTAACAGGTGGCGCGGGCGGTTTGGGCGGCGCGCGGGCCGCGAAGGCAGGCCCAAGAAACGGGGCGCGCCGCCCCGGATAAAAGGAGCGGTACGGGAACGGAAGAACAGAAGCGCAGGAAAGAGGGGAACGGATGATGTACAGCGGCCGGCTGGAAGAAGGAATCGATGAGAAAAGCTGCGGGGCGGTGCTTTATCAGCGCAGGGACGGGGAGATCCGGTATCTGATTGTGAAAAGCACGTCGGGCCATATCAGTTTTTCCAAAGGACACGTAGAAGGGCAGGAGACGGAATGGGAGACGGCCTGCCGGGAGATCCGCGAGGAGACGGGGATTGAAAAGCTTCATAAAACGGGAGAGTTCCGGGAGAGCTTCTGCTGCCTGACGGAAGAAGGGAAACGGAAACAGATCGTGTACTTTCTGGCGGAATTTGAGGAGACGGAGGTTTCTCCGGTGGATCGGGAGCTGACCGACGTCTGGCTGCTTTCCCTTGGGGAAGCGCTTAAACGCATTAACACACCGGAGGAACGGGAGATTCTGAAAAAGGCGGATCGGTTGCTGGAGCGGGCGGAAAAGGCGGCGGATCGGCTGCCGGAGCGGGCGGAAAATACGGAGGATCGGCTGCTGGAGCGGGACGGAAAATGCGGCGGATCGGCTGCCGGAGCGGGGCGATACGTATGAGTAAGCTGCACTGTCTGAACGTGGGGAAAGCGGACTGTTTTCTGCTTGAGCTTCGGGAGGAGGAAACCGAAGGCGGCAGAAGGCAGGAGGCGCGCTACGTGCTGATCGACGGAGGGAGCAAGCTCGACAAAGGGATCCGTCCGCCGGAGTATCTGAAGAAAAAGGGCGTTCGCCGGCTGGACGCGATGATCCTGACGCACCTGCATCAGGATCATCAGGGCTGGCTTCTGGAAATCGCGCGTTCCGTACCGGTGGAACGCGCCGTGCTTCCGTATCCGCCGGTTCCTCTGGGAGAAAAGGAGCTTGCCGGAATCGGGGATGAGGAGCGGATGGAGGACATCCGAACCTACAACCGTTTGTGGAAAACGCTGAAGAAAAAAGGCTGTCTTGTGGAAACGACGCTGCCGCGTACAATTTCTTCATTCTTTGTGGGAGAGTACGAGCTGCGCTGCCTGTATCCGTTTGCGGACACGGCTTCCAGAGTGTATCCGATGCTGTGCCGCCTGCAGATGGAGCGGCCGGAGCGGATTCAGGCCATGTATGATTCCGTGCGCACGCTGTTTAACCAGGACAGCTCTGTCTGGCTGTTGCGGAAAAAGGAGCGGCCGCTGGCGCTGTTCTGCGGAGATGCGTTTCATTCTTCGCTGGCGGCGGCCGTCGGAGGCTGCGGCCTGCAGGTCCCTGTGATCAAGCTTTCGCATCACGGGAGAAATGATAAAGGGAATCTTTATTTCCAGGATCTGCTGATTCGCGGGCTGCGGCCGGAGATCGTGATTATCACGGCAGACGAGGCGCTGGCCGCGCAGCACATGGACGAATGGCGCGGGATTGACAGCCGCGCGCAGCTTCTGATTACGGGGCTGTGCCGGGAGAGCGCGGAGCTGACGCTCTGAAGCCGGCGGAAATGGAAACGGAACACAGAAAAAGAAATGAGAAAATGACAGGAAATGAGAGAATGACAGAGATGAGAGAGTATCGATACGAACTGCACTGTCACTGCAGTGAGATCAGCCCCTGCGGGCAGCTGCCGGCAGAGGAGCTGGCCCGGCTTTATGAAGCGGCCGGTTACGACGGGATTGTCCTGACGGACCATTTCCGCCAGGATATTCTGGAAGCGCTGCCCGGAAGTTCCTGGAGGGAAAAACGGGAGGCGTTTCTGGAGCCGTACCGCCGTCTGGAAGAGAAGTACCGGGACAGCGGCTTCTGGATCGCGCGCGGGGCGGAGCTGCGCTTTGGAACGAATGAAAATGATTTTCTGCTGTTCGGGTTTGCGGACGAGCTGTTTCTGGAAGAAGGCGAAACGTGGCCGTTCATGGAACTTCCTGAGTTTTATGAAACGTATAAAAAAGAAATGCTGATTATTCAGGCGCATCCCAACCGGGCGGATTCCTGTTTTCCGGAGCCGATTCGGTACCTGCACGGGATCGAGGTAAAAAATACCTGTCCGCGCCACGAGAATGGCAATGAGCTGAGCCGGAAAACGGCAGAGGAAAATCCCTGGCTGATCGCGACGGGCGGAAGCGACTGCCACCGGCCGGAAGACGTGGCTGGAAGCGGCATTGCCTGCCTGAAACCGCTCGCAGGGAATGCGGATCTTGTAACAATTCTGAAGAACGGGGCGTACCGGATTTTATGACGGTACGCCCTGTTCCCTTTCTGTAAGAAAATTCGAATAATACTTCCTGAAATCTGGAAATAAAGCCAAAAATCCCCGAAAATATTTGTGAATCTTGACGAAAAATAAAGATTGAAACACGACTCTTTGTATGATATAGTTAAAGAAAGACGTATGATGTCATATATCATATGATTAGTGCGTGGAACGATTGGACGGAATAACCGGAGATCCATTTTTACCAAATTTTATTAAAGGAGGATGAAACATGAGAAAAATCAGAGGACGAAGCGTAGCTGGCATGGCGGCACTGGTCATGGCGGGCCTTCTGGCAGCCTGCAGCAGCAGCTCGGAACCGGCTGAGACCGAGGCGGCGGCTCCGGCTGAGACGGAAGCGGCGGCGGAAGCCGGCGAAGAAGCGGCGGCCGAGACGGAAGCGGCAGCGGAGGGCGAAGCGCAGGAGGGAACGCCGGAGAAGCTGTTTTCCCTGACCTGGGCGCCGGCGTATGACGAGCAGCACGGACTGACGCAGGCGGGCCTGCAGGCAGACGCCAAGATCCGCGAGCTTTCCGGCGGCACGATCGGCTTCGAGTTCTTCCCGGGCGGCCAGCTCGGATCGGAGCGCGAGGTATTTGAGTCGCTGCAGCTGGGAACGATCGATGCGGCCTTTATCTCCAGCCCGGTTATCTCCGGCTTCACGGATGCCCTGGATGGCTTCGATATGCCGTATCTGTGCGACAACGACATGGATCTGTATCAGGAGATCGTAAATTCCGGCATCGGCGAGCAGATGTTCGATGTGTTTGAGCAGGATACGGGCGTGGTCGGCATTTCTTATCTGATCAACCCGGGCCGCGATTTCTATCTGAACAAGGAATTTAATTCTCTGGAAGACGCGCACGGCATCAAGCTGCGCTCCATGGAGTCGCCGATCCACATCGATACCTACACGGCGCTGGGCTTCAACCCGACTCCCATGGCCTACAGCGAGATTTATCAGGCCATGCAGAGCGGAACCATCGACGGCTTTGAGGATGTTTCCGTTTCCGTACGGGCGCAGAAAAACTATGAGGTTGCGAAGCACGTTGTAATTTCCGGCCATCTGACGGCGGCTCCGGTATTCGTTATGAGCCAGAAGGCATGGAGCTCTCTGACGGAAGAAGAGCAGGGCTGGATGATGGAAGCCGGTATCGTGGCGCAGGAAGCGACGAAGGTTACCTATCAGGAGCAGACTCCTCTGACCTATGAGTTCATGGAGGAGCAGGGCCTGACTGTTACGACGCTCGACGTCGCGCAGGCGAAGGAACTGGTACAGCCGGTAATCGAGAAATACTGCGAGCAGAGCGAGAACATTAAGACGGTTGTGGATTACTTTAACAACTACAGAGCGGAGCACGGAGTATAAGCGGACGCGGTTTCGGGAGCGGTTTTACCTGCTGGGACCTGAGGCTGCACCAAACGAGTATTAGAAAGCGGGTGAAAATTTGAAGGAACTGGTTCGTCGTCTGGACGCGTTTAACGGCGTCGTGACAAAAGGGGCGGAGAGCGTTGCCAACCTGTGCGTAGCCGCGCAGATCGTCATCGTTTTCTGCGGAACAGTCTGGAGATACTGCCTGAACAGCCCTCTTTCCTGGGTTGACGAGATGGCGGCTCTCCTGATGGTGGTAATCGCGTTCCTTGGCTGTTATATCGCCATGGCGAGGCATAAGCTGGCGAGGATTGAGGTAGTTTTAAAGCTGTTTCACGGAAGAAAGCGGGCGATTGCCTACTGTATTTCGGAGGTAATCGGAATTCTGATGATCCTGTTCGTGATCGTGTTCGGCTGGGAGCTGTTTATGTCTCCCACGTCTCTGGGACAGCGGTCGGCAGGAATGGGGATTCCGCTGGCAATCTTTTATTTCCTGATTCCTGCCACGTTTGTGCTGAATCTGATTCTGGCTGTTACGGATATTCTGCACTACCTGACGGACGAGGCGGATCAGATCGACAAAGAAATTGATGAGCGGGAGGGATTTTCGGTATGATGATGGTCATTGTTTTTATTGCGACCCTGGCGCTGGGAACTCCGATCGCTTATGCTCTGGGCCTGACGGCGGTTGTCGGTCTTTTCTCGATGGACCCCTCCTTCCTGATTGCGATCCCGCAGAAGCTTCTGGCAACCTCCAACTCTTACTCCATGATCGCGATTCCGCTGTTCGTCATGGCGGGCGAGCTGATGGAGTGTTCGGGCGATATCGGCCGTATGATGGAGTTTTCCAGAGCCTGTATCGGTAAAGTCCGGGGCGGCACTGCCTTTGTCTGCCTGTTAGTGGGAACTCTGATGGGCGGGCTTCTGGGCATGGCCAATGCGGCGGCGGCTCTGCTGAGCACGACGCTTTATCCGGAGATGGTAAAAGACGGGATTGACGAGGATTTTGCGGCTCCCTATATCGCCGCAATCTCCGTCATTTCCCCGATGATCCCGCCGGGAATGCTGTTCGTAATCTACGGCGTGGCGGCGAACGCGTCCATTTCGGATCTGTTTGCCACCGGTTTCCCGGCCGGCTTCTTCATCGCGTTTGTGCTGGGCGTGATTACCTGGTTCACGGCGAAGAAAAAGCAGTGGCCCGTGTCGCCGCATGAGACGTCGATGAAGACGATCCTGGTGGCGCTGCGCCGGGCATGGTTCTCGATTCTGGCGCCGGTTATCGTTTTCGCGTTTATCGCCGTCGGTGTCTGTACGGCGACGGAAGCGGCGGCGATCGCCTGCGTGCTGGAGCTGTTTGTCGGCGTATTTGTCTATAAGAAGATTACCTGGACCAATTTAAAGAAAGCCCTGACCACCACGACCGAGATCAGCGGCGCGATCCTGATTATCAGCTCCATGGGCGGCGTGCTCGGCTGGAACCTGTCTCTGGCCATGATCCCGCAGGCGATCGCCAGCGGCATCTCCGCCGTCAGCGAAAATCCGCTGGTTGTCCTGCTGATTATCCAGGTGTTCCTGTTCTTCGTGGGAATGGTTATGGACTCGGCCCCGGCCGTTATGATTCTGGTGCCGGTATTTATGCCGATTATGCAGAAATACGGGTTCGACCCGGTGCATTTTGGCCTCCTGATGACATTGAATCTTTCCATCGGCCTTTTAACGCCGCCGGTGGGAACGGTGCTTTACACGACGGCCGCCTCGACCGGCGTTCCTGTGGATCGGATGATCCGGACGGTATGGCCCTGGGTATTCGCCCTGATGGCAATCCTGCTCGTGATTACCATTTTCCCGCAGACGGTTATGTGGCTGCCGGATCTGCTGGCTGACTGATAAAAAATCCGCAGGGAGTGTTGCAAAAAAATGGTTTCTCATCGGATGGACGGGCTGAGAAAAGGAGTTTTTGCGGCGCTCCCTTTGCGGATCCATACAAGAAAAAAAGAGGGATGACAAGATGATAAAAAATTTACCTACGATCGATGATGAGCTGATTGTGAAGCTGAGAAAGGCTTCCGAAAACAGAGGACTCTGGTTTTTCTATCTGATGAAGGAAGCGCATGAAAAAGGATATGATATCGAGGATTTCGCGCGCAAGGCGATCCGGGAGGTCGGCCATTCCAACCGCCCGAAGTATCCGGATACCGACGACTTAAAGGTATTTGTAGAGCACTTTATGGACGATATTAACCGCCGGCTGTTTGAGATGGAGCTCGTCAGTCTGGATGAGAACGAGGCGAAGATCGATTTCCATTACTGCCCGATGTGCGGTA
Organism: uncultured Lachnospiraceae bacterium; assembly: GCA_944381615.1. Lineage (GTDB taxonomy): Bacteria > Bacillota > Clostridia > Lachnospirales > Lachnospiraceae > Otoolea. The sequence continues at coordinate 67,958 of CALWLT010000007.1, read as the reverse complement.
TGTGGACGCAGCTGACCGAGGATCAGGAGTTCCTGGAGAAAATCTGCGATATCGCCATGGATGTGGACCGGGGGCTGTTCGATACGTACGACTGCTTTGAATTTTCGCTGGGAAAAACGATCTGCCAGGGAAATGATACCTGCGAGATCCGGATGCGCAAAGTAAACGGAAAAAAAGAAGGATGAGCAAAGGAGAAGACGGGATGATTAAGAATCAGGCTGAGAATTTTAACGACGACCGGGAGGCTCTGGAGCTGCGCGCCGCCTCCGTCAACAGAGGAAAATGGGTATATCAGGTAGTGCGCCATGCGCTTGACGCGGGAATGTCCTGGGACGAGATCCGGGAGGCGATCCACCGGGCCGGCGCTTACAAGGGGTATCATGAATTTCCGCGCACGACGGACCTCAAAGAATTTGCCAGGGGGTTTGCGACGCAGGATCTGACCAAGGTCAACGACGGGCGGATCCCGGTGCTGACGGATGAGGAATTCATCTGGGAGGTTCACTACTGTCCGATGGTAGAGGCGTGGATGTCCTATACGGATGACGAGGAGTTTATCAGCAAGCTCTGCGACGTCTGCATGGAGATTGACCGCGGAACAATGTCTACCTACGGCTGGGAGCTGGATCTGAAGGAAACCATCGGCAGAGGCGACGGCCGGTGCATGATCTGCATGAAGAAGAAACAGGAAAAGGCAAACTGACAGGACAGAAAGGACCGGCCCGGAAGCGGCCGGCCGGAGAGCGGAGGGAACGAACGTGAAGAAAATCATGAACCAGCCGGATCAGGTCGTCAGCGAGATGCTGGAGGGCCTGGAAAAGATTAACCCGCAGGTGCGCTATATCCCGGGGTTTGAGGTCATTGCACGGAGGAACAGAGAAGACAAGGTAGGGATTGTGTCCGGCGGCGGAAGCGGCCATGAGCCGGCCCATGCCGGATATGTGGGAACGGGGATGCTGGACGCGGCGGTGTGCGGAAACGTATTTGCCTCCCCTTCTCCGGACCGGATTCTGGAAGGGATTCAGGCGGCCGACGCGGGAAAAGGCGTTCTTCTGATTGTGAAAAATTACTCCGGCGACATCATGAATTTTGAGATGGCGATGGAGCTGGCGAAAGAAGAAGGCACGAAGCTGGAGATGGTGGTAGTAAAGGACGACGTGGCCGTTCCGGACAGCACGTTCTCGACCGGCCGGCGCGGGATCGCGGGCACGGTTTTTGTGCACAAGATTGCGGGCGCCAGGGCGCAGGAAGGAGCGAGCCTGGAAGAGGTGGCGGCCGCGGCCCGCGGCGCGGCAGAGGCCGTGCGCAGCATGGGCGTCGCGCTGACCTCGTGCACGCTTCCGGCCGTCGGGACGCCCGGGTTTGCCCTGGCGGACGACGAGATGGAAGTGGGAATGGGAATCCACGGCGAGCCGGGCGTGGAGAAGACGCCGGTTAAAACGGCGCAGGAGATTGCGCAGATCCTGGTCGGGCGGATCCTGGAGGATTACGACTACCGGGGGAAAGAGACGGCCGTGCTGATAAACGGCCTGGGCGCGACGCCCTGGATGGAGCTGGCGATTCTGACCAGAGAGGTCGATCGGCTGCTGGCGCAGGAAGGGGTCGTTCCGTACCGCTATCTGACCGGGAATTTTATGACTTCGCTGGATATGGCGGGCGCGTCGCTTTCTCTCCTGGAGCTGAATGAAGAGCGGAAACGTCTTCTGGATGCCCCCTGCGATACGCTGGCGCTTAAGATAGGAGGACGCGTATGAAAGAATATACCATGACGCCGTCCGGCTATGTGGCTTATCTGGAAGCGGTAAGCCGGCGGATCCGGGAGAATAAGGATTACGTGACGCAGCTGGACGCGGCGACCGGGGACGGGGATCACTGGGCGAATTTAAACAGCGGTTTTGAGAAGGTGCTGCAGAAAAAGGACAGCATGAAGCAGATGACGTTTCAGCAGCTGTTCCGTTCCTGCGGGATGGATCTGATGTCCGGCGTGGGAGGATCCTCGGGCGTTCTGTACGGGAGCGCCTATCTGGCCGCTGCGAAAGCGGCGGCGCAGATGGAGACGCTGGACGTCGCGGGCCTTTCTCAGGTACTCTCGGCAGAGCTGGAGGCGATTATGGCCCGGGGGAACGCAAAACCCGGCTTTAAGACCATGATCGATCCGCTCTACCAGGGGACGGAGGCCATGAAGGCGGCGCTCGCAGAGGGAAAAACGGACGCGGAGGTTCTGGAGGCGCTGCGGAACGGGGCCCGGGAAGGAATGGAAGCGACGGCGGGAATGGAGGCGGTCCGCGGCCGCGCCTGCTATCAGGCGGACAAGGGCGTGGGACATCTGGATCCCGGCGCGGTAACCATGTATTATCAGCTGGATCTTCTGGCCGCGTGCATGAAGGAAGGAGGGGAAGCCGATGCATGAGCTGACCCGCCTGATTCAGGCGGACATGAAGGTATCGCTGGGCGTGACAGAGCCGGGCGCGATCGCGCTGGCGGCGTCCCGGGCCCGCAGCCTGGCGCCGGGCGAGGTTACCCGGGTTCTTCTGGAAGTCAATTCCGGGATTTATAAAAATGCGTTTACCTGCGGAATCCCCGGCACGGAGGAGACCGGAAACCTGTTTGCGGCGGCGCTGGGCGTGACGGCCGGAGACTGGACGAAGGGGCTGGCGTCGCTTTCGGTTATCGGGCCGGAACAGCTTAATGAGGCAAGACGGCTGATCCGGGAAAAAAAGGTGGAAGTCCGCGTGCACGAGGTCAGTTCGGCGCTGTTTATCCGCGTGACGGTGGAAACGCAGACGGACTGCGCGCAGGCGGTCATCGAAGGGCGCCATGATCAGATTACCCGTCTGACGCAAAACGGCGTTGTTCTGGAAGAAAAAAACGGGCCTGACGGGGCGGAAGCAAAGCCGCTTAAGGCGGCCGGCACGGCCAAGGAAGAACCGGCGGACAGCAGCGCGGTAACCGGGTATACGGTGTCGCAGTTCTGGGATTATATTCATACGGTTCCGGCGGAAGAGATCGGGATGATCCGCGAAGCGTACCGGATCAACCTGGCCCTGATGGAGGAAGGCGCGGAAAATGCCGGCGCGCCGCTGTGCAAGGTATTTCTGGAACAGAACGGCGGAGCGCTTTGTTCGGGAGACTGCCGTCTGACGGAGCAGGCGATGACGGCGGCGGCCATCGAGGCCCGCGTGCGCGGCTTTGACCGGCCTGCCATGAGCATTACCGGAAGCGGGAATCACGGGATTTTGTGTACGGTCCCGCTGCACGCGTATGCGAAGGTAAACGGGCTTTCGGAGGAGCTGCTTCTGCGCGCGACGGCGCTCTCGTATCTGATTACGATGTACATTAAGGAATATTCCGGAAAGCTTTCCGCTTTCTGCGGCTGCGCCATTGCGGCGGGCTGCGGGGCGGCCGCGGGGCTTCTTTTCCTCTCCGGCGGAAGCAGGGAACAGCTGGATCTGGTAATCCGCAATTTTGCGTCCAGCATTACCGGCATGATCTGCACCGGCGGAAATCCGGCCTGCGTGATGAAGGCGTCCACAGCCGTCGATACGGCGAACTGGGCGGTAAAGCTGGCGCTTGAGAACCGGGCGGTCGAGCCGCAGCACGGAATCTGCGCGGCGACGCCGGAGCAGACAATGCGCAACATGGGCCTGATCGCCAGTCCGGGAATGGAGGAGACCGAGAAAACGATTCTGGAAATTCTGGAGGAAAAATCCAGGGGAATCCAGTAACTGGAAAAACAGGCGGATTTTGATTGTTTGGGGCGGGTATTTGTGTTATAAATAGTAATAGGTATTACTTTTATGACCGTATCAATATTCAGGAAGTAGAAGGAAGATTTACATGAGCGTGCGTGACGAGAGGCTTTTATCCACGAATGTGGCGAACCGTTTAAAAAAGAAGATCATTGACGGAGACTGGAAGATTAACGAGCAGATTCCGAATGAACAGGAGCTGGCGGATGAAATGATGGTCAGCAGGACGACGATCCGCGAAGCAATCAAGAGTCTGGCTTCTCAGAATATCGTGCGCATCGAGCGCGGCAAGGGCACTTTTGTGGCGGAGACGCCGGGCGTGGTGGAGGATCCTCTTGGCTTTGAATTTGTCCCCAAACAGACCCTAATTCGCGATTTGTGCGAATACCGGGTCGCGATGGAGCCGGTGGTCAGCAGGCTGGCGGCCGGCCGGGCTTCCGGAGAGCAGCTCCGGGAGATGGAAGGCATTATCAAGACAATGGAACAGCGGGAGAAAGAGCTGTCGATCGCGGAGGACAAGAATCCGCTCATCGATCAGCTGGCGGATCTGGACGCGGCGTTCCACACGCTGCTTTACGGCATGACGCACAATATTGTGTTTGAGCGGATGACGCCGGTCATCAACGACGTGATTTTTGAGAATTATTATACCAAGCTGTACCGCAACCGGGAGCAGCGTCTGAACGCGGCGGAGACGCACCGCTCGCTCTATCAGGCGATCAAGAACGGGGACGGGCAGGAGGCGTACGCTCTGAGCAAGTGCCATATGGAGATCATGCGCGACGAGATCTGCGGAGAATTTCTCCCCCGGCAGGAGGAGATAGAATATGAAAAAACTGATCAACAAACCGGAGGACTTCGTGAAGGAAACCATGGAGGGAATCCTGGCGGCGTATGGAGACAAAGTCCGGTTTTTGGAGGATGATTACCGGGTGCTGCTCTCCGCTTACCCGGCCCGCGAGGGGAAAGTGGGAATCGTGACAGCCGGCGGAAGCGGGCACCTTCCCGTATTTCTGGGCTATGTGGGCCAGGGCATGCTGGACGGCTGCGCGGTGGGCAACGTGTTTGCTTCGCCGTCCGCGCAGAAGATGGAGGACATGATCCGGGCCTGCGACCGCGGGAACGGGGTATTATGCCTCTACGGGAATTACGGCGGCGACAAGATGAATTTTACCATGGCCTGCGACGCCGTGGAGATGGACGATATCCGCACGGAGACGGTGCTGGTTTGCGACGATGTGGCCAGCAGCCCGAAGGGCGAAGAGGAGAAGCGCCGCGGCGTAGCCGGGATGGTGTACGCCTTTAAGATCGCGGGAGCGGCGGCGGAGGAAGGCCGTTCGCTGGAAGAGGTGGCGGCCGCGGCCAGGAAGGCCCTGGCGGGGATCCGCACCATGGGCGTGGCGCTGACGCCCTGCATCGTTCCACAGGTCGGAAAGCCGACCTTCTCGATTGCGGACGACGAGATTGAGGTCGGGATGGGAATCCACGGCGAAGCCGGGATCGAGGTCCGTAAGATGATGACGGCCGACGAGGTTGCCGAAGAGCTTCTGAGCCGGATCGAGGCGGATATGCCGCTTGCAGCCGGCGACGAGGTGTCGGTCATGGTCAACGGCCTGGGCGCGACGCCGATGGAGGAGCAGCTGATTGTGTTCCGCCGGGTGGCGCAGCTTCTGAAGGAGCAGGGCGTTTCGATCTATATGCCGCATATCGGAGAGTACGCGACGTCGATGGAGATGGCGGGCCTGTCGCTGACGGTCTTTAAGCTGGACGGGGAGCTGAAGGCGCTTCTTTCTGCTCCGGCCAGAACCCCGTTCTATACAAACGGCAATAAATAGACAGGGGGTGGATCGGTTGAAGGCAGAGCAGGTAAAAGAAATTTTTGCGCAGATCAGCGAGGTTATGACAGAAAACCGGGATTATCTGATTGAACTGGATCAGCAGAACGGAGACGGCGATCTGGGGATCTCCATGAGCGAGGGCTATGAAGCGGTGGTTCATTATCTGGAGTCCGCAGAAGAGAAGGATCTGGGAAAGCTTTTTATGGGCTGCGCCCGGACCTTTAACGAAGCCGCGCCCTCCAGCCTGGGAACCATCACGTCGTTTGGCCTGATGGGCATGGCAAAGGCGCTGAAGGGAAAAGAAGAAGCGCCGTTTGCCGAGGCCGCGCAGGCGATGGAAAAGGGCCTGGAAAATATCATGGCCAAGGGCGGCGCAAAGCCGGGCGAGAAAACGATTATTGACGCGCTGGATCCGGGGATCCGGACGCTTCTGGAATATGCCGGGGATCCGGACCAGGCGGTAAAAAAGGCGGCCGAGGCCGCCGCAGAAGGGTCGGAGGCGACGCGGGCCATGCACTCGGTACACGGCCGCGCGGCGTATTACGGCGATAAGAGCATCGGGGTCCTGGACGGCGGTTCGGTGGTCGGAAAGCTGATTTTTGAAGGAATTTCCCGGTACTGGAACGCGCGGTAACGTGCCGCGCTTCCAGTCCGGAGGATAGAACGGTTTATGGGGCGGCCTGCTTTTTGGGGGGCCGCCCGGCGAGCAGCAGGCCGGCCATGACGGCGGTAAAGGGAGCGACGGTAACCAGGCCCAGGCTTCCGACGACCGTGTCCAGAATTTCGGAAGCCACGTATTTGTAATTCAGGATGTGATCGACGGGGGTTCCCTGAGCCATGAATACCATCAGCAGGGAGATATAGCCGCCGGAGTAGGCGAGGAGCAACGTGGAGGTCATGGTGGCCATGGCGGCCCGGCCTACCGTGATGCCGGAGAGAATCGCGTCCCGGCGGCTGATGTCCGGCTTTTTGAGGACGACCTCCGAGACGGCGGAGGTAATGTCAACCGACAGATCCATCATGGCGCCGGAGGCGCCGATGAAAATGCTGCTCATGAAAATGGCGGTCAGATCCAGATGCTGGTAGCCGCTGTAGAGCAGGGATTCGGCGTCCGGCATGATGGCCCCGTGAATCTGGAAATAATCCGTAAACAGGATGCCCAGGACGCAGGTCGTCAGAACGCCCAGGAGCGCGCCGGAGGAGGAGGCCAGGGTACGCCGGTCGAAGCCGTAGACGAAAAACAGGATGATAAACGTCAGGGCGGCCGTGATGAGGATGCCGATCCAGACCGGATTGTAGCCGTTCAGATAGCAGGGGACCAGGATTTTCCAGATCATCAGGATCGTGATCAGAAACGAGAGGATCGCCTGCACGCCGTATTTCCCCGCAAACAGGATGAGAAAGACGGCGTAGAGAAAGAGCAGGGCGAATTCTTTCGTCAGCCGGAAGTGGTCGGACATGACGACGGAACGGATGGATTCGGCGGAATCGTCCAGATGGCTGATGGTTACCAGGGCGCGGTCGCCGGTCTGGAAAATTTTATCTTTTTCCAGAGAGCCGCTGAGAAAATTGACGCCGGTTACGGTTTCTCCCCGAAAAAGCCCGTTCTGGATCTCCAGGGTGCAGGACTGTTCGCCGGACTGTACCATGCCGGAGGTCAGGATGTTGGAGTTGTCGGTTTGCACAACTTTGCCGACGGCCCGTTCGGTCCCCTGGTAAATGACGGCGTCCTCGTAGCCGGTGGGAATGGCTAACAGGATGAGAATCAGGACGGCGCCGGCCAGAAGCGTGAGAAACACGCTTTTCTGTCTGGAAAAAAATAATTTCATAGAAGCTGCTCCTTTTTATCAGATACGCAGAATACTCAAGGCGCGGCGGACAGAGGAAACTTCCTCTGTCCGCCGCGGCGCTGTCAAAACAGGTAATTGCGGAATTTCAGAAAAATCAGTTGACGCCGGTCAGGGCCGCCAGTTTGTTGTAGATATCGGTATTATCATAGTAGCCGTCGAAGGTTTCAGCGCCGACGCCCTGCACGAGAACCTCGACCGGAAGTCCCGTGTGGGCGTAGGAGCCGAAGTTGATGCCGCTCTTGTTGTTGAGAATGTGGGTAATGGTTACGCTGAGCGGCTCATAGCTGCCGTACCGGATGTATTCTTCCTGGCCGAATTCTTCTTCCTCGCCCGTGCGGGACAGCGTGGTTTCATACGCAGCCTGCAGCAGGCCGTACTCATAATCGGTCATTTCCAGAGCGCCCGTATTCCCGGATTCGGGATGCAGATCCGCGCTGTCTTTCTGCTGGGTCTGTGCGTTGCCGCCTTCGCCGGGGGCCGCCAGGCCGAAGAGCTCGGTCACATCCGCCATAACCGTGTCAAAGTCGGTTTTGTTCTCCTTGTAGGAAGCGACGTAGTCGGAGTCGTATTTTACATAGGAGATTTTCTGATTGTTGAAATTCGTCAGGAACGTGTCATAGTCCGTTCCCGCAAAACCGATGGTCAGGCCGCCGGTCTCGTGGTCGCCGGTCACAAGGATCAGCGTTTCGTCGGGGTGTTCGTTGTAAAATTCGACCGCTTTCTCTACGGCGTTGTCCAGAGCGATCGTATCCATGATGGTGGACGCTGCGTCGTTGGCATGGCAGGCCCAGTCAATCTTTCCGCCCTCTACCATCATGAAAAAGCCGGTCTCATTGTCTAGGACTTCAATGCCCTTTTCCACATAGTCGGCCAGCGCCCATTCCTCTTCGGCGCGGTCCAGCTCGTAGGACATGGCGTCGTCGTCGGCCAGCGTCTCGGAGATGAGGATGCTCTTGCCGTCTTCTGCCGTCAGGGCTTCGGCCTCCTCCTGGGTGCGGATGACGTTGTATCCGGCTTCTTCGGCCAGCGTGTAAAGGTCGGTCTGATCTTCGTTTGCTCCGGTGGGCTGTTTGAGCGCGCCGCCGGCAAAGTAGTCAAAATTGCTCTCGATCAGCTCCTGGCCGATCTCATAGTAGCTGTTTCTGGACTCCTGATGCGCATAGAAGGCCGCCGGCGTCGCGTGATTCAGGTTGACGGTGGAGAGAATGCCGATCTTGTAGTCCTTCAGCTCTTTCAGCTTTTCGGCGATGGTCTCGTATTCCTGTGTAAAATCCTCGCTCACATTGATGCTTCCGCTCCAGGTTTTATGTCCGGTGGCGATGGAGGTCGCAGTAGAGGCAGAGTCCGGTGCGAAGGAGGTGCTGTCGTACGTCTGTGCGGATCCGGCAATGGGGAAATTCATCATGGTCAGCTGATTTTTGCTGGACAGGATGGATTTTTCTTCGCCGTCCACGGTCGCCGTCGCCCCGTCCTGCGCATTGGCGCTCAGGAAATAGTTGGTCAGCTGTACCTGCGGATAGCTCATTCCGTCTCCGATGAAGAGGAAGATATACTTCGGCACGCCGGTTTTTGCGGCCGTCTGGCCGCCGGCAGCGGCGGTTTCAGCAGCATTCGTTTCCGGGGTTTTGTTTTCGGCCGCTTCGGACTCGGCGGCCTGGGCGCCGGCCGGGGCCTGGGCGGTCTGTGAGCTGCAGCCTGTCAGCGCGGATACGGCCAGCGTTCCTGCCATCAGCGCGGATACAAGTTTCTTTTTCATACCTGTAGACTCCTTTTTTCGTTATGATTGGGTTGCGCCGGCAGCAGGGCCGGCGGTAAAAGACAGTTTGATTATAAAAGGCGCATGTAAAAACCGGGAGAGGAAAGGAGTAAAAAGCGCGTAAGGGTTGCGCAAGGAAAAGGAAAAATGGATTGTTCAGTTGTTTTTCACGGGGCCAGCTGATATAATCGGGAATAGCAGGGCGGGCCGGCGGCGCGCCTGGTAGTACGGAAAAACGGGAGACGGGAAATGAGTCGGATTTATCATAAGAAGGAACAAAGCTGCAAAAAACAGCGGAAACAGGAAGCGGGCGGCCGTCAGAGAACCGGCGTGCTTCTCTGGCGGGCGCCGCTTCTGCTCGCGGCGGCCGCGCTGTTTTCAGCGGCGGCGCTTGGCGGCTGTCAGAAACCGGCCGGCCAGGCAGAACAGCCTGCGCCGGCGGCGGAATCGGAGATCGCGGGCGGCGATCCGGCGGCGGAGAGCACGCTGGATGAGCAGGCGGCGGAAGCGTCGAGAGAGGCGGCCGAGCAGGAGTCCCGGGAGGCGGCAGAGGAGCTGGCCCGGCAGCAGGAGCTTTATGAATACGTGAGCGGGCCGGACATCGGGGTAACGCAGCCGTATCTGGACGGGGCCTCTCTGACTCTGGCGGGGTCGGCGGACGGCGGCCAGAATCTGTCCTGCCTGCTGCAGACGGAGGACGGAGCGGTTATCGTCGTGGACGGCGGACGGGAAGCGGACGCCGGACATCTGACGCAGCTGATTCAGGAGCGGGGCGGAAAAGTGGACGTGTGGCTTCTGACCCATCCGCATAACGATCATGTGGGCGCGCTGACGGAGATTCTGAACGAAGATCCGGTCCCGGTCGAGATCGGGAAAATCTATTATCATTTCCTTGATCGGGAGGTCTATGAACAGGGAGAAAATCAGGGCCGCATGGCGGATTACGACAATCTGATGACGGCGTTTGAGAAGATTGATGCAGAGAAGCTCTGCACGCCGTTATATCCGGGACAGCAGATTGAGACGGCAGGCGCGCGGATCACGGTTCTGAACGAGCCGTTTTCCTGCGAGGCCAGCACGTTTAATAACAGTTCGGTGGGATACCGGATTGAGATGGGCGGGAAGCGGATTCTGTTTCTCGGCGACATGGGCTATGAAGCAGGGGACAACCTGCTTGCGGTGTGCAGCGCAGAAGAGCTGAAGGCGGATGTGGTGCAGATGTCGCACCACGGGCAGGCCGGCGTGAGCCGCGAGGTCTATGAGGTCATCGCGCCGGAGGTCTGCCTGTGGCCGACGCCGCAGTGGCTGTGGGACAACGAGCTGGACGGCGTGCCGGCGGCGGGGCCTTACGCGACGCTCGAGGTGCGCGCCTGGATGAAGGATCTGGGCGTGAAGCAAAATCTCACGATCCGGAACGGAGATGAGACGCTGCGCTGATCGGGCGCAGGCGGTTTTACGGAGGAGGAAGACGGGTGCGGCGGCGAATCCTTTTGAAGAAGACAGTCAGCACCGCCAGGACGGGGGACGCACAGAGCTTTGAAAACCTGTATATCCTGACGGTGCAGGAAACGTATGGAAAGATCGGGACGCTTGTAAAGGAGCCGGAACGGGCGGAGGAGATCCTCTGCGCGGTGTACTGCGCGCTTTACCGGGAGGTTCATGCGCTTCCGGAGGAGGAGGAGGAGCTGCAGTCGCGCATCGAGGAGGAGATCTACCGCTGCGCGGAGCAAATCCTGCAGAAGGAGCCGGGCCGCATCGATGAGAAAGAGGCGTACGGGACGCTTAATGAGAATCAGGCGGCGACGATCTGGCTTAAGCTGGAGGATCGGCTGGGATTTTCCAGGGAAGCGGAGGAAGAGCCGGAGGGCTGGCCGTCGTATCTTCTGCTAATCCTGCGGATTGCGGCGGCGCTTCTGGCGGTGCTTCTGACCGGCGCGATTCTCCTCGGCGGCTGGCACCTGATCACAAAACGGCGCGCGGCCGCGCAGACGGCTGTGCAGGCGGTGCAGGAGACCGGGGAGGAACCGGCGCCGGAAACGCTTCCGGCGCAGGAGAAGCAAAAACCGGGCTGGCGGCTGGGCACAGACGGGGCGCTTTATTACGTGAAGCGGGACGGGACGCCGGCGGACGGCGCTCTCGCCATCGGAAAGCAGACGCTGACGTTTTCGCGCGGCGGAAGGCTTACGATGATCGGAGAAAACCGGGAGGTCGCGGAAAACGGAGCGCTCTCGTTCGACGAGGAGATCCGCTATGAGGTACGGGACGGCGACGTGTACCGGACCGATCCGGAGACGGGGGAAACGATCTGCGCGGTGCGCAACGGCCATGTGACGCAGGCGGACGTGCGCTGCGGATATCTCTGGTACATCAGCAAATATCAGGTGCCGAACACGGATCAGACGCGGACGGCCGTAAACCGGGCGCTCCCCGACGGGGAGGAACCCGTGGAGCTCTATGCGACGACGAACGTGCTGGAGACAGAGCATTTTCAGGTCAGCGGCCCGTGGCTTTACTACCTGTCAGACGGACGGCTGTTCCGCATGAAGCTGGAGAACGGCCGGACGGAATATCTGGCCAGCCGGGTGGAATCCTATTTTGCGTGGGAAGATACGGCGTATTATATGAAAGATCGGGCGCTGGAGGCGGTTTCGCGCGGGCGGGTTTACTCGGGACCGGAAGCGGGATACCGGATCGAGGCAAAAGAGGGAGGACTGGTTCTTCTTGACGCGCAGGGCGATCCGCTTCTGGAATCGGGGGATGAAGAGGTGCAGGCCGGGGACTGCATTTACCGCATTGAGGACGGGTATATTGCCTCGGTCTCTCCGGCGGAACGAAATCTCGGCGGAATCGTTTATTTTATAGAAGAGAGCGGTGTGGATCAGAAGATCTACCGCGAGGACGCGTCCGGCGCGCGCAGCCTTCTGGTGCAGGAGGGGATTTCCACGGACTGCCTTTGCATCGCGGGGGAATGGCTGTATTACAGCGCGCGGACGGAGGAATACGGGGACGAATGCGAGAGCCGGATTTACCGGATGAACCTGGAAACCATGGAGTCGGAGCCGGTTGGCGCTCCATTCAGAGGACGGCTGCGCAATCTCTATTATTATGAGAGCGTGCAGGCAATTTACGGGGAATACCTTCCCTCGGTGGTAATTCCGGAGGAGATCCGCGGGAAAATTGTCCGCGTGTCCGGGGCCGGAATAGAAGTAATCAATGATACGCCGGTCCGCCCGCAAAGCGAAGGCGGCGATCTGCTGGAAATGGTTATGGCGCAGGAGGGGCGGATTTTCTGTCTGTACCACCGCTGCAGCTATGATCGGGAGAGCGGGACGTTTGCCTGGGAATCGACAGAGCCGCTGGAGATTGCCCTGGACGTGCCGGATCCATTCTGAAAAGGGGGAGCGAAGCGTGCTGCTTGAGCGTCTTTTGGAATATACGGGTTCAGATGCCTATCCGTTCCACATGCCGGGCCACAAACGGAACCGGAATGTGGGGATTACTTCGTTTCCCAATCCGTTTTCTGTGGATATCACGGAGATCGACGGGTTCGACAATCTGCATCACGCGGAGGGAATTTTAAAAGAATCGATGGAACGGGCGGCGGCGCTTTACGGCGCGGATCGGAGCTGGTATCTGGTAAACGGCAGCAGCGGCGGGATTCTGAGCGCCGTCTGCGCGGCGGTAAAGCCGGGCGGGCGGATCCTGATGGCCCGCAACTGTCACAAGGCGGCGTATCACGCGGTCATGCTGAACGGGCTGGATCCGGTCTATGTGTATCCCGGCTTTGTGAGAGAGCCGGGGATTCAGGGCGGGATCGATCCGCAAAAGGTGGAGGAGGCGCTGGACCGGGAAGAGGGGATCGGCTGCGTGTTTCTGACTTCGCCGACTTATGAGGGGATCGTCTCGGATGTGCGGGCGATCGCCGCCGCGGCGCACCGGAGGCAGATCCCGCTGATTGTGGACGAAGCGCACGGCGCGCATCTTCCGTTTGGCGGCGGGTTTCCGGAACCGGCGCTTGCGTGCGGGGCGGACGCCGTCATTCAGAGCCTGCACAAGACGCTTCCCTCGCTGACGCAGACGGCGATCCTGCATCTGAAGGGAGATCGGATCAGCGCAGAGCGGCTGGATCTGTATCTTTCGGTGTTTCAGAGCTCCAGTCCGTCCTATGTGTTTCTGGCGTCGATCGAAAACTGCCTTTCTTACATGGCGCGGGAGGGAAGCCGGCAGATGGGAGCGTTTGCCCGGCGGCTGGAGGTCTTTACAGAGCGGTGCAGGAGGCTCTCGGCGCTCGGCCTGCTGACGGACAGCATCTGCGGGCAGGACGGCGTCCGGGCGCGGGATCCGTCCAAGCTGGTGGTGTTCTGCCGCGGGGCGGGAAAGACGCTGTCTGAGCGCGGCGGCGCGGCGGCGGATCCGGCGGCACGCGGATCCGGCGTCTGGCTGGCAAAGCAGCTGCGGGAGCGTTTTCTTCTGGAGCCGGAGATGGCCTGCGAAACGTACGTGCTTCTGATGACTTCGCTTCTGGATACGCAGGAGGGATTTGACCGCCTGTGGACGGCGCTTGATACGCTGGATCAGGAGTTTCTGGAAGCCGGTCTTGCGGCGCGCGCAGGCGGGATCGAACCGGGCGGTAAAGGCGCACCGGTTTTGGCCGGACACGAAGAAAAGCGGATGGAATCCGGCGGGGAAATCCGGCCTCTGCGGCGCGCCATGGGGATCTCGGAGGCGATGAACGCCGCCGGCCGGCCGGTTTTGCTCTCCGATGCGCCGGGGCGGATTAGCCGGCGCTTCCTGACGGTTTACCCGCCGGGCGTGCCGCTGGCGGTTCCGGGCGAGATTCTGGATGAAGAGACGGTCTGCCGTCTGGAGAACGCCGCGCGCCTGGGCCTGACGGTCGAGGGCCTGACGGACGGGATGATTTCGGCCGTCGAAGAAGAGCAGATAGAAGGCAGATGAGGACAGGGAATGGGACGGATTTTTTATCTGATGGGAAAAAGCGCGTCGGGGAAGGATACGCTGTATAAAAGGCTCAGAGAGCTGCGCCCGGAGCTGCGTCCGGTCGTGCTCTATACGACAAGGCCGGTCCGCAGCGGCGAGGAGGAAGGGAAAGAATATCATTTTGTCAGCGCGGATCGGATGGAGGAGCTGGAAAAAGAGGGGCGGCTGATCGAAAAGCGGGTGTATGAGACGAAGATGGGCCTCTGGGTTTACGCGACGGCGGATGACGGGCAGATGGATCTGGAGCACGGATTTTATCTGATGATCGGGACGCTGGAATCGTTTTGCCGGACGAGGGAGTATTTCGGGAAGGAAAAGCTGGTTCCGCTTTATATCGAAACGGAGGATCGGGAACGCCTGCTCAGGGCGATCGAGAGGGAGCGCGCGCAGGCAAGGCCCGAATACGCGGAGGTGTGCCGCCGTTTTCTGGCGGATGAGGAGGATTTTAAGGAGGAAAATCTCCGTGCGGCGGGGATTGAAAGACGGTTTGTGAACCGGGAGATCGAAGCCTGCGCCGGCGAGCTGGCGGCGGAGATCGGCCGGCTGGAAGAGGAAATTCACTAGGCAGTATTTTCAACTTGTGTTATACTAGGAGAGAGCGGGGCGGCCCGCAAAAATCTGCGGCCGCAAAAGCCGCTTCTGGAGGAAAAAGGATGGCGGGATTTCACGATATTGTCGGGCATGAAAAGATAAAGGAGCACCTGCAGAAGGCGATCGAGAGCCACCGGGTTTCGCACGCGTATATTCTGTCGGGCGAGGCCGGGATGGGGCGCAAGACGCTGGCCAAGGCGTTTGCCATGACGCTTCTGTGTGAAAAGAGCGATCGGGAACCCTGTATGCAGTGTCATTCCTGCAAGCAGATTCTGTCGGGCAATCATCCGGACGTGATCTGGGTTACGCATGAGAAGCCGGCCAGCATCGGCGTGGAGGATGTGCGCCGCCAGATCAACGATACGATCCTGATCCGGCCGTACAATGGAAGCTACAAGATTTATATGGTGGACGAGGCGGAGAAGATGACGGCGCAGGCGCAGAACGCGCTGCTCAAGACGATCGAGGAGCCGCCGGCCTACGCCGTCATCATTCTGATGACGACGAACCAGGAGGCGTTTCTGCCCACGATCCGCTCGCGCTGCGTGCAGCTGGCGCTGCGTCCGCTAAAGGATCCGGTGGTCAGCGAATACCTGACGGCGACGCTGGATGTGCCGGAGAATCAGGCGGATATCTACGCCGCGTTTGCCCGCGGGAATCTGGGGAAGGCGATTCATCTGGCGGGTTCGGAGGAATTTGCGCTCCTGTACCGCGAGGTTCTGACGCTTCTGAAGAATATCAAGGGAATGGAGATCCCCATGCTTCTGGATTACATCCGCCGGCTGCAGGAGGACAATCTGGATCTGGACGAGTGCCTGGATTTCATGCAGCTGTGGTACCGGGATATCCTGATGTTCAAGGTAACGAGAGACATCAATACGCTGATTTTCAAGGATGAGTATTCGGTTGTCAGCAGCCTCTGCCAGAAGAGTTCCTACGAGGGGCTGGAGACGATTTTAAAGGCGATCGAGAAGGCGAAGGTCCGGCTGGACGCCAATGTCAACACGGATCTGGCCCTGGAGCTGATGCTTCTGACGATGAAGGAGAATTAGATATATGATAAAAGTGATTGGCGTCCGGTTCCGCCGGGCGGGCAAGGTGTACTATTTTGATCCGGCGCAGATGGAAATCCGCACGGGCGATCACGTGATTGTGGAGACGGCCCGCGGGATCGAGTTCGGGTACGTCGTCCTGGGCGTGCGCGAGGTGGATGAAAAGAAGGTCGTGCAGCCGTTAAAGTCGGTTATCCGCATGGCGACGAAGAACGACGAGGAGATCGAGCAGAGAAACAAGGCCCGCGAGAAGGAGGCGTTCCAGATCTGCCTGGAGAAGATCAAAAAGCACGATCTGGAGATGAAGCTGATCGACGCGGAATATACCTTTGACAACAACAAGCTGCTGTTTTATTTCACGGCGGACGGGCGCGTCGATTTCCGCGAGCTGGTCAAGGATCTGGCTTCGGTATTTAAGACGCGGATCGAGCTGCGCCAGATCGGCGTGCGGGACGAGACCAAGATCCTGGGCGGCGTGGGAATCTGCGGCCGCGATCTCTGCTGCCATTCGTATCTTTCCGAATTTATCCCGGTATCGATCAAGATGGCCAAGGAGCAGAATCTGTCCCTGAATCCGACGAAGATCTCCGGCGTCTGCGGGCGTCTGATGTGCTGCCTGAAGAACGAGGAAGAGACGTACGAGGTCTTAAACAGCCGTCTGCCGAATGTCGGCGATTACGTGACGACGGACGACGGGCTGAAGGGCGAGGTGCACAGCGTGAGCGTCCTGCGCCAGCTGGTCAAGGTCGTGGTCACGGTAGGGCGGGACGAGAAGGAGATCCGCGAATACCGCGCGGATCAGGTGCGTTTCCGCCCGCGCCGAAAGAAGGATCGTTCCGGCGTCAACGACGCGGAATTAAAGGCGCTGGAGGCGCTGGAGAAAAGGGAAGGAAAGTCGAAGCTGAATGATAATTAAAGAGGGCGAGCGGATCGACGAACTGCACCGCAACGGATACCGGATCATCCAGAAAGAGAAGGGATTCTGCTTCGGCATGGATGCGGTGCTCTTATCCGGGTTTGCCGCGGTAAGGCCGGGCGAGCGCGTTCTCGATTTGGGGACGGGAACCGGGATTATCCCCATCCTTCTGGAAGCAAAAACCAGGGGGGCCTATTTCGCCGGCCTGGAGATCCAGGAGGAGATGCGGGAGATGGCGGCCCGCAGCGTGGCGTTAAACGGGCTGGAAAAGAAAATCGACATCATAGAGGGCAATATCAGAGAGGCAGGCCGTCTGTTCGGCAGGGCCTCTTTTGACGTGGTCACGTCAAACCCGCCTTATATGAACGACCATCACGGCCTGAAAAACCCGGATCTGCCGAAGGCCATCGCCCGCCATGAGATTTTCTGCACGCTGGAGGACGTGGCGCGGGAGACCGCGGCGGTCCTGCGGCCCGGCGGGCGCTTTTACCTGGTGCACCGGCCCCGGCGGCTGGCGGAGATTGTGGGGACGCTGCAGAAATACCGGCTGGAGCCGAAGCGAATGAAGTTTGTGCATCCGTTTGCCGATCGGGAGGCCAATCTGGTGCTGATCGAGGCAGTGTCCGGCGGCGGCCCGATGATGAAGGTGGAAAAACCGCTGATCGTTTACCGGGAGCCGGGCGTGTACACAGAAGAGATTTATGAAATATACGGGTACTGACCGGCAGGGAGGAATTATGCAGGGAACATTATATCTGTGCGCCACGCCCATCGGCAATCTGGACGATATCACGCTGCGGGTGCTGGAGACGTTAAAGAGCGTCGATCTGATCGCGGCGGAGGATACGAGGCACAGCATCAAGCTGCTGAAACATTTCGGGATTCACACGCCGATGACGAGCTATCACGAATACAACCGGGTGGAGAAGGCCCGCTATCTGGTGGAAAAGCTGAAGGAAGGAATGAATATTGCGCTGATCACGGATGCGGGGACGCCGGGGATCTCGGATCCCGGCGAGGAGCTGGTACGCCAGTGCTGCGAGGCGGGGATCGCGCTGACGTCGCTGCCGGGGCCGGCGGCCTGCATTACCGCGCTGACGCTCTCCGGCCTGCCCACGCGGCGCTTCTGCTTTGAGGCGTTTCTGCCGGCGGAGAAGAAGGAACGCCAGCGGATTCTGGAAGAGCTTAAGACGGAGACGAGGACGATCGTGCTTTATGAGGCCCCGCACCGTCTGGTGCGCACGCTGCGCGAGCTTCTGGAGACGCTGGGAGACCGGCAGGCGGCGGTGTGCCGCGAGCTGACCAAGAAGCATGAGACGGCGCTGCGGACGACGCTTTCGGAGGCGCTGTCTTACTATGAAGCGCAGGAGCCGAAGGGCGAGTGCGTGATCGTCCTGGCGGGCCGCGCGGCCGGGGAGCTGAAGAAGGAAGAGCAGGAGGCCTGGCGGCAGATGTCGCTGAACGAACACCTGGAATCCTATCTCGCGCAGGGGCTGGACCGGAAAGAGGCGATGAAGCGGGTCGCAAAAGACCGCGGGACCGGAAAGCGGGAGGTCTACCGCGGTCTTCTGGAAGAAGAAACGTAAATCAGAAGCGGAATACGGCGGCGCCGTAGGGGGCGAGCGGGTAGGCAAAGGACCAGGGGCGCCCGTCGCACTCGCTTTTTACCGAGCGGAAGACGGGGGCCTGTTCGCCCCGCTCATAATAGCCGTGTTCCTGATCGAGAACCAGCGTAAAGCCGCCGCGTTTTGGCACGCCGACCCGGTAGTCTGGGCGGGCCATGGGGGTAAAATTGCAGACGAACAGAAGATTTTTCTTCTGCGTTTCATCGCGGCGGATAAAGCTGAAGATGCTGCGGTCGCCGTCGTCGGCGTTGATCCACTCAAAGCCCCGGTAGTCCTGATCGAGCCTAAAGAGGGCCGGGTATTTGCGGTACAGCTTTAAAAGGCCGCGGACATAGGCCTGCAGATCGGCGTGAAGCGGTTCGTCGAGCAGGTACCAGTCCAGAGAAACTTTCTCGTCCCATTCGTGGAACTGGCCGAAGTCCTGTCCCATGAAGAGCAGCTTTTTGCCGGGATGCCCCAGCATGAAGGTGTAGCCGACCTTGAGGTTGGCAAACTTGTCCTCGTAGATCCCGGGCATTTTGTTGATCATGGAGCATTTCAGGTGCACAACCTCATCGTGCGAGAGGACGAGGATGAAATTTTCGCTGGTGCAGTAGGTAATGCCGAAGGTCATGCGGTTGTGGTTGTATTTGCGGAAATACGGATCCAGCTTCATGTATTCGAGGAAGTCGTGCATCCAGCCCATATTCCATTTGAACGTAAAGCCGAGGCCGCCGTCCTCCGGCTTTTTTGTTACGTTCGGCCACGCCGTCGATTCCTCCGCGATGATGACGGAGCCGTCGCGGCGCCCGGCGATGACGCTGTTTAAATGCTTGAAAAATTCGATGGCTTCCAGGTTTTTATTGTCTCCATATTTGTTTGGTACCCACTGTCCGTCGCGGCGTCCGTAGTCGAGATAGAGCATGGAGGCGACGGCGTCTACGCGCAACCCGTCCACATGGTACTCGTCGAGCCAGTAGAGGGCGTTGGCGATCAGGAAGTTGGAGACTTCGTTTTTGCCGTAGTCGAACACCTTGGTGCCCCAGTCGGGATGTTCGCCCTTGCGGGGATCGGCGTATTCGTAAAGCGGCTGGCCGTCAAATTCAGCCAGGCCGTGGGCGTCTCTGGGGAAATGGGCCGGCACCCAGTCGAGGATGACGCCGATGCCTTTTTTGTGCATGTAATTGACGAAATACATGAATTCCTTCGGCGTGCCGTAGCGGGAGGTGGGCGCGAAGTAACCGGTTACCTGGTAGCCCCAGGAGCCGTCGAAGGGGTGTTCGGCGATGCCCATCAGTTCGACGTGGGTATAGCCCATCTGCGTTACGTAGTCGGCCAGCTCGTGGGCGGCTTCCATGTAGGTATAATAGCCGTCGCGCTCGCGGCGGTTTTTCTTTTTCCAGGATCCGAGGTGCACCTCATAGATGGCAAGCGGTTCTTCCTCCGGTTTTTTTGCGGCGCGCTTTTCCATCCAGGCAGAGTCCGTCCATTTAAAACCGCTCAGATCGGCGGTAACAGAAGCCGTGCCCGGGCGGTATTCGGCGGCAAATGCGTAGGGATCCGCCTTGTAGAGCAGATCGCCGCTCTGCGTGCGGATGGCGAATTTATAGAGCTGGCGCTCGGAGAGTCCGGGGACGAAAATCTCATAGATGCCGCTGTCTTCGACGGGCGTCATGGGAGAGGCGTCCGGATTCCAGCTGTTAAAGTCGCCGACCAGGCTGACGGCGGCCGCGTGGGGCGCCCAGACGGCAAAATAGTAGCCGGACTGGCCGCGGTATGTAAGAGGATGGGCGCCGAGCTTCTGATAGATCTGGTAGTGGCGTCCTTCGCCGAAGAGGTAGCGGTCCAGCTCGCCCAGAACGCCGGGGCTTTTGCGGCCGGCGCGGCCTTTTCTTCTGGCGGCCGTCTGGTTTTCGGTTCCATGCGGTGTCGGTTTGCTTTTCTTCATGATTTTCAGCTCCTTTTTGCGCCGCGTCTCCGAAGGAGAGATCGCGGCGCAGTGATTTATAAAAGCTCTTCGTTTTTGATGCGGCGCAGAAGAAACTGATAGCGGAGCTGCGCGGCCTTCAGCTCGTAGATATAGCAGTCGATCAGAGTCGGGTCCACGACGTGCTCGAAATGGTTGAGCGCGCTGTCGATGGTCCCGATGGCCTGGTTCAGTTCTCTGAGAAGCTCCGGATCTGCGGTTTCCCGCGCGTTGCTTCTGCGGCCGAAACGGACAAAGTCCGCCGGGGTTCGTCGTCTCATACACATCACTCCTGTAATTCTGAAATCCTGCGGGAACGGGCCGGCGTACGGCCCGCGTTTTCAGGCTTCAGTATATACAGAAATGGGAAAATTATGCTTCTGTGTCAAAGTGCAGGAGATCCTGCAGCTCGTTTCCCAGAAGCATCAGCCGCTTCGTCCCCTCCTCGATGGAAAGATAGTAATAGTTGCAGGTTCCTTCCTGGCGGGAGGAAATCAGGCCGGCCGTCTTTAAAATCTTCAGATGGTGGGAGACGGCAGGGCGGGAAAGGCTTGTCTTTCTGGTAATCTCGCTCACATTCATGCCGTGGCGGCGAAGGTTTTCGCCGGACAGATCGCCGCGGCGGCGGGCATCGTCCGTCAGCGCTTCAATGATGGTCAGCCTTTTTTCATCGCCCAGGGCGATGAACAGGGGCATGCACTGGTAAAAAAGGCTTTTCAGCCCGGAAACATCGGATCCTGGCACGGAATCATCCCTCCTTTGGTTTAAAAATTTAAACCAATTTTATTTTACCATGTTTGCCGGAGAGCGTCAACGAGGAGGCCGCGCGGAGGACGGGTATTAATAGATAAAATTTGCCGCCTGTTTTTGGTGGTTTTTTTTGAAATTCAGAGTTGACTTTTCCGAAAAAATTGTTCATAATAGAAGAACCTTCTGAAAAGAAGGGGATGAGATTCTCCGGGCGGGTTCTTCCGCCGGATCTCAGGATATTTCTTTTATCATATGGAACGGTCGTTTATATTCCGGGGATTCCATTTTTTACAGAGAAAAAAGAGACGTTTTATTTTGCGTACGGCACAGATTCTGCATGGCCGAAACAGTGCTTTTTGGGCGGTTCTGCAGTTTTTTTTCCATTGGAGGGAGCTGTACGGAACCGGCGGGAGGCGATGTGTTTGAAGGAGACGCTGCTTTTGCTTTATCTGGGCGGTTCTTCGATCTGGGACTGGCGTACGGGGCGGATTCCCAACCGCTGGCAGCTTTGCTGGGCGGGGATCCTGGGCCTGGAGGCGCTGTGGCCGCCCTGGACGGCGGGGGCGGAAGGGCCGCTGACGCGCCTGGGCGCGTACGCGGCCGGAGCGCTTCTCTGTCTGCTTCTTTTCTTTCCGTTTTATCTTTTTCGCATGTTCGGCGCGGGCGATATCAAGACGGTGTCGCTGCTCTGCGGGGCGGCGGGGGTTCTTCCCGGGCTTGGCGCCGTGCTCTGCGGTCTGGGAGCTTCGGCTCTGTGGTCTTTTTTCCGGATGGCGCGAAAGCGCCTGTTCAAAAAGCGGGTTACCTATTTTTTTAATTATCTGAAACGCCTTCCCGGCGCAGAGGGAATCCCGGCGTATTACGTGCCTGCCCGGGACGGGGCGGAACCGGCGTTCTGCATGGTCCCGTTCCTGTTTCTGGGATTCTGCCTCTGGATGGCGAAAGGAGGAGCGATATGAAACAGATTATGGCGGTTTATGACGTGGATCCGCTGTACGCGGCGCGGCTGGCGGAGGTAATCGGCCGGAAGGAGCGGACGCCGTTTGAGGCGGTGGCGTTTTCTTCGCTGGAAAAGCTGCGGGAATTTGCCGCATCGCATCCGGTCAGCCTGCTGCTGATCAGCGAGGAGGTCGGGCTGGAGGAGATCGGGCTGATCGGGGCGAAGAAGGTCGTCACGCTGGAAGGGGGCGGGCCGGAAAAGGCGCAGAGCCTGTACCCGGGCGTTTATAAATATCAGTCCAGCGACGGGCTGATGCGGGAAGTGCTGGCCTGTTACAGCGAGACGGAGGAATGTTCCGGAAGCTTTAGAGGGGTTTCGTCCCGGCTGATCGGTGTCTTTTCGCCGCTGGGGCGCTGCGGGAAGACGTCGTTTGCGATCACGCTGGGCGCGCTCCTGGCCCGGGAAGGGCGCACGCTCTATCTGACGTTTGAGCCCTGTTCCGGGTTACCGGCGCTGACCGGCGAGGATTACCGGACGGGCCTCTCGGATCTTCTGTATTTCTGCCGTCAGGGGACGTATAACCGGCTGCGCTTGGACAGCGTGATTCATACGATGGGGGGACTGGATTATGTTCCGCCCGCGCGTTATCCGGAAGATCTGGAGTGGGACGGCGAACCGACGGGATCGGAGCTTCTGCGGGCCGTCTCGCGGGACAGCGGGTATGAGACCATTGTGGTAGACGCGGGGCCTTTCAGCGGCGATCTGCTGCAGGAGCTGGATCTCTGCCAGATTATCTATATGCCCGTCGAGGAAGACCGGCTTTCGCTTGCCAAGGTTCAGGCTTTTGAGGAATATCTGGATCAGACGGGAAACAGCGGACTGCGGGCGCGGATCCGGCGGCTTAGGCTGCCGCGGCCGTCCTGTATGTGGGAGACGGACGGCTGCGGTTACCCGGATCGGCTTCTGTGGAGCGAGATGGGGGATTACGTCCGGCAGCTTTTGCAGGGGCAGGATACGGGGCGGGGCGGATAAGAGAAAGATGGCGCAGAGGGGCGGGGAAGCGGGGGACGGGAAGGGAGCAGAGAACGCGGATGCGAGAGACCGCGCGAAGCGGGGGAGGAGAGGGAGGCTGTGGAAGAGCGCGCGAAATGGGAGAAGAGAGCGGAGGGCAGAGACCGCGGATGCGAGAGGTTGCGCGAAGCGGGGGAGGTCAGGGGGGCGGAGAGAAGGGCTGCGGCGGTAAAAGAGCGCGCGAAACGGGGGAAGAGAGCGGAGAGCAGAGGCCGCGGATGCGAGAGGCTGCGCGAAGCGGGGGAGAGCCGGGGCGAAGAGAGGGACTGCGGCCGAGAGAGGGCGGAGATTGGGAGGAGAGGGTAAGCGGGCGGGAATGGAAGAAAGGCGGGATAGCAGATGGCGGAGCTGGAAGAGAAGGCGCGGGAGAAAAGAGGAGAGGAGCCGGATTCGGAGCGCAGAATGGAGCAGAAGCGGCTTCTGCGGGCCGGCCTGATGGAACGCCTGGAAGGGCGGATGCAGGTGGACGACGGGGAGCTGCAGGAGATGATTGACGAGGCGGTCATGGCTCAGGGAGAGAGGGAATATCTTCCGCTGCGGGAGCGGCTGAGACTCAAAAAGGAACTGTTTGATTCCTTCTGCCGCCTGGATATCTTGCAGGATCTGGTGGAGGATCCGTCGATCACGGAGATCATGGTCAATGGGCGCGAACGCATTTTTGTGGAGAAGAACGGAAGCATTTCGCAGATTCGGCGGCAGTTTGATACGACGGAACAGTTAGAGGATCTGATTCAGCAGATTGTCAGCCGGGTCAACCGCACGGTCAATCTGGCGTCCCCGATCGCCGACGCGCGTCTGGAGGACGGTTCCCGGGTGCATGTCGTGCTGGCGCCGGTGGCGTTAAACGGTCCGGTTCTGACAATCCGCAAGTTTCCGGAGCCGATCACGATGGAGCGCCTGATCCGCCTGCAGAGCGTCAGCCGTGAGGCGGCCGGGTTCCTGAAGACGGTGGTAACGGCGGGATACAATATTTTTATCAGCGGCGGAACCGGCTCCGGGAAGACGACGTTCCTCAATGCGCTCTCTGCGTTTATTCCGCAGCGGCAGCGGGTGATTACCATCGAGGATTCGGCGGAGCTGCAGATCCGGCATATCCCCAATCTGGTAAGGCTGGAGACGCGGGCGGCCAACCGGGACGGCGCGCAGGAGATTTCCATGCGCGATCTGATCCGGGCCAGCCTGCGGATGCGGCCGGACCGGATCATAGTGGGAGAAGTGAGAGGCGGCGAGGCGCTGGAGATGCTGCAGGCCATGAATACGGGACATGACGGTTCTCTCTCGACGGGTCATGCGAACAGTGCGAAGGATATGCTGTCCCGCCTGGAGACGATGGTTCTGATGGCGGCAAAACTGCCGCTTCCGGCCGTGCGCAGCCAGATTGCCTCGGCGCTGGATCTGCTGATCCATGTGGGCCGGCTTCGGGACGGGACGCGCAGGGTGCTGGAGATAACGGAGGTAACAGGGTATGAGGAAGGAGAGATTTGCCTTTCTCCGATTTTCCGTTTTCGCGAACTGGGTCAGGGAAAGGAAAAGCGGGTGGACGGAGCGCTGGAGCGGGTGGGGGATCTCAAACAGAGACAGAAGCTGGAAGCAGAAGGACTTGCTTTGTGATTACCGGGAATACCGCTTTTCACTCCTGGAGTGGGGGAGATATCTGCTGGAGGGAGCGGCGGCCTGCGGCCTGGCCGCGTATGTATTTTACCGATCGGCGATCGCGTTTTTTCTGATGCTTCCCGCCGGGTTTTTCTGGCCGTTTTTGCAGCGAAAACGGCTGGCCGGACAGAGGCGGGAACGGCTGAGGGGGCAGTTTCGGGAAGCGGTCCTGATCCTTTCTTCGGCGCTGGCGGCCGGATATTCGGTGGAGAATGCGTTTGCGGCCAGCGTGCCGGATCTGGAGCAGCAGTATGGGAGGGACGGGATGATAACCCGGGAATTTTCTTATATCGCCGCGCAGCTTCGGATGAACCGGACGGCGGAGGAATTGCTGCTCTCGTTTGCCGCAAGGAGCGGAATCGAAGAGATCGAGAGCTTTGCCGTGATCTTTTCCGTTTCCAAGCGGAGCCGGGGCGAGCTGGCTTCTGTGGTAAACCATGTGGCGCGGGTTATCAGCGATCGGGTGCAGGTGCGCGGGGAGATCCAGATGCTGACGGCGGAGAAACAATTCGAGCAGAAGATTATGAATCTGATGCCGTTTGGGATTGTTCTGTATCTCGATATCTCTTCGCCGGGATATCTTGATCCGATGTATGAAACGGCCGCCGGGCGGATCGTGATGAGCGTCTGTCTGGCACTGTATCTGGGATCCTGCGCGCTGGCGTCCCGGATCCTGCAAATCGAAGTGTAGCGGAGAGCAGAGCGGGGAGGCGCTGGCAATGCGGGAGGAAAAAAGAAAGAAACGGGTGGATAAGAGACAGCTTCTGTGCCTGATCCTGGGGATTGCGGCGGCAGGCGCCGCCTTCGCGGCAAACGGGAGCGGAGGGCTAAAAGAAAACCGTCTCAGGAGAAATCCGTATGGAGAGGGGGAGCAGACGGAGGAAATTCTGGTAAGCGGGCTGGGAAGCGCGGAGCAGAGCCTGGCGGTATCGCTGGGCGAGCAGGAATACGAAAGAGGAGAAGCGGAGGCGGCGCTCGGGCGGGCTGCTGAGGAGCTGGCGCAGGTTATGCTGGGAGAAAACCGGTCGCTGAATGAGGTCAGAAGCGATCTGAAGCTGATTTCGGCATCCTCGGTGCCGGGGGTTCTGATTGAGTGGGAGAGCGGCGATCCGGCTCTGATCCGCCCGGACGGGGAGGTTTTGAATGAAACGTGTCCGGAACAGGGCATCCGGACTGGGCTGACGGCCCGGCTGACGGCGGGAGATTTTGCGGAGGAGATTGATTACCCGGTCACGGTGCTGGCGCCTCTGCGAAGCGAGGAGGAAAAGCGGGCGCAGGCGTTTCAGGCGTTGCTGCAGGAGATGGACGAGCGCCAGCGCACGTCCGAGTGGCTGACGCTTCCGGATGAATATGAGGGGAGAACGCTTTCTTACCGCGGCGTCAGAAACCGGGACTGGCTGCTCTTTCCGTTTTTCGGCCTGTTTGCGGCGTTTCTGATCCCGCTCTGGGACCGGCAGAAGGAAGAAGAACGAAAGCGGGAGCGGGAACGGCAGATGATGGCCGATTATCCGGAGATCGTTTCCAGTCTGACCGTATTTGCCGGGGCCGGGCTCCCGGTTCGCAGAGCCTGGGAGCGGATTGTCCTGGATGTGCAGAAGGATCCGGCGGGGAAACGGGAGGCATACCGGGAGATGGAAGAGACGTATCACCGGATGAAGCGCGGCGTCCCGGAGCTTCAGGCCTACGCGGAATTTGGGGAGCGGTGCGGGCTGCGCGCATACCGGAAACTGGCCGGGATCCTGGAACAGAATATTAAGCGCGGTTCAGAGGGGATCCGGACGGCGCTGGAGGAGGAGATGAGCGCGGCGTTTGAGGAGAAGAAAGCAAGGGCACGCAGACAGGGAGAAGAGGCGTCGACCCGCCTTCTCTTACCGCTGTTTCTGCTGCTGCTGATCGTCATGACCGTGGTGTCCGTGCCGGCGTTTTTTTCCTTTGGGATCGGCTGAGGCCGGAGGCGCCGCGCACAGCAAGATAAAAACGGGAATCCGGAGGATCGGAACAGGCGTGAAAGGAGGATAAGGATGCGTTTGACAGGAAGAGATTGGCGCAGGGAAGTGAAAAGCTTCCTGCGGGAAGAGGATGGCGTGGGAGTCATTGAGATTGTCCTGATTCTGGTAGTCCTGATCGGGCTGGTCATTATTTTTAAAGAGCAGATCAATGATCTCCTGGAGAGTATTTTCAAGCAGATCAACAGCAAGTCAAAAGAAGTTTACTGAGAAACCGGTTTTTCTGCCGGGCACAGCGGGAAAAGGAGGAAACTGAGATGAGAGGAGGAATTACCGTATTTCTGAGCCTGATTCTGACCTGTATCTGCGCGCTTCTGGGCGGGCTGTTTGAGTCCGCGCGCGCAGCGGGCTGCGGCTGGTATATGCAGATGGCGATCAATTCCTCTCTCGATTCTCTGATGAGCCGCTATCACAGGGAGGTGTGGGATCAGTACCGCCTGTTCCTCTTAGACAGCGACGAGGAGGCGGCGCTGCGGGAGGGGCTTGAACCGTACTGTGAGGCGTATCTGGAGGCCGCGCCCTTTTATCCGCTTTCGGATCAGGAACTGGAGGTAAAAGTGCTGGCCAGGATGACAGACGGCGGCGGGGCATATTTTGAGAAGGAGGTTCTGGACTATATGAAGCTGGGGATCTGGAACATGGAAACGGATCCGGAAGCGCTTCAGAAAACGGCGGAGGATCTGCGGGAGGCAGAAGGGCTGTACCAGGTGGCGGACCGTTATCAGGAGAATGGAAAGAAGGTCCTGCGGCTGGAGGAATCGATCGAGGCGATCGGAAGCTGCCTGAAACGGCAGGAAGAGTATCTGGACAAGGGAAACCGCGAGCTGGAAAACGGGAACGGATCTGCGTTTCTAAAGACGGCCGGAAAGCTGCTTGACGAGTTGGATCGGATTCCGGGGCTGGTGGAGGCATACGGAAAAAAGGCGGACGAACTGGCGTTGGAGCTGGCAAAGGCGGAACAAAGCAAAGAGGCAATCCGGCCGGATCTGAAGGAGGATTCCCGGATGATCACGGAAGCCGAGGCAGCGGGATACCGCTCGTACCTGGATAAGGACGGGGAGCGGCGGCGTGAGGTGGAAAAAACCCGGGAGACCGCAGAGCAGAACCGGAAAGTCGTAGAGGAGGCAATCCGGGAAGCAGAGGAGATTCAGGAGTATATCGAGGACTGGGAGCCGCAGGACGAGGATGACGAGCTGGACGAGGAGGCGCTCTGGAGGCGGGTGCTGCGTATTACCGGGCGCTTTCAGACGGACGCCCGCTTCCGGGAGGCCGAGATCCGCGATAAAAAGACAATGGGGATCCTGGAGACGGTCGGCCGGCTGGCCCAGACGGATCTGGTTTCTCTGTGCGTGCCGGAGGGAACGGTCATTTCTCAGGCGTTGCTTCCGGCAGCGGAGCTGCCTTCCCGCCTGGCGGGAAACGGAGATCCGGCCGGCGGCCGGGAGAACCTGCTGGTAAGAGGGCTGGAACGGGCGCTTCTGAATGAATACGCCGTTTCGTATTTTGCCTCGTTTTGCAAGAAAGCAGAGAAGCCGTTTTGTTACGAGCAGGAATATCTTCTTCAGGGAAAGGATTCGGACCGGGAAAATCTGGAGCAGACGCTGCGGCAGCTGATAGCGGTCCGGGAAGCGCTGAATCTGGTAACGCTTTACGGCAGCCAGACGCTGCGCAGTCAGGCGGAGGCGCTGGCTTTTTCCATAACCGGAGCGGTCGGGCTTGCGCCGCTGACAACAGTTGTTTCTTTTTTTATCATGACGGTCTGGGCGTTTGCGGAGTCGGTAGAAGACGTGCGGATTCTTCTGGCGGGCGGCCGGGTTCCTTTTCTGAAGACGGCGGATGAGTGGCGCGTTTCGCTTTCCGGGCTGGCAGAACAGGGGGCGGCAGTGTGGAAAACGGTGCAGAGAGAAGACGGGGCGCAGCAGGAAGGAAGAGGATCGGATTATCAGGGCTGGCTGAGAATGTTTTATCTGATGGAGGATAAGACGACGCTCTGTTACCGGATGATGGATCTGATTCAGAATACGATCGCCATCCGGCAGCCGTCTTTTCGGATGGAGCGGTGCGCAGTTTCCCTGGAGGCGTCGCTCTCAGGCAGGGGGACGCTGGTTCCGGTTGCGCGGACGGCGCGCCGGGCATATTGAGGCCGGGGCAGAAACCGGAAAAGAAGAGACAATCACTGCGAAAACAAAGGTAAAAACAGGGAAGCGGAAAACAGAAGGGGGCGTCCTTTTTTAAATATGTGTGCCTCTCCAAGTACATAAGACCCTGTGAAATCGATCGAAGCCGATCGGTTTTTGAATTCATGTTTTACTTTTCAAGACGGAATACTAGTTTATTGTAAAAGACGAAAAAGGGCGCTTCCTTCTGTTTTCCGCTTCCTGATTGCGGGAGGGGAGAGGACGATTTGAGGAGAGAAAAGAAAGTCCGGGCCAGTCTGACCATAGAAGCTTCCCTGTCCCTGACGCTGTTTCTGTTTTTTGTGATTCTTTTGTCCGTGCCGATGGAGATTCTGGACACACAGAGAAAAGTGCAGACGGCGCTGGAGACAGCGGGGCGCGAGATTGGCTGGCAGGCGTATATTACGTACCGGCTGGCGCACGGCGAAGCGGGGGCGTTATTTTCCCGGGAAACGGCCGGCCCGAATCAGAATGACAGTTCTTATGGAGAGGCGGCCGGCGGAATTCTGACCGGAACCGCGCTTGCCGTGTATCTGCGGGGAAAAGTGGCGGAGGCGGGAGGAGAACGGCTGGAACACGTCAGCTGTCTGGGAAGCTTTGTTTCCGGAGACGGGGAAGAGATTGATCTGCGGGCGAGCTACGAGTACCGTCTTCCGTTTTCTGTGTTTGCACTGGATGGGGTATCGCTGACTTCGCGCAGCCGCCGGCGGGGCTGGATCGGCGAAAAAGGCGGTTCTTTTGAGACACTGGCGGAATCGGAAAAGGAGGAGAGGATGGTATACGTCGGAAAAGGAGGGACCCGCTATCATCTGGATCCGGGCTGCCATTATATTTCCAATCAGATTTCAGCGGTTGCCGGCGCGCAGATCGGGGAAAAGAAGAATGCGGACGGAAGGCATTACCGTCCCTGTGCGGTATGCGGCTCGCAGGCTAAGAGCGGCGGGGTCGTGTATGTGCTGCCGCATGGGGAGTATTACCACGGCCGGGCGGACTGCTCTTCGCTGGCCTATTACGTGCGCAGGGTTCCGCTATCGCAGGCAGAGCATCTGGGAGCCTGTTCGTATTGCGCGGGCGGATGAGAAAATGTGGCAGACAGGGAACGGCAGGGGGGAGAGAAAATGCTGAACAGGGCGATTTTTACAGGATTTCTTCTGGCGGCGGCCTGGCTCGACTGGAAGAACCGCCGGATTCCGGTCCGCCTGCTGGAAGCGTTCGGCGGCTGCGGGCTTGCCGTGTGGCTTTCGGGCGTTTGGGAGATAGTAAAAACGGGAGGAGAGACAGGGGTATGGCAAATAATTCTGGAACGGGGGCTGCCCTTTTTGCCCGGTATGTTTCTGCTTCTGGTTTCGGTCTGGAGCAGAGAGGCGGTTGGCAGAGGAGACGGATGCTTTTTTCTGGCGTCCGGCCTGTTTCTGAACGGAAGGGAGATCGTCTGCCTTCTGGCGGGCGGCCTGCTCGGGAGCAGTCTGGCCGGATTGGGACTGATGATGCGGGAGCTGTTTCGGGGGCGCAGCGCGGCAAAACGGGAGCTTGCCTTCCTTCCGTTTCTGATCCCGGTCTGGGCGGCTCTTCTTCTGGGTGGCTGAAGGCGTCCTATACGGTAGAGGCGTCGCTGGTCATGTCGGCGGCATTTTTCCTGATTGCCGCGCTGCTTATCGGCGTGTTTCAGGTTCACGCCCGCGTGGCCGGCCGGTTTGTGCTTCAGGAAGCGCTGGAGCGCGGAATTTTCCTGGAAGCGGAGGAGAAAAAAGAGGCGGAAATTCGTCAGGAGCTGGAGCAGGAGGCGGAAAACCAGCTGCGCAGCTTTTTCTGGTGCGGGGACGGGCGGCTGGAGCTTGAATGGGAAGGAAACGTCATCCGGGGGCAGGTAACGGCGGGAAGCGAGACGCAGATCGAGGTTACGGGATATGATCCGGAAAACCGGATTCGCCTGTTGACGGCCGGCGGGATCTGAATGGCGATGCGCGGCGGAAAATGCCGGTTTCACGGGAACAGTACGGGAGGAGCAGAGTGGAAGTTCGTTACAGCAGGGAAATGAATCATAATTATATGATTATAGAGGCGCCGGATCAGACGGAAACCTATGAATGCCGGATGCTGGAAGATAATCCGATGGAAGGGCTTTTAAGGTTCCGGGCCAGGCAGAAGGAGCAGGGGAGAGAATTTTATTACGAGATCACTTCCCGGCAGCCGCTTTCAAGGATTCTGGAACGGCAGAGAGCAACGGCCGGGATCATCCGCAGCCTGCTGGTCACGCTGGAGAAGGTTCTGGATCAGACGGAACGTTTTTTGCTGCCGGAAGAGGGCCTGGTGCTGGATCCGGATTATATTTATGTGAAGCCGGATCCGTTTGCGGCCGCATTTTGCTTTATTCCGGGACGCCGGGAGGATTTTTTTTCTGAGCTGTCGCTGCTTTTAAAGCAGATCCTGGAGCGGACGGATCATCAGGATCGGGAAGCGGTCGTGCTGGCCTATAACCTGTATCAGACAAGCCTTAAGGAAAATTACGGGATCTGCGATCTGACGCGCTGCCTGAAGAGGGCGGAAGATTCGATTTTTTCCGGCGAGAAGGCCGGGAGGGAAGAAGCGGGTTCGGACGCATGGCGGGAAGAGGAATTTCCGGAAGAAGATACGGACGGGAAAGCGGATCGGGAAAAAGAAATCCGGGGCGCGGCGCGGCGTGAAAGCAGGGGCCGGGAAGACCGGGAATGGCGAAGAGAGAGAAGCGGCGAAAAAGAGACACGGGATGCCGGCCGGAAGCGGGAAAGTGAGAGCTGGCAGAGAGCAGAACGGGGAGGAGCGGATGAACGCCGGGAGACGGATCGGGAGGATCGGGCAAAAGGGGAGAGGAAGGGAAGCCGGGCAGGAAAGACAAAGAGAGATCAGAACCGGAAAGCGGCGGTTCAGAGCGCGGCAGCAGCGCTTGGCGCCGGCGCGCTATACTGGTACGCGACAGGACAGACGGGCGTGCTTCTCTGCGGCCTGGCGGGCGCGGTTTTCTTCTTTTCGCTGTTTCTGACGACGGCCGCGGCGCACAGAACGGTAGGGAAGGAGCGGGAGGAGAAAGCGGCTCTGCGGGAAGAAAATGCGTCCTGGACGGGAGCGAAGGAGGGAAATTCCTGGGAGCTACGCCCGGAAAACGAGGAAGAACGGCAGAAGGAGCGGATCCGGCAGGAAAAAGAGAGAATGCTCCGGGAACAGAGGGAAGGCACCGAGCTGCTGAGCGGCAGCGGGGAGGAGACGGAAAGCGCCGCATTCTGGCCGGTGGATCGCGGCCAGGAGGTAATCGAGATCCGGTACGTTCCGTTTGTGATCGGAAAGCATGAAACGCTGGCGGATTTCTGTCTTTCGCGGCCGACGGTAAGCCGGCTCCATCTGCGGGTAGACAGGAAGGAAGGCGTGTATCTGGTTACGGATCTGAATTCTACCAACGGAACCGTGGTCAACGGATATGCGCTTCAGGCGAATGAAACGGTCAGCATCCGGGATGGGGATGAAATTTATCTGGCCGATGCTGGCTTTTATTTTCGGGAAAATTCTCTGAAAATTTAAAATTGTGACGAAAAACAAATAATTTGCGTAAAGATTTTCTCTTTTACGCAAGATTTCTGTTTTTGTAAAAATTTATAGAAGAACAAAACAACCTGTGGTATAATGGGCACGTCGGCATTGCGTAAGAGGCAAGGGCCGGCGGGAACGCTCCCGGCGCGCCGTTTTCTGTCCGGGAGGAAATCTGTGAGGATGAAAAGGAGAGGTAATGATGACAGACAGAGATTGTATTTTCTGCAAAATTGCTGCGGGCGAGATTCCGTCTGCTACCGTTTATGAGGATGCGGATTTCCGGGTTATCCTGGATCTGGGCCCGGCGTCCAGAGGACATGCGCTGATTCTGCCGAAGAACCATTATAAAGATCTGTGTGAACTGGACGAAAGCGTGGCGGCCCGGGTTCTGCCGCTGGCCGGGAAGCTCGGGGCGGCGATGAAGCGGGCGCTGGGCTGCGCCGGATTTAACGTTGTGCAGAATAACGGGACCGCGGCGGGACAGACGGTGTTCCATTTCCATGTTCATGTGATCCCGCGTTATGAGGGAGGGCCGGAGATGGTAGCCTGGAAGCCGGGAAAGGCGGATCCCGAAGAGCTTGCCGCAGTCAGCAGCAGCATCCAGAAGGAGCTGGAGCTTTAGGAGAGCGCTATGCGGCAGGATGAGTCTGTCCTTCTGGAGAGGATGTATGAGGAGTATCTCGTTCCGCTGAAAAAGTATGCGGCAAGTCTGGGCGCGCAGGCCGGGGAGGCCGAAGATCTGGCACAGGAGACCTTTATTGAATATTATGAAAGATATTCGCTGGAAAATCCGCAGAAGGTAAAAATGATGCTTCTGATCCGGATTTTGCGGAGCCGGTGGATTGACAGCAGAAGACGCCTGCGCCGGGTAACGCTCAGGATGGACGATCCGGAAGACAGGATATCGATTCTGGAAGAGCTGATAAAAAGCGACAGGATGACGGAGGTTCTGGATCAGGAGGTGCAGGATCGGGAACTGTACCGGACGGTCTGGGAAATTGTGAAAAAAATGAAGAAAAACTGGAGGGAAGTGCTTGCCTTGCGGGTCATCGAGGGCCTTTCGGTCGGAGAGACCTGCGAGATTCTGAAGATATCGGGAACGGTGTGCCGTTCCCGTCTCTTCAGAGCGAAAAAAGAACTGCGCAGGCAGCTTGAAAAAGCCGATATCTTTGACCGCCGGAAAACCTGACGGAGAATCCGCCGGCGATCGCAAAACAGTCCGGTTCCGGCGGGAACAATCCGCTTCAGGGACGCGTCAGGGCGAATCAGGCGGAAGGGATACAGTCGTTAATCAGCCCGAGAATGGTTTCAACCGCGTTATTCAGAGGACTTTCGCTCATCCGGTCTATGAAGGACTGCCGGTCAGCGTAGGTTTCCCGGATAGCATGGCGCAGGGTATCCGAAGTAAGAACATCCTCCTCCAGAACGGTGCTGAAGCCCTGTCTGGCGAAGGAATTGGCGTTCAGGATCTGATCGCCGCGGCTTGCCGCGGCGGAAAGCGGAATCAGGACATTCGGCTTGCGCAGGGCAAGAATCTCGCAGATCGAATTGGCGCCGGCGCGGGAGATGATCAGATCGGCGGCGGCAAATAAATGCCGCAGCGGTTTATCGACATATTCGTACTGCACATATCCGGCGGTTCCGATCAGGCTTTCGTCGAGATGGCCCTTTCCGCAGATATGTACGACCTGGAAGGACTGTAAAAGCTCCGGAAGGATGCTGCGCACCGCCTGATTGACGGTTACGGAGCCGAGGCTTCCGCCGATGACGAGAATCACAGGGCGCTCCGCCGAGAGATGAGCATACTGAAGGCCTGCCAGGCGGTCTCCGTGCAGAAGCTCCTCCCGGATCGGGGATCCGGTCAGGACGGCTTTTTCTTTTGGGAGATAATTCAAGGTCTCAGGGAAATTGCAGCAGACCTTGGTGGCGGCAGGGATACAGATTTTATTAGCCAGTCCGGGCGTCATATCGGATTCGTGGATAATGACCGGGATTTTGTAATGACTGGCGGCAAGGACGACGGGGACGGAAACAAAGCCGCCTTTGGAAAAGACGACGTCCGGCCGGTATTTTTTTAACAATTTGCGGGCCTGCGCGTAGCCTTTTAACACCCGCAGGGGATCGGAAAAGTTTTTCAGATCAAAATAGCGGCGAAGCTTTCCGGAGGAAATTCCGTCATAGGGAATCTGCGCGTCCTCGATGAGGCGGCGCTCGATTCCGTTATAGGAGCCGATGTAGCGGACTTCAAATCCCTCCCGTGCAAGGGCGGGGAGAAGCGCAAGATTGGGGGTAACGTGGCCGGCTGTTCCTCCGCCGGTCAGGACGATTTTTTTCATAATAAAGGTTCCTCCCAAAAGAGACGTCTTACAGGACCCGAACAGGATCTATTTAGTATACTAAACAGAAATCATAAAAAGTCAACCCCAAAGTCGGAAGCCGGGGGAACGGATGCAACAGGAGGGAAAACGTGGATCGGGCTCACGAAACATATAACAGCGAAGAAGGGGCAGAGCGGCTGCTGAAGGAGGCGTTCGGCGTTGACGAGGATCGGCTGCTCGGGGATTTTCTGCGTGCTCAGACCGAGGTAAAGGATCCGGAAATTCTGCAAAGTCCGGACGGCGGCTTTGAGAAGCTGGTAAACGCGATCGAAGAGAGGCATCTTACGGCCGCCGGACGGCAGACGGAGCGGGAGGAGGAAAAGGAAAGCGAAAAACCGCTCTCTTCTTTTCGCGGGGCCAGGAGGCGCCGGCTTGCCTGGAAAGCTGGAATCGTTGCCGCGGCCGTCGCGCTGATGATGCTGGGGATGGCGATCACGGCGGGGGCCAAAAAGAATTACCAGTATTCCGTAAGGCAGCGGGACAGTCTGAAAAATGATATGCTTTTAAGCAATGTCGACACGCTGCCGGAGGAGGATCGGCTGGAGGAGGCTTATCAGGAGATCTCCGGGCAGGCCTGCATACCGGTTCTGAGGCTGGGATATGTTCCAGAGCGGCTGACGTATCTGAAGACGGAGATCGTGAAGAATCCGGTAATCCGCGCTACCATGTATTTCCGCTACGGCGATCGCCGCTTCCATGTGGTTCAGCAGACCCGGGAGGCGGAAACCTCCGTCAATGTGATTTCTGATCGGATGGATTATGAGAGCGTTTATAATGAACTGCTGAAGAAGGAGATTGTCATCCGGCGGGTCAAAACAGAGGCGGGAGAAGAATACAGCGCGTGCATCGTAGACGGGGACTCGTATTATCAGCTGTCCGGGGGAATGGAAGAAGAGATCTTCCGGCAGATTACGGAAAACGTATATCTGGAGAATTAGGAGGAGTCAGAAATGAAGAAAGCGGGGAGGATTGCGGCGCTTTTGACGGCGGCCGTATTCCTGCTGGCCGCCGCGCCGCCGGCGCGGATTATTTCAACGGCGACGGTCGAGCTGACCAGCCTGGAAAACGGAAAGCTGGGGATTCTGATTGAGACGCTGGCCGAGGAGGAGTGCGAGGAGATCGTCAATATTGCCGTTCTGGAATGCCGGCAGAAGGATGGATCCTGGAAAGAGGTGGCCCGTTATGAGTACCGGGCGGAAAAAGAAGATTTTCCGACGGAGGATCTGTCGGGAATGACGAATACG
The DNA here is from genome assembly GCA_944381615.1 of uncultured Lachnospiraceae bacterium. Taxonomy (GTDB): domain Bacteria; phylum Bacillota; class Clostridia; order Lachnospirales; family Lachnospiraceae; genus Otoolea. The sequence goes on along the minus strand of CALWLT010000007.1, from coordinate 31,858 downwards.
GCGGTATCCGAACGGCAGAAGATCGGGCGGTATTACCGGATTCGGGGAATTCACTGCGCGTGGGCGGGCGGACAGTCGCAGATTGTCTCGAGCCGGACGGAACCGCTTCAGGCGAGCCGCTGCAGCGGCTGACAGGGAGCGCGGCCGGTCCGGAGAAACACGGCCGGCCGATAAGAGTGAGAACAGCGGCCGGTCAGAGAAACGGCGGCCGCTGTGCGGCAGAAACAAGTGCGGCCGGCGCGAAACGTGCGGCCGGCGCGAAACGCGTGGCCGGCGCGAAACGCGCGGCTGGTGTGAAAAAAGGCGTACAAGAAAGCGTTTTTCCTGTACGCCAAAGCAACATCCCGGATACGGGGGAAGGCGATTAAGTTTCGCTTTCCTGGGCGGCCTTGTAGCTTCTGAGCGCCCGGGCCAGCTGATCCGGGCAGGATGTGGGGCGGAACCCGCAGTGGATCCCCTCCGTGCGGGCGATGACCTCGTCGATGTCCATTCCCTCTACGAGGCGGGAAACGCCCTGCGTGTTGCCGGAGCATCCGCCGACGAAGCGCACATTTTTTAATTTGTTATCTTCTACTTCAAAGCTGATTTCACGGGAACAGACGCCCTGTGTTTTATATGTCATTTTCTACTACCTCCAAAACCAGATCTTCATTGAGAATGATTATAGCCTCAGGGGAAAGGTGTTGTCAAGCGCGGGAAAATACTTTATAATCCTGGCAGAAAGAAACCGGAAAACAGGCGAAACAGAAACGGAGGAACAGGACGATGCTTGGAATTATCGGGGCAATGGATGAAGAGGTTGCAAAAATCAAGGAAGAGATGACGGAGGTTTCCGTGACGACCGTAGCCGGGATGGATTTTTACCGCGGCCGGATCGGGGGCCGGGAAGCGGTTGTCGTGCGCTCGGGGATCGGAAAAGTCAATGCGGGAATCTGCACGCAGATTCTGGCGGACCGCTTTGCGGTCAGCGCGGTAATTAATACGGGAATCGCCGGCTCCCTGAGAGCGGAGATTAACATCGGGGATATTGTGCTCTCGACCGACGCGGTACAGCACGACATGGACGCCAGCGGATTCGGGTATCCGGTCGGGCAGATTCCCCGGGTGGAGACATTTTCGTTTCAGGCGGACGGGAAACTGATTGAGCTGGCAAAGGAGTGCAACGGGGCGGTTAATCCGGAAATTCAGACTTTTACGGGGCGCGTGGTAAGCGGCGATCAGTTTATTTCCGATAAGGCTAAAAAAGAGTGGCTGATTGAACAGTTCGGGGGAAGCTGCACCGAGATGGAAGGGGCGGCCATCGCGCAGGCGGCGTATCTGAACGGAATTCCGTTTCTGATTATCCGCGCGATCTCTGACAAAGCGGATGACAGCGCCGGGATGGACTACGCGGTGTTCGAGGCGGAGGCGATCCGGCACAGCGTCCGTCTGATCCTGGAAATGATATCCCGTTATTAAAAGAAGAAGGAAACGCCTCTTCGGCGGGCCTTCAGAATGTGGATCAGGGCGCGCTTTACAATCGAATTAAGGCAGAATTTGACGAACGATTTTCCCCTTTCTCATCTTCCCAAAGCGGATGCGGACGGCTATAATAAAAGCCATCCGAAAAATCCGGAGAGAAAGGGGAGCTTTTTATGCTGGAGTTTTTACAGACAGGAAAAGCGTTGTCGGTCCTTGCGGCAATCGGCCTCGTCGGCCTAGTCAGCAAGCTGATCACACAAAGCCTCTACAAAAGATTGCTGAAAGAAACGGAAAACATGGCGATGACCCGCAATAAGAATCTGAAAATACTGAAGCAGAAAGTAGAAAATACATACCGGCTGAATCAGAACATTGTGAATACGCAGGCATATCTGGACAAGCTGATATACGGTTTCCGCTTTATGCATCTTTCGCTGGAGCAGTGGAACAGCCTGTCGTTTCAGATGATTCTTCTGGGGCTGTTTGCCGGCGGGCTGGGATCGTTTTTCTCCTACTGGTATCGCCTGGATTCCTATTACATTGTGCTGTATGCGACGGCGGCGGTGCTGGGCGGGCTTTTTCTGGCTTTCGTAGACTGCAGCGCTCAGATTGGCCAGAAAAAGCAGCAGCTGGAGACGGTCCTTTTAGAGTATGTGGATAATTCTGTTTTTGTGCGGGCGGCCCGGGAAGGGGCTGCGGGACGCGAACCGGCGGGTTCCGGAAAGAGCGGACAGGCCGTCCGGGACCGGGAGCGGCTGATCCGGGAAAACGAGATTCGGGACGGGCTGGTCCACGAGGAAGAAGGAAGACGCCTGCAGGAAGAAGGAGCGGGACAGAGCGGGGGCGAGACGGCCGGGCGCTGCGTCGTGCGGCCGCTGCGCGGCCGCAGCTCCAAAGCGGAGGAACTTTTGCGCACCGTGCGCAGCATGAAAGAGGAAGAAGCGGATCGTCCGGAAGAAACGGAAAGTTCCTATCGCGGGACGGTGCAGAGAGAAAAAGCCGACCGCGCCCGGGCGCGGTCGGCCGTCCAGGCAGATATGCCGCGGGACGGGGTGGAAGGACACGACGGGACGGCAGAGCGGCAGCCGGATCATGCCAGACGCAATCTCGATTATCTGCGCCAGAGCCTGGATCAGATTGCGGCCAGCCGCGATCGGGGCCGGGACGGGACGGACTGGACCAGGAATCTGAGCAGCGAGGAGGCCAAGCTGCTGGGCGAGATTATGCGGGAGTATTTTTCCGGCTCCTGACGGCGGCGGGAAGCGGCGGCTTCGTGGACGCACGCAAACCAGGCGCGCAAGCCGGGCGTGTGAACCGGGCGCGCAAGTTGGGCAGATAAGCCGGGCGTGCAAAAGGGAGCGGAAAGCGGTTGCGGTTTGAAAAGAGGATTGTTATAATAAAGGCGAACAGCATTGATTATTTTTTGTCAACCGTAGCCGCCGCCGTCCGGGCGGCGCGAAGAAGAAAAAGGAGACGAGAAGAATGGGAAGAGAAGTGAGCTTTGATTATTCCAGAGCAGCCGCGTTTATCCGTCAGGAGGAGATGGAAAACCTGAAGGCCAGTGTGATTACGGCCAGAAATACGCTGGTTGACCGGACCGGGGCCGGCAGCGATTTCCTGGGCTGGATTGACCTTCCGGCGGATTATGACCGGGAGGAGTTTGCGCGGATCAGGAAGGCGGCCGAAAAGATTCAGAAGGATTCGCAGGTGCTTCTGGTAATCGGAATCGGCGGCTCTTATCTCGGAGCAAGGGCCGCGATCGAGTTCCTGTCCCATAGCTTTTATAATAACCTGCCCGCCGGAAAGCGGAAGACGCCGGAGATTTATTTTGTGGGCAACAGCATCAGCAGCAAATACATGCGGGATCTGCAGGATCTGCTGGAAGGAAAGGATTTTTCCATTAATATTATTTCCAAATCCGGCACGACGACGGAGCCGGCGATTGCGTTCCGCGTATTTAAGAAACTGCTGATCGAAAAATACGGAAAAGAAGAGGCGGCAAAGCGCATTTATGCCACGACGGATCGGGAAAAGGGAGCGTTAAAGCACCTGGCGGACGAGGAAGGCTATGAGACGTTTGTCGTGCCGGACGACGTGGGCGGCCGCTATTCGGTGCTGACGGCCGTGGGCCTGCTTCCGATTGCGGTCAGCGGCGCGGATATCACGGCGTTAATGGAGGGGGCGGCCGAGGGCCGGAAGAAGGCGCTGGAGACCCCCTACGAGGAAAATCCGGCTCTTCTGTATGCCGCGGCGCGCAACATCCTTCTCCGGAAGGGAAAAAATGTGGAGATTGTCGCCAACTATGAGCCCAGCCTGCATTATGTGTCCGAGTGGTGGAAGCAGCTGTTCGGCGAGAGCGAGGGAAAGGATCAGCGGGGCATTTATCCGGCTTCCGTGGATCTGACGACGGATCTGCATTCGATGGGGCAGTTCATTCAGGATGGTGCCCGGATTATGTTTGAGACGGTTCTGGAGGTAGAAGAGTCCCCGGCCGAGATCCTTCTGGAAGAGGAGGCGGTCGACACGGATGGGATGAATTACCTGGCGGGAAAGAGCGTCGATTTTGTCAATAAGAGCGCCATGAACGGGACGATCCTGGCGCACACGGACGGATGCGTTCCTAACCTGAAGGTAACAATCCCGGCGATGGATGCCCGTAGCCTGGGCCAGCTGTTCTATTTCTTTGAGTTTGCCTGCGGCGTGAGCGGCTACCTGCTGGGCGTAAATCCGTTTAATCAGCCCGGCGTGGAGAGCTATAAGAAGAATATGTTCGCGCTTCTGGGGAAACCCGGTTACGAGGAGGCCAGAGAAAGGCTTTTAAAGCGGCTGTAGGAAACGGCCTGCGAAGGGCGGGAAAGAGGCCGTGAAGACGGCCCGTGAAAATTCAACAGACAGATGCGGCGGGAGGGAGAGCGGCCGGCAGGGCGCGTCTCCCTTTTGCCGTACCGGAAACAGTCCGGCGGCCGGCAGGCCGCCAAAAAGGAGGAAGGAACCGATGTTTCGTCTCTGGGGAAAAATTGTCCGGGACAATCATCTGATTCGGGATCAGGTAATTGAAAACGGGAATTATGCCATGTCGCGCACGGCGATGGTGCTGGACGCGCTGGATCAGCTGTGCTATGCGTTCGATCTGGGCCACCCGGTCTGGCTGGACAAGACCGTCGAGGAATTTAAGCGCCATGATCGGGCCCGCTTTACGCAGGATCATTTTATCGAGCCGATTGATTTTGATTATCTGGAAATCCAGGTTCTGGAAGAATGAGGAAAGAATGGGGCGGATGTCCGGTAAAAAGAGTGACAAGCTTCTGAAAATATGGTAGAGTTATCTGTGTATGGCACAGAATTATTTCATACGGCAAAGGCGGGAAAGCGCGTCCGGAGATACCTGCCGGAACGCGGGCAGAGCGGCCGGGACCGTATGCGAAAGAGGAAGATGGGGGAAGAACAAAATGGAGAGATACATTGGAACCGTATCCCGCGGCGTGCGCGCGCCGATTATCCGCCAGGGAGACGATCTGGTTCAGATTGTGGCTGATTCCGTGCTGAGAGCGGCAGAAAGCGAGGGCTTTGAGCTGCGCGATCGGGACGTCGTGGCCGTTACGGAGGCGGTTGTGGCGCGCGCGCAGGGGAATTATGCCACGACGGATCAGATTGCGGCGGATATCCGGAATAAATTCGGCGACGATACGGTCGGCGTGATTTTTCCGATCCTGAGCCGGAACCGCTTTGCCATCTGCCTGAAGGGAATCGCCAAGGGCTGCCGCCGGATGATCCTGATGCTCAGCTATCCGGCCGACGAGGTGGGCAACCATCTGATTTCCGAGGAAGCGCTGGATGAGAGCGGCGTGAATCCGTGGAGCGACGTGCTGACGGAGCCGGAGTACCGCCGGCTGTTTGGATATGAGAAACATCCGTTTACCGGCGTGGATTACGTGGAATATTATAAGAAGCTGATCGAGGACTGCGGGACGGAGGTAGAGATCCTGTTTGCCAACAACCCGCGGGCGATTTTAAGCTATACGAAGAGCGTTTTAAACTGCGATATTCACACGCGGGCGCGGACGAAGAAGCATCTGTTAAAGGCGGGGGCGAAGAAGGTGTATTCGCTGGACGAGATCCTGACAGAGAGCGTGGACGGAAGCGGCTACAACGATCGCTACGGCCTTCTGGGTTCCAACAAGGCGACGGAGGAATCGGTCAAGCTGTTCCCGATTCACTGCGCGGAGTTTGTGAAGGGCGTACAGGAAAAGCTGAAGGAGGCGACCGGACGCCGGATCGAGGTCATGGTCTACGGCGACGGCGCGTTTAAGGATCCGGCGGGCAAGATCTGGGAGCTGGCGGATCCGGTGGTTTCCCCGGCCTACACGGAAGGGCTGGAGGGAACTCCGAATGAGGTAAAGCTGAAATACCTGGCAGACAATGATTTCGCCCATCTGTCCGGCGAGGCGCTGCAGGACGCGATCTCGGCTTATATCCGGAAGAAAGATGAGAAAGCGGAAAACCTGACGGGAAATATGGTTTCGCAGGGGACGACGCCGAGACGGCTGACGGATCTGATCGGATCGCTCGCGGATCTGACCTCGGGCAGCGGCGACAAGGGAACGCCGATTGTGCTGATTCAGGGCTATTTTGATAATTATACAAAGTAGTGAGGGCGGCTCCGGGAGGTAGCAATGGCACAGACGATAACGGATTTCAGGTCATTTCTGGAGGATGCAAGACAGGCGGTTTTAGAGCTCTCGGACCTGACGAAGGAGGAGACGAAGCTGCAGCAGGAGGAGGCGCGTCTTTCGCGCCTCCTGGATGCGGAGAAGAAGGCGGTCAGCGATACGGTCAGCTCTACGGTTCAGAAGCGCCGTGAGGAGATTGAGAAGAGCTATGACAGCGAGATCGGAAAGCTGCAGGACAAGCTGAAGAAAACGCGCGCGCGGCGGGAGAAGGCGAAGAATCAGGGAATCCGCGATCGAATCCGCGAGGAGACGCAGGAGCTTTGCGATTATAACCGGGAGCTGCGCGTGCGGATGCGGACGCTGTTCCAGTCGCAGCACGTCCCGTTTTTCTGCGGCAGCGGCTTCTACTATTCGCTGTATTTTCCCAGAGGGTTCAGGGAAGTTCTGACCTTTCTTCTGACGTTTGCCGTCTGTTTCCTTCTGATTCCCTACGGCGTATATCTGATGCTGCCGGAGGGGAGGACGCTGCATCTGGCGCTGATTTACGGCGCGGCGGTGCTGATTTTCGGCGGGATCTATGTTCTCGTGGGGAACGCGACGAAGGATCGCCATCTCAGCGCGCTGCGCGAAGGGCGGAGTATCCGCAGCCTGATCGCCGCCAATAACCGCAAGATCCGGGTTATTACCGCTTCTATCCGCAGGGATCGCAATGAGTCGGCGTATAATCTGGAAAAATATGACGACGAGATCGCCCAGATGAATCAGGACATGGAACAGCTCGGGCAGAAAAAGAAGGAAGCGCTGAACACGTTTGAAAATGTAACAAGGACCATCATTACGGACGAGATTACGGGGAACAGCCGCCAGAAGCTGGAGGATCTCGCCGAATCGCAGGAGGAGGCGAAGGAGCGCCTGCGCCGCACGGAGACGATGGTCAAGGAAAAGCGTCTGTTTATCACAGACACGTATGAGACGTATCTGGGGAAGGAATTTCTGGTTCCGGACAAACTGGAAGAGCTTCGGAAGATACTGGAGGAGGGAGCCGCTTCCAACCTGAGCGAAGCGATGGATCTCTACCGCAGCCGCAGGGCCGCCCGCTAAGGCGGCCCTGCTTTTTTGGCGCGCCCGGCGGGGAGGCGGTCCTGCATATTTCGGACGGCCGCTGTCTATAATAGAATAAAAAATCAGACAGGCGGTAGTTTTATGAAAATATGGGAACGAAAGGCACTCCAGAACAGCCGGGAGGTCTATTATTACAATTCCTTTCAGCGCTCGGCGGCCGGGGAATTTGCCGGACGGCTGGAAACGCTGATCCGGGAGGAGGCAAGGCGCAAGAAAAAACAGAGCGTCGTTTTTCTGTGCATCGGGACGGATCGCTCGACCGGGGACAGCCTGGGGCCGCTTGTCGGGTACAAGCTCAGGGAGAGCCGGCTTTCCGGCGCGCTCGTGTTCGGGACGCTGGATCGGCCGGTGCATGCGATGAATCTGGACCACTATCTGGAGGTGCTCCGGGTGTGTTACCGGGACGCGCTGGTCGTGGCGGTCGACGCGTCGGTAGGGCGCGGCGAGCACGTCGGCTATGTGACGCTGGGGCGCGGCGCGCTGAAGCCAGGGCTGGGCGTAAGCAAGGAGCTGCGGTCCGTCGGCGATCTCTTTATCACGGGGATTGTGGGAAGCTGCGGGACGTATGATCCGCTGATGCTGCAGAGCGTGCGCCTTTCTGTGGTTATGCGGATGGCGGACTGCATCAGCCGCAGCATCTGCCTTGTCGAAAAATTATGCGACAGCGCGGCCACTGTTTGACAAGTTTTTCGGACAACCTGTGCTATGCTTTTTTAGATTTCTAAAATGATAGCGGGGTGAGTCCATGGGAGAATCCTATAATTCCGGTCCCAGGCTGCCGAAAAACATCCGGCAGATCGGGGATCGGGACGATGTGGTAAAGCTGTATGTGGAAGATTACGTCAACACATACCTGAAACGTCTTTTTCCGTCCGGGGGACAGGAGCTGAGAATCGGCCTTCTTCTGGGGACCTCGGAAATCTGCGACGGTGTGCCGTATCTGTTTGTGGACGGAGCGCTGGAGATGGAGGAGGTGTCGCCGGGCGGGAAGCCGGTGTTTTCCGAGGCGGCCTGGAAGAAGGCGTACCAGCGAATGGAAGAGACGTTTCCAAAGAGGACCGTGCAGGGATGGTTTTTGTGCGGACCTCCCGGCTGTATGCTGAGCCCGCTGAATTACTGGCGGCAGCACAATCAGTATTTTGGCGGAAAGAATCAGCTGATGTATCTGAACAGCGCGGCGGACGGCGAAGAAGCGTTTTATGTAACCTCGGAGGACGGCTTTTACCGCCTGCGCGGCTACAGCATTTATTATGAGCGCAACCAGCTGATGCAGGATTATCTGATTCAGCGCAAGGACGCGCGCCGCGTGGAGACGGGGGCGGGGACGGGCGATCAGGTGGTCCGTGATTTCCGCAGCCGGATGGAGACCCGGCGCCAGGAGGCCGCCTCGCGCTATGGAACGATCCGCACGCTGGGCACGCTGTGCGCCGTCCTGGCCGTGGCGGTGCTGGCCGGGGGCGTGACGCTTTTTAATAATTACCAGAAGATGCGGGAGATGGAGAGCGTGCTGGTATCGGTGCTGCCCAAGGGGATAGCGGGAGAGGCAGGCAGGGAAAACGCGGCGAGGCTTCCCATCGTGGAGGAAATTCGCGCCGGTCTTTCCGCGGCCGGACGAACGGGGGGAACGGAAGAAGCGTTTCCGGAGGCGGACGGCGAAGAAACGGGCGCGGATCCGGAGGCGGCCTGGGAGGCCGCCGCGCCGGTAAGTAATTCAGAAAGCACGGGAAGTAAAACGTCAGGCGCAGGAAGTAAGGCGTCAGGCGCGGGAGACGGCTCTGCGGGTGCGGCAGACACGGAAAGCGGTGCGGCGGACACGGGAAGCGAAGCGCCAGGCGCGGGAAGCGAAGTGGCAGGCGCGGGAGACGGCTCTGCGGGTGCGGCGGACACGGAAAGCGGTGCGGCGGACACGGGAAGCAGTGCGGCAGACACGGAAAGCGGAGCAGAAGGCGCGGGAAGCGAAGCGGCAGGCGCGGGAGACGGGGCGCCAAAGGAGCCGTATGTCCTGCCGGAGCCGGAACTGCAGCGGGATATGCCGCCGTCCGGCGATACATACCTGATCGGAGAGGGAGAGACGCTTTTCGGAATCTGTTTTAAGCTGTACGGGAATCTGGATTATCTGGACGAGATCCGGGCGCTGAATGAGCTGGACGATGCGGATCGGATTATCGCCGGACAGACGCTGATCCTGCCGGAAATCCCAAAAGCGGGAGCACAGGGACAGGCGCAGGAATAAAAAAGATAATGCGCTACACTAAAAAATAGTGTATAATCGGGTTTAGTGTACAGGAAGCGGCCGTTTTGGCGTGATGGGATGCCGGGCGGCGGCGGAGTGCGGCTACGGGAGATAAAGGGTGAGCAGAATGAACTCCATCGAGCGGGAGCAGAAAAAGAGACAGCTAAAGAGGCGTATGATTGAGCCGGGGAAGCCGCCTGCGCAGGCAGGACGGCGCGAGAGCCACGGGGAGACGGAGGAAGAGATCGTCCGCCGTGCCGAGCGGCATTCCCGCATCAGACGTCTCCGTCTGGTTCTGATTTTTGTTTTTGTCATCGTCGCTGCCGTCTGCGGCGTTTTGTTTTATAAACAGAATCATCAGTACACGCAGTATACGGTATCCTGGGAGAAGGAGATTCCCTCCGGCGAAAGCAGTTTTACGCGGTACGTGAAGTTTGGCGAGAATCTTCTGAAATATTCGCGGGACGGGGCGACGTACCTGGACCGCTCGGGCAACGCGGTCTGGTCCATCAGCTATCAGATGAAATCGCCGGTCTGCAGCGTGAACGGCAGCTATGCGGCGATCGGGGATCAGCAGGGAAACGCGATCTATATCTGCGATGAGACGGGCTGTCAGGGGGAGGCGACGACGCTTCTCCCGATCCTGCGGGTCAGCGTCTCGGCGCACGGCGTGACGGCGGCGCTGGTAGAGGACAGCACAGCCTCGTACGTGACGTTTTTCAAGCAGGACGGCAGCGAGCTGGACTGGGCGATCAAGACGGTTTTATCGGGCAACGGTTATCTGATGGACGTTTCGCTCTCGCCGGAAGGGACGCAGGTCATGCTGTCGGATCTGTATCTGAGCGACGGAGTTTTAAAAAACCGGATCGTGTTTTACAATTTTTCCGAGTACGGGAAGAGCTATCCGGATCGGCTGGTCGGAGGTTTTGAGGAGCTGGGCGACAGCATCTGTCCGCGGGTCCGGTTTCTGGACGAGACGCACGCCTGTGCCTTTTCGGACAGCCAGCTGCTCTTTTTCTCGCTGGAAAATGTGACGAGCCCGGAGCTGACGGCGCAGGTGGCGGTGGAAGGAGAAATTCAGGGCGTTGCCTGGTCGCCGGAGTACGTGGCGGTCGTCACGGATCACGCGCAGGGGGAGTACGACAGCCTTCTGAGCGTCTATAAGGCAGACGGAAGCCTGGCGTTTGCGGCCGGTTTTACCTATGCCTGGCAGCAGCTGGACATCGAGGGGGATTTCATTCTCCTCTATGACGATCGCTCCTGCCGGATTTACAGCACGTCGGGAAAGGAGCGTTTTGCCGGCGAATTTGACTTTACGGTTTCTCACATCACGCGCGGCGGCCGCTTTAATACGCTGATCGTGACGGGCGCCGACCGGATGCGGGAGCTGGTGCTGAAATAAATCGATCTGTTTCGTCTGCCGGCGGGAAGGCCGGCGGACGGAGGTTTTTTGCGCTGCGGGACGTTGCAAAACGCTCCCGCTTCTTTTATAATGGAACCAGCAAATGCGAGGAGGCATGCCATGGAAAAGAAGTGTATCGGCGTCGACGTGGGCGGAACGACCGTCAAGATCGGCCTGTTTGAGCCGCAGGGGACGCTTTTGAGAAAATGGGAGATCCCGAGCCGGAAGGAGGAAAACGGCCGTTTTATTCTTCCGGACACGGCGCAGTCCATTCGGCGCGTGCTTGAGGAGGAGAAGCTTTCTCTCGCTGATATTGAGGGCGTGGGAATGGGCCTTCCGGGGCCGGTTCTCCCGGACGGATTCGTGGAACTCTGCGTGAATCTCGGCTGGCGCAATATGAATGCGCAGGAGATCCTGAGCGGCCTTCTGGACGGCGTGAAAGTGTGCTCCGCGAACGACGCCAATGTGGCGGCGCTGGGCGAGATGTGGCAGGGCGGCGGAAAAGGATACCGCAATCTGGTCATGGTTACGCTGGGCACCGGCGTGGGCGGCGGCGTGATCCTGGATCAGAAGATTGTGGCCGGAAGCCACGGGCTGGGCGGCGAGATTGGACACATCCATATCCGCGAGGGCGAGAAGGAGGCCTGCAACTGCGGCGGGCACGGCTGCGTGGAGCAGGTGGCGTCGGCGACGGGGATCGCCAGGGAAGCGCGGCGCGCGATGGCGGCCAGCCAGGCGGATTCGCTGATGCGCCGGTTCGGGGATTCCATTACGGCCCGGGACGTGCTGGATGCGGCGAAGGCGGGAGACGCGCTGGCGCTGGAGGTCATGGAGACGGTCAGCTATTACCTGGGCTGGGCGCTGGCGATCGTGACCATGACGGTGGATCCGGACATCTTTGTAATCGGGGGCGGAGTCTCCCGTGCCGGGACGTTTCTGACGGATATGGTGGAGCGCCAGTACCGGAAGCTGACGCCGATCTCGGAAAATAAAGCGGGAATTGCGCTGGCTACGCTGGGAAACGACGCCGGGATTTACGGCGCGGCGCGCCTGATCCTTTCCTGACGGAAAGGCGGTTTCGTATCAGGGCCGGGTAAGAGCGGCAGGGACGGGCGGCCGGACATGAGGAGGCCCCGAACGGAAAACCGCCCGGGGCAATTATGAAAAATCTATGTGCAAAATTACCAGAAATCGAAATAAAAAATGAATTTCTTTATGCTATTAGTATAAAAATGAGATATGAACAAAATATGAACAAACAGTAAACAGATTTTAACAATTTGGATGAGGAGGAAGCCATGGCGGCTGAAAAAGCAAAGAAAACGATAGTAATCGGACATAAAAACCCGGATACGGATTCCATCTGCTCGGCTATCTGCTACGCCAATTTAAAGCAGCTTCAGACGGGGGAGCCGTATGTGCCGGCGCGCGCCGGACACATCAATTCCGAGACGAAATTCGTTCTGGATTATTTTAAAGTAAATCCGCCGAAGGAGATTACGTCTGTCAAGACGCAGGTAAAGGACATCGAGATCCGGGAGACGCAGGGCGTCAAGCGCAATATTTCCCTGAAAAAGGCCTGGAACCTGATGCAGGACGCCAATGTCGTGACGATCCCGGCCGTGACGGAGGACAATGTGCTGGAGGGGCTGATTACCGTCGGCGATATCACGCGATCCTACATGAATATCTATGACAGCAGCATCCTTTCCAAGGCGCGCACGCAGTATGCCAATATCATTGAGACGCTGGAGGGCACCATGCTGATCGGCGATGAGAACGCCTATTTCCGGTCGGGAAAGGTGCTGATTGCGGCGGCCAATCCGGATATGATGGAGAATTACATTGAGAAAAACGATCTGGTCATCCTGGGCAACCGCTATGAGTCCCAGCTGTGCGCGATCGAGATGGAAGCCGGCTGCATCGTCGTCTGCGAGGGCGCGGCGGTGTCCATGACCATCAAGAAGCTGGCGCAGGAGCGCGGCTGCACGGTCATCACGACGCCGTACGACACCTACACGGTGGCGCGCCTGATCAATCAGAGCATGCCGATCAGCTATTTTATGAAGACGGAGCACCTGATTACCTTTGAGACGGAGGATTTTATCGACGATATCAAGGATGTGATGGCCAGCAAACGCCACCGCGATTTCCCCATTCTGGACAAGAATGGAAAATATAAGGGAATGATTTCCCGCCGGAATTTTCTCGGCGCACGGGGAAAGAATGTAATCCTGGTGGATCACAACGAGCGCAGCCAGGCGGTGGACGGCGTGGAGAACGCCAATATCCTGGAGATCATTGACCACCACCGCCTGGGGACGGTCGAGACGATGTCGCCCGTCTTTTTCCGCAATCAGCCGCTGGGCTGCACGGCGACGATCATCTATCAGATGTACAACGAATCGGGGATCGCGATCGAAAAGAAGATCGCCGGCCTGCTCTGCAGCGCCATCATTTCCGATACGCTCCTGTTCCGCTCGCCGACCTGCACGTCGGTGGATAAGGAGGCGGCGCTGGCGCTGGCAGAAATCGCGGACGTCGACATCGAAGATCTGGCCAACCGGATGTTTGCGGCCGGCAGCAAGTTAAAGGGCAAGAGCGACGCGGAGATTTTTTATCAGGATTTTAAAACGTTTTCCGCCGGGAAGGTACAGTTCGGCGTGGGCCAGATTACGTCTTTAAACGCACAGGAGCTGGCCGGCCTGCAGGAGCGGATGCTTTCCTACATGGAGAAAGCGGTGGCGGAGGAACGGGTGGATATGATGTTCCTGATGCTGACCAATATCCTGAAGGAATCGACGGATCTGCTCTGCGTGGGACAGGGCTCCGTGCAGATGGTGGTGGACGCCTTCCATCTGAACCTGGAGAGCGGCGAGACGTCCCGCGGCGTCGTCAGCCTGCCGGGCGTGGTATCGCGCAAGAAACAGCTGGTGCCGGGGCTGATGGTGGCTATCGAGCAGTAAGGAGAGAGCGTATGACATTTGTATACCCGGCAATTTTTACGCCGAAGAAGGACGGATCCGGCTACGAGGCGGAGTTTCCGGATCTGGAGTGCTGCCGCGCCGAGGGGCCGGATCTGGAGGATGCGGTGGAGAACGCCAGGGAGGCGGCCTACAACTGGATCTGCGTGGAGCTGGAGGAAGACGGCGAGCTGCCGCCCCAGACTCATCCGGAGGATATCCGGGCGGCCGAGGGCTGTCTGATCAAGCAGATCATGGTCAGAATCAAGCTGCTCCCGGATAATGACTGAGTAGAGAAACGGACGGCAAGATGAACAGAAGGAGAACGGAAGGCGGCGCGGGCCCGCGCACGGATGCGGCCGCGCCGGAAAAGGATCGGCAGAAAAAGAAAGAGACGGCGGACGCCAGGCTCTGCTGGAAACCGGGAAATATGCTTTATCCGGTGCCGGCCGCGCTGGTTTCCGTGGCGGACGGCGCGGGATCCGGGAATCTGATTACGGTGGCCTGGACGGGGACGGTCTGTACGAATCCGCCCATGGTGTATATTTCTGTGCGGCCGGAGCGCTACTCCTACGGGCTTCTGAGAGAGCGCGGCGAGTTTGCCATCAATCTGGCCACGGAGCGGATGGCGCGGGCGCTGGATTACTGCGGAGTCCGCTCGGGACGCGACACGGATAAATGGAAGGACACGGGGCTTTCTCCCGTGCCGGCTTTTCACATCGGGGCGCCGCTGGTGGCGGAGAGCCCGGTCGGCATCGAATGCCGGGTAACGGAAGTAAAAGAACTGGGATCGCACCATATGTTTCTGGCCCGGGTCGTGTGCGTGGACATCGATCCGGCGCTGTTAGACGAAGACGGCCGGCTGCGGCTGGACCGGGCGGGCCTGGTCGCCTGGTCGCACGGCGGCTATTACGGCCTGTCCGGCCTTCTGGGCACCTTCGGCTACAGTGTGAGGAAGAAGTCCGGGACGCCGCAGAGGCCGGGGCGCGGGAAAGGACGGAAATGAAAAACAACATTACGCTGATAGGGATGCCGGCCGCCGGAAAGAGCACGGCCGGCGTGCTGCTGGCCAAGCGGCTGGGATATTCGTTTGTGGATGTGGATCTGATCATCCAGCAGGAGGAGAAAAAGCGGCTAAAGGAGATCATCCGCGAAAAGGGGATGGACGGGTTTCTGGCCGTTGAGAACCGGATCAACGCGCGGATCGAGGCGGACCATGCGGTCATCGCCCCGGGCGGGAGCGTGATCTACGGGAAAGAGGCGATGGAGCATCTGCGCGCCATAAGCCTGATCGTGTATCTGAAGATCAGCTACGAGGAGCTGAGACGGCGGCTGGGCGATGTGGTGGACCGCGGGGTGGCGCTGCGGGAGGGGATGACGCTGCGGGATCTGTATCTCGAGCGGACTCCTTATTTTGAGCGCTACGCGGATCTGACCGTGGATGAAGAAGGAAAAGAGCTGGGCGATGTGGTGGACGAGCTGCGGGCTCTGATGGAGGCGCGTGGGTTTGTCCTGGGTGCGGGAACGGAAAAGGAGAAGGGCGATGGGCAGGATTTATGAGGGAATTGAAGCGCTGATCGGGCATACGCCGCTGGTGCGTGTCAGACGGCTGGAGGCGGCAGAGAACGCGGAGGCGGAGATCTTTGTAAAGCTGGAAAGTTTTAATCCGGCCGGGAGCGCTAAGGACCGCGTGGGCCTGCAGATGATTGAGGATGCGGAGGCGGCGGGGATCCTGAAGCCGGGCGCGGTTATCATTGAGCCGACCAGCGGCAATACGGGCGTGGGCCTGGCGGCCGTGGCGGCCGCCCGCGGGTACCGCACGCTGATTGTGATGCCGGACAGCATGAGCGCGGAGCGCCGGCAGCTTCTTAAGGCGCACGGAGCCGAGCTGGTGCTGACGGACGGGGCAAAGGGGATGGCCGGCGCGATCGCGAAGGCAGAGGAGCTGCAGAAGGAGCTGCCGGGAAGCTGGATCGCCGGTCAGTTCGTCAACCCCTCCAATCCGAAGGCGCACTACCGGACGACCGGGCCGGAGATCTGGGAGGATATGGATCATGACGTGGACGTGCTGGTGGCGACGGCCGGGACGGGCGGCACGATTACCGGGACGGCGCGCTTTCTGCGCGAGAAGAACCCGGATCTGTTCGTGGTGGCCGTAGAGCCGGCCGGTTCTCCGGTGCTCTCGGGAGGAAAAGCGGGACCGCACGGCATTCAGGGGATCGGGGCCGGCTTTATCCCGGAGGTCCTGGACACGACGGTGTATGACTGCGTGGAGACGGTTACGGAGGAAGAGGCGTACCGCGCCGCGCGGCTTCTGGCCGCCAGAGAGGGATTTCTGGTTGGCATTTCGTCGGGCGCGGCGCTGGCAGTGGCTCTGCGCCTGGCCGGGCGCCCGCAGCACGCGGGCCGGCGGATCGTGACGATTCTGCCGGATACGGGCGAGCGCTATCTCTCGACGGAGCTGTTTGCCGCTCCGGTTAAAGAGGAGGAAGAAGCCGGGCGCTGAGAAGGCGGACTGGGCCGAAAATAAAGATTTTGTGAAATTATGAGAAAAGTCTTGATATACAGGACGCAATCCGTTATTATAGAATAGCGGCCTGAAGCATTATGGCCCGGGAGGAGAAAAACAGCGATGGACGACGGTTCTGCGGACGCGGACGGGGACAACAATCATACGGTACTTCGCGTAAAGAGCGGCAACAGACGTTATTTTTTACGGTTATAAATAAAAGAAAGAGGCATGATCTGCCATGAATGGCGGGTTATGCCTTTTTGTGCTGTTTTTTCGCGGATTCGCGAAACGCGAAAGTCCATCGTAAATAAGAATTTTAGAAAGAAAAGGAGTCGATGAATTATGGGAGAGTTGCCACAACAGCTATTGATTCAGGTAATCCTGATTTTGCTGAACGCGTTTTTTGCAGCGACGGAGATCGCCGTGATCTCGCTGAACACGGCGAAGCTGAAGAAACAGCAGGAGGCCGGAGACAAGATGGCGGGAAAGCTGTTAAAGATGGCGGAGGAGCCGTCGGATTTCCTGTCCACGATCCAGATCGGGATTACGCTGGCCGGATTTTTAGGCAGTGCTTTTGCGGCGGATAACTTCTCCGACGGTCTGACGAAACTGATCTGTGAGGACCTGGGAGTAACGATGGTGCCGGAGCGCGCGGTGGCCACGGCGTCCCTGGTAATTATTACCATTATCTTATCGTATTTTACGCTGATCTTCGGCGAGCTGGTGCCCAAGCGGATCGCCATGCAGAAATCCTATGAGGTGGCGAAGATCGCCTGCGGCGTCGTGACGGCGGTAGCGTTTGTGATGCGGCCGGTCATCGCATTTCTGGCGTTTTCGACCAACCTGGTGCTGAAATGTCTGCACATGAAGGTCGAGGCCGAGGAAGAGCAGGTCACGGAGGATGAGATCCGCCTGATGATTGACCTGGGCAAGGAGAACGGCGCCATCGACGAGGAAGAGAACGAGTGGCTGCAGAACATGTTTGAATTCGGCGACACCACGGTCGAGGAGGCCATGACGCGCGAATTCGACGTGGTGTCGGTCAGCGTGACGGACAGCGAGGAGGATATCATCGGCAAGATCCAGGAGACGGGCCTTTCCCGCTTCCCGGTTTACGACGAGGAGGGCGAGGATATCCTGGGGATCCTCTATGCGAGAGAGTACCTGTTAAATCTGCGGGCGAAGAACCGGAAGGGCATTCGCGATCTGCTGCATCCGCCGTATTTTGTTCCGGAGTCGATCCATACCGACCGGCTCTTCCGCGATATGCAGAAAAAGAAGCTACATATGGCGGTTGTGGTGGATGAATACGGAAATATCAGCGGCATCATCACGCTGGAGGATCTGCTGGAAGAGATCGTGGGCAATATTTATGACGAATTCGACAAGCAGGAGGAGCCGGAGGCCGAGCAGCTGGGCGAGAACAAATGGCGCTTCCCGGGCGATACGCCGGTGGAGGAGATCGGCGAGGCGCTGGGAATGGAGCTTCCGGAGTCGGAGGATTACGACAGCATCGGCGGCCTGATTCTCAATTACCTGGGTTCCGTGCCGAAGGACGGCACGACGGTGGATGTGGAGGTCATGGGGCTTGCGCTGCATGCGGAGCGGATCAAAGGACGCCGCATCGAGTCGGTTATCGTGGAAAAGCTGCCGGATACCGGGGCGGACCCGGACGGCGGGACGAAGGAGAAGTCAAAGAAGGAAAACGCGAAGAAGGAGGGCGGCGATAAATAAAAAATTCTTGCATTCGGCGCGGAAAGAAGGTAAAATAAAAACAGAGTCTTAACGAAAAATTAACACGGCGCGGCCTCGGGCCGCGGCTTTCCGTGAACGCAACCGGAGAGGGCGCTGCAGACTGATTTTGCGACGCCCCCTCCTCTTCTTTCCGTCTGAAAGGTGTGCATCTATGACCAATAAGAGAGCTCTGTCCAGAGAAGAGAAGTTTCTCATCCTGGCTCTGATTCCTCTGTACTTTATGATCGTCGGCCTGTGCGTGCAGCCGCTGGACTCGATTGTGGAAGGAATCTTCCGCATGATACGGGAACCGGATTTCCTGATCACGGATTATTTTGTGGTCGGGGGAATGGGGGCGGCCTTTCTCAACGCCGGCCTGCTCACGCTTCTGAGCCTCGGCTTTATCTATTTTCTGGGCATGGAGATGGACGGCCACACGATTACCTCCAGCTGTCTGATGTTCGGTTTTTCCCTGTTCGGGAAGAATCTGATGAATATCTGGGCGATCCTGTTCGGCGTGTTTCTCTATGCAAAATATCACAAGACCCATCTTTCCAAATACGTTTACGTGGCGATCTACGGCACGAGCCTGTCGCCGATCATTACCCAGGTCATGCACATCGTGCAGATGCCGTTTGCGCAGCGCCTGGCGCTGACGCTGTTCGTGGGGATCTGCATCGGCTTTGTGCTCCCGCCGCTTTCCAGCCATACGCACAACGCGCACAAGGGATATTCGCTTTACAATGTGGGATTTGCGTCGGGGATTATCGCCACGGTCGTCGTGTCGGTGCTCAAGTCGTTCGGCATCTCCACGGAGGAGCGGCTGATCTGGTCTGCCGGAAATAACGATCTGCTGTTTCTGCTTTTATTCATGCTGTTCGGGGGAATGGCGCTGACGGCGCTGATTCTCGGAGGCGAGGAGGTGCTGCGCGCGTATCTGCGCATGCTGCGCACCTCGGGGATCGGCGGTACGGATTACTACCGGGATGAGGGCGGAATCGCCGTCATGTTTAACATGGGGATCAACGGCTTCTTCGCGTCGATCTTTGTGATCGGGGCGGGAGGCGAGCTCAACGGGCCGACGATCGGCGGGATCCTTTCAATCGTCGGATTTTCCGCCACGGGAAAGCATCTGCGGAACATCTTTCCCATCATGGCGGGCGTGTGTTTCTCCATGATAACCGGCTCGTGGAATTTGGATGATCCGTCGGTTCTGCTGGCGCTGCTGTTTTCTACGACGCTGGCGCCCATCGCCGGGGAGTTCGGCGTGATCTGCGGCATTCTGGCCGGTTTCCTGCACACCTCGGTGGCGCTCAACGTGGGCGTCGTCTACGGCGGGATGAATCTCTACAACAACGGGTTTGCCGGCGGAATGGTGGCAATCTTCCTGGTGCCGGTGATTCAGTCGATCCGGGATCGGGCGGCGCGCGCCCGGGGCGAACATTCGCTGTAACGGCGGGCGCACCCGGATTCCGGCGTTTCGTCCGTCCGGATTCCAGCGTTTCGCCCGCCCGGCGGCGCGTTACGTCAGCTCTGGCAGAAGCGCCAGGATTTTTTCGAGGGTTTCGGCCGGGAGCTGGCCGGGCGCGGAGGCGCGGCCGGCGGTGCCGAAGGTAATGCAGGAGCCGAACAGCCCGCCGCCGAGGCGGCTTAGCACGCCCAGATCGCCCATGGACATGGTAATGACGGGCGTTCCGGGCCGGGTCTCGCGCATGGTCAGGGTCGCGTCAAAGAGAGTCAGCACGTCGCGGGCGCTCTGCGGCATGACGGCGTATTTGACGAGGTCGGCTCCCAGATCCTGCATCCGGCAGAGGCTTTCGACAAGCTCCTCTCTGGCGGGCGTTTTGTTAAAATCGTGGCGTGAGCCGACGACGAAGGCGCCGCGTGCGTGCGCGGCCTGCACGACGGCGGAAAAGGTTTCGTGTCCGGCGCTGAGCTCGGCGTCGATTAGATCGGCGAGGCCGCTTTCGGCGGCGGTTAATGTCAGCGCGCGGTATGCTTCGCTTCCGGGATCCGCGTTTCCGCCCTCGGCGCGGGTGCGGATGGTAAATAAAAGCGGGCGATCGCCCAGGCTTTCGCGCAGAAAGGAAAGCGTTTCGGTCACTGCCCCCGGCTTTGTCAGGCCGTCGAAGCAGTCGGCGCGCCATTCGGCCAGATCCCAGGGGGTTCGCTTTAAGCGGCCGGCCTCCTGCGCCAGCTCTTCTCTGGTCCGGGCCGTCAGGGGGACGCAGATTTTGGGCCTTCCGGCTCCGATCGTCAGATTTCTCACGGTAATTGCCGCCATGTGAATTGCCTCCGTTTTTGTCATCTGCCGTCCGCCCCTGCGGACGTCCGGCAGTGTATTCTGTAACTCAGTATAAAAGTGAGAGGCAGATCTGTCAAATCAAACATTTTTAACAGGATTGAAACAATGGCCGTCGCCCGTTCGCGGCTTTTTTATAGTAAGATAAGAATAGAAGGAGGTTTTTATGATTTCTGCACCGATGGTACTGCTGATTGTCTCCCTCATCATTTTTATCTGTATCGCCGGAAGCCGCCTCTCCGGAAAGATCGGCGTTCCGACGCTTTTTGTTTTTATCGTGCTGGGGATGGCCTTCGGGTCGGACGGCATCTTCAAGATCCCGTTTGACAATTTTTCAATCGCGGAGCAGGTCTGTTCGGCGGCGCTGATCTTTATTATGTTCTACGGCGGCTTCGGCCTGCGCTGGAGCGAGGCGCGCCCGGTGGCGGTCCGCTCGGTGCTGCTCTCTTCGGCCGGCGTGGTGCTGACGGCGCTTTTTACGGGGCTGTTCTGTCATCTGGCGCTCCGGATGGATTTTCTGGAAGGGCTCCTTCTGGGTGCGGTTCTCGGTTCGACGGACGCTGCGTCCGTTTTCTCGATCCTGCGCTCGCGCCGGCTGAACCTGAAGTACGGCACGGCTTCCATGCTGGAGCTGGAGAGCGGCAGCAACGATCCGTTTGCCTATATGATGACGCTGATCCTCCTCTCTGTCATGTCGGGGACGGCGGACGGCGGCGCGATCGCGCTGATGCTGGGAAAACAGCTCCTGTTCGGAATCCTGATCGGCGTGGCGCTGGCGCTCGTGGCGGCGCGTTTCCTGAGCCGCTTCGATTTCTGCGGAGAGGGGTTCGATACGATTTTTGTCTTCGCGGTCGCGCTGGCGTCCTATGCGCTGTCCGGCGTCCTGGGCGGGAACGGCTATCTGAGCACGTATCTGACGGGAATCATCCTGGGAAACTGCGAGTTAAAGAACCAGAAGGCGCTGGTCGGCTTTTTCGACGCCTTCACGGGCCTGATGCAGATGCTGCTTTTCTTCCTGCTGGGCCTTCTGGCATTTCCCTCCCAGATGCCGGCGATCCTGCTGCCGGCGCTGGCCATCGCGCTGTTTCTGACGTTTATCGCCCGCCCGGCGGCGGTCGGGCTTTTGCTGGCGCCGTTTCGCCCGCCGCTCGGGCAGTATCTCATCGTCTCCTGGGCGGGGCTGCGCGGCGCGGCCTCAATCGTGTTCGCCATCATGGCCACGGTCAGCGAGAGCTATATGAAATATGATATTTTCCATATTGTGTTCTGCGTCGTCCTGTTTTCCATCGTGTTCCAGGGCTCGCTGCTGCCGCCGCTGGCGGCCAGGTGCCGGATGATCGACGAGAACGGCGACGTAATGCGGACGTTCTCGGATTATACGGCGGATATGCAGATCCAGTTTGTCCAGCTTCCGATCGGCGCGGACCATCCCTGGGCGGGAAAACAGATCAGCGAGCTTTCCGTGCTGAAGGGAATGCTGATCGCCCTGATCCGGCGCGGGGACGAGACGCTGGCGCCCCGCGGCTCAACCCGGATTGAGGCGGGAGATATTGTGGTGCTGGCGGCGGAGGGGTTTGCCGATCATCAGGGGACGCTTTTGAAGGAGATCCCGATCACGCCGGATCACCGGTGGTGCGGGAAGAAGCTCTCGGAGGCGAAATTTTATAAAAAGACGGTGGTAGTCATGATCCGGCGGGGCGGCCAGGTGCTGATCCCGGACGGAAATACGCGCATGGAAGCGGGCGACCATGCGGTCGTGTACTCACAGCAGGGCTGACGCGGGAGGAGACGGAATCATGGAGGGAAATCACAGCACGCGGGAACGCCTGATGAGGGCGTTCGAGGAGCTGATCACGGGGAAGGCGGCGGATAAGATCACGGTTACCGCCGTCGTGGAAAAGAGCGGGGTCACGCGAAAAACCTTCTACTATCATTTTAAAGACATTTACGATCTCATTGAGGCGTACATGGAGCAGCGGCTGGACGAACTGGTAATGAGGTGCCAGAACTGCGCCGGGCCGGAGGAGGCGCTGACGCTTTTCTATACCTATATCATGCGCAACCAGAAATATACGAAGGTGCTGGTCGATTCGCCGCGCTATATGTTCCTGGTGCGGACCATGGGCGAGAAGATCTACCAGTATTTTTACCGCGCCATGGAGAAGGAGCGCCTGTTCCGGGAGATGCCGGCGGCGGAGGCGGAGATGCTGACCAGCATCGTGACGTTTTCCATTCTGGGGATCGGCATGGAGCACAATTTCCAGAGCGAGGAGGAGATCCGCGAGACGGTCGGGCTGCTTCTGCGCGTGATGGAAAAATACGGCATGTGGGGAAGCCTGAGCGAGGAGATGAAGCGGAACTGGCGGCGGACAGCGGAGGGATACCGGGCGCGGGGCGTGCAGCCGGAGGAATAAAAGGCAGGCAGAAAAAAGACAGGAAAACCGGTTCTGTCACAGAAAAATGAACAAAAAGCAGAATGTATCCACTGTAAAATGGAAAAGAGGGATACATTTTGCTTTTTTTGTGTACACAGATGGGAAAGATTGGTAGTGGAAATCCGGCCGGATGTTGCGTAAAATGGGTAATCGGATGGATATTTTTAAAATGATACATAAAAGGCGGAGGAGAAGATGAAAAAGAGAAAAATAGCAGTGGCGGCCGCAGCGGTTGTGCTCTGCGGGCTGATCGGAATGCGGTTTCTGCAGAAGGAACCGGTGTTCAATTATGAGACGAGGCCGACGGTCCGTGTGGAGAATCCCGAACGGCGGGATATCGTCCTTTATACGGATCTGACGGGACTGATCGAGCCGCAGTCCCGGGCGGTGGTCATGCCCAAGATGGCGGGCGAGGTGCTGGAGGTCTATTTCCAGGCCGGCGATACGGTCACGGCCGGGCAGGCGCTGTGCCGGATCGATTCCGACGCGCTGACGGCGCTGAAACTGCAGACGGAGGCGGCCGCCGTGGCGCTGGACAATGCGACGAACACGGCGAACCGGACGGCGGCGCTTTATTCGGAGGGGTTTGTGTCTCAGGAGCAGATGGAGCAGGCGCAGAGCGCGCTGCAGAGCGCCCGTATTTCCTACGAGTCGGCGAAGAACCAGTATGATCTGCAGGTGGAATACACGACGGTCACGGCTCCCATCGACGGCGTGATTGAATCAAGGGGCGTGGAGCCGCACGATCACATCAGCACGTCCACGGAAGTCTGCACGATCTCCGGCGCGTCACAGCTGCAGGTTACATTCGGGATTACGGAGAAAATCCATCGGAATATGGAGACCGGGGATACGGTAACGCTGGAGAAAAACGGCGTGACGTATGAGGGGACTGTGACGGAGATCGGGACGATGGTCAATGCCTCCGGCCTGTACGATGTAAGAGCGGTCACGGCGGATGCCGGCGGTCTGACGACCGGGATGCGCGTGAAGCTGACGGTTGTGATGGATGAGGCCGATCAGGCGCTGTCTGTGCCGGTGGACGCGGTCAGCTACGACGACGGCGTCCCGTTCGTGTACTGCTACGCGGACGGAATTGCGGTAAAGACGGATATCGAAGCGGGAATCTATGACAGTGAATGGCTGGAGGTTCTGTCCGGCCTGGACGAGAGCAGCCGGGTCATTACCAGCTGGAGCAATGAGCTGGTCGATCAGGCAGAGGTTCTGGTAGCCGGAGAGGATGCGGCCGGCCAGGCCGGGGCGGATGCAGCTGCTCAGGCCGGATCTGATGCGGACGGCCAGGCCGGAGCAGACGCGGCCGGTCAGGCCGGGGAAGGCGCGGCACCGGAGACAGACGGGGCGGGTGAAGACAGATGATTGCGCTGACAAAATTTGCGGTCAAGCGGCCGGTTACGGTTATCCTGGGCCTGATTACCATCGCCTATTTCGGATTCCAGTCCCTGTTCGCGATGAAGATGGAGCTGATCCCGGAGATGGAGATGCCCATGCTGGTCATCGCCACGGTCTATCCCGGCGCGAGCCCGGACGATATCACGGAACTGATTACCAAGAAGCAGGAGGACGCGATTACCTCGCTGGATTCGGTGGATACGATTCAGTCCGTGTCGCAGGAGAATGTCTCGATTGTGATCGTCCAGTACGAATACGGGACGAACATGGACACGGCCTACATTAACATGAAGAAGGCCATGGACGGCATTCAGAGCCAGATGCCGGAGGAGAGCGAAGAACCCAATATCATTGAGATGGATATCAACGCCATGCCGGCGGTTACGCTGGCGGTCAGCGGCGATGTTCCGGGCAACCTCTATACGTATGTGGATGAAAACCTGGTGCCGGAGTTTGAGAAGCTGAGCGCAGTCGGCGAGGTATCCGTGGCCGGCGGGCAGGATCTGTACACGCGGGTGGAGCTGATCCCGGAGAAGCTGGCGCAGTATAACCTCAGCATGACCACGATCGCGCAGATTGTGGGCGCGGCAGATTTTACGATCCCTGCGGGGGATGTGGCGGTCGGAAAGCAGAATCTGGATGTCAGCGTGAGCAATGACTTTGACAGTACGGAACGCCTGAAGGATGTGGTTATCCCGCTGGGAAACGGCGATATCATTCATCTGTCGGACGTGGCGAACGTCTATGAGGCGCCGGAGGAGGAGTCCTCGATCGGCCGTTATAACGGGGAAGATGTCATCTCCATCAGTATTCAGAAGCAGCAGAGCTCGACGGCTCTGGAGGTATCGGATCAGGTCATGGATACCATCGATGAGATCCGGGCGGAATTTCCGGGCATGGAGATCACGGTGGTCAATGATTCCAGCGAGCTGTTAAGAAGCTCTATCGAGGGCGTGGTGCAGACGCTGATCATGGCCGTCATCCTCTCGATGCTGATTCTGTTTCTGTTTTACGGGGACATGAGGGCGTCGGTTATCGTCGGCACCTCGATCCCCATATCCGTGGTACTGTCTCTGATCTGCATGAGCCTGATGGGATTTACCCTGAACCTGATATCGCTGACGGCTCTGGTGCTTGGCGTCGGCATGATGGTGGATAACTCCATCAACGTGCTGGACGGCTGTTTCCGCGCCAGAGAAAAGCTGGATTTTTTAAAGGCGGCTATCGAGGGAAGCCGGACGATGATCGGATCCATCACGGGCGGTACGGTAACCACCTGCGTTGTCTTTATCCCGCTTCTGATGATGAAAGGACTTTCCGGCCAGATGTTTACGCAGCTGGGCTGGACGATCGTGTTCTGTATGACGGCTTCGCTGTTTTCGGCGGTTATCATCGTGCCGATGTGCTATCTTCTGTGGCATCCGGTGGAGAAAGAGCATTCGCCGGTGGGCGGCCTGGTCAAGAAAGGACAGGAGTGGTACCGCAGCCATATGCCGAAGGTCATCACACGCTACCGCCTGGTGTTTGGCACGGTAATTTTGCTGCTGGTGCTTTCTTTCGCTATGGCATCGCGGCTGGGGATGGTGCTGATGACCTCGATCGATGAGGGAATCGTGTCCATGACGGTCAAGACGAAGCCGGGCTATTCGGTGGCGGCCATCCGCGATACCATGTCGGATCTGGAGGAGATGGTGGCGGCCGAGGAGGACGTGGATCATTATCTGATGACGTTCGGAGCCAGCGGCGTCGGCCTCTCCATGGGAAATGAGGTATCGCTGAACGCGTACCTGAAAGACGACCGGACGCTGAGCACGGACGAGGTCATCGAGAAATGGCGCTATGCGACGCAGGATTATCCGGACGTGACGATCAGCATTGAATCGGGCAGCACCACCATGAGCAGCAGTATGAGCAGCGGCGACCAGATTGAGGTAGATCTGGAAGGAACCGATTATGATCTGCTGCGCGATACGGTAGATGATCTGGTCACGCAGCTGCGGGCGCGCGAGGATGTCATGCAGGTGCACTCCTCTGTGGAAAATGCCGCGCCTGTCGTGCGGGTCCGCATCGATCCGGCGATGGCGGAGGCAGAGGGACTGACGCCGGCCAGCATCGGCCAGGTGATCTACAGCAATTTAAGCGGTGTGACGGCGGCCACGGTAACGGTCAACGGCGAGGATCAGGATGTGATTGTGGAATTTGCGCCTGATCGCTACAACTCTATTGCGGCGCTGCAGGGAATGATGATTACCACCGGATCGGGCACGACGCTGCCGCTGGAGGATCTGGGAGAGATTTCCTATGAGGACAGCCCGCAGCAGATTTCCCGCCGCGACAAGCAGTATCAGGTGGCGATTACCATGCAGGCGCAGGCCGAATACAAGGATACGGCAGAGGCGGATGTCAACGAATTTGTGAACAGCTATCCGCTGCCGGCCGGCGTGCAGCATGCCGTCAACAGTATGGATGAGATGATGGGCGAGGAGATCGGCGCGCTGATACAGGCGCTGATTACAGCCGTTTTCCTGGTCTTTATCGTGATGGCGATCCAGTTTGAGTCGCCGAAGTTTTCTATGATGGTTATGATGACGATTCCTTTCAGCCTGATCGGCTCGTTCGGCCTTCTGTTCCTGGCGGACTGTTCGATCAGCATGACATCGACGCTGGGCTTTCTGATGCTGGTGGGAACCGTAGTAAATAACGGAATTCTCTATGTGGATACGGTCAACCAGCTGCGGGTGGATCAGCCGCTTGATCAGGCGCTGGTCGAGGCGGGGGCCATCCGCCTGCGCCCGATCCTGATGACGACGCTGACAACGATTATTTCCATGATGCCGAACGCCCTCGCTTACGGCGATGCAGGCGCGATGATGCAGGATCTGGCTCTGGTCAATGTAGGCGGCCTGAGCGCTGCCACGCTGCTGACGCTTCTGCTTCTGCCGACCTTCTACCGGGTGGTCGACAAGATGGGAAAGAGCCGCTACAATCAGTACGCCGAGTTAGACTGCGATTAGGCGGGGGAAAGAAGACGAAGGAAGGATAAGCGGACGGCGGCTGCGCAGCAGGGCGCAGAACGAAAACAGAGGAAAAGGGGGCGCGCAGGATGCCGAGCGAACGATTTTACAGGCTGCCGGAGGAAAAGCGCAATAAGATTCGCGACGCCTGTCTGAATGAATATATCCGGTCCGGATTTGACCGGGCGTCGGTCGGCCGCCTGATAAAGGAGGCGCAGATTTCCAGGGGCAGCTTCTATACGTATTTTGAAAGCAGGCAGGATGTGATGAGTTATCTCCACGACGAATACGCGGGAGAGTTCTATGACTGCGGAAGACAGTGCGTGGAGGAGTCGAACGGCGATATCTGGGCGATGCTGGAGCAGTTTCTGGAGCGCGCCATCCGGCTCTGCGAGAGGAAGCAGAACAGTGAATTTCTGAGAAACCAGCTGGATTCCGGCGAGCGGAATACTCTTCTTCTGCAGCTGTGCGGTATGGATCCGGATATCTGCGGCAACAGCAGGCGCCGGACGCTGCAGCAGCAGATCTATGAGCGCTGCGTGGGTGTGTCGATGCGGGCCATGAGCTGGGAGCGGTTTACCGCGTTCTTCGATCTGGCCATGACGTGTATCGGCATGGAGATTGCCCGCTTTTTTGACGGAATTCCCCTGGACGAGGTGCGGGAACATTTCCGCGCCCGGGAAGAGGTGCTTCGCTGCGGCGTGAACCTGTTAAGGCGGCCGGCTGCGGCGGGAAGGAGAGATTGGAGATGAGAACAACGGGATGGCGCAGGGCGGCGCTGATTCTGGGTGTATGCCTGGCGGCGGAGACGGCTTCTCCGGCTGCTGTGTATGCGGCGGCGGTGCCGGATTCCGGCCGGGAGGCGCAGGCGGATACGCCGGCCGCCGGTCCGGCGCTGGGAGAAGGACTGCCGCAGGCGCAGGAAGAGCCGGCCTACAGCAAAGAGGAGCTGGAGGATTCGGTGCTTGCATACGGCGAGATCAGCGGGCGCATCGAAAATTATAATACGACGTACCGCAATCTGAATACCCAGCTGTACCGCAGCACGACGAACATCGCGGCGGCCCGCGATCTGGCGGAGGAGGCCGACGAGCGGATGGAGGACGCGTTTGACATTAAGAGCAGCGAGATGGACGCGGAGACGCGCGCTCTCTACGAGGGCTACCGGGATGCGGCGCAGGAGCTGCGAAAGCAGGCGCAGAAGATGACAAACAGCGAACTGTCCGGATCCGGCGAGCGGACGCTGCGCCACACGAAAAATCAGCTGGTCAAGACGGTGCAGAATCTGTATCTGCAGTATGAGGCGCAGGCCGCGCAGGAGGCGGCGCTGCAAAAGAGCGAGGAGCTGGCGCAGGCCCGGCTGGAAGAGGCGCAGGCAAGGCAGGCGCTGGGAGGCGCTGCGGCCCGGGATGTGCTGATGGCCCAGCGGACGCTTACGCAGGCGAGAAGCGGCGCGCTGCAGCTGGAGGCGGGACTTTCCAATCTGCGCCAGAATCTGCTGATCCTGCTGGGATTTCCCTATAACGCGCCGGTGGAATTTGAGCCGGTCACGCCGCCGGAGGAAAGCCGGATCGCGGCGATGAATCCCCAGGCGGACCGGCAGGCGGCCGTGTGGGCCAATTACGATCTGCAGACCATCAAGCAGACGGCGGCCGACGGTTCCGCGGCGCGCGGCAACAAGCAGCGGAATGTGGCGATGACGGAGCAGACGGTGGCGATTCAGCTGGAAAACCTGTACGCGGGCGTGATGGCAAAGCGCCAGGCCTTTGAGGGCGTGAAGGCGCAGTATGAGGCGGCGCAGAAAAGCTGGCAGGCCGCTCAGGCGCAGAATGCGCTCGGGATGCTGGGCCGGGCGGATTACCTGCAGGCGGAATATGCCTGGCTGAGCAGCCAGGCCGCCTACACGGCGGCGGTCTGCGATTATGAGCGGGCGGCCGGCGATTATGAGTGGGCGGTAAAGGGACTGATTCTGGCCGACGCCGGCTGAGCCGGGCGCGGGACAGATATGGAGGCGCGGGAATAAGGAGCGCATTCGGGCGGGCGTAAGGGAGCCCGGGATAAGAAAGGTTGAGGGTTAAGATGAGAAGAAAACAGCAGGGGAAACGGGCGGGATCGGTGTTTGCCGCCTTCGTGCTGGCGCTTTCATCGCCTCTGACGGCGGCTGCGGCTTCGCCGCAGTTCGCCTATGACGAGGCGACCTGGGCCAGACTTCAGGATAATGTGATGGAATACGACGAGCTGGAGCTTCTGGTACAGGAATACAATCCGACGTATCTGAACAATCAGGCGACGTACCAGGACGGGCGGGAATCGCGCAATGCGTCCGAGGTACGGGAGAAGCAGTACGAGGGCGCGTACGACATCTATGACAGCGCGGAGAATCTGCGGGATCAGGCGGACGATCTGGAGGATCTGCTGTCGGTGCCGGGAATGGCCAGCGCGTACGCCAGCCTGATGTCGGCGGCCGTGCTGACGGAGACGACGGCGCTGCAGACCGAGCAGTCGGCCGACGCGTCCTACCGGGACAGCGAGATGGACCGGCTGGATTACATGCGCCAGCAGGACGCGGTCATCGCGCAGGTGCAGAGCCTGTTTGCCAGCTACAATCAGGTAAAAAAGACAGAGCCGCTTCTGGAAAAATCGCTGGAGCTGCAGGAACTGAGCCATCAGGCGACCGAGGCCAGCCGGGCGCTGGGCCTGGCGACGCAGATAGATGTGCTGCAGTCGCTGCAGAGCCTGGAGTCGCTGCGCGCGAGCGTGACAGAGACGCAGGCCGGCCTGCAGTCTTTAAAGCAGCAGCTCTGCGTGATGACCGGCTGGGATTACAACGCCAGTCCGGAGATCGCGGATCTGCCGCGGGCAGATGAGAACCGCATTGCGCTGATGAACCTGGAGGCGGACACGCAGACGGCGCTGGCGGAAAATCTGGCGCTGAAATCCAATCAGAGGGCCTTGGAAAATATGTCTGAGGGCTCGGCGGATAAGAAAAACATGGAGCGGACGATCGCCAATCAGCAGGAGACGATCCGCGCGGGAATGAACAACCTCTATCAGGATATCCTGCAGAAACAGACGGCGCTGCGCTCGGCGGAGGCGGC
This sequence comes from uncultured Lachnospiraceae bacterium, assembly GCA_944381615.1. Taxonomy (GTDB): domain Bacteria; phylum Bacillota; class Clostridia; order Lachnospirales; family Lachnospiraceae; genus Otoolea. The sequence goes on along the minus strand of CALWLT010000007.1, from coordinate 1,502 downwards.
GCTGGCCTCGGAGCAGCAGATGTTAAACGCCGTGAACCTGCAGGCGGAGCTGGGCAGCGCCACGAGGCTGGAGCAGCTGGGCGAGGAGGTCAGTTATTTGAGCTGTCAGATCGATGTGGAGACGGCCAATATGAATCTCCAGCAGGCCATCGAGACGTACGACTGGGCGCTCAGAGGGTATATGAACTGAGAAAAAAGAAGAGGCAGAGAAGCGCTCTGCAAAAAGAAAGCGGGCCGGGAGTTTTCTGCTCTCAGCCCGCTTTTTGGCGTCTTTTTGGGACGGCAGATCCCGGAAAGTCCCCGGTTATGGATTCGCCGTTTCATCCAGCAGGGGAGTGATCTCCAGGCCTCTGTCATCGATCCGGATGATTCTGCCGTCAGGCAGCGTTTTTTCAAGCACATAATTTTCTTCGATCCCCCGGTATCCGAGTTCCGCCGCTTTTTGCAGGAAGACTTCTCTTTTTTCCTGAAACGCTTTTTCCTGCGCTCCTGACAGGTAAGCGCCATTTACGATGTACGGTTCTGACAGATAGCTTAAAAAGGATTCTCCTTCTATATCATAGGCGTCATATAAAGAGAAACCGCAGAATGTCAAATGATCGAGGATCGAGGTATAGCCCCGCTCGAATAAGCCCGGGATCAGATCATCAAGCCCTTTGATATACTGTACCTTTGCATCCATAAGAGAGATGGTCTGATCGGTTGGATTATACGTTTCCAGGCTCAGATACAGCTGGTAATTTTCAAAAAAGACGTCCATTTCACAGTCTTCGGCGTACGCAGGCAGGGAAAACTGGCGTTTCTCAACGTCCATTGCCGGAAGTCCGAGATCCTCAAAAAATTCGATGAAATCCCTGTAAGTCATATTCGTGATATCAAATTCCGAATCTTCATCGGCAAAAACGATTACCGGCTCGTAGGGAAGATTTTCCGTTTCGGATGAGGTTTTGCCTTTCAAAATAGAATCCAGCAGTTTTCCGCCCTTATTGTTCTGTTTTCTGTATTCACTGAAATTTTTGGCGGAATCGGATGAGTCCGAAAAAGATGTGTCCTCTGTTTCTGTTTCCGTTTCCGGTTTGCAGGCGGATACTCCCAGGATCAGGATTGCCAGCGCGGGATAGAATAGGCTGCGTTTCATAAAACAGGTTCTCCTTAAAAAAGTTTTTTAAAAGACAGAACCATTTTATCATATGCGGGGGCGTTCTTCAATAAGCGGGACGGCGGAAATGCTGCCGGAGAAAAAATGCTCGTTACCGGCCGCTGCGGGCGGATCAGGCGGCGTGGCCGCCTGCCTGCCCGCGTTTTCCAGCTTTGCCCGTGCGGCTGTCTGCCGCGCAGGCCTGTTCAAATTCACGTAGCTTCTTCTCTGCCTCCGCCCGAGTTTGCCACTTCATCCAATATACCAAAATTAAATTTTTCTTTATTTTTCAAGGTTTCCCTTGCTTTTTTTATACTTATTTGATATAATATATAAGTAGGTACGACGGTATTTTGGAGGGTAT
>CALWLT010000006.1 GCA_944381615.1 uncultured Lachnospiraceae bacterium | reverse complement strand
CACCAGAAAAAAGAGAAGAGCTCGAGAAAAATCTGGTGGACACCAGGATAATGAGAAGCTTTGGGGAGACACCAGGAAAGAGAGAAGCTCTTCTAAATAAACTGGTGAAGATATCAGAAACACCGGTAAAAAGAGAAGAAACACCAGAAAAAGGCGAAGAGCGCTGCAATATGCAGCGCCCAAGACCCCCTGTGATCGGTTCCAAATCAGTTTTAAGCTAAGTGAAGATATTCCTTAATACGTTTTACATCAATTCGCAGATCGATGATATCCAATTCCATCTGTTCGCGTTTGGTTTCCATCTTCAGCGCAGTGTTCAGGCGTTCTTTCAGAAAATCATGGCCTTCCCCAATCAGGCTGATCTTTTTGCTGATCTCATTTTCCAGAATTGCCTGGTTGCGGGAAACCGTCTCGGAAACAGACTGCAGCGCAGAATTCAGGCTGTCATATTTCTGATTCAGCTCGGAGACGTTCTGCTGCAGGCTGTCATATTTCTGATTCAGTTCAGAGACATTCTGCTGCAGAGCATCGAGCTGTTTCTGCTGCGCGTCAAATTTCTGCTCGAGGGTGCCGAGGCGTTCTTCGAGGCCGTCAAGCCGCTGCTCGAGGCCGTCAAGCCGCTGCTCGAGGCCGTCAAGCCGCTGTTCGAGGCCATCAAGCCGCTGCTCGAGGCCGTCAAGCCGCTGTTCGAGGCTGTCAAGCCGCTGCTCGAGGCCATCAAGCCGTTCTTCCAGGCTGTCGAGCCGCCCCTCGATTTTGCCAATCCGCTGATCCAGCTGCCTGATGTTTTGATTGACCGTTTCAAGCCGGTAATCAATCTGGATCAGGGAATCGGAAATCAGGTTTAACTTTTCCAAAACGATGTTTTCGTTTTCTTTCATCTTTTTCTCCTTTCTTTTTTCTTTTCCTTTCTTTTCCCTGAATCGGAATGTTACCGTGCCTCTCCTGCATCCTATTCTAGTGGATCCGGATGGAATTTGCAAGGAAAAGAATGCGCCCGGACATCCAGATTTTTCATGACAGCCCGTTTATCTTATGATATGATGAAATGAGAGCGAGAGGGAAGGAGTGGTGTGTGGACATGAAATCTTTAGAGGCGCGTTATCTGGATCGGCTGGCAGAGCTTTACCCGACGATTGCCGCCGCTTCGACGGAGATCATCAACCTGGAGGCGATTCTGAACCTGCCCAAGGGGACGGAGCATTTTCTCACGGATATTCACGGGGAGTACGAGGCGTTTTCCCATGTGTTGAAAAATGGTTCCGGTTCGGTGCGGCGCAAGGTGGACGATGTGTTCGGCAATACGCTCAGCCGGCAGGACAAGCAGTCGCTGGCGACATTAATCTATTATCCGGCGGAAAAGATGGACCGGATCCTGCAGGATGAGGAGAATCCGGAGGACTGGTACAAGATTACGCTCTACCGGCTGATTGAGGTCTGCCGCCGGGCGGCCAGCAAATACACGCGATCCAAGGTGCGCAAGGCGCTGCCGAAGGAGTTTGCCTACGTGCTGGAGGAGCTTCTGACGGAGAAGGCGGATCTGGTGGACAAGGAATCGTACTACGATGCGATCGTGCAGACCATCATTGATGTGGGGCGCGCGCGTCCGTTTATTATCGCGATGAGCGAGCTGATTCAGCGTCTGACGGTCGATCATCTGCACATCGTGGGCGATATTTACGATCGGGGGCCCGGCCCGCATATCATTATGGATAAACTGATGAGCTACCATTCGATCGACGTGCAGTGGGGCAATCATGACGTGCTGTGGATGGGGGCGGCGGCCGGACAGCCGGGCTGCATTGCCAATGCGATCCGGATTTGCGCCCGTTATGGAAATCTGGATATCCTGGAGGACGGCTACGGCATCAACCTGCTGCCGCTGGCAACGTTTGCCATGAATACCTATGCGGATGATCCCTGCGCCTGCTTTCAACTGAAGGGAGGCGGCAGCTACGAGGCGTCGGAGATGGAGCTGAATCAGAAAATGCACAAGGCGATCTCGGTCATTCAGTTTAAGGCGGAGGGGCAGATTATCCGGCGCCATCCGGAGTTTGGGCTGGAGGGAAGGAATCTCCTGCACCGCATCGATTTTGAGCGGGGCGTCCTGAATCTGAACGGAACGGAATATCAGATGCTGGATTGCAATTTCCCGACGGTGGATCCGAAGGATCCCTACGCCTTTACCGATCAGGAGGCGGAGATCATGGATCGGCTGCAGCGGGCGTTCCTGGGATGCGAGAAGCTGCAGCAGCATATGAAATTTCTGCTGGCCAAGGGAAGTCTCTATAAGGTATACAATCAGAATCTGCTCTACCACGGCTGCGTGCCCTTAAATGAGGACGGCACCTTCCGGGAGGTGGAGATTTACGGGAAGAAATACAAAGGGAAAGCGCTCTACGATGTGCTGGATAATTATGTGCGCAAGGGCTTTGTCTCGATGGATGAGACGGAGCGCGAGCGGGGCCGCGACATGATGTGGTATATCTGGCTGAGCGAAAATTCGCCGTTATTCGGCAAGGACAAGATGGCGACCTTTGAGCGTTATTTCCTCGCGGAGAAGGAGACGCACAAAGAGATCAAGAACCCGTACTATCATTTTCTGGAAGACGGGGAAGTCCTGGATCGGATCCTGCGGGAGTTCGGGCTGGAGACGGAGGGGGCGCATATCATCAACGGCCACGTTCCGGTCAAGTCCAAGGACGGGGAAAGCCCGATCAAGTGCGGCGGGAAGCTTCTGGTCATCGACGGCGGCTTTTCCAGGGCGTACCAGAAGGAGACGGGAATCGCCGGCTATACGCTGATTTATAATTCCTACGGCCTGATCCTGGCCGCGCATGATCCGTTTGAATCGACGGAGGCGGCGATCGAGAAGGAGAGCGATATCCATTCGGACAGCAAGGTGGTTAAATGGGTGCCCGAGCGCAAATGCGTCGGGGATACGGACATCGGCCGGGAGCTGAAGGAGAAGATCGGAGATCTGAAAAAGCTTCTGGAGGCGTACTACAGCGGCGCGATCGCGGAGAAATTTACGGGGTAAGCCGGCTGCAGAGAAGGGGAACAAAACAGGCGGAGATCGGGAATCGTTTTATTCCTGATCTCCGCCTGTGTGACCGCGGGGCGGCGAAACATGGCCGGAGAGTAATCTTGTGTTTCCGGCGCCGGAGTTACCGGGTCCCGAAAATGCGGTCGCCGGCGTCGCCCAGCCCCGGGCAGATGTATGCGTTTTCATTGAGGCAGCGATCGACATGCCCGATGTAGATCTGGATGTCGGGATGGGCCTCGCTGAGGCGCCGGAGTCCCTCGGGTGCGGCGATGATGGACATGAACTTGATGGTCTTTCCGCCGCGGGCCTTGATAAAATCGATGGCCTGCACGGCGGAACCGCCGGTCGCCAGCATCGGATCGGGAACGACGATGGTGCGCTGTTCGATGGGATGCGGCAGCTTGCAGTAGTATTCGTGCGGTTCATGGGTGGTTTCATCGCGGTAGAGGCCGATGTGCCCGACCTTGGCGGAGGGGACGAGCGCCAGGATGCCGTTTACCATCCCCAGGCCGGCCCGCAGGATCGGGACGACGGCCAGCTTCTTGCCGGCCAGCATGGGCGTCATACAGGTTTCGAGGGGCGTCTCGACCTCCCGGTCTTCGAGCGGCAGATCGCGCAGCGCCTCGTAGCCCATCAGCATGGCGATCTCCTCCGTCAGGGCGCGGAATTCGTTGGTGCCGGTCGCTTTATTGCGTAAAATGGAAATTTTGTGCTGGATCAGCGGATGATCCAGAATGGTCACGTTCGTCATAGTCAGGTTCCTGCCTTTTGCTGAATCGGAATGTTGTCAGAAGCTTCTTATTTGTTGTCCGGGCTGTAATGAATCAGGACATAGTCGCCGGCTTCGGAGGAAACGGGAAGGCTTACGTAGACGACGCCTCCCTTTTCAAAGCTGAAGATCTCCGGCCAGGAAACGCTGTCCGAATCCTCAGTGTATCCGCCGGAGAAATCGGCGTTCTGCAACAGCCCGTAATAGTATTCCGTGGTCCGGCCGGAAGCGCCCAGTTCGCTGCGGACGACGGCCTCGTCGCCGGTCAGCTCCGAGAGCTTATAGTCGCCGGAGGAAATATAGCCGGCCAGCGTGTAGGCGTCCGTCAGGTCGGTCAGGCGCAGGTTCTCTGCCGTCTCCAGATCGACGGTATTGGCAAAAAAGACGCGCTCGGTTTTTCCGTTTTCGGTAACGGAGCCGCGGTAGGTTACCGTGATGCGCCGGAGATTAACGGATTCGACGGTCGCCCGGATTGTCAGATTGCCGGGCCAAGCGTCGGCGGCGGCCATCGCGTTGGCCTTCAGGATCGCGTTGACCTGATCCTGCTTTTCGCTGTCCTTCATGTTGGAAAGAACGGGGTATTCGATGCTGGCGCTGCCGGAAGTCTCAGAGGTAATTGAAGCCTCCACGGAGAGGCCCGAAGAGGCGGGCGCGCCGGCGGATTCCGTCTCAGCCGCCTCTGTCTCCTCTGCCTGTGCGGCTGTCTCCGGTTCGGCGGCTTCGGTTGTATGTAACGTAGAAAGGTCGATGGGGTCTCTTTTCTTGCAGCCGGCGAGCGCGACGGCGCACAGGACGGCAAGAATCAGGATTTTCCTTTTTTGCATAGAGATTCCTCCTTTAGTATGTGCATCATTCTTTTCTCTATTATACATGATATTGACAAAATGTGTCAGAAAATACTATTGAAATTTTCTTAACTTTTTGTTTTGCCCCGTGAAAGGCGGCAGAGCCGGCACAAATTTTTGCCGCGGGGAAAAAAGACCTGCAAAGCACGGGAAACTGTGATATAATAGGAGCACTTGGCAGGGAATCGTACGGGCCGGGCGCGGGTCACAAAAGAGCGCCTGGCAGGCGGTATTTTTTACAGGAGGGTTTGATTATGAAGCAGATATCGATCGCAGAGGAGCTGCGGCAGAATTCGTACCCCGGACGGGGAATCATCATCGGGCGCACGGCTGACGGAACGAAGGCGGTGGCGGCGTATTTTATCATGGGGCGGAGCGAGAACAGCCGCAACCGGATTTTCGTGGAGGACGGCGACGGTATCCGCACGCAGGCGTTTGATCCGGCGAAGCTGACGGATCCGAGCCTGATTATCTATGCGCCGGTCCGCGTGCTGGGGAACAAGATGATCGTGACCAACGGCGATCAGACGGATACGATCTACGAGGGGATGGATCGCCAGATGACGTTTGAGCAGTCGCTGCGCTGCCGGGAGTTTGAGCCGGACGCCCCCAATTATACGCCGCGGATCTCCGGTATCCTGCATATGGAAAACGGCGGTTTTAATTATGCCATGTCGATCTTAAAGAGCGGCGACGGCGATCCCGGATCCTGCCAGCGTTTTACCTTCGCCTACGAGAATCCGGCGGCCGGCGAGGGACGTTTTATCCACACGTACCAGAAAGACGGGAATCCGCTTCCCAGCTACGAGGGAGAGCCCAAGCGCATTGCGGTTTCGGACACGATCGATGAATTTACGCAGCTTCTGTGGGAGAACCTCAATGAGGAGAATAAGGTTTCGCTGTTTGTGCGCTACATCGATATCGCCACGCGCAGATGGGAGACCCGGATTGTCAATAAGAATCAGAAATAAGAGACGGAGGAAAAGCAGATGAAGGAACTGGAATTAAAATACGGCTGTAATCCCAACCAGAAGCCGTCGCGGATTTTCATGGAAAACGGCGCAGAGCTTCCGATCCGGGTGCTCTGCGGGCGTCCCGGCTACATCAATTTCCTGGATGCGTTAAACGGCTGGCAGCTGGTAAAAGAATTAAAGGAGGCGACGGGCCTTCCGGCGGCGACCTCGTTTAAACATGTTTCGCCGGCGGGCGCGGCGGTCGGCCTCCCGATGGATGAGACGCTGCGCAAAATCTACTGGGTGGACGACATGGGCGAGCTCTCGCCGCTGGCGTGCGCCTATGCGCGGGCGCGCGGCGCGGATCGCATGTCCTCGTTCGGCGATTTTATTTCTCTGTCTGACGTCTGCGATGAGGATACGGCCCGTATCATCAAGCGGGAGGTGTCGGACGGCGTCATCGCTCCGGGCTATACGGAGGAGGCGCTGGCGATTCTGAAAACGAAGAAAAACGGCAATTACAACGTGATCGAGATCGATCCGTCCTACGTTCCGGAGCCGGTCGAGCACAAGCAGGTATTCGGCGTGACGTTTGAGCAGGGGCGGAACGCGCTGAAGATCGACCGGGAACTTCTGGCGAATATCGTGACGGAGAACCGGGAGCTTCCGGATGCGGCGAAGATTGACATGATCGTTTCGCTGATCACGCTGAAATACACGCAGTCCAATTCCGTCTGCTATGTAAAGGACGGACAGGCCATCGGCATCGGAGCCGGGCAGCAGTCGCGCGTGCACTGTACGCGGCTGGCCGGACAGAAGGCGGATAACTGGTTCCTGCGCCAGGCTCCCCAGGTCATGAATCTGGAATTTGTGGACGGGATTAAGCGGGCGGACCGCGACAACGCGATCGACGTTTACATCGGCGAGGAATATATGGATGTGCTGGAGGAGGGCGCCTGGCAGAAGATTTTCAGGACGAAGCCGCCGGTCTTTACCAGAGAGGAAAAGCGGGCCTGGCTGGATCGGATGCAGGGCGTGACGCTGGGATCGGATGCGTTCTTCCCCTTTGGCGACAACATCGAGCGCGCGCACAAGAGCGGCGTGCAGTATATCGCTCAGCCGGGCGGTTCCGTGCGGGACGACAATGTGATTGAGACCTGCAACAAATACGGGATGGTCATGGTATTTACGGGGATCCGTCTGTTCCATCATTAATGGGAAAGAGGGGGCCGCTGCGAAACAGAGAAGGATTCGTCTGTTTCGCAGCGGCCTTTTTTGTTGCCGGATATTTGTTTCTTGACAATCAGGGGGAGAGACGTTATAATTTTCCTCGTGGTTAGTTGATACTAACTATAGGAAAACGACAGGATCTTCCTGTATTGGAAGGAGAATGTGGGATGCCAGAACGACAGAATCGGATGAACAGGAAAGAAAATGCGGCCAGGCTGTATTTTTGGTATGGGGACGGGACAGAACCGGAGAAAGGCGGCTGCGAAAGGCGTGGCGGCGGGCTCAGCTGCGGGGCGGCACAGCTGAGGACGAAAACAGAGATAATCCGGGACCCGGTCTGATCAGTGGAAGGGTCTGTGATCTGTGGCCTGCTGATCCCGTTTGCGGGCACCTCGCTGGGCGCCGCCTGCGTCTTTTTCCTGAAGAGAGGCCTGAGAGATCGGGTGCAGCGGGGCCTGACCGGTTTTGCTTCCGGCGTCATGACGGCCGCTTCCGTCTGGAGCCTTCTGATTCCCGCCATGGAGCAGTCTGCCGGGGCGGGAGTCTGGTCTTTTTTGCCGGCGGTTGCCGGTTTTTGGGCCGGAATCCTTTTTCTTTTGGGACTGGATCATCTGATTCCCCACCTCCACCAGAGAAGCGGACAGGCGGAAGGACCCCGCACGCAGCTGCGGCGTTCTACCATGATGGTGCTGGCCGTTACCCTGCATAATATCCCGGAGGGGATGGCGGTGGGGGTGGTTTATGCGGGGTATCTGGCCGGAGACGGGCAGATCACGGGAATGGGCGCTCTGGCGCTGTCCCTGGGGATTGCCATCCAGAATTTTCCCGAGGGGGCTATCATCTCCATGCCCCTGCGCGCAGAAGGAGCGGGCCGGGCCCGCGCCTTTGCGGGAGGCGTGTTCTCCGGCGCGGTGGAGCCGCTGGGCGCATGGCTGACGATCCTGGCCGCCGGGCTGATCGTTCCCGCGCTGCCCTACCTGCTGAGCTTTGCCGCCGGGGCCATGAGCTATGTGGTGGTGGAAGAACTGATCCCGGAGATGTCCCAGGGGGAACACTCGGATGTGGGAGCGCTGTCCTTCGCTCTGGGTTTTACGCTGATGATGGCGCTGGATGTGGCGCTGGGCTGAATGAAGCGGGTGCGCCTGTCCGGCCGGCGCCAGATAGCCGGAGCAAAGACGGAGAGAGATGGCCGGAGCAAAGACGGAGGAAGATAGCCGGAGCAAAGACGGAAGGAGATAGCCGGAGCAAAGGCGGAGAGAGGAGATGGACGGATGCTGGCGGAATTTCTGGCGGATCGGGGAGAGTGGACGCAGGTAATGCCCGGCGCGCGGGCCTGCCTGTTTTCTCTGAGAGAGGGAACCTTTTCGCTGCCTCTTTGTCTGGAGCCGCTTCATTTTGAGGCGTTGTTCTGCCTGGCCGGATCGGTAACCCTGACCCGGCGGGACGGTTCGGTTTTGACGGCGGACGCCCGGCGGGTGCTGCTTCTCACCGATCTTTCCGGCCTTTCTGACGCCCGGGCCGATGCGCCTCTGGCGGGCGTTCTGGTGGCGGTGGACGCCCGGAATGCAAGAAAGAGCCTGGAAACGATCTGCGGTCTGTTGGGCAATCTGAGTCTGGATACCGGGCAGGTGCGGCGCTGGATGGCCGGTCAAAACGGCTGTGCCGTGGAAGGGCCTACCGACTGGAGCCGGGCGGCATTTGCCAACCTGGATCGGCTGCCCCGGGGCGAACGGGCGCGCTGGTGCGTGTGGAAGTCGGTGGAGCTGCTCTATCTGCTCTGTACTCCGGTGGAGCAGCCGGCGGGCGCGCGCCTGGAGCCGGCGCTGGATCCGGAGCTTGTCCGGGCGCTGGAAAAAACCCGTCGCTATATGGAGGAGCATCTGGATGAGGCCCTTACGATCCGGGTCTTGAGCCGCTATGCCTGCCTCAGCGCGACTGCATTTAAGGAAGGGTTCCGCTGCCTGTACGGCCTGCCGGCCCACGCCTGGCTGCGGCAGCGGCGGATGGAGCGGGCGGCGCAGCTGCTGCGGGGCTCTTCTCTCAGCGTGCTGGGAGTGGCCCAGTCGGTAGGGTACGGAAGTGCCAGTCAGTTTACCGCCGCCTTCCGGCGGCAGTATCACATGACGCCGGCCGCGTACCGGAAAAATGTCTGAACTGGCACAACTCCGTCCGCTTCGGCAGTACAGGAGGCGTTTCGCCTGTTATAATAGGTTACTGCGCGAAGAGACGAGTTTGGTTTCAGACAGGAGGGAATCTCAGTGAAACAACATCGCTTCTGGGCCTGGGGCGCCGTGATCTGTATGGTTATGGTCATGATCACGGGCTACAGACACAAATAAGTACATAACAGAAAGGAAGAATCCCACATGATGAAGCATTATGTCAGACTGGCCTGTTTTGTGGGCGGCGCCCTGTTCGGTTCCGCCGGCGTAAAGCTGCTTGCCAGCAAAGATGCCAGGAAGGCCTATACCCATATTACCGCCGCCGGCCTGCGGATGAAGGACAGCGTAATGGAAACGGTTACGTCCGTTCAGGAGAATGCCGCCGATATTCTGGCCTCTGCCAGAGACATCAACGAGGCCCGGGAAGCCAGGGAGGCTGAGGCCCAGGTAGAAGGGCAGGAGGCCTGAAACCCGCAGAGGGGGAGCCGGTAAGCGGCTCCCTTTTTCCATGAGGAGATATTTTATGAGAGCGACCATCGTACATGAGAGCCGGGGCCGGATGCGCCTGCGGCTTCGGCAGAAAAAGATAACTCTTTGCCAGGCGGATCTGCTGGAAACCTGGCTGAAAAACCAGCCCTGGACCCGGGAAGCCGCGGTGCATGAGCGCACCGGCTGCGTCATTGTGACCTATGAAGGAGATCGGGAGGCGGTACTCGCTGGCCTTGCTGCATTTACCTGGGAAACGGCAGCGGCGGCAGGTTCTCTGCCCGGCCACCGGATCCGGGAGCTGAATCGGACGTTCCAGGAAAAGCTGACGGGCAAGATCGTGCTGAAGGGGGCGGCCGCCCTGTTTTTGCCTCCTTCTCTGCGGATTGCGCGGGTGCTCTGGCATATGCTTCCCTTTCTGAAGAAGGGGGTTCTGTGCCTGAGACGGCGGCGGATCAGGGTGGAGCTGCTGGATGCTCTGTCCATCGGGATCTCGGTCTGCCGCCGGGATTTCGGCACCGCCGGTATGGTCATGTTCCTGCTGGAGGTTGGAGAGCTGCTGGAGGAGTGGACCAGGAAGAAGTCGGTGGCGGATCTGGCAGAGAGCCTGTCTCTTCACGTAGACCGGGTATGGCTGAAAAGTGACGCCGGCGAGGTGCTTGTCCCCATCGGACAGGTCAGGGCCGGCGATCGGGTCGTGGTTCGCGCCGGGAGCGTCATCCCGCTGGACGGCGCGATAGCGGAGGGAGAGATTACGGTCAACCAGGCCTCTCTTACCGGCGAGTCCGTTCCCGTGGCCAAGCGCCCCGGCGGCGCGGTGTACGCCGGGACCGTGGTGGAAGAGGGCGAGTGCGTCCTGGAGGTAAAGCAGGCCTTTGGCCAGGGTCGGTACGACCAGATCGTGGAGCTGATCCAGCGTTCCGAACAGATGAAGTCCGCTGCCGAGGCGAAGGCGTCCGGCCTTGCCGACAGACTGGTACCCTATACCTTTGCCGGAAGTTTTCTGAGCCTGGCGCTTACCCGGAACGTGCCCCGCGCCCTGTCCGTGCTCATGGTAGACTTTTCCTGCGCCCTGAAGCTGGCCATGCCTCTGGCGGTGCTTTCTGCCATGCGGGAAGCGGGACGTGAGCATGTGACGGTCAAGGGCGGCAGATTTCTGGAGGCGGTTGCGGGGGCGGATACGATTGTTTTTGACAAGACCGGCACTCTTACGCACGCCTGCCCCCGGGTAGCCCGGGTCGTTCCCTTCCACGGCAAAGAGGAGGCAGAGATGCTGCGTCTGGCCGCCTGCCTGGAGGAGCATTTCCCGCACTCCATGGCCAATGCCGTGGTGGAGGAGGCCAGGCGCCGGGGCCTGAGCCATGAGGAGCGCCACGCGAAGGTAGAGTACCTGGTGGCTCACGGGATTGCCAGCTCGGTGGATGGAGAGCAGGTGCGCATCGGCAGCGCTCATTTTATTTTTGAGGATGAGGGTACGGTCATCCCGGAGGAAGAACGGGAGAAGTTCGACGCCCTTCCTCCGGAGTATTCTCAGCTCTATCTGGCCATTGACGGAGTGCTGTCCGCCGTGATCTGCATCTCTGATCCCCTGCGGGAGGAAGCGAAAGAGGTGCTCGCCGCTCTCCGGGATCTGGGGATAAAAAAAGCGGTTATGCTTACCGGGGACAGCCCGCGCACTGCCGCCGCCATCGCCGGGGAATTGGGCGTGGACGATTTCCGGGCAGGCGTGCTGCCGGCGGATAAGGCGGAGTATGTGGCCGCCCTGCGGCGGGAAGGACGCACGGTTCTTATGGTAGGGGACGGCATCAACGATTCTCCGGCTCTCTCCGAGGCGGATGCGGGAATCGCCATCAGCGGCGGGGCGGCCATCGCCCGGGAGATCGCGGATATTACCATCGCTGCCGACAGCCTGCGGGAGCTGGTGCGCCTGCGGCTGCTGGCGATGGCTCTGATGAAACGCATTCAGGCCAACTACCGCTTTGTCATCGGATTCAACGGGGCGCTGATCGCTCTCGGCGCGGCCGGAGTGCTGTCCCCGGCCGCCTCCGCCATGCTCCATAACCTGTCTACCCTGGGGGTAAGCCTTCACAGCATGAGCGCGCTGCCCCTGCCAGAATCAGAGAAAGGGCTTTGACTGCGAAGTCCGGCGCAGATGCGCCGGGCTTTTTCATTTTCCGCTTGACAGGCGGTCTTTTTGATTGTATTATAACGGTGTTATATAACATCGTTACAAGGAGGGCCTCATGGAAGAAAAATCGACCGCCACCCTGGAAAAAATTCAGGAAGCCGCGCTGGCAGAGTTTCTGGAAAAGGGGTTTCAGGGAGCCTCTCTGCGGCAGATCGTGAAGAATGCAGGGGTAACCACCGGGGCTTTCTATGGCTACTTTTCTAGCAAGGAGGCGCTGTTTAACGCTCTCGCAGAGCCCCACGCCGCCGCCCTGATGGGGAAGTTTATGGAGGCCCAGATCTCCTTTGCCGAGCTGCCCGAAGAGCAGCAGCCGGAACATATGGGGATAGAGTCCTCTGATTTTATTCACTGGATGGTGGACTATATCTGCGCCCACCGGGAACCGGTAAAGCTGCTCCTCTGCAGGGCGGAGGGCACCGGCTATGAGCATTTTGTTCACAACATGGTGGAGGTAGAAGTGGAGTATACGATGAAGTATATGGAGGTGCTCCGCCGCCTGGGACGGGAGATTCCGATGCTGGATCAATCCCTGTGCCACATCATCGCCAGCGGGATGTTAAGCGGCATTTTCGAGATTGTCATCCATGATATGCCGCGGGATCAGGCCCTGAAAAACGTGGATCAGCTGAGGGATTTTTACACTGCCGGATGGCTGAAACTGATGGGGGGATAACCCCTGTCTTTTTTGAACATGAGTTAGGAAAAACTAACTAAAAATGAATCATTTAAGGAGGAGGGATCGTTTTGAATCAGAAGAAACCGGGCAGTCTTGCCCGTATCCTGAGCTATGCGGGCGGATACAGAAAGCTGACCATACTGGGCTGTGTCCTGTCCGCCCTGTCGGCAGTGCTGGGACTGGCGCCGTATCTGTGTGTCTGGCTGGTGGCAAGGAGTGTGCTGGATACGTGGCCCGGCCTGAACGGGGCCGCAAATTTGGCGCGCTGGGGATGGACGGCGATGTGGTTTGCGGCCTGCAGCATCCTGCTGTATTTTGCCGCTCTCATGTCCACTCACATCGCTGCGTTTCGCACGGCCCGGAACATCCGGCGCGCTGCCATGACCCATGTACTGAAGCTTCCGCTGGGGTTCTTTGCAGGAAATCAGTCGGGACGGCTGCGGAAGCTCATCGACGACAACGCCGGGCTTACCGAGGACCTGCTGGCCCATAAGCTTCCGGATCTGGCCGCCACGGCGGTAACGCCTGCCGCCGCCGTCGTCCTGCTGTTTTACTTTGACTGGCGGATGGGATGTTTGTGCCTGCTTACCATGGCGCTGGCGCTGCTGTCCATGCGTCTGATGATGGGCGGCAAAAACGCCGGTTTCTTCCATCGCTACCAGCAGGAAATTGAGCGCATGAGCGGGGAGGCGGTGGAGTATGTCCGCGGCATTCCGGTGGTAAAGATGTTCCAGCAGACGGTGTACTCCTTTAAGGCTTTTTATGCCGCCATCCGGGATTACAGCGATCTGGCCAGCCAATATGCCATGAGCTGCCGGACGGGCCAGACCTGTTTTCTTACGTTTATCAACGGAGGCTTTGCTCTTCTGATTCCGGCGGCGCTCCTGATTGCCTCCGAAGGAGATACGCGGACGGCGCTGGCAAATTTTATCTTTTACGCTCTGTTTGCTCCTGCCTGCGGCCAGATGATCAACCGCATTATGTATATGAGCGAGGCGGTAATGGAAGCCGACGAAGCCATCGGCCGGCTGGACGAGATCCTGAACCGGCAGCCCATGCGGGAACCGGCGGTTCAGAAGAGGCCGGTCAATGATGCCGTGGTCTTTGATCACGTGACGTTTACCTACCCCGGCGCGGACCGGCCTGCGCTGGAAAATGTAAGTTTCTCAGTCTGGCCCGGTCAGGTGGTGGCGCTGGTGGGGCCCTCCGGCGGAGGCAAGACCACTGCCGCCAGCCTGATCCCCCGCTTCTGGGATGCGGACAGCGGCAGCGTTACCGTGGGCGGCGTGGATGTGCGGGAGCTGGACAGCGCTGATCTCATGAGGCAGGTGGCCTTTGTATTTCAGGATTCGCGGCTGTTTAAAGAGAGCGTGCTGGAAAATATCCGGGCCGCCCGTCCGGACGCCTCCCGAAAGGAGGTGCTGGCCGCCGCTTATGCCGCCCGGTGCGGCGACATTCTGGAGAAGCTGCCCCAGGGGCTGGACACGGTGGTGGGCGCCAGGGGCGTTTTTCTCTCCGGCGGGGAACAGCAGCGCATCGCCCTGGCCCGGGCTGTTTTGAAGGATGCTCCCATCGTGGTGCTGGATGAGGCCACGGCCTTTGCCGATCCGGAAAATGAGTATCAGATTCAGAAGGCCTTTGAGAGCCTGACCCGAAATAAAACGGTGCTGATGATCGCCCACCGGCTGTCTACGGTGCAGAATGCGGACCATATCATCGTCCTCAGCGGGGGGAAGATCGCGGAGCAGGGCAGCCACAGCGCCCTGTTACAGAAAAATGGCGTTTACGCCGCCATGTGGGCGGATTATCAGCGAAGCGCCCGGTGGAAAGTCGGAAAGGAGGAAGCCGTATGACAAGAAAATTGCAGCACTGGTTCGCTCTCAGCGAGAAAGGGGTAAACGATCTGATCCGGGCCGTGTTTTGGTGCTTTGTGTGCAATCTGGTTCTCATGCTTCCCGTCGGAGCGGTCCTGCTTGCGGTCCGGCATCTGCTCAGCTGCCTGGAAAGCGGCACAAGTCCCATGGACGGATTCTGGATTTATACGGTCTTTGCCCTGGCGGTGCTTTCCCTGCTGTTTGTCCTTCACTGGTTTCAGTACGCGTCCCTTTACATCGCCACCTACCGGGAGAGCGCCAGCCGCCGGGTCAGCCTGGCGGAGACGCTGCGCAGGCTTCCCCTGTCCTTTTTCGGAAACCGGGATTTAAGCGATCTGACCTCTACCATGATTGCCGACTGCTCCAGCCTGGATCAGCTGTTTTCCCACTATGTGCCCCAGCTGTTCGCCGCCATCGGCTCCACGCTGGTAATCGGGGGCTGCATGTTCGTCTGCGACTGGCGCATGGCTCTGGCGGTGCTGTGGGTAGTGCCTGTAGCAGTAGCGCTGACGGCAGGCTCCAGAAAGATCCAGGATGCCTTTGGAACGAAAAATATTTTGAATAAGCGGGCGGTAACGGACTGCATTCAGGAGGGGCTGGAAACCATCCGGGACATCCGGGCCTGCCACCGGCAGGAGCGGTATCTGGACGACCTGGAGGCAAAGCTGGCCGCCATGGAGAACAGCTCCATCCGCTCTGAGCTGGCCACGGGGGTGTTCGTGTGCTCCGCCCAGGCCTTCCTTCGCCTGGGGCTTGCCACCACGGTGCTTACCGGCGGAACGCTGCTGTTGGCCGGGGAGCTTTCCTTCCTCTATTTTCTGGGCTTTCTTTTTGCCGCCGCCCGGCTGTACGATCCCCTGGGGATGGTGCTTCAGAACATTGCCGCTACGTTTCATGCCAGACTGCAGATTCAGCGGATGCGCTCTATTCTGGAGCAGCCGGTGCAGGAAGGCACAGAAGAATTTACCCCGAAGAATTATGATATTACCTTCGATCACGTTTCTTTTGCCTACCGGGAGGGCGGGAGAGTGCTGGAAGATGTGAGCTTTACCGCACGCCAGGGGGAGGTTACCGCCCTCATTGGTCCTTCCGGCGGCGGGAAATCTACCGCCTGCAAGCTGGCCGCCCGGTTCTGGGACGTTACCGGCGGGAAGATCTCCCTGGGCGGGACAGACGTGTCCGCGGTGGACCCGGAAACCCTTCTGCGATCCTATTCCATGGTGTTCCAGGACGTGGTGCTCTTCAGGGATACGGTAATGGAGAACATCCGCCTGGGCCGCCGGGACGCAACTGACGAGGAGGTGCTGGCGGCCGCCAGAGCCGCCCAGTGCGACGCGTTCATCCGCAAACTGCCTCAGGGCTATCAGACGGTAATCGGGGAAAACGGTTCCACCCTTTCCGGCGGAGAGCGGCAGCGGGTTTCCATCGCCCGGGCGATTCTGAAGGACGCGCCGGTGGTGCTGCTGGACGAGGCCACCGCCAGCCTGGACGTAGAGAACGAGAGCGCCGTGCAGGCCGCTCTCTCCCGTCTGCTTCAGGGCAAGACGGTGCTGGTCATCGCCCATCGGATGCGCACGGTGGCCGGAGCGGATCACATCGTGGTGCTGGAGAACGGCCGCGTGGCCCAGCAGGGCACGCCGGAGGAGCTGATGGGACAGGACGGTTTTTACCGCCGCATGAGAAACCTTCAGAGCGAGAGTGCGCAGTGGCGGCTGAATGCATGATTTATCTTTCTGATAATGCTTAAAACGTATGGATAAAGATAAAACATAAGCATTAGACATTAAAAAGACCCGCGTTTATAATGAAATTCAGAATTGCCACAGAGCTTTTGAAATGAGAAAGGGAGGAATCGTATGGATCGGAACGAAAGAACCGAACAGAAAATGCAGGAGCTGTTCCACAGCCACGCCGCCGGGGACGAAGGGACCGACGGCGAGTTCATGCAGATTTTGCAGGGATATATCTTTGGGGATGTCTGCTATGCCGGGAGCCTCGACAACCGGCTGCGGGAGCTGGTTACGGTCACGGTGCTGACCACCTTGAGCGCCCTGCCCCAGCTGAAAGCCCATGTGCAGGCCAGCCTTAACGCCGGCTGCACGCCGGTGGAGATCCGGGAAACGATCTACCAGTGCGCGCCGTTCATCGGCTTTCCCAGGACCCTGAACGCCATCGACACGATGAACGAGGTGTTTACCGGCAACGGCATCGAATTGCCCCTGCCCGGCCAAAAGACGCTGGCCGG
The DNA here is from genome assembly GCA_944381615.1 of uncultured Lachnospiraceae bacterium. Classification (GTDB taxonomy): domain Bacteria; phylum Bacillota; class Clostridia; order Lachnospirales; family Lachnospiraceae; genus Otoolea. The sequence goes on along the minus strand of CALWLT010000006.1, from coordinate 115,332 downwards.
TAAGAGCGAAGACGAGCGTTACCAGAGAGGACTGGAGATTCAAACGCCGCTCTATGGGACCGAGATCGCCGACCGCTACGCCTGGCTGCCTGGCGAGTTTGCCCGGGCCGTGCCCCGCTTCCTGACCGAGCTGTGCTTTGGCGATTTCAATACCCGCGCCGGCCTGGACGGCAGGACCCGTGAGCTGCTGACCGTGGTGCTGCTGGCGGCGCTGGGCGGCGCGGAAGTACAGGTAAAAAGCCATGTGCAGGGCGCGTTGAAAGCGGGCAACACCAAAGAGGAAGTGGTCTGCGCCCTGGTCCACGCCGGCGGCTATATGGGCATCCCGCGGCTGTTCAACGCGCTGAATGCGTGCAGAGAACTGCTGGAAACAACAGCGTAAAGGGGGCTATGTGGAACCCGGACGCTGAAAGAGCAGAGCCTGCTCTCCGATCTTTTACCGGGAGCAGGCTCTCTTTGTGTCACAGAAAAGGGGCCGTTGCAAAATAGATGAGTAATCATCTATGGAGCAGCGGCTCCGTTTTTATGTCCTGAAAACAGAAAACGGACTCCGAAGAGTCCGTAATCCATGGTATAATTAGATATGACCAAATATCTTACATACCATAAGAATTATACCGAATTCGGCGAACCTTATCAACTGGTTTTACCGTTAAATTTGGAAGGTTTGGTTCCTGATGATGATTCTGTTCGACTGCTGAGCCACGAACTGGAGGGATTGGATTACAGCTTGCTGTATCAGGCTTACTCTGCCAAAGGCAGAAATCCGGCAGTGGACCCAAAGACCATGTTCAAGATCCTGACCTATGCGTATTCCCAGAACATTTATTCATCCAGAAAGATCGAAACTGCATGCAGACGCGACATCAACTTTATGTGGCTGCTTGCCGGACAAAAAGCACCGGATCACAGCACCATTGCCCGTTTCCGAACCGGTTTTCTGGCAGATGCCTGTGAAAATCTTTTTTATCAGATGGTCTGCCGCCTGGAAGCAAGCGGAGAATTATCAAAAGAAACCGTATTTATTGATGGGACAAAACTGGAAGCCTGTGCCAATAAATATACCTTCGTCTGGAAGAAATCGGTGGGGAAATGGGAGGCAAAGATGTACGAACGGATTCAGGAGGCAGTCTGTCTTCTGAACCAGGACTATATCTGTGGGTTCCATGTGGGAGAGGAAAGCCGTACCCGTGATCTTCAGGAAATCTGCCGGTTTCTGGAAGAGAGATGCCGTCTGGACGGGATGATTCTTGTACATGGAAGAGGGAAACGCAAAAGCCGGAACCAAAGATATCTGGAACTGTTCCGCCGTTTTCTGGAACGCCAGACGATCTATGACTGGCATACGGCCAGTTTCCAGGGCCGGAATAACTACTGCAAGACAGACCCGGACGCCACCTTTATGCACATGAAGGATGATCATATGAGGAATGCCCAGCTGAAACCGGGATATAATGTTCAGATCGCAGTAGACAGCGAATACATCGTAGCAGCCGGAATTTTTCAGGACCGGAATGACGTGTGGACACTGGTACCGTTTCTGAAACACATGGAAGCGAACCTGGGATTTCGATATCCCAGCGTGACTGCGGATTCGGGATATGAAAGTGAAGAGGCGTATGAATATCTGAAGAACCAGGGGCAAATACCGTACATCAAACCGCAGACCTATGAAAAATGGAAAAAGAGAAGTTTCAGGAAAGACATCAGCAAGCGGGAAAACATGGTCTATGATGAGAAAGAAGATACCTACACCTGTCATGCAGGAAAAACACTGAGAGAAGTGTTTAAAAAGAAGCAGAAAAGCAAAAGCGGCTATCAGTCCGAGGTAACAGTATATGAATGTGAGGATTGCGGCGGATGTCCGTATAAGGAAAAATGTACGAGGGCAAAGGGAAATAAGAGACTGTATCTTTCCAAAAACTTTTTGAAAAAGCGTCAGGAATCCTATGAGAATATCATAAGCGAAAAAGGGATCCAGTACCGGACAAACCGTTCGATCCAGGTAGAAGGAGCCTTTGGGGTACTGAAAAACGATTATGAATTCCAAAGATTTCTGCTGAGAGGAAAAACAAAAGTAAAACTGGAGTTTCTATTGCTGTGTCTGGGGTATAATCTGAATAAACTGCATGCCAAGATCCAAAATAGCCGGACAGGAAGCCATCTGTTTGAAGTAAAAACTGCATAGAAAAATCAGAAAACCGAGAGGTTTTATTAAAGTACGGCAAAAATCCGGCGATCTGCTCTGAAACCAGAGGGAACGCCGAATTTTTTGCAGTAACGAGCGGAAGTGCCGCTCAATCATCTATTTTGATGATTTTGCGACACTCCCAAAATATTCTGATGCCGGCTGCGGGACTTGAACCCGCACGGTGTCGCCACCAATGGATTTTGAGTCCACCTCGTCTGCCATTCCGACAAGCCGGCGTTCGTTTAGCAAGAATTATTCTATCAGAATTGCGGGAAAATTGCAACCGGATTCTTTTCCTTGAAAAATCGGGTATTCTATTGTATGATTAATCCGACAAAAGACGCGGATTCGGAGGGGAGGTGGCGGCCGTGACCTGTCAGGAGGCAGAGCGGCTCGTGACGCCGTATATCAGGGATGAGCTCTCGGGCGATGAGCTGGAAGCGTTTCTTACGCATCTGGAACGCTGCCGCAGCTGCCAAGAGGAGCTGGAGATCTATTTTATGGTAGACGTGGGCCTTAAGCAGCTGGATTCGGGGGCCGGCACCTTCGACATTATGGGCGCGCTGCAGCACCGGATTGCGGAGTCCTATGCGCGGGTAAGGCGGATGTGGGCGGTGCGGCGTCTTCTCTATGCGGTCAACACGCTGGGAATCATGGCGGTCGCCGTCACGGTGCTGCTGCAGGTCCGGATCTGGTTTTTTTAAAGGAAGCGGGAAGAGATGGGAAAGATTGTTTTAATCGACGGCCACAGTATTTTAAACCGGGCGTTTTACGGCGTGCCGGAGCTTACGAATTCAAAGGGGCTGCACACGAACGCCGTGTACGGCTTTTTAAATATTATGTTCCGGGTAATCGAGGATGAAAAGGCGGAGTACCTGGCGGTTGCATTTGACCGCAGGGAGCCGACGTTCCGCCATCAGATGTACGGGGCGTACAAGGGGACGCGAAAGCCCATGCCGCCGGAACTGCATGAGCAGGTTCCCGTGATCAAGGAGGTGCTGGCCTCCATGGGGGTTCCGATCCTCACGAAGGCCGGCTATGAGGCGGACGATATCCTGGGGACGATCGCCGGCCGCTGCGCGGCAGCCGGGATGGAGGTTTCCATCGTCTCGGGCGACCGCGATCTGCTGCAGCTGGTGGATGAGCGGGTCAAGATCCGGATGCCGCGCACGGTGCGCGGGGCGACGGAGATCCGCGACTATTATCCGGAGGATGTAAAACGGGAGTATCAGGTTACGCCGCGGGAATTCATTGATGTGAAGGCGCTGATGGGCGACGCCTCGGATAATATTCCCGGCGTTCCGTCGATCGGGGAGAAGACGGCGACCAGCCTGATTGTTGCCTACGGCTCGATCGAGAACGCGTACGCCCATCTGGACGAGATTAAGCCGCCGCGGGCGCAGAAGGCGCTGCGCGAGCACTATGACATGGCCAGGATGAGCAAGGAGCTGGCGGCGATCTGCACGGACTGCGAGCTGGATTTTTCGCCGGAGGATGCAAGGATCGGGAACCTCTACACGCCGGAGGCGTATCAGCAGTTAAAGCAGCTGGAATTTAAGTCGCTTCTTAGCAAATTTGACGAGAGCGCGTTCGGGGCGGCGGCCGGGCCAGAATGGAAGTGCCTGACGGAGCTGGCGAAGGTGCAGGCGGTACTGGATCAGGCGGCGGCGGCCGATCGGGCGGGCGCGCAGCTTTTCCTGGAAAACGGCGTCCCGGCGGCGCTGGGGCTCTGTCTGGGGCCGGATGCGGCGTACGCGATCCCGGCGGCCGGGATGGTAAACGGGCCATTTCTGGCGGCGGGGCTGGAGGAGATCCTGCGCCGCTGTCCGCGGGTGTGTGTGCTGGATCTGAAATCGCAGCTGCCATGGCTGAAGAGCGGCGGCCGCATGATTGTGGACGGAGAGCGGAGCCGGGGAAAGGATCCGGCGATCTTTGACGCGGGCGTGGCGGCGTATCTGTTGAACCCGCTGAAAGACTCCTATGACGCGGACGATCTGGCCCGCGATTATCTGGAGCAGACGGTTCCCTCGCGCGCGGATCTGCTGGGAAAGACGCTGCTTTCGGAGGCCTTTGAGACGATGCCGGAGAAGGCGGCGGCCTTTGTGGCCCGGGCGGCGTATACGGCATACTGTGTGCACGGAATCCTTGAGGAGCGGCTTGCCGGGACGGGCATGAAGCAGCTTTTTTATGAGATCGAGATGCCGGTTATTTACAGCCTCTATCATATGGAAGAGGAAGGGATCGCCGTGCGCCGCGAAGAGCTTAAGGCCTACGGCGAGAAGCTGAAAGAGCAGATCGGCCGTCTGGAGCAGGAGATCTGGGCGGATACGGGCTGTGAATTTAACATCAATTCTCCCAGGCAGCTGGGGGAGGTCCTGTTTGAGAAGATGAAGCTTCCTGGCGGCAAGAAGACAAAGACCGGCTATTCGACGGCCGCCGACGTGCTGGAGAAGCTGGCGCCGGATTATCCGGTCATCCGCAAGATCCTGGATTACCGGCAGGTCACGAAGCTGAAATCCACGTATGCGGACGGCCTGGCCGCCTATATCCGGGAGGACGGCCGCATTCACGGGACGTTTAACCAGACGATCACGGCGACGGGCCGCATCAGCAGCACGGAGCCGAACCTGCAGAATATTCCGGTGCGGATGGAGCTGGGGCGGGAAATCCGGCGTCTCTTTGTGCCGCGGGAGGGCTGCGTGCTGGTGGACGCCGACTATTCGCAGATTGAACTGCGCGTGCTGGCGCATATGTCGGGCGACGAGCATCTGATCGAGGCGTACCGGAAGGCGGAGGACATCCACGCGATCACGGCCTCGGAGGTCTTTCATGTGCCGCTTTCGGAGGTTACGCCGCTTCTGCGCCGCAACGCCAAGGCGGTCAATTTCGGGATTGTCTACGGGATCAGCGCCTTCGGCCTCAGCGAGGATCTGAGTATTTCCCGCAAGGAGGCGTTAGAGTATATCAACCGCTATTTCGAGACGTATCCGGAGGTCAAGAAATTCCTGGATCATCAGGTGGAGACGGCGAAAGAGACCGGCTATGTGACGACGATGTTTGGCCGCAGACGGCCGATCCCGGAACTGAAATCAACGAATTTCATGCAGCGCTCGTTTGGCGAGCGGGTGGCGATGAATTCGCCGATCCAGGGGACGGCGGCGGACATCATCAAGATTGCCATGATCCGCGTGGACCGGCGGCTGCGCGATGAGGGGCTTTCCTCCCGCCTGGTGCTGCAGGTGCACGACGAACTGCTGGTGGAGGCGCCGGAGGAAGAGACGGAGCAGGTCAAGCGCATCCTTGATGAGGAGATGCGCGGCGCGGCAAAACTGCGGGTCGCGCTGGAGATCGATATGAAAACCGGGAAATCCTGGTTTGAGACGAAGTGACGCCTGAGACGAAGGGGCGGGCGGCCGGAGGCGAAACGGCGGCTGGAAAGGAAAACGGGCCGGGGAACCGGCCGGAAAGAAAACCGGAGAACGGAAAGGATGCAGAGCGCATGAAGGTAATCAGCGTGACCGGCGGCGTCGGCTCGGGAAAGAGCGAGGTGCTGCAGATTCTGGAACGGGAGTTCGGGGCAGAGGTCATCCGGGCCGACGAGGTGGCTCATGAACTGATGGAGCCGGGGACGGTGTGCCTGGAACGGGTCGTGGCGGCTTTTGGCGATTCGTTTCTGGACGGGGACGGACGGATTGACCGCGGCAGGCTGGCCGCGATCCTGTTTTCCGACCCGCAGGCGACCGGGCGGATGAACGCCATCGTCCATCCGCTGGTCTGGGAGGAGATCGGGCGGCGGATCGCGGCTTCGGATCGGGCGCGGGTCGTGGTGGAGGCGGCGCTGTTTGACGAGACGCACAACGCCATGTTTGACGAGATCTGGTACGTTTACGCGTCGGAGGAAACGCGCGTGAGGCGGCTGATGGAAAGCCGCGGTTATACGGAGGAGAAGTGCCGGGCGATTATGGCCAGCCAGGCCACACAGGAGGAGTACCGGCGCGCGGCGACTCGGGTCATTGACAACAACGGCACGCTGGCCGAGGTCAGAGAGGAACTGAAACGGGCGTTAAAGGCCCTGGAGGAAGGAGTATAGGAGACATGCGGCTGGTCAGCATCGCAAGCGGAAGCAGCGGGAACTGTATTTACATAGGAAGCGAGAGGACCCATATCCTGGTGGACGCGGGAATCAGCAATAAGCGGATCGAGAAGGGGCTGGGAGAGATCGGCGTAAAGGGAAGCGAGCTGAGCGGCGTCCTGATTACGCACGAGCACTCCGACCACATCCGGGGGCTGGGCGTCCTGGCGCGCAAATACGGCCTTCCCATTTACGGTACGGAGGAGACGCTGGAGGAGATCGGCGCGGTAAAAAGCCTGGGCGAGTTTTCGCGGGAGCTGTTCTGTCCCATCCGGCCCGACGTGGATTTTCAGATCGGCGATCTGGAGATCAAGCCGTTTCGCATCGATCACGACGCGGCCAACCCGGTGGCCTACCGCATTCAGAACGAGAGAAAATCGGTGGCGGTGGCGACGGATATGGGACATTACTCGCAGTATATCATCGATCATCTGCTGGATCTGGACGCGATTCTTCTGGAGGCCAATCACGATGTGAAGATGCTGGAGGCAGGCCCGTACCCCTATTATCTGAAACGGCGCATTTTAAGCGATTACGGCCATCTCTCCAATGAAAACGCCGGCCGGCTTTTAAACTGCATTCTTCACGATCGCCTGAAGCACATTGTGCTGGGGCATCTGAGCAAGGAAAACAATTATGAAAAGCTGGCCTACGAGACGGTGCGGCTGGAGATTGCCCAGGGCGATACGCCTTACGGGGCGTCGGATTTTCCCATTACGGTGGCAAAGCGGGACGAAATGTCTCCGATTATTACCATATAAATTCAGGAGGAATACATCATGAGCAAAATTATCATTACCATTGTCGGAAAAGACCGGGTGGGAATCGTGGCCAGAACCTGCAATTATCTGGCGGATCATAACATGAACATTTTGGACATTACGCAGACAATCCTGCAGGAATATTTCAACATGATGATGATCGTGGATATTTCCCGCTCTGAAACGGGTTTTGACGATATGGCCCGGGAGCTGAAGGCGGTCGGCGAGGAGATCGGCGTAACGATCCAGTGCCAGCGGGAAGAAATTTTTACCAGTATGCACCGGATCTGACAGAGCGGGAGGGACCAGACGATGATTAATATGCAGGAAGTGCTGGAGACAAATAACATGATCGCGCACGAGAAGCTGGACGTGCGGACGATTACGATGGGAATCAGTCTCCTGGACTGTGCCGACGCGGATCGGGACAGGATGAATCAGAAAATTTATGAAAAAATAACCTCGTACGCCCGGGATCTGGTAAAGACGGGCGACGCCATCGGCCGGGAGTTCGGCGTGCCGATCGTCAACAAGCGGATTTCCGTAACCCCCATCTCGCTGGTGGGAGCGGCGTCCTGCCGCGCGCCGGAGGATTTCGCGGAGGTGGCAAAGACGTTAGACCGGGCGGCGCAGGAGACGGGCGTCAATTTTATCGGAGGATACTCCGCGCTGGTATCCAAGGGGATGACGCCGGCCGAAAAGCGGCTGATCCGCTCGATCCCGCAGGCACTGGCGGAAACGGAGCGGGTCTGCAGTTCGGTCAACGTCGGCTCAACGAAGACGGGCCTTAACATGGACGCGGTGCGCCTGATGGGAGAGACGATCCGGCAGACGGCAGAGGCCACGAAGGATCGGGACAGCTTGGGCTGCGCCAAGCTGGTCGTCTTCTGCAACGCGCCGGATGATAATCCGTTTATGGCGGGAGCATTTCATGGAGTCACGGAGGCCGACGCCGTCATCCATGTGGGCGTCAGCGGCCCCGGCGTAGTCAAGACGGCGCTGGAGAAGGTGCGCGGCGAAAATTTCGAGGTGCTCTGCGAGACGATCAAGAAGACGGCGTTTAAGATCACGCGCGTCGGCCAGCTGGTGGCGCAGGAGGCCTCCAGAAGGCTGGGCGTGCCCTTCGGCATCATCGATCTCTCACTGGCGCCGACGCCGGCGGTCGGGGACAGCGTGGCGGAGATCCTGGAGGAGATCGGGCTGGAGCGGGCCGGCGCGCCGGGGACGACGGCGGCGTTAGCCCTGTTAAACGATCAGGTAAAAAAAGGCGGCATCATGGCGTCCTCCTATGTGGGCGGCTTAAGCGGCGCGTTTATCCCGGTCAGCGAGGATCAGGGAATGATCGACGCCGTGTCCGCGGGGGCGCTGACGATCGAGAAGCTGGAGGCCATGACCTGCGTCTGCTCGGTCGGGCTTGACATGATTGCCATTCCCGGGGACACCAGCGCGTCCACGATCTCGGGCATCATTGCCGACGAGGCGGCGATCGGTATGATCAACCAGAAAACGACGGCGGTGCGCCTGATTCCGGTCATCGGAAAGACGGTCGGCGAGACGGCGGAATTTGGCGGCCTTCTCGGCTACGCGCCGATCATCCCGGTCAATCGTTTCTCCTGCGAGTCCTTTATCGCGAGAGCGGGCCGGATCCCGGCGCCGGTGCACAGCTTTAAAAATTAACGGTTTCGCGCCGCTTAAGCCGCGGCGCGGGCGGTCAGCGAAGAGAACAGGAGAGAGACAGGATGGAAAAGCAGGAAGAAGTGCGGGCGCTTCTGAGGAACTATCTGGACGCGGATCTGGAGCGGATGATCTTCTCCGGCCCGCGCAGCCGGGACGGATTTCTGCGCATGACGGTCCGTCCGGTCGCGATCCGGGGGACGCTCTTTTTTCAGGTAGAGGAATTTACGGAAAAACAGGCGTTTCAGAAGAATCTCGCCGCGCCCGAGGCGGCAGAGTATGTTCTGTCGCAGCTGGATCGGCTGTACCGCAACGGGGAGATTTTCTCCCGCCGCGCCAGCGCGCACCTGCTGATCGGGAAACGCGGCACGGTCACGCTGAAGGAAAAGAAAAAAATAGCCGCCCCGGCGGACGGGGCGCATGGCGGCGTGTCCTGCGCCGCGCCGGCCTCGCCTTTCGTCCTTTCCCACAACCGGGCGAAGCGCTACCTGTTTCCGGAGGGGACGCCGGTGCCGTTTCTTGTGGAGCTGGGCGTGATGACGAAAGAGGGGAAGGTCGTGCGCGCCCGGTATGACAAGTTCCGCCAGATCAACCGGTTCCTGGAGTATGTGGAGGACGTCCTGCCGGCGCTTTCGCCGGATCGGGTCAACACGATCATCGATTTCGGGTGCGGCAAGTCCTATCTGACCTTTGCCATGTATTATTATCTGAAGGAAATGAAGGGCTATCCGGTGCATATCGTAGGGCTGGATCTGAAGCAGGACGTGATTGAGCTCTGCAGCCGGCTGAGCCGGCAGTTCGGATTTTCCGATCTGGAGTTTTCCTGCGGGGATATTGCCGGCTATGAGGGAGTCCGGCAGGCGGATATGGTGGTTACGCTTCACGCCTGTGACACGGCGACGGATTATGCGCTGCACAAGGCGGTCCGCTGGGGCGCGCGCGTGATCCTCTCGGTCCCCTGCTGCCAGCACGAGCTGAACGGGCAGATGGAAAATGAACTGCTCGCGCCGATCCTGAAATACGGGATCCTGAAGGAGCGGATGGCGGCGCTTATCACGGACGGTATCCGCGCGCAGTTTCTGGAGCTGGCCGGCTATCACAGCCAGATCCTGGAATTCATCGATATGGAGCACACGCCGAAAAATCTGATGATCCGGGCTGTCCGCCGGGAAGCGGGCGCGCGGGAAAAGAAAAACAACAGGGAAAAGCAGGCGTTAAAGGAGCTCCTGGACGGCCTTCAGGTCAGGCCCACGCTACTGGAGCTCCTGGAAAAAGACGGGCTGATTTCTTTCACGGCAGGATGACGAGTCCTGCCGTGTACTCATTTTTAAAGGCAGATCCGGCGTTTCGGGGCAGAGGGCCGGGAAAACCGGCGATTTTGGTCTGGCGCATGGTCTGCCACAGGTGGGCGGCCCGGATCTCGCACTCCAACATGGAGCGCGCGCCGGGAGAGAGCCTGGCGCGGGCGTCGGCGGTCTTGGCAAGGAGCGGGATCTGGGACCGGCGCTTTAAGCAGGACAGAAGCGGCGCGCTCTTTCTGGAAAATCCGAGGATGCGCGCATAGGGCGCGTAGCCGGCGGCCTTCCAGCCGTCCGTCTCCTCCCGGGTCAGGTTAAGCGTCAGGTGCAGGAGCGCGCGGCTTACGCGCGTGTAGGTAAGCTCCCGGCTTTTGAGCGCCCGGACCCGTTCGGTAAAGGAAAGAGGCGCATAGGCGCCGCGCCGCAGGCGCGCTTCAAGCTCTGGCGTCAGATCGGCGATCGGAGGCCAGGCGCTGAGAAGCAGCCGGTAATTCAGAAAATCCGAGAGATCGTCGGGAAAGACGGGGACGGCGCCGGCAAGCGCCGGCAGCGCCTGCGGCGGGACATATCCCTGGAGCAGGCGGGCCGCGTTAGGGATTGGCCCCGTCCCGTCCCATTGAGAGTATGCGTGTTCCAGGAGGCGGCGCAGCGCGGAGGCGGAGGGAAGCAGCCTGCCGTCCGGGCGCGGCGGATCGGTGGGCTGTTCCGAAGCTGCGCCGCCGGGGCGCGGCGGATCGGCGGTTTGTCCCGGAGCTGCGCCGTTTGGGCGCGCCAAATCGGCATCCCGTTCAGGCGCGGCGCTGCCTGAGTGCGGCGCTTCGTCCGCCTGTCCGGGAAGCGCACGGTCGTGGTAGGCGCTTCCGCGCCGCCGGATCGTATGGAAGGCGAGCGGGCTTTGCAAGGCCATCCCGGCCCGCAGGTATTCGATTCCTAGGATGTTGTTCGGCGTGGCAAGAAGCGCGGATATAGACTCCGGCGTCAGCAAAGGGCCGGCGGGCGAAACGCCCGCCAGGGCCGAGAGCGCGGCGGCCCGCGCCTGCGGCCAGGTCTGCCCGCGGCGAAGCTGCGATTTTAATTCCCGCTGAAAGGCCGGCTGTTCGGCAAGGAGCAGGGCGGCAACCTGCGAGAGCGGTTCGATGCGGCCGCATTCGCTTCCGAATACCAGCGAATCGACGCCCAGGGCGCTGAACAGGGCGACGCCAAACGCGGCAAATTCCCGGGCGGAGGCGGTGGAAAACGGGAACGGCAGTTCCAGTACCAGATCCGCGCCGGCGCGCAGCGCCATCAGGGCCCGCTCGTACTTGTCAAATACGGCGGGTTCGCCCCGCTGGACGAAGCTGCCGCTCATGAGAGCGACGCAGTAGTCTGCGCCAGCCGTCTGTTTTGCCGCCTGGATGTGATAGGCATGTCCGTTGTGAAACGGGTTGTATTCGGTAATCAGTCCGGTAATCTGCATGAGCTGCTCCTGTTTCTTCTGAATTTCTGCGCTGTGCCGGGCAGGTTTCCACGCCTGTGCCGTGCGGGACAGCTTTTTCCTATTATATACCGGGGAAGGGGGAGCGTAAAGGGAAAAACAGAGAGGGGAAGAGTTAAAAAACAGACGATCCTGTTAAAAAAATAATTAGCCTGAAAATGGAAAAACGATCTTGTATACAATAAACAAGTGGTATATAATGAGAGTATTGTTAAAAGAAAGAAACCAATACACTTAGGAAAGGGGTTTTTGACCATGGCATTTATTGATTTAATGAAAGAGAAGGCAAAACAGGACAAGAAGACGATTGTTTTGCCGGAAAGCAAGGATAAGAGAACTCTGATCGCGGCAGCCAAGATCCTGGAGGAGGGTACGGCGGATCTGATCATGATCGGAAAAGAGGAGAAGATCATGGACGGCGCCGGCTGGCTGGAAGTAGATCTGACGGGAATCCGCGTGGTCGATCCGGATACGGACCCCAATTTTGATCACTACGCCGAGACGTTATACGAGCTGAGAAAGCATAAGGGAATGACGCTGGAGAAGGCGCAGGAGACCCTGAAGAATGATTATATTACCTACGGCGTTATGATGGTAAAGGAGTCGGATGCCGACGGTCTGGTAGCGGGCGCCTGCCACGCGACGGCCGACACGCTGCGCCCGGCCCTGCAGATCCTGAAGACGGCCCCGGGCACGGAGCTGGTTTCCGGTTTCTTCATCATGGATGTGCCGAACTGCGAGTATGGCTGCAACGGGACGTTCCTCTTCGCGGACTGCGGCCTGAATCAGGATCCGACCTCCGAGGAGCTGGCCGCGATTGCGGATTCCAGCGCCAAGAGCTTCCGCGCCCTGCTGGGCGAGAAGCCGGTTATCGCCATGCTGTCCCATTCGACCAAGGGAAGCGCAAAGCACGCGCTGGTGGACAAGGTCACGAAGGCTGTCGAGATCGCGCATGAGAAATACCCGCAGCTGGAGCTGGACGGCGAGCTGCAGCTGGATGCGGCCATCGTTCCCGAGATCGGCAAATCCAAGGCGCCGGGAAGCGAAGTGGCGGGCAGCGCCAACGTCCTGATCTTCCCCAACCTGGACTGCGGCAACATCGGATACAAGCTGGTGCAGAGACTGGCCAAGGCGGAAGCGTACGGCCCGATGCTGCAGGGGATCGCCAGACCGGTCAACGATCTGTCCCGCGGCTGCTCGGCAGAGGACATCGTCGGCGTTGTCGCTCTGACGGCCGTTCAGGCGCAGATGGTTTAATCAGTCAGGAAGAACAGGTTCCGAAGAGGGAAAGGAAAGAACGCAATGAATATTTTAGTTATTAACTGTGGAAGCTCTTCATTAAAATATCAGCTGATCAATTCGATCTCCGGCGAGGTCCTGGCAAAGGGCCTGTGCGAGCGGATCGGAATCGACGGAATGCTGACCTACCAGCCGGAGGGCGGCGACAAGGAAAAGAGCGAGATCGCGATGCCGACCCATACGGAGGCCATCAACGCGGTTATCCAGGCGCTGACCAACGAAAAGACCGGCGTGATTAAGAGCCTTTCCGAGGTAGGGGCCGTCGGGCACCGCGTCGTACACGGCGGAGAGAAATTTACTTCTTCCTGCCTGATCACGGAGGAGTCCATCAAGGCCATCGAGGAGTGCAACGATCTGGCGCCGCTTCACAATCCGGCCAACCTGATCGGCATCCGCGCCTGCCAGGAGCTGATGCCCGGCGTTCCCATGGTCGCCGTATTCGACACGGCGTTCCATCAGACGATGCCGGAAGTCGCCTATATGTACGGCCTTCCCTATGAGTATTATGAGAAATACAAGGTACGCCGCTACGGCTTCCACGGAACCTCTCACAGCTATGTGTCCAAGCGCGTGGCGGAGATCCTCGGAAAGCCCTACGATCAGTTAAAGATCATCGTCTGCCATCTGGGCAACGGCGCCAGCATTTCCGCTGTCAAATACGGAAAATCGGTGGATACCAGCATGGGCCTGACGCCGCTGGAGGGCCTGGTCATGGGCACCCGTTCCGGCGATCTGGATCCGGCGATCCTGGAGTTCGTCGCCAAGAAGGCGAACCTCACGCTGGATGAGATCACGGAGGTTCTCAATAAGAAATCCGGTATGCTGGGAATTTCCTGCCTGTCCAGCGACGGCCGCGATCTGGAAGCGGCTGCGGAGGCCGGCAACGCGAAGGCGAAGCTGGCGCTGGATGTGTTCGATTACCGGGTAATCAAGTACATCGGCGCTTACGCGGCGGTTATGAACGGCGTGGACGCCATCGCCTTCACGGCCGGCATCGGCGAGAACAACAAGGAGATGCGCAAGGCCGTCTGCGAAAACCTGGGCTATCTGGGCATTCAGATTGACGACGAGAAGAATAACGTCCGCGGCGAGGAGCGCATCATTTCCACGGACGACTCGAAGGTCAAGGTGCTGCTGGTTCCCACCAACGAGGAGCTGGCGATCGCCCGCGAGACGCTGGCGCTGGTTTCCAATCAGTAAGAGACGAAAGAGACAGGCTTCGCATCCGGCCCTGGCCGGATGCGAAGCTCAAAATGTTGCGTAAAAATTTGGTACAATATACAAAATAGGCGTTGACAAACGGGAAACGGCTTTGTATAATAGCATAGTGCGTATCAGGAGATGATAATGCTGATTCAGCTGTCTGAACTTTTTACCTGCGAAGGAAAGAAGAAAGAATATACGGTAGAGACATCGCTTCGCACGCTGGAATTCGGCGGCGAGACATACCGGATTCTCGAGGCGCCTCCGTTTGTGCTGGAGATCGAAAGCCTGACAAGGCGGAAGTTCGCCATGCGCGGAAGTGCGGCGGTTACGGTGGAGGGCCACTGCGCCCGGTGTCTGGAGCCGGTTTCTTTTGTCTGCAATCTCTGTTTCGACCGCGAGTTTGCGATCGGGGAGGGGAACGGGCAGGAAGAGGATTCAGAGGAAGAGCCGTATTTGGACGGCAGTTGTCTGGATGCAGACCGGTTGGTATGCAACGAGCTGTTACTGAGCTTGCCGATGAGAGTCCTGTGCAGGGAAGACTGCAGAGGGATCTGCAATAGATGTGGTACAAATCTGAATTTCGGAACTTGTACCTGTGACACCAGGTCGCTCGATCCAAGGATGTCGGTTATCCAGGAGATATTCAATGAATTTAAGGAGGTGTAACCATGTCTATCTGTCCTAAGAACAAATCTTCCAAAGCAAGAAGAGACAGCCGCAGAGCAAACTGGAAAATGAGTGCTCCGAATCTGGTAAAGTGCAGCAAGTGCGGCGCACTGATGATGCCTCACAGAGTCTGCAAGGCCTGCGGTTCTTATAACAAGAAAGAGATCGTAAAGGTCGAGGATTAATGAAAACCGGCGCTGGCGCCGGAAAAGCGAAGAGAAACCATTCAGGGGACTGTCACAGAACAAACGGGATCGGGAGACCGATGGCGGCGTTTTTTCTGTGACAGTCCTCTGCTGTTTTGTCCCCGTATCCGGCCTGTCTGCCCCGGTATTTTTAAAAGAGATCTGGCAGTTTTGCGGCGGATATGCTAGAATGGAAGAAATCAGACGCAGAGCCGGGCGGACGCGGAAGAGATTGGCGCGGCCGTTTTGAGCCCTGCCAGGAGGGACGGGAGGGCAGACAGATGAAGAGAGAGGAAAGATACGCGGGAAGAAGAGCGGGCAGGGCCGTACAGGCGGGGGCGGCGGCCGCGCTGTGCCTGGCTCTTTTGGGGACGCCGTTTCCGGCGCTGGCGGACGATGAGGAGGACGACCGTCTTCCGATTGAGTCCATTTCGCTCTGCATCGAATCCTCGATCGAGGTGCGGGATTCCAGCACGGATGTGGAAGTTACGTCCGACAGCAGCGAGTATGAGGTGGACGGCGTAGAGATAAAAAATGAACCGGATCAGTGGGACGATAAGGACGAGCCGAAGCTGGAGATTACCCTGGAGGCGGACAGCGATTATTATTTTCCGTCCGGAATCAGGAAGGGCGATATTTCGCTGAGTGGTTCAGAAGGGAAGGTAACCTCGGTCAGACGCCGGGGCGACGAGGAGCTGCGGGTAACGGTCCGCCTGGAGGAGCTGGAGGCGACGGATGACGATTATGATCTGGAGGTCTCCGACGCCGAGTGGGATCAGATGAACGGGATGGCGGAGTGGAACGGCGGCGGGGACGCCCACCACTACCGGGTGCGCCTGTACCGCAACGATCGGCTGATAGAGACGGTAAGCACGACGGGCGAGAGCTGCAACCTGGGGAAATATTTTACTCAGGGCGGCACCTATACGTTCCTTGTGCGCGCGGTTTATAACGGCGACTGGGAAGGCGGCTGGGAGATGTCGGACGACTTCGATGTGACGGACGAGCAGGCGGCGCAGATCCGCACGGCGGCGAATTATGTGGTAACCGGCGTGGGGCCGGCGTCCGGAAACTGGGAGATGGATGCGCTGGGGTTCCGTTACCGCAATGCCGATCAGACGTACACGGTCAATAACTGGCAGCAGATCGGCGGGCTCTGGTATTATTTCGACGAGAACGGCTACCGGAAGACCGGCTGGATCCTGTGGCAGAACCGCTGGTATTTCCTGGATGTGAACGGGGTCATGCTGGCCAACGCGTTCACGCCGGACGGAAAGTACGTCGGCGCGGACGGAGCGATGCTTTACTGATTGAAAACCGGCGCAAAGAAACGATAGCGTCGATGCGGGAAGCTGCAAAAGCGAAAGGATCGCTTGCGGCGTTCCGGATCGGCGCTATTGAACGTTCTGGACGGGACGTCTGGAATAAAGGCGCCTGGAACGGGGGCACCTGGAATGGGATTATCAGCAATGAGGACGGGGAGAAGATGACAGAGACAGAGAAGAAGAACAGAGCAGTGGAAGCAGGGCATGAAAAGACGTCCCGGACAGGGGAAGCGGCCGGGGGAACCGAAGCGTCCCGGACAGAGGTTTTGGCCGGACGGAGCCGGTGCGGCCTGGTTCTGGAGGGCGGCGGGATGCGCGGGATCTATACGGCTGGCGTGCTGGACGTGTTCCTGGAGCAGGGGATTTCTTTTGACGGCGTCATCGGCGTGTCGGCGGGAGCGATTCACGGAGCCTCGTTTGTCTCGGGGCAGAGAGGGCGCAGCATCCGCTATTATAAAAAATACTGCCGGGACCGGCGCTTTATCAGCGTGCGCAACCTTCTTCTGACGGGAGACATGGTCGGACACCGGTTCTGCTATTATGATTTGCCGGAACGCCTGGATCCGTATGATTACGAGGCCTTTAACCGCTCGGGCACGGAGTTTTATGTGACCTGCAGCAATCTGGAGACGGGAAAGGCGGAGTATCTGCGGATCACGGATATGAAAAAGCAGATAGAGCTGTGCCGCGCTTCGGCGGCGCTCCCGTATGTATCGCGGATCGTCGGCTGGAAGGGGATGAAGCTTCTGGACGGGGGCTGCACGGACAGCATTCCGGTGCGGGGCATGGAGCGGCTCGGCTTTTCGCACAATGTGATTGTCCTGACCCGCCCGGCGGATTACCGCAAGAAACCGGAGGCGTCGTGGATGGCGCCGCTCGCCTATCACGCCTATCCGAATTTTGTGAAGGCGCTGGAAAACCGCCACCGGATTTATAACCGGACGGTGGAGGCAATTTGCCGGCGGGAGCAGGACGGCCGCGCGTTTGTCATCCGGCCGCAGAAGGAGCTGGCGATCGGGCGGACAGAGGGAGATCCCGGGAAGCTGCAGCGCGTCTATGAGACGGGGCGCCGGGACGCTGAAGAAAGCCTCGCCGCGCTTTCAGAATGGCTGTCCCGGCCGGGAAACGGCGGCCTTTCAGACGCGGAAAATCATATTGATTTATCAAATAATCTTTAGTATAGTATTTTATAGCAATGAAGGATGGGGGATCAGACATGGTAAGAGTGGCAGTTGACGCCATGGGCGGCGATAACGCGCCCGGCGAGATCGTGGCCGGAGCCGTGATGGCGGCAAACCGGAGGGAGGACATTCACATCCTTCTGGTCGGACGAAAAGAGGCTGTCCTGGAGGAACTGAAGAAACATACGTATCGAGAAGAGCAGATAGAGATTGTCGCCGCGTCGGAGGTAATCGAGACGGAGGAACCGCCGGTGGCCGCCGTCCGCGGCAAGAAGGATTCCTCCCTGGTTGTGGGGATGAATCTGGTGCGCCGCGGCGAGGCGGACGCCTTCTGTTCGGCGGGAAGCTCGGGCGCGATCCTGGTGGGAGGCCAGGTGCTGGTCGGGCGCATCAAAGGAGTGGAGCGGCCGCCTCTGGCGCCGCTGATCCCGACGGAAAAAGGCGTTTCCCTGCTGATCGACTGCGGGGCCAACGTGGACGCCCGCCCTTCGCATCTGGTGCAGTTTGCCCGCATGGGATCGATCTATATGGAGCATGTGGTGGGGATTCCGAAGCCGCGGGTGGCGATCGTCAACATCGGGGCGGAGGAAGAAAAGGGGAACGCGCTCGTCAAGGAGACGTTTCCGCTTCTGAAAGCCTGCCCGGACATTCATTTTATCGGCAGCATCGAAGCGCGGGAGATTCCCCACGGCGGCGCGGACGTGATCGTCGCGGAAGCCTTTGTGGGGAATGTGATCCTCAAGCTCTACGAGGGCGTGGGAGCCACGCTTCTCGGGATGGTCAAGCGGGGGCTGATGCGTGATCTGCGCAGCAAGCTCGGCGCGCTGATGGTCAAGCCGGCGCTGAAGGAGACGCTGAAAAGCTTTGACGCCAGCCAGTACGGCGGGGCGCCGCTTCTGGGCCTCAGGGGCCTGGTGGTCAAGGCGCACGGCAATTCCAGCCGCGTGGAGATCTGCAATTCGATCCTGCAGTGCGTGACGTTTAAGGAAGAGCGGATCAATGAGAAGATCCGCGCGAGCCTGTTTCCGGAAGAGGACGGCGCAGAGGGAGAGAAGCGCGGGAAGGAGTAACCGGGCGCGCGGCAGGCGGGAGAGGAAAAACGGGCAATGGAATTTGAAAAACTGCAGAATATTATCGCAGAGGTGCTGAAGGTGGATCCGCAGGAGATCACGCCGGACGCCACCTTCGTCGGCGATCTGGGAGCCGATTCGCTGGATATTTTCCAGATTGTGATGGGGATTGAGGAGGCGTTTGATCTTGAGATTCCGGCGAAGGCGGCGGAGCAGATTGTGACGGTGGGGGACGCGGCGGAGCAGATCCGCAGCGCGCTGAACTGAGAGAGGTCTGAGGCTGTGATGCAAGGGGGCTGAGCGGTCATTCCGAACGGGACGCGGTCGGAGTGCCGCTCAGCTCTGTTGTGGGGAAAGGAGTTTCACGGATGGAAAGGGAGCTTTCTGAGCTGGAAGAGAGAGCCGGATATCATTTTACAAAGAAGGAGTGGCTGAGGCAGGCGCTGACGCACAGTTCCTACGCCAATGAGCATCATATGGAGAAGAGCGGCTGCAACGAGCGGCTGGAGTTTCTGGGGGACGCGGTGCTGGAAGTGGTTTCCAGCGATTACCTGTACCACCGCTATCCCGGGATGCCGGAGGGCGATCTGACGCGGATGCGCGCCAGCCTGGTCTGCGAGCCGACGCTGGCGTTCTGCGCCAGGGAGCTGGAGCTGGGAAGCTTTCTTTTCCTGGGAAAAGGAGAGGACGCCACGGGGGGACGCAGCCGCGACTCGGTCGTCTCGGACGCCATGGAGGCGCTGATCGGCGCGATCTATCTGGACGGCGGCCTGGAATGCGCGCGGGCGTTTATCCTGCGGTTTGTGTTAAATGACATCGAGCACAAGAAGCTCTTTTACGACAGCAAGACGATCCTGCAGGAGCTCGTGCAGGGGCGGGACTGCGGCGCGCTGACCTACGTTCTTCTGAAGGAAGAGGGGCCGGATCACAACAAGAATTTTGAGGTGTCGGCGCGGATCGGGGAGCGGGAGATCGGCCGCGGCACGGGACGGACGAA
Source organism: uncultured Lachnospiraceae bacterium (assembly GCA_944381615.1). GTDB lineage: Bacteria > Bacillota > Clostridia > Lachnospirales > Lachnospiraceae > Otoolea. The sequence goes on along the minus strand of CALWLT010000006.1, from coordinate 95,873 downwards.
GAAGGCGGCGGAACAGATGGCCGCTTACCGGGGGATTCTGACCATCAATCATCAGCAGGTGGAGTATGTATTTAAAAAGCATTGAGATACAGGGCTTTAAGTCCTTTGCCAACCGCATCCTGTTTGAATTTCACAACGGGATTACGGGAATTGTGGGGCCCAACGGCAGCGGCAAGAGCAATGTGGCCGACGCGGTCCGCTGGGTGCTGGGCGAACAGCGCATCCGCCAGCTGCGGGGCGGCACCATGCAGGATGTGATTTTTGCGGGGACGCAGCTGCGCCGCCCGCAGGGCTTTGCCTATGTGGCGATCACGCTGGACAATTCCGATCATCAGCTTCCGATCAGCTTCGACGAGGTAACGATCTCCCGCAGGCTGTACCGATCCGGGGAGAGCGAATATAAGATCAACGGCAGCGCCTGCCGTCTGAAGGATATCAACGAGCTGTTTTACGATACGGGAATCGGCAAGGAAGGGTATTCGATCATCGGCCAGGGCCAGATCGACCGGATCTTAAGCGGGCGGCCCGAGGAGAAACGGGAGCTGTTCGACGAGGCGGCCGGGATTGTGAAATTCAAGCGCCGCAAGGCGGTGGCGCAGAAGAAGCTGGAGGACGAGAGCCAGAACCTCGTCCGCGTCACGGATATTCTGTCGGAGCTGGAAAAACAGGTCGGGCCGCTGGAAAAGCAGGCGGCGTCGGCCCGGGAATATCTGCGCCTGAAGGAAGAGCTGAAAACGTACGACGTCAACCTGTTTCTGACGGAGAGCGGCGAGCTGGAGCGCCAGCTCGCGGAGATCGAGAAGAAAGCGGAGATTGTGGCCGGGGACCGGGACGGGGTCATCCGGGAATCGGAGACTTTAAAGGAGACGTACGACGCGCTGGGAAGAGAGAGCGAAGAGCTGGAGGCGTCCATCGCCGGAAGGCGGGAGGCACTGGGCCGCTACGGGATCTCCAGGCAGGCCCTGGAGGGCCGGATCGGCGTTTTGCGGGAACAGATCAAGACCGAGCAGCTCAACGAAGAACATGTAAAAAGCCGTCTGGCGGATATCGTCGGCGAGCTGGAGGAGAAGGACGCGCAGCTTTCGGCCTACGGGGAAGAAAGAGAAGCGCTGGAACAGGAGATCGGCGGTGTCGCCGCGCAGCTCTCAGAGGCGGGACAGAAGCTTAGGGACGCCGATGCGGCGATCAGCGGCAGCGAAACGCGGATCGGGGACGCCAAGGAGGCCATTATCGCGGCGCTGAACGAGAAGGCGGAGCTGGCGGCGCGCCGCCAGCGCTATGAGACGATGCTGGAGCAGGCGAATGTGCGGCAGGCGGAGGTCAGCCGGCGGCTGCTCAAATTCCGCAGCGACGAGTCGGCGCAGGAAGCGGAGCTGAAAAAAGAGCAGGAAGAGCTCGCCAAGATCCGCGGCGCGCTTTCCCGGTACGGGAAGCGCGAGCAGGAGCTTGAGGAAGAGGACCGGCGCCTGCAGGAGGAGATCCGCCGGTTAAACCGCCGGTTAAACGACGCGCAGCAGGAGTATCACACGAGCCGCACCAGGCTGGAGTCGCTGCGAAACCTGGCGGAGCGCTACGAGGGATACGGGGGCAGCATCCGCCGGGTCATGGAGGCCCGGGATCGGATTCACGGCGTTCACGGGGTGGTCGCGGATCTGATAACGACGGCCCGCGAGTATGAGACGGCGCTGGAGACGGCGCTGGGCGGCAGCATCCAGAACGTGGTTACCGATTCAGAGCAGACGGCCAAGCGGCTGATCGAATATCTGAAGAAAAACCGTTACGGGCGCGCGACGTTTTTGCCGCTCGACAGCATCGGGAGCAAAGGGGGCTTTTCGCAGACGGCGGCGCTCGCGGAGCCGGGTGTTCTGGGGCTGGCCAGCAGCCTGGTCACGGCGGATCCGCAGTATGCGGGGCTGATCGAGTACCTTCTGGGCCGCGTGGTGGTGGTCGATCAGATCGATCATGCCATCGCCCTGGCGGGAAAATACCGCCATTCCCTGCGGATTGTCACGCTGGACGGAGAACTGCTGAGCCCGGGCGGCTCCATGACGGGAGGCGCGTTTAAAAACAGCAGCAATCTCCTGGGACGGAAACGGGAGATCGAGGAGCTGAAGGAGGCCTGCCAGAAGGCGATCCGCAAGGCGGAGGTTATCCAGCAGGAGCTGGCGGCAGACGAGCGGGCGCAGGAGGAAGGAAAACGGGAGCTTGCGCAGATCAAGGAACAGCAGAAGGCGGCGTATCTGGAGGAGAATACGAAGGAGCTGCATATCCGCCAGGCTGAGGAGCGCTGCGGGGAGATCCGGGCTTCTTACCGGGAGCTGGAGGAAGAAAGCAGGGAGCTTTCCGGGCAGTCCGGGGAGCTTAAGGACCGGAAAGAGGAGCTGGCGGCCCAGGCCGGACGGCTGGAGGAAGAAAGCGGGGAAAAAAGCCGGCAGATCGAGGAGGAGAACGGACGGCTGGAAACGCTTCGCAAAGAGCGGGAGACGCTTGCGAAAACGCTTTCGGAGGTTCAGCTGAAGGCGGCCGCCCTGCGCCAGAAGGAACAGTTTAACCGTGAAAACCGCAGCCGCCTGCAGGAGGAGGAGGCGCGCCTGAAAGAGGAGCGGGAGCGTCTGGCCGAAGGGCAGAGCGGTAGCGGAGAGCGGATCGCCGCCCGGGAGGAGGAGATCCGGGCGCTGACGGAGCAGATCGGCCGGGAGGCAGAGGAGGCGGCCGCCCTGGAGGAAGTGATGAAGGCGGAGCAGGCCGACCGGGAGAAAAAGGCGGCCCGCCAGAAGGAGTTTTTCGAGCAGCGGGAGGCGCTCTCCGGGCGCCTGGCGCTGCTGGATCGGGAGGAATTTCGCCTGCAGAGCCAGAAAGAACGGCTTTCGGAGCGCCTGGAGGCGCAGTCTTCCTACATGTGGAGCGAGTATGAGCTGACGCGGAGTACGGCGGCCGCCCTGCGGGAGGAAAGCCTTACCTCTGTCCCGGCGATGAAAAAGGAGATTGAGAGCTTAAAGGGCCGGATCCGCGCGCTGGGCAATGTCAATGTCAACGCGATCGAGGATTACCGGGAGGTCTCGGAGCGATACGCGTTCCTGAAAACGCAGCATGAGGATCTGACGGCGGCGCGGGAGGCGCTCGTCCGGATCATCGGGGAGCTCGACGCGGGAATGCGCCGCCAGTTCCACGAGAAATTCGCCGAGATCCGCCAGGAATTTGACAAGGTTTTCCGCGAGCTGTTCGGCGGCGGAAGCGGCACGCTGGAGCTGTCGGCGGACGAGGATATCCTGGAGGCGGGGATCCAGATCATCGCCCAGCCGCCGGGCAAGAAGCTGCAGAATATGATGCAGCTGTCGGGCGGGGAGAAGGCGCTGACCGCGATCGCGCTCTTATTTGCGATTCAGAACCTGAAGCCGTCCCCGTTCTGCCTGCTGGACGAGATCGAAGCGGCGCTGGACGATTCCAACGTGGATCGCTTTGCCGGGTATCTGCATAAGCTGACGAAGCACACGCAGTTCATCGTCATCACCCACCGGCGCGGCACCATGGTGGCCTCCGATCGCCTGTACGGCATCACGATGCAGGAAAAAGGCGTGTCCACGCTCGTGTCGGTCAGCCTGATCGAGGCGGAGCTGGAGCAGGAAGAAAAAAAGCGCGCCGCGGCGCAGTAAATGCGGGGAAATGGCAGAAACGGGCGCGGCGCGATCAAGAAAGAGCATGAAAGCGGCAGAAGCGGGCGCGCGGCGCGAAGAACAAAAGCATGAAAGCGGCAGAAGACGGGAGCGCGGCACAGTGAGAAAGCGCGTGATAAGGAAGAGAGAGGGAGAGGAGAGAAAGCATGGGCCAGGGGAAAAAAGGATTTTTCGGCCGTCTGGTGGAAGGGCTTGCCAAGACCAGGAATTCCATTGTGACAGGGATTGATTCCGTATTCAGCGGGTTTTCGGCGATCGACGACGACTTCTATGAGGAGATCGAGGAGACGCTGATCATGGGCGATCTGGGAATCCAGACGACGATGGCGATCGTGGAGGATCTGCGGAAAAAGGTTAAGGAAAACCACATCAAGGAGCCGGCGGAGTGCAAGGAGCTTCTGATCAGCAGCATTAAGAGCCAGATGGATCTGGGGGAGAACGCCTATGAGTTTGAGAACCGGAAATCGGTGGTGCTCGTGATCGGCGTCAACGGCGTGGGCAAGACGACCTCGGTAGGCAAGCTGGCCGGCCAGCTGAAGGAAGAGGGAAAGCATGTGATCCTGGCCGCGGCCGACACCTTCCGCGCCGCCGCGGTAGAGCAGCTGACGGAGTGGGCCAACCGGGCCGGCGTGGAGCTGATCGCCCAGCAGGAGGGCTCGGATCCGGCGGCCGTGATCTACGACGCCATCGCGGCCGCCAAGTCGCGGAAGGCCGACGTCCTGATCTGCGATACGGCCGGCCGCCTTCACAACAAGAAGAACCTGATGGAGGAGTTAAAAAAGATCAACCGCATCATCGACCGCGAGTATCCGGAGGCGTACCGCGAGACGCTGGTGGTACTGGACGGGACGACGGGGCAGAACGCGCTTTCCCAGGCGCGCCAGTTCATGGAGGCGGCTGACATTACGGGAATTATTCTGACGAAGCTGGACGGGACGGCCAAGGGCGGCATCGCGGTGGCGATCCAGTCGGAGCTGGGGATTCCCGTCAAATATGTGGGGATCGGCGAGAAGATCGACGATCTGCAGAAGTTTAATGCCAACGATTTCGTCAACGCGCTTTTTGAGCGGCCGGCGGAGAAGAAAGAGACAGCGGAGGAATGAAGATGAGAGAATACGAATCAGGCGAAACGGAGCAGGTAAGACAGGCGGCGGGCACGGCCGGGGACGGCAGACAGACCGGGAAAACCGCGTTTGCGGACGGGCCGGATGAAACGGCGGGCGCGTTGAGCCTGGAGAAATTTGAGGAGGCGACGGAGGCCGTCAGCCGGGTTATCTCCGAGACGAAACTGGTTTACAGCGAGTATTATTCCAATCAGACGGGGAATAAGGTCTATTTCAAGCCGGAGAACATGCAGTATACGGGCGCGTACAAGGTGCGCGGCGCGTATTACAAGATCAGCACGCTGACGGATGAGGAGAAGGCCCGGGGCCTGATTACGGCCTCGGCGGGCAATCACGCGCAGGGCGTCGCCTACGCGGCGAAGCTGGCCGGCTGCAAGGCGACGATCGTGATGCCGACCACGACGCCGCTCATGAAGGTCAACCGCACGCGCAGCTACGGCGCAGAGGTAGAGCTCTGCGGCGACGTGTTTGACGAGGCGCTGGCGCACGCCAACGCGCTGGCGGCCGAGCACGGCTACACGTTCATCCATCCGTTCGACGATCTGGATGTGGCGACCGGGCAGGGAACCATCGCCATGGAGATCATCAAGGAGCTTCCCACCGTGGATTACATCCTGGTGCCCATCGGCGGCGGCGGCCTTTGCACTGGCGTGGCGACGCTGGCCAAGCTTCTGAATCCCAAGATCCGGGTCATCGGCGTGGAGCCGGCCGGGGCAAACTGCATGCAGGAATCGCTGAAGGCGGGCAAGGTCGTCACGCTCCCGTCGGTCAACACGATCGCCGACGGCACGGCGGTCAAGCGCCCCGGCGACCATCTCTTCCCCTATATTCAGAAATACGTGGACGATATCATTACCATCGAGGACTCCGAGCTGATCGTGGCGTTTCTGGACATGGTGGAGAATCATAAGATGATCGTGGAAAATTCCGGCCTTTTAACGGTGGCGGCGCTGAAGCATCTGCCGGCCCGTAAAAAGAAGATCGTCTCTATTTTAAGCGGCGGCAATATGGACGTGATCACGATGGCCTCCATCGTTCAGCACGGCCTGATCCAGCGGGATCGCGTCTTTACCGTCTCGGTGCTTCTGCCGGACAAGCCCGGCGAGCTGGCCAAGGTCGCGGCGCTGATGGCGAAGGAGCAGGGAAACGTCATCCGCCTGGAGCACAACCAGTTTGTCAGCATCAACCGCAACGCGGCCGTGGAGCTGCGCATCACGGTCGAGGCGTTCGGGACCGAGCACAAGAACCGGATTATGGAGACGTTGAAGGAAGCGGGTTACCGGCCCAAGCTGGTAAAATCCAAGAGTATTTACGATGTTTAAGTCAGATCAGGAAATTCCGCTTTTAAAGAACGCGATCTATTTCGTCCGCTGGAGCGCGGTCTCGGTCGTCATCGGCCTGATTACCGGCTGCGTGGGGACGGCGTTCGGCTTCGGGATCGCGGCGGCAACGTCCTTTACGCGCGCGCACCCGCAGATGGTTTTATGCCTGCCGCTTCTGGGCCTTCTGATCCTCGGCGTCTATCATCTCCTGAAGGAGGATAAAAACCGCGGGACCAACATGGTCATCGAGGCCATCTATTCGGATACGGAGATCAGCTTTGCCACGGCGCCGGCGATTTTTGCGGGGACGATCCTCACGCACCTGGGCGGCGGTTCGGCCGGGCGCGAGGGCGCGGCCCTGCAGATGGGCGGCAGCATCGGCAATCAGCTGGCCAAACTTCTGCGGATGGATGAAAAGGATAAAAAGATTGCCGTCATGTGCGGGATGAGCGGCGCGTTTGCGGCGCTGTTTGGCACGCCGGTGGCGGCGGCGGTGTTCTCCATGGAGGTCATCAGCATCGGCGTCATGTATTATGCGGCGCTGGTCCCCTGCATGTTCTCCGCGTTCGTGGGCGCCGGGCTCGCCTCTTTCCTGGGGCTGGCGGGAGAGTCCTTTTCCATCGGAACGGTGCCGGCGCTCTGGCCCGGGCCGGCGCTTTCGGTCGTGCTGCTGGGGATCGGCTGCGCCCTGGTTTCCGAGCTTTTCTGCATCCTTCTGCACCGCGTCTCGGTCCTGGCGCGCTGGTATCTGCGTTCGCCGTACCGGCGGATCGCGGCCGGAGGCCTTCTGATCGTTCTGTTTACGTTTCTGCAGGGGGATCTGCGCTATAACGGAAGTGGGATGGAGCTGATTGAGATGTGCTTTGCAGGAGAGGGCCGTCCGGCGGATTTCCTGCTCAAGATGATCTTCACGGCCGTGACGCTGGAGGCGGGATTTAAGGGAGGCGAGATCGTGCCGACGCTCGCGATCGGCGCGGCGTTCGGAAGCCTGATCGCCCTGCTTAGCGGGCAGGAGCCGGGGCTTTTTACGGCCTGCGGCATGCTGGGCCTTTTCGTGGGCGTGACCAACTGTCCGATCTCGACGCTGCTTCTGGGACTGGAGCTGTTCGGCTACGCGGGAATGCCGTATTTTGCGCTGGTAATCGCCGTCAGTTTTACGCTCTCCGGCTACTACAGCCTGTACGCGAGCCAGAAATTCGTCTATTCCAAGACGCGGACGGAGTACATCAACCGCAGGAGAAGCAGCTAAAGACGCGAAGTGGCAGACAGAGCTACTGGCAGAAATCGCGGGCGCTCTCGTCGCGGAAGTCCAGGAGATCGCGCGGCGCGACCCGCAGCGCCTGCGCGATGTCGAACAGGCTTTCCAGCGAAAGGCTGGTCCGCATGTTGGGCGCCTCGATGTTGGAGATGTGGGTGCGGCTCAGATCGACCTTCTCCGCCAGATCCATCTGCGTCAGGCCGCGTATCTTGCGGTAGTAGGCGATGTTAAAGCCGATCTGGCGGTAGTAGCTCTCGTAGCGCCGGTACTGCTCCTGCCGTTTCGGTTCTTCTATCTTAAAATCATGGCTGTTCATGCGTACGGTAATTCCCCCCAGGGTCAAAAAACAAGCGGACGGCAACAAAATGAAACCGCATCATATGGATATTGTATTATTTTAATGGAAAAACATACCGGCATAAACAAACTGTAAAATACTATTTGCAATGAACAAATTTGCAAAAAGAAAGAGAAACCATGTCCGTTCGTCAGGGGTCTGCGCGGCGGCGGCTCAGGAATCCTTAATAAAATTTCTATCGCATATTCCGGACTTTTGTGGTAGAATAGCAGTGACAGGGCGCGGAAAACCGGCCTTTTGCCGGGCGGATCGCGGGACGGGCCGCGGGACCGGATGAGAAGGCAGGGGAGAGACGGGCCGCGCCGCAGGATGATTGAGACAGGGAGAAAACCGACTATGAGATGGAAACGGGTACTGCTGAAGCTGAGCGGGGAGGCGCTGGCCGGAGAGAAGAAGACCGGTTTTGACGAGGCGACGGTCCGGGAAGTGGCAAGACAGGTTAAGACGGCGGTCGAGGAGGGCGTGCAGGTTGGCGTCGTGATCGGCGGCGGGAATTTCTGGAGAGGCCGGGAGAGCGACGCGATCGACCGGACGAAGGCGGATCAGATCGGGATGCTGGCGACGGTCATGAACGCGATTTACGTGTCGGAGATGTTTCGCAGCGAGGGGATGAAGACGCAGATTCTGACCCCGTTTGCCTGCGGCTCGATGACGAAGCTGTTTTCCAAGGATCGGGCGAACAAATATTTTGAGAGAGGGATGGTCGTCTTTTTTGCCGGCGGTACGGGCCATCCGTATTTTTCCACGGACACGGGCGTGGCGCTGCGGGCGATCGAGATGGAGGCCGACGTGATTCTTCTGGCCAAGGCGATCGACGGCGTGTACGACAGCGATCCGAAGCTGAACCCGCAGGCGAAGAAGTTTGACACGCTCTCGATTGAAGAAGTGATAGACCGCAAGCTGGCGGTCGTGGATCTGACGGCGTCCATCATGTGCATGGAAAACCGCATGCCGATGGCCGTGTTCAGCTTAAACGAGAAGGACGGCATTGTAAACGCGATGCGCGGCAGAATAAACGGTACGGTAGTTACCGCATAACAGGAGGTCTATATGGAGGAGAAATTAAAAATTTGCGAGGAGAAGATGAACAAATCCTATGACGCGCTGCTGAGCGAGTACGCTTCCATCCGCGCGGGCCGGGCGAACCCCCACGTGCTGGACAAGCTGAGAGTCGATTACTACGGCGCGCCGACGCCCCTGCAGCAGGTAGCGAATATTTCCGTTCCGGAGCCGAGGATGATCCTGATTCAGCCGTGGGAGAAGAAGCTGATCCGCGACATCGAGAAGGCGATCCTGACCTCGGATCTCGGCATTAACCCCAACAACGACGGCAGCTCGATCCGGCTTGTGTTCCCGGAGCTGACGGAGGAGCGCAGAAAGGATCTGGCCAAGGAGGTCAAGAAGAAAGGCGAGGGGGCCAAGGTGGCGGTGCGCAACATCCGCCGCGACACGAACGAGGCTATCAAGAAGATGGAGAAGGCGGGAGAGATCTCCGAGGACGATCAGTCCGAGGCGGAGGAGAAGATCCAGAAGATGACGGACAAGATGATCGCGAAGATTGACAAGGCCGTCGAGACCAAGACGCAGGAGATCATGACGGTCTAGGAGGATATCACAGGGAAACGGCAGGGAGGCTGTCCAGGGCAGGGAGACGGACGCCGGTTCATCGGAATACGGCGCGGGCCCGCCCGGGGCAGCCCCGCATTTTGCTGTGGAGGAGTGAGAATGGAAAAGGGAGAAAACGGCCTCAGGGTCCCTCAGCATATCGCCCTGATTCTGGACGGGAACGGCAGGTGGGCGAAAAAGCGCGGGCTGCCGCGCACGGCGGGGCACCGCCAGGGCTGTATCACAGTAGAGAAAACCGTGGAGGACGCGGCGCGGCTGGGCGTGCGCTATCTGACGGTTTACGGATTTTCCACGGAAAACTGGAAGCGGTCCGCCGAGGAGGTCGGGGCGCTGATGCAGCTGTTCCGCTATTATATGAAACGCCTTCTGAAGGTTGCGAAGGCCAACAACGTAAGAGTGAAAATGATCGGGGATCGGACCCGTTTTGATAAAGACATCATCGAGGGGATCGGACGCTTGGAGAGCGAGACGGCGGGGAATACGGGCATGACGTTTGTGATCGCCGTCAATTACGGCGGGCGCGACGAGATTACGCGCGCGGTGCGCCGGATGATGGAGGCGGCCCGCGCGGGAACGCTCTCGGCAGAGGAGGTCACGGAGGAGACGGTGGCTTCTTATCTGGATACGGCGGGCATCCCGGATCCGGATCTCCTGATCCGCACCAGCGGCGAGCTCAGGCTTTCCAATTACCTGCTGTGGCAGCTGGCTTACAGCGAGATCTATATCACGGACTGCCTGTGGCCGGATTTTAACCGGGAGGAACTGATCCGGGCGATCCGGCAGTACGATCAGCGTGACAGACGTTTCGGAGGCGCTGACGAATAAAGAGGAGGTGCGCCGATGTTCCGGACGAGACTGTTGAGCGGGATTGTGCTGGTAGTTCTGGCGGGGATTCTTGTTACGAAGGGAGGCGCCCTGCTCTGCGGGGCGATGGCGGTCATCTCCCTGATCGGGATGTTTGAGCTTTATCGGGTCATGGGAGTCGAGTCGCGGGCGCCGGGTGCGGCCGGGTATCTGGCCTGCCTGGCGTATTACGGGATGGTCTGGCTGGGAGACGAGAGCTATCTGACGCTTCTGGCGATCGCGACCCTGATGATCCTGATGGCAATCTATGTGGTTACCTTTCCGGAATACGGGACGGAGCAGATCACGGTTGCCTTTTTCGGCGTTTTTTATCTGGCGGTCATGCTCTCGTACCTGTACCGGGTGCGGGAACTGCCGGACGGGATGTATCTGGTGTGGCTGATTTTTATCAGCTCCTGGGGCAGCGATACGTGCGCGTACTGCGTGGGGATGCTGCTTGGCCGGCATAAGCTGGCGCCGGTGCTGAGCCCGAAGAAGTCGATCGAGGGCGCGGTGGGCGGCGTGGCGGGCGCGGCGCTTCTGGCGTTTCTCTACGCGTCGTTTTTCGGCGACCGGATGCAGGAGATTGCTAGCCCGCAGATATCCTGCGTGCTGGCCTGCGCCATTGCGGCGGTCATCTCCGAGATCGGCGATCTGGCCGCCTCCGCGATCAAGCGCAATCACAGGGTAAAGGATTACGGCCATCTGATCCCGGGGCACGGCGGGGTCCTGGACCGTTTTGACAGCATGATCTTTACCGCCCCCGCGATCTATTTCGCCCTGTTTTTCCTGGGGTAGCGGCCTGAGAGGGCGCGGCCGGGACGAAGGCGCGGGAGAGACGTCAGAGGGAAAAAACGCCGGAACCGGCGGGAGGAAGAAGCATGAAGACGATTTCGATACTTGGATCGACCGGATCGATCGGGACGCAGACATTGGACGTGGTCCGGGCGAATAAAGATATAAAGGTGGCGGCGCTGGCGGCCGGGCAGAACATCGACCGCCTGGAGGCGCAGATCCGGGAGTTTCTGCCGCGTCTGGCGGCGGTCTGGGATGAAAAAAAGGCCGGAGAGTTAAGGGCGCGCGTGCGCGATCTGGATGTGCGGATCGTGAGCGGGATGGAGGGCCTTCTGGAGGCCGCGACGGAGCCGTCCGCGCAGATCGTGGTCACGGCGGTGGTGGGGATGATCGGCATCCGCCCGACCATCGCGGCCATGGAGGCGGGTAAGGATATCGCGCTGGCCAACAAGGAGACGCTGGTCACGGCCGGACACCGCATTATGGAGCTGGCGGCCGAAAAGGGCGTGCGCATCCTGCCGGTGGACAGCGAGCACAGCGCGATTTTCCAGTGCCTGAACGGGGAGCGGGAAAATCCGATCCACCGCATCCTTCTGACGGCGTCGGGCGGGCCGTTCCGCGGCCGGACGAGAGAGGAACTGAGACAGGTGCGCGTGGAGGACGCGCTGAAGCACCCGAACTGGGCGATGGGGCGAAAGATTACCATTGACAGCTCGACCATGGTCAACAAGGGCCTGGAGGTCATGGAGGCCCGGTGGCTGTTCGGCGTTTCCATGGATCAGGTAACGGTCGTGGTGCAGCCGCAGAGCGTGATCCACTCGATGGTGGAGTTTGAGGACGGCGCGGTCATGGCGCAGCTGGGCACGCCGGACATGAAGCTGCCGATCCAGTATGCGCTGTACTATCCGCAGCGGCGGTTTTTGGCCGGCGAGCGGTTAGATTTCGCGAAACTTGGGCAGATTACCTTTGAGGCGCCGGATTTTGAGACGTTTCCCGGACTTGCGCTGGCGTACCGGGCCGGAAAGCGGGGCGGCACGCTGCCGACGGTGTTTAACGCGGCCAACGAGCTGGCGGTGCAGAAATTCCTGAACCGGGAGATCGAATATCTGGCGATCACGGACATCATCGAGGCGGCCATGGAGGCTCACCGGGTTACGGAGCATCCCACGGTGGAGGAGATCCTGGACGCGGAACGGGAAACGTATGACTTCATAAAGGGCAGGTGGTAGATTGTTAAGTTTGCTGGCGGCGATCCTGGTATTTGGCCTGATTATCCTGTTTCATGAATTCGGCCATTTCCTGCTGGCCAAGCGGGGCGGGATCTGCGTGGTGGAATTTTCGCTGGGGATGGGGCCGCGGCTGTTCAGCTTCGTGAAGGGCGGGACGCGCTATTCTCTGAAGCTTCTGCCGTTCGGCGGTTCCTGCATGATGCTGGGGGAAGACGAGGACGAACCGCAAAAGACGGGCGGTAAGAAGGACGAAGCGCCGGCCGGAGAGGACGGCGCCGGCCGCCGGCTTCCGGCGACGTATGCGGGCCTGGCGCTCGCGCCGGGGGCTAAAGGAAAATATTTCGACGAGACTTCGGTCTGGACCCGTTTTTTGGTCATCGCGGCGGGGCCGTTTTTTAATTTTCTGCTCGCCCTGATCTGTGCGTTTTTCGTGATCGGCTATGCGGGGTACGATCCGCCCAGGGTTTATTCGGTGGAGTCCGGCTATCCGGCCGAGGAAGCCGGGATCCGGGAGGGCGACGTGATAACCCGCCTGAACGGGAAACGCATCCGGATCTACCGCGACATCCTGGCGTACACGGCGTTTCACGCCGGGGAGCCGCTGACCGTCGAGTACGAGCGGGACGGCCGGACGCACGAGGCTTTTCTGGAGCCGAAATACTCGGAGGAGACGGGAAGCTACCTGATCGGGATCAGCGGCGGCATCTATCAGAGGCCGGAGTCGGTGCTTACGGTGGCGCGCTACAGCGTCTATGAGCTTCGCTACTGGATTGATCTGACATTCGGAAGCCTGGGGATGATTGTGAAGCGGCAGGTAAGCTCGGACGATATCGCGGGGCCGGTGCGGATCGTCTCCATGATTGATTCGACGGTTGACGCCAGCCGTCAGTACGGGCTTTTGGTGGTTCTTATGAACCTGGCCAATCTGTGCGTCCTTCTGAGCGCCAATCTGGGCGTGATGAATCTGCTGCCCATCCCGGCGCTGGACGGCGGGAGGCTGGTCTTTATCCTGCTTGAGATGGTGCGGGGAAAGCCCGTCGACCGGGAAAAAGAGGGCATGATCCACATGGCGGGCATGGCGCTTCTGATGACGCTGATGATCTTTATTTTGTTTAATGATGTGAGGAATCTGTTGTAGAATCCGGGCGGGAGGAGAGACGAGATGGCATACCGGGACGTAACGAAGACGGTTTCGATCGGAAACCGGGTAATCGGGGGCGGCAATCCGATTCTGATTCAGTCGATGTGCAACACAAAAACCGAGGACGTGGAGGCGACAACGGCCCAGATTGCGCAGCTGGAGCGCGCGGGCTGCGATATCATCCGCGTGGCGGTGCCGACGATGGAGGCCGCGATGGCGCTGAAGGAGATCCGGCGCCGGATCCACATTCCGCTGGTGGCGGATATTCATTTTGATTACCGCCTGGCGATCGCCGCCATCGAGTGCGGGGCCGACAAGATCCGGATCAACCCCGGCAACATCGGTTCCACGGAGCGGATCCAGGCGGTCGTGGATAAGGCCAGGGAGTACGGGATCCCGATCCGGGTGGGCGTCAACAGCGGCTCGCTGGAAAAGCCGCTGATCGAAAAATACGGCGGCGTGACGGCGGAGGGCCTGGTGGAGAGCGCGCTGGAGAAGACGGCGCTGATCGAGCGGATGGGATACGACAACCTGGTTATCAGCATCAAGTCGTCGGACGTGATGATGTGCGTGAAGGCGCACGAGCTGATCGCGAAGAAGACGCGCTACCCGCTCCATGTGGGGATCACGGAGGCGGGAACGCTGATTTCCGGAAATATCAAATCGGCGATTGGCCTGGGACTGATCCTGAGCCAGGGGATCGGGGATACAATCCGCGTTTCTCTGACCGGAAACCCGCTGGAGGAGATCAAATCGGCGAAACTGATCCTGCGGACGCTGGGACTTTCCCGGGGCGGGATCGAGGTGGTTTCCTGCCCGACCTGCGGGCGCACCGGCATCGATCTCATCGGGCTGGCGAACCGGGTGGAGACGCTGGTGCAGGAGTATCCGCTTGACATCCGGGTGGCCGTGATGGGCTGCGTGGTAAACGGGCCCGGCGAGGCCAGGGAAGCGGATCTGGGGATCGCGGGCGGCTGCGGAGAAGGGCTGGTGTTTCGCCGCGGCGAGATCATCCGCAAGGTTCCGGAGGACGCGCTTCTGGAGGCGCTGAAAGAGGAGCTGGACCGGCTGGCGGCAGCACAGAAATAGAAAAACGAATCCGGCGGCAGAGAGGGGACAGGGATTTTTATGAAACCATTTCTGGAGGTTTTTCCGGATTTACATATCGCGGACAGTGTGAGAGGGCTTTTGGAGCTGGTTCAGGTGGAGCGCGTTTCCGCCGCCAGGGACAGAAGCTCTATCCGCATTTATATCGACAGTCCGCGGCTGATGCACAAACAGAATATCTACAAGCTGGAGGAAGGGATCCGGGAACAGCTGTTTCCGGGCAAGCGGATCACGGTTAAAATCGTGGAGAAATTCCATCTCTCCGAGCAGTATACGCCCGAGCGTCTGCTGGAGCTTTACCGGGACAGCATCCAGCTGGAGCTCGGGCGCTGCAGCGCGCTTCTGGCCAATCTGTTCCACCGGGCGGAGTGTTCCTTTGATCAGGAGGGCGGCATGACGCTGGCGCTGGCGGACAGCATGGTAGCGCGGGAGCGCGGGCCGGAGCTCCAGCGGATTCTGGAGAAAGTCTTTACGGAGCGCTGCGGCCTGCCGCTGGAGATCCGCACGGAATACCGCGCCCGGCCGCAGAAAGAGAACGGGCCGGGGCAGGAATGGGCCGCGCGGCCCGCAGTGCGGCGCGGGATAAAAGGAGAGGCCGGGATAGCGGAGAGCGGCGCGGTCCCGGCGGCGGATCTGCCGTTTGAGGGGGAGACGTATGCCCGGCCGGCCGGGAATCCGAACGGAGCGGAAACGTCTGGGGCGGCCGGCGCGCCGGCCGCCGGTACGGCCCCGGCCGAGCCCGGGCCTTCGGGACGCACGGGAACGGCGGGCGCGGGAAAAGCGGCCGCTTCCCGCAAAAAAGGCGGCGGCCGCCGGGATGCGGAGTACGGCGGCGCCCGGTCCCGGTCGTATGCGAAGCGTTCAGAGAATCCGGACGTGCTCTTCGGGCGCGATTTCGACGAGGAGGCCACGGAGCTTGACCGCCTGGAGGGCGAGATCGGGCAGGTCGTGATCCGCGGCAAGATCCTCTCCTCGGAGCAGCGGGAGCTGCGCAGCGGCAACACGCTGTTTCTCTTTACCGTGACGGATTTCACGGACACCATCGGCGTCAAGATCTTTTCGCGGGAGGAGACGAAGGAGGATCTGGAAAAGGCGACGAAGGCCGGGCAGTTCGTGAAGATCCGGGGCGTGGCCAACATCGACCGCTTCGACGGGGAGCTGACGATCGGCTCGGTGTCGGGAATCAAGAAGTGCGAAGATTTCACGGAAAAGCGCGTGGATCGGAGCCCGGTCAAGCGGGTGGAGCTGCACTGCCATACCAAGATGAGCGATATGGACGGCGTATCGGAGGTCGGCGATATCATCGGGCGCGCCAGACAGTGGGGGATGGACGCCATCGCGGTCACGGATCACGGCTGCGTCCAGGCGTTTCCGGACGCCAGCCATGCGGTGGGAAAGGACGGGGATTTCAAGATCCTCTACGGCGTGGAGGGCTATCTGGTGGACGATGTGCTGAATCTGGCGGATCATGCCCGCGGCCAGAGCCTGAACGGGACGTACGTGGTGTTCGACATTGAGACGACCGGCTTCAGCCCGCTGAAGAACCGGATCATCGAGATCGGCGCGGTGCGGGTGGAGGACGGAAAAATTACGGATCGCTTCAGCACGTTCGTCAATCCGCAGACGCCGATCCCCTATGAGATCGAGCAGCTGACGGGGATCAGCGATAACCTGGTGCTGCCGGCGCCGGATATCGGGACGGTGCTGCCGCAGTTTCTCGCCTTCTGTGGGGACGCGGTGCTGGTGGCGCACAATGCCTCCTTCGATATCGGTTTTATCCGGGAAAATGCGCGGCGGCAGGGGCTTTCGTTTGACCCGACGGTGGTGGACACGGTCGCCCTCGCCAGGCTGCTTTTGCCGAACCTGAACCGCTATAAGCTGGATACGGTGGCGAAGGAGTTAAAGATTTCGCTGGAAAACCACCACCGGGCGGTGGACGACGCCGGGGCGACGGCGGAGATTTTCTGCTGCTTCGTGAAAATGCTGCAGGCGCGCGGGATTGAGACGCTGGATCAGCTGAATGAGTCAAACCGCATGACGCCGGAGATGATCGGCAAGATGCCGACGTACCATGTGATCATCCTGGCCAAGAATGACGTGGGGCGCATCAATCTGTACCGCCTGATCTCCGCCTCGAACCTGACGTATTTTGCCAAGCGGCCGCGGATCCCCAAGAGCCTTCTGGCCAGCCGCCGGGAGGGCCTTCTGATCGGTTCGGCCTGCGAGGCCGGGGAGCTGTTTCAGGCCGTCGTGCGCGGCGTCTCCGACGCGGATCTGGTAAAAATCGCGTCGTTTTACGATTATCTGGAGATCCAGCCGCTGGGCAACAACGCCTTCATGCTGCGGGACGAGAAGAGCCCGGCGAAGACGATGGAGGATCTGATGGATTTCAACCGGAAGATCGTGTCGCTGGGCGAGCAGCTGGGAAAGCCGGTCTGCGCGACCTGCGACGTCCATTTCCTGGATCCGGCGGACGAGATTTACCGGCGCATCATCATGGCCAGCAAGGGCTTTAAGGATGCGGACGAGCAGGCCCCGCTCTATCTGCGCACGACGGAGGAGATGCTGAAGGAATTTGAATATCTGGGGAGCGACAAGGCCGAAGAGGTCGTGATTACCAATACGCGAAAGATCGCGGCCATGTGCGAGCGGATTTCCCCGGTCCGGCCGGACAAGTGCCCGCCGGTCATCCCCAATTCCGACGAGACGCTGCGGACCATCTGCTATAACCGGGCGCACGACATGTACGGGGAGAAGCTGCCGGAGATCGTGGTAAACCGCCTGGAGCGGGAGCTTCACTCCATCATTTCCAACGGCTTCGCCGTCATGTACATCATTGCGCAGAAGCTGGTGTGGAAATCGAATGAGGACGGATACCTGGTCGGCTCCCGGGGTTCCGTGGGTTCCTCTCTGGCGGCCACCATGGCCGGCATCACGGAGGTCAACCCCCTGAGCCCACACTATTACTGCCCGAACTGCCATTACAGCGATTTTGATTCGGAGGAGGTAAAGAAATTTTCCGGCATGGCCGGCTGCGATATGCCGGATAAGGACTGTCCGGTCTGCGGGACGCCGCTGAAAAAAGACGGATTTGACATTCCCTTCGAGACGTTCCTCGGCTTTAAGGGGGACAAGGAGCCGGATATCGACCTGAATTTCTCCGGCGAATACCAGAGCCGGGCGCACAGCTATACGGAGGTCATTTTCGGGAAGGGACAGACGTTCCGCGCCGGGACGATCGGCACGCTGGCCGATAAGACGGCGTACGGTTTTGTGGCGCATTATTTTGAGGACAAGGGGATCCGCAAACGGCGCTGCGAGATAGAGCGGATCGTGTCCGGCTGCGTGGGCGTGCGGCGCACGACCGGGCAGCATCCCGGCGGGATTATCGTTCTGCCGCTGGGCGAGGAGATCGATTCCTTTACGCCGGTGCAGCACCCGGCGGACGACGTGACGACGCGCACGGTAACCACGCATTTTGATTACCACTCGATCGATCACAACCTGCTGAAGCTGGACATCCTCGGGCACGACGATCCGACCATGATCCGCATGCTGCAGGATCTGACGGGGCTGGACCCGGTAAAGGACATTCCGCTGGATAGCAGGGAGGTCATGAGCCTGTTCCAGAGCACGGAGGCGCTGGGGATCACGCCGGACGACATCGGCGGCTGCAAGCTGGGCGCGCTGGGGATTCCGGAATTCGGAACGGATTTTGCCATGCAGATGCTCCTGGACGCCAAGCCGAAATATTTTTCCGACCTGGTGCGGATCGCCGGCCTGGCGCACGGCACCGACGTGTGGCTGGGCAATGCCAAGGATCTGATCCTGAGCGGGCAGGCCACGATTCAGACGGCCATCTGCTGCCGCGACGATATCATGATCTACCTGATCCAGAAGGGGCTGGAGGAAGGCCTCTCCTTTACCATCATGGAATCGGTGCGGAAGGGAAAGGGGCTGAAGCCGGAGTGGATCGAGGAGATGAAGGCGCACGATGTGCCGCAGTGGTACATCGATTCCTGCCTAAAGATCAAATACATGTTCCCCAAGGCGCACGCGGCGGCCTATGTGATGATGGCCTGGCGCGTGGCCTACTGCAAGGTGTTTTATCCGCTGGCGTACTACGCGGCTTATTTCAGCATCCGCGCAAACGGCTTTTCCTACAAGCTGATGTGCCAGGGGCGCGAACGGCTGGAGTACCACATCGCCGACTATAAGAGCCGGTCGGATTCGCTCTCCAAAAAGGAGCAGGATACGCTGCGCGATATGCGCATCGTCCAGGAAATGTACGCCAGAGGCTATGAATTTGTGCCGATCGATCTTTATAAGGCGAGCGCGCGCAATTTCCAGATCGTGGACGGCAAGCTGATGCCGTCGCTGGGAAGCATCGACGGGCTGGGCGAAAAGGCGGCCGACGCCATCGTGTTCGCGGTGCCGGACGGGCTGTTCCTCTCGCGCGAGGATTTTATCAACCGCACGAAGGTCACGAAGACGGTCTGCGATCTGATGGCGGAACTGGGGATTCTGGAGGGGCTGCCGGAGAGCAATCAGCTCTCGCTGTTTGACATGGTGGTCTGAGGATGGTCCGGAGAGATTCTTTTCTTTATATGGTTGTTGAGCCGGAAATTTCATGATACACTGGATATGTCCGCTTTTTGCCGCCCGGAGGATTTGCGGCTGCGAAAGAAGGCGGGCGGGACGTATCAGCAGCAGACAAGGAGGATATCAGATGAGTCAGAAGCGTTCAAGAGAAACCGTTTGTATTCAGGGCGGGTGGCAGCCGGGAAACGGCGAGCCGCGGATCCTGCCGATTTATCAGAGCACGACATTTAAGTATTCGACCAGCGAGGAGATGGGAAAGCTTTTTGATCTGGAGGAAAACGGTTATTTCTATACCCGTCTTGCCAATCCGACCAACGACACGGTGGCGGACAAGATCCGGGAGCTGGAGGGCGGCGCGGCGGCGATGCTGACGTCCTCGGGCCAGGCGGCCAATTTCTATGCGGTGTTTAACATCTGCAACGCGGGGGATCATTTTGTCTGCGCGGCGACCGTGTACGGGGGAACCTCGAATCTGTTTGCCGTGACGATGAA
This sequence comes from uncultured Lachnospiraceae bacterium, assembly GCA_944381615.1. Classification (GTDB taxonomy): domain Bacteria; phylum Bacillota; class Clostridia; order Lachnospirales; family Lachnospiraceae; genus Otoolea. The sequence continues at coordinate 76,302 of CALWLT010000006.1, read as the reverse complement.
AAAAATGGGGATCGAGGTCACGCTGGTCGATCCGGACGCGCCCGAGGAGGAGATCGAGAAGGCGATCCGGCCCAATACGAAGTGTCTGTTCGGGGAATCCATCGCCAATCCGGCGCTGGTGGTGCTGGACATCGAGAAATTTGCCCGCATCGCGCACCGCAACGGGATCCCGCTGATTGTGGACAATACCTTCGCCACGCCGATCAACTGCCGGCCGTTTGAGTGGGGCGCCGATATCGTGACGCATTCCACGACGAAGTACATGGACGGCCATGCGATGACGGTGGGCGGCTGCATCGTGGACAGCGGCAATTTTGATTGGGAAGCGCACGCGGAGAAATTCCCGGGTCTGACGACGCCGGATGAATCGTATCACGGGATTATTTATACGAAAAAGTTTGGAAAGGCGGCCTATATCACGAAGGCGACGTCGCAGGTCATGCGCGATCTGGGTTCCATCCAGGCGCCCATGAATGCCTTCCTTCTGAATATCGGCCTGGAGACGCTGCACCTGCGCATGCCGCGCCACTGCGAGAATGCGTTCGGGGTCGCCGCCTTCTTAAAGGGGCGCGACGAAGTGGCCTGGGTCAATTATCCGGGCCTGCCCGGCGACAAATATTATGAGCTGGGCAAAAAATATATGCCGAACGGGACTTGCGGCGTGATTTCCTTTGGCTTAAAGGGCGGCCGCAGGGCGGCGGCGGAGTTTATGGATAAGCTTCAGATGGCCGCCATCGTGACGCATGTGGCCGATGCCCGCACCTGCGTGCTGCACCCGGCGAGCCATACGCACCGCCAGCTGACGGACGAGCAGCTGCGGGAGGCCGGCGTGGATCCGGCCATGATCCGCTTAAGCGTGGGCATCGAGAACGTGATAGACATCATTGAGGACATCCGTCAGGCGCTGGAATAAAGGGGAAGCGCTCCGGCCGCAGGGCCGGAGCGTCTGACTGCAGGGCCAAAGCGGTCTGACCGCAGGGCCGGAGCGTCCTGTCGGGTCCGGGAAGAGCGAAAGAGGAAGAGAAGATGGTCATAAAGAAACTGCGCAGCCTGCTGCGGATTATTTTCGGGAGAACGACGCTGGGATTTCTGTTTCTCCTGATTCAGGTTGCGGTTCTGGTATTCGGCTATTACGGCCTGAAGGAATATACGTTTTTCGTGTACGGCGGTTCCGCCGTGCTCAGCGCGGCCGTCCTGATCTATATCATCAGCGCCGAGTCCAACAGCAGCATCAAGCTTTCCTGGGTCGTCCCGATTCTTCTGTTTCCCGTGTTCGGGACGCTGTTTTACCTGTTTTTAACCCTGCAGCCCGGCACGCACTGGATCAACGGGCGCATTCAGGCGGCGGGCCGCGATCTGGCGCCGCTTCTCGTGCAGGATCCGGAGGCGTTAAAGGAGTATGACAGCCGCAGCGCCAGCGGCGGCAACCTGGTGCGCTACATGAACCGCTACGGCGGCTTTCCCGCGTATCAGGAGAGCTGCGCGACGTATTTCCCGCTGGGCGATCAGATGTTTCCCGCTCTGCTTGAGGAGCTGGAGAAGGCGGAACGCTTCATTTTCATGGAATATTTCATCGTGGAGCGCGGGGAGATGTGGGACGCCATTCTCGCTGTCCTGGAGCGCAAGGCGCGGGAGGGCGTGGAGGTGCGCTTCATGTACGACGGCACCTGCAGCCTCATGCTCCTGCCGCACGATTATCCGGAAACGCTGCGCGCAAAAGGCATTCAGTGCAAGGTCTTTTCGCCCATGCGGCCGGCGATTACCAGCTATCAGAACAACCGCGATCACCGCAAGATCTGCGTGATCGACGGACACACGGCGTTTACCGGCGGCGTCAACCTGGCGGACGAATACATCAACCGCAAGGTGCGCTTCGGCCACTGGAAGGACACGGCGGTCCGGATCCGGGGAAAAGCGGTAACCAGCTTTACCATGATGTTTCTGCAGCTCTGGTCCGTGACGGAGAAGGGAAAGGAAGATTACGGCGCGTTCGTCTGTCCGGCCGGATACCGCCTTCCGGCCGGATCCGATACCTCCGGGTTTGTCATGCCCTATGCGGACAGCCCGCTGGACGGGGAGAATGTGGGGGAGCAGGTGTATCTGGATATCCTGGGACATGCCCGGCGCTACGTCCACATCATGACGCCGTACCTGATTCTGGATGATCTGATGCTCTCGGCGCTGAAGTATTCGGCCAAGCGGGGCGTGGAGACGATCATTATCATGCCGCATGTGCCGGATAAGATCTACGCCTATCTGCTGGCGAGAAGCTACTATGCGGAGCTTCTGAAGGCCGGCGTGCGGATTTTTGAGTATACGCCCGGCTTCGTCCACGCCAAGGTATTTACCAGCGACGACGAGAAGGCGGTGGTGGGCACCATCAACCTGGATTTCCGCAGCCTGTACCTGCATTTTGAGTGCGCGGCGTATTTCTATAAGAACGGTGTGATCCGCGAGGTGGAGCGGGATTTTCAGGAGACGCTTTCCCACTGTCAGCCGGTTACGCTGGACGACTGCCGCCGCTATCCGTTTTTAAAGCGCTTTGCCGGCAAGGCGCTGCGCATCCTGGCCCCTCTGATGTAGAGGGGCTTTTTTTCGCTTCTTTTTCACAGCTTACACACAGAATTTTCACATTTTTTCGATAAATTAAAAAAAGAAAATCAGTTAGGCTGGCATAACATATAAAACCGGATGCAGGCGGGGAGGAAATGAGGAATGAACAGACAGTACATGGCGGCGGCGCTGGCGGGACGGCCGTCGCTGATTCTGGCGGATGAGCCGACGGGCGCGCTGGATTCCCGCACCAGCCGGGACGTGCTTCAGTTTCTGAAGGAGCTTAACGCGGAGGGCAATACGATTATCGTCGTCACGCACGATAATTCCATCGCGCTGGAGGCGAGGCGGGTGGTGCGCATCCGCGACGGGCGCATTCAATTTGACGGAGAGGCAAAGGAATATGAGAAACTCCTTTCATCTGGCTCTGAAGAGCATCTGGGTCAATAAAATGCGATCGTTTCTGACCATGCTGGGAATCATCATCGGCGTGGCGGCGGTCATTATTCTGGTAGGGCTGGTCAACGGCCAGATGTCTTACATGAAGGACAGTTTTGCCGGCATGGGCACCAATCGCCTGAGCGTAAGCCTGACCAATCTGAGCACCCGCTCGGTTTCGGACGGGGAGATGTATGAATTTTATGAAGAGAATCAGGAATATTTCGACGGGATGTCGCCGGTGGTCAACGTCAGCGGTACGGTCAAATCCGGCAGCGAATCGCTGGACGGGACGTCGATTACCGGTGTGAGCGAGGACTATCTGACGGTTAATTCTCAAGCTGACCCGCAACGGGACGATCAGCAGCTACACGTTTGCCATGAAGGACACCGGCCAGACGGAGACGGTCAAAAATCTCTTTGACGAATTCCTCTATCCGATCTTTAAGGATGAGGATCTGTATTCGGTTACGGCGATGAGCGAGCTTCTGGATTCGCTGGATTCCATGATTGCGATGATGTCCATGATGCTGGGCGGGATCGCCGGCATCTCTCTGCTGGTGGCCGGCGTGGGCGTGATGAATATCATGCTGGTGTCGGTTACGGAGCGCACGCGGGAGATCGGCATCCGCAAATCCCTGGGGGCCAGGCGGCGCACGATCCTCACGCAGTTCGTGATCGAGGCGGCGGTGACGAGTTCCATCGGCGGCCTGATCGGGATTGCGTTGGGCTGCGCGCTGCTGGCGCCTCTCGGCAGCCTGATGGGGATGACGGCCATCCCGACAGCCGGGTCGGTCATTGTCTCCTTCAGCGTTTCCGTGGGGATCGGCCTGTTCTTCGGCTATATGCCGGCCCGCCACGCGGCGGCGCTCAATCCCATCGACGCGCTGCGCAGCGAATAAAAAAGCGGGGAAAAAGAAGCTGTTCCGGGGTGGCGGGAACGCCTCCGGTCTGATACAATAGATCCGGAGAGCGGCGCCGGATGCGCCGCGCAGCGGGAGGCTTTTATGAGATATCTTGATCTGCACTGCGATACGATCTCCGCGATCCGGCAGGCCAGGCGGGAGAACCGCCCGGCCTGCCTTCGGTCGTTTACGGGACAGGTAAACCTTGAGAGGATGCGGCAGGGAGGCTGCCTGGGGCAGAGCTTCGCTTTGTTTGTCAACCTGCGAAAAGAAGAGGATGCGGCCGGGGCCGCGGGGGAGCTGCTGGCCCTCTACCAGAGCGAGCTGGAGGAAAACCGGGACCGGATCCGCCCGGCTCTCACGGCGGATGATCTGCTGCAAAATGACAGAGAGGGGCGGATGTCGGCGATTCTCACGCTGGAGGAGGGCGGGATCTTCGGGGGCGATCTCCGGGCCCTGGATGCGTTTTACCGCGCGGGCGCGCGCATGGCGACGCTGACCTGGAATTACGAAAATGAGCTCGGATTTCCGAACCGTTTCGACTGGCAGACGGGCGCCTGCCGGCCGGAGACGGAGCGGGGGCTGAAGGAAACGGGATTTGCGTTCGTGGAGCGCATGGAGGAGCTGGGGATGGCGGTGGACGTCTCTCATCTGGGGGACGCCGGTTTCTGGGATGTGGCGAGGGCGGTAAAGAAGCCGTTTGCCGCCAGCCATTCCGGCGCGCGATTGCTGGCCCCGCACCCGCGCAATCTGACGGACGCCATGATCCGGGCGCTGGCAAAGCGCGGCGGCGTGATCGGGATCAATTTCTGCCCGGCCTTTCTGCGGGAGCGGCCGGAGATCAAAAATGGGAGAGAGGTCAGCGCCGTTTCGGATATCGTCCGCCACCTGCTTTACATCCGCAAGGTGGGCGGGAAAGACTGCGTCTGCCTGGGATCCGACTGGGACGGGATCGAGGGGGAGCTGGAGATCGGCTCGCCGGATCGCCTCTCTCTTCTGGATGACGCGCTCCGAAAGGCGGGGCTTTCGGAGCCGGAGCGGGAGAAGATTTTCTGGAAAAATGCGTGGACGTTTTTCAGGGAGGTCTGGAAATAGAGGATTTTACATGGATTTTACATTCGCCTGATTGCCATTTTACATGAATTTGATATTATGAGACAGAATACAGATCAAGAAAATGGCAGAACAGGTGGGTGTTACATGGGAATTGACAGTCTGGGAATCATCTTCCAGTTTGCGGGCGGGCTGGGAATGTTTCTTTATGGAATGAGCGTGATGGCCGACGGCCTGCAGCGTTTTACCGGAAACCGGATGCAGCGCGTGCTGGAGATGCTGACCTCCAACCGGCTTCTGGGCGTGCTGGTGGGCGCCGGCGTGACGGCGATCATTCAGAGCAGCTCGGCGACCACGGTCATGGTGGTCGGATTCGTGAACGCCGGGATCCTCGATCTGCTGCAGGCGACGGGGATCATCATGGGCGCCAACATCGGCACGACGGTGACGAGCTGGATCGTTTCCATGAGCGAGTGGGGCGAGATCCTGAAGCCGGAGTTTTTTGCGCCGCTTTTGTTTGCGGCCGGCGCGTTTCTCTCTCTCTTTGCGAAAAGCCACCGCAAGAAGGAGGGCGCGCAGATCCTCATCGGCTTTTCCCTCCTGTTTATCGGCCTTTCGTCGATGTCGGGCTCGATCGCGCCGTACCGGGATTCGCCGTTTTTTTCGGAGGCGTTTCGCATCCTGGGGCAGAATCCGCTTCTGGGGATGCTCGCGGGCCTTCTGGTCACGGCCGTCATCCAGAGCAGCTCGGCTTCGGTGGGGATTTTGCAGATGCTGGCCATCAACGGCCTGGTCAGCTGGCGGGCGGCCATTTTCATCACGCTGGGCCAGAACATCGGGACCTGCGCGACGGCGCTTCTGTCCTGCATCGGCGCGGGGCGGACGGCGAAGCGGGCCGCCGTGATCCATCTGCTGTTTAACCTGATCGGCGCGGCGCTGTTCGGCACTTTCTTTTACGTGTTCTTTTCCTTCAGCCCGGCTTATGGCGCGGCGCTGGCGGACAGCGTGGGCATCTCCATCTTCCACACGGTGTTTAACGTGACCAACACGATCCTGCTGTTTCCCTTCGCGGGCCTGCTGGTAAAGGCTTCCGGCCGGATCGTGCCGCAGAGGGAACAGGAGCTTAAGGAGGCCACGCTGGCGCAGACGGTGGAGACGGAGATGGCGCGCCATCTGGACGAGCGCATCCTGGAGACGCCGTCCTTCGCCATCGAGAACGTCTGCCATGAGGCGGTCAAGATGGGGCGCGTGGTCCTGGCCAACGCCAAGATCGCCGCGGCGGCCCTGATCGACGGCAATGAAAATTTCTGCCGGGAGGTTTTTGAAAACGAAGAGACGATCGACCGCATGGAGAAACGGCTTACGGAGTATCTGCTCAAGGTCAACAACCTGTCGCTGAACGACGAGCAGCACCTGATTGTGCACAATCTCTATTATACCATCGGCAATCTGGAGCGCATCGGCGATCACTCGGAAAGCCTGGCGGATCTGGCGCGGCGGCGGATGGAAAACGGATATGCGTTTTCGCAGCAGGCGGTCTCGGATCTGCAGGAGATGGCGCAGGCGTCGCTTGGCGCGCTGGAATGCGCCGTCGACGCGCGGGCGGAGCGCACGATGACGAAGGCGAGGCAGGCGGTCCGCTTCGAGGAGCGGGCGGACAACCTGGAGGAGGAGATGCGGGAAAGCCATATGGACCGCCTCTCCCGCGGGGAGTGCCGCCTGGAGAGCAGCGTGATCTTTCTCGACGCGCTCTCGGCGTTTGAGAGGATCGCGGACCATGCCAAAAACATAGCAGGATATGTAAAGGAAGAGATATGATGAAACAGTGCATTTATGTGGTAGAGGACGATGAGAACATCCGCAACCTGATCTGCGTGGCGCTGGAAAATTTCGGATACCGCGCGCAGGGCTTTGAGACGGCGGAGGAGGCGCTGGAAAAACTGGAGGGGCTGGCAAGGCGGGGCCGCGAGGCGAAACGGGAGCTTCCCGACATGTTCCTGTTCGACTGGATGCTGCCGGGGATGGACGGCATGACGGCCATCCGCCAGATCCGGGAGATGGAGCCGTTTCGCGATACGCCGGTGCTGATGCTGACGGCAAAAGACCGGGAGACGGATATTGTGCAGGGACTGGATAACGGGGCGGACGATTACATGACGAAGCCGTTCGGGATCCTGGAGCTGTCGGCGCGGGTCAGGAATCTTCTGAAACGGGCGGGCACCGTGCGCGAAGAGCCGCTCAGCCTTTCTGCGGGCGAGGTCAGCATCGACCGAGAGACGAGGGAGGTCGTTTCCTGCGGCCGCAAAACGGATCTGACGCTCAAGGAATTTGAGCTGTTAAGCTATCTGATGGAACATATGAACCGGGTGGTAACCAGGGACGAGCTTCTGGACCACATCTGGGGCTATGACTACGACGGCGAGACGCGCACGCTTGATATGCACATCAAGACGCTGCGCCAGAAGCTGGGAGAGGCCGGCGGACAGATCAAGACGGTCCGCGGCGTGGGCTACCGCTTTTTAAAGGAACGGGAGACGGGGAAGTGACGGACGGATGCGCAGAGCCATCTTAAAAAAATTTATCCAGCTTTTATTTTTGGCGCTGGCCTTAAATACGTTTATTGCCTATGTGGTAACCAGCAGCATCCTCCTGCGGCGGACGCGGGAGGACATGCAGTTTGCCCTGGAGTCGGTGGATCGGATGTTCGATTACGAAGGGGATTTTGCGGCGCAGTTTGAGAGGCTGTCGCAGGCGGTAACGGACGACGGCGGCCGCTATACGCTGATCCGCACGGACGGCGAGGTCATGGCCGATACGGATGTGGGCGAGACGGATAAAATGGAAAACCATCTGGAACGCGAGGAGGTGCAGGAGGCGCTGAATGAGGGCTACGGCTATGCCAGCCGCCACTCCGGCACGCTGGGCTCGGAGATGATGTACGCGGCGATCCGCTCCTCGGAAGGGCCGTACGTGCTGCGCCTTTCGGAGGTTTCCTCCGGGATGACGGAGTATCTTCTGATGCTGGTTCCGGCCGTTCTGTTAAGCTTCGGCGTCGCGTTTCTCGGCTCTTCGATTGAGGCAGAGCGGTTTTCCCAGTCGATTACCCGGCCGCTCTCGGAGATCTCCCAGGAGATGGGAAAGATGAACGGCGACTATACGAATTTCCATTTTGAGAAATGTCCCTATGAGGAGATCAACGTGATCGCGGAGACGACGACGCGCATGTCCCGCAATACGCGGGACTATCTGGAACGGCTGGAGAAGGAAAAGCAGATCCGCCAGGAATTTTTCAGCAACGCCTCGCATGAGCTGAAGACGCCGATTACCTCGATCCGCGGGTATGTGGAGCTTCTAGAGAGCGGCATGGCGGTCAACGAGGAGATTACCCGTGATTTCCTCTCGCGCATCAAGAAAGAAGCGATGCGCATGACGAATCTGGTGGACGACATCCTGATGATCTCCCGCCTGGAATCGCGGGGCGCGAAGGCGGATATTGTGCCCATCCGCGTTGCGGATCTGCTGGAGGAATGTGTGCTGAGCCTGGAAGGGCAGGCGGCGTCGCGGGGCATCTTAATCCACCGGGAGGGAGGCGCCTTCACGGTGCAGGCGGATCAGCGGCAGATGACGGAGCTGTTTAACAATCTGATCAGCAACGCCGTCAAGTATAACAACGAGGGTGGACAGGTGTGGATCCGGGTCTGGAAGGAAAAGAAAGACATGCTTCTGTCCGTGCGCGACAACGGCGTCGGGATTCCGGAGGACAGCCTGGAGCGGATCTTCGAGCGCTTTTACCGCGTGGACAAGGGGAGAAGCCGCAAGCAGGGCGGAACCGGCCTGGGGCTTTCCATCGTCAAGCATATCGTGAGCTTTTACGGCGGGACCGTGACGGTACAGTCCAAGGTCGGAAAGGGGACGACGTTTCTGGTGCGTCTGCCCGTGGCGGATTCGGATCCGTCCGCCGCGGATAAAATGCGGGGCCGGAACGCGTAAATATTACAGGAAAGTTTCGTTTGTTCACAGAAAATTAATTTTTGAGTCGGACACAGCAGTTGGATTTTTCCGCGGTTTATGCTAAAATAAAAAACGGTGCCGGCGGTTCGGGGCGTTCTGGCCTTCGACCAGCCGGCGCCGTTTTTTGAGGATACAGGGGAGTGACCGGATGATAAATTTTAAAAGAGACGAAAACAAGATAAAAAAGGACGGCTATCTGGATTCACTGAACCGGGCCAGAAGACGGCGCAGGGGGAATCAGGAGTTAAAAAAATATCTTCTGATCGCGGGGGCGGCCCTCCTTCTGATCGCGATTCTGGCCGCAGCCGTTTTTGCCGTCCGCGGCCGGACAGCCGGGAGCGCGCCGGAGGGCACGCAGGCGTCGGAGGAAAACCCGGCGCAGGCGGCAGCCGCGTCGGCGGCAGCCGAGGAAGCGGCCCGCCAGGCCGAGGAGGAGGCGGCCCGCCAGGCGGTCGTGGATTCTTACACCAACCTGGGCCTGGTGCAGGTGTCCGGCTATCTGAATATGCGGGAAGAGCCCTCGACGAGCGCCGATATCATCGGCAAGCTGCAGGGCGACAGCGCCTGCGAGATCCTGGATGACTCGCTGGAGGGCTGGTATCAGGTTTCCTCGGGCGGGCTGACGGGCTATATCAGCTCGGAGTTTGTGCTGACCGGGGACGAGGCGCGGGAGGCGGCGAAGGATCTGGTCGCGCTGCGGGCGATCGTGACGGCGGATTCCCTGAATATCCGCGAAGCGCCCGGCACGGATTCGCAGGCGGTGGGACAGGCGCTCCAGAATGAGCGCTATCTGGTCGAGGGGGAGACGAAGGACGGCTGGATCCCGATCTCCGGCGGCTATATCTCGGCGGATTACGCCGAGGTCCGCTACGCCTTAAATGAGGCCCGCAAGCTGGACATGATTTCCATGGTTTTAAATTTCTATGACAACATCGGCATTTCCAGTGTGGACAGTTATCTGAACGTGCGCAGCGAGCCGTCGGAGGACGGCGAGATCATCGGCAAGATGACCAGCAAGTCGGCGGGCGAGATCCTGGAGACGACGGAGGACGGCGAGTGGTATAAGATTCAGTCGGGCCCGGTTACGGGTTATGTGAAGGCGGAGTATATCCTGACCGGGGACGCGGCCAGGCAGGAGGCGCTGGAGGTGGCGGAGCTGATGGCGATCGTTTCCACCGACCGGCTGAACGTGCGCACGGAGCCCTCGACGGACGCGCAGATCTGGACGCAGATTTCCAACAACGAGCGCTATGCCGTGCTCAGCCAGCAGGACGGCTGGGTGGAGATCGAGCTGGATACGTCGAACGCGTTTGTCTCTACGGATTACGTGGATGTGCGCTATGCGCTTCCGGAGGCCATCAAGTTCAGCCCCCTGGACGGCAACCAGTCCCTGCGCAACCGTCTGGTCAACTATGCGCTACAGTTTGTGGGCAACCCCTATGTCTGGGGCGGCAACGATCCGCACACGGGCGCGGACTGCTCGGGCTTTGTGCGCTACGTTTACAGCCATGTGGCCGGGATTTCCCTGCCGCGCGTATCGCGGGATCAGGCGCGGACGGGAACGCGGGTCAATTCGTCCCAGATGCGTCCGGGCGATCTGATCTTCTATACCAACAGCGGCGGGACGGTCAACCACGTGGCCATGTATATCGGCAACGGCCAGATTGTCCATGCGGCCAGCCGCCGCAGCGGCATTAAGATCTCCACATGGAATTACCGGAATCCGTACCGCATCGTCAATCTGCTGGGCGATTAGGCCGCGGCAGAGGGACGGCAGGCAAATTGTAAGGTTTTTTCTGTCGAATTCTGGCGGATTATGTGCTATGATAGGAAGAAATGAATTCAGAATTTGCAGAAGATGGAGAGACAGAAGATGGCGGAACGAAAGACGCAAGACTATAAAGAACGGCTGAACCGGGCGCGCAGGCGCCGGGACGGCCGGGATCCGATGCGCTGGGTCATGATCGGCGGGGGCGTGGTCATCGTCCTGCTGCTGGTCGTGCTGGCGGCAAGACTGGCCGGCGGAGGCCGCCTTGCCGGACCGGGCAAGGCCCGCATGGCGCAGGAGAGCGGGGCGCAGGAGAGCGAAGAGGCGACGGCCGCCCTGGTAACCGTATCGGAGGCGGAGCCGACGCTCTCGCCGGAGGAGCTTCTGGAACAGGAGGCGGCGCAGGAGAAGGCGGCGGTGGTGGATTCCTATTCCAACCTGGGGCTCGTCATGGTGTCCGGCTACCTCAATATGCGGGAGAGCCCCAGCACGACGGCGGACATCATCGGAAAGCTTCTGGGCGGGAGCGCCTGCGAGATCCAGGATGATTCCCAGGAGGGCTGGTATCTCGTTTCCTCCGGCAATCTCACGGGTTATATCAGCTCGGAATTCGTGCTGACGGGCGAGGCGGCGCGGACCGAGGCCTATGAGCAGGTAACGGAGATGGCGGTCATCACGGCCGACGCGCTCAACGTGCGCAGCGAGCCGTCCGAGGATGCGCAGGTGGTCGAGCAGGTCCTGCAGAACGAGCGCTATTCGATTCTCGGACAGCAGGACGGCTGGATCCAGATCAGCAGCGGCTATATTTCGGCGGATTATGTGGACATCCGCTATGCGTTAAACGAGGCCCGCAAGCTGGATCTGCGGACGATGGTCCTGAATATGTACGACAACATTGGTATTTCCAATGTAAACAATTACCTGAACATCCGGGAGGAGCCGTCGGAGGACGGGCAGATCATCGGTATGATGACCAGCAAGTCGGCGGGCGAGATCCTGGAGACGACGGAAGACGGAAAATGGTATAAGATCAAATCCGGTCCGGTAACCGGCTATGTGAGCTCGGAGTTTATCCTGACCGGGGACGCGGCAAAGCAGGAGGCGCTGGAAGAGGCGAAGCTGATGGCGATCGTCTCCACGGACCGCCTGAACGCGCGCACGGAGCCCAGCACGGAGGCGCCGATCTGGACGCAGATTTCCAACAGCGAGCGCTACGCCGTGTTAAGCCAGCAGGACGGCTGGGTGGAGATTGAGCTGGATACGACCAGCGCGTACGTGGCGACGGAATTTGTGGACGTGCGCTACGCGCTGAATGAGGCGATTGAGTTTACGCCCATCGCGGACGAGGAGGACAGCGCTTCGTCGGGCGGCTCTTCCGGATCTTCGGGCGGTTCGTCCGGATCCTCGGGCAGCTCCTCCGGTTCTTCCGGTTCGTCGGGCGGCTCTTCCGGCGGCGTATCGGGACAGCCGGGCAGCGCGGGCACGACGTCCCGAAGGACGCAGATTGCCAATTACGCGACGCAGTTTCTGGGCAACCCCTACGTCTGGGGCGGCACGAGCCTGACGAACGGTGCGGACTGCTCGGGCTTTACGATGTCGGTTATGTCGCACTTTGGCGTCAGCCTTCCGCATCACTCCGGTTCGCAGGCGAACTGCGGACGCTCGATCAGCGCGTCCGAGATGCGTCCGGGTGATCTGGTGTTCTACACCAACAGCGGCGGCACCATCAACCATGTGGCGCTCTACATCGGCAACGGCCAGGTATGCCATGCCTCCAACGCAAGGGACGGCATCAAGATTTCGACCTGGAACTACCGCACGCCGGCCAAGATTGTCAACGTGCTGGGAGATTAAGCGCTGAAGACAGAGCGTGTGTAAAAAGAAAAACAGAGCAGGCGGGGAAGCGTCCCGCCTGCTCTGTTGTCTTATATAACCTGAAATTTCGTCCATTTTTGCGACTGATATCGCCAAAGGAAGAGGATTCCTCTGAGCACAAGGTCGATGCTCATGCCGGCTGCGATGCCAATGACTCCCCAGTTCAGCCACAGGCCAAAGAGAACGGAGAAAAACAAGCGGGCGGCGATCGTCAGGAAAATGGAGACCAGCATGGTAAACCTCACATCGCCCGCTGCCCGCAGCCCGTTTCCGAGCGAACCGGCAAACGGATATGCGAGGCCGTTGAAAAGATTGTGAATCAGGACGAGCCAGATTACCAGCGATTTTGCTTCCGGCGAAATGGCGGAATGCCGGACAATGAGCGGCGTAATGAAAAAGACAAAAGCGTTCCAGAGGATGGAAAGCAGCAGGGCAATTTTGTTTAGTTTTCTGAAATAAAAATTGGCGCTGTCAATGTCCCCGGCTCCCATGCACCGGCCGATTACCGTCGTGTAGGCGGGAGCCATCGCAAGCCCCATAATGGAAGCCAGCGACCAGATGCTCTGTGCCACGCCGTTTGCCGCGATTTGATAGGTTCCAAATAAAGCCACCATACTGGACAGCGCAACTTTTACCAGCTGGTGTATGCCGTTTTTTTCCCGAAAACAGTAAGCGGTTACGGCAACGGCCGAAAGCATCCGGGAAATCAGAGAAGGGACGGCAACGCCGGCGGCGCCTGAATCCAGCGCAAACACTCCGATACAGTTTCCAAAGATGTTTATGATATTTGCAGCCGCTGAGATATACATGGTTGCCCTGGCGTTTCCGGCGCTGCGGCATAAGGCCGCCCCGGCGTCATACGCTGCGAGCGCCGGGAGCGACCAGGCCGTTATGATCAGGTATGTCTTACCTGCTTCCATAACATCGGGGGCCACTTTTCCAAACAGCAAAGAAAGGAGCCGGCTGCCGGATATCAGGATCCCGGCGGACAGAGCGGCGGAAAACACGATGGAAATCATCAAAAGCTGGCCGGCCGATTCTTCTGCTTTTTTGTCATCGCCGTTTCCGGTGTACTGGCTGATAATGACTGCTCCGCCGGAGGAAAGGGCCGTAAACAGGAATACCAGTACGGTATTAAAAGAATTAACCAGCGATACGCCGGACACATCCGCTTCGCTGGAAAAGCTGACGATAAAGGTATCTGCAATTCCCACCAGCATCAGAAGAAACTGTTCTACAAAAAGCGGAAAAATCAGGTTTTGCAAATCTCTATTAGAAAATATGCTGTCCTCCATATTTCCGGCTGAGGTACTGTTCGCACTCCAAAAGCATTTTTTGAACCTTGTCCATATTCCAGTCGCAGAAACCGGTGGCAATCATCGATGCGATCCCGTGGGCATGCATCCACAGCTGATCGTGAAAATAGTGCGCTTCTTCCCGATCGATATGGTATTGTTCCATAAGCCGGGAGATGGAGCGGCTGAGAATGGGTGTAAGCGCTTCCTGAAGCTCTGAAAAAGCATTCTGGCGCATAAACAGATAGCAAAACAGCTCTTTTTCTTCCTGCGCAACTTGAATATAGGGCATCCCGTATAAATTGGCCGTCCTGCCGCTGCTCTCCATTTTTTTTAAAAATGTATCGACTGCCAGAGCGGACAGTTCCGCCCGCAACGCGTCCATGCTTCCGAATGAGAGGTAAATCGGCTGCGTGGAGCAGTTTAACCGCTTTGCAAGCGCCTTTACGTTGACTGCTTTCCCTCCCCCTTCTTTTAGCATTTCCAGGGCTGCGGATAAAATCATTTCTTTTGTGATCTGCTTTTTTGCCGGCATCGGTTCCCTCCAATAAAATAAATGAATTTATCAATAACTATATTTATTTTATTTTCTTCGCGCCGGAATGTCAAGGGCATTTTCGGCCCGCAGAAAGGGCTTCTGCAGGCCCGCGGAAATGGCTTTTGCCTGTTCTGCGCCCGGAAAAGATCTCCTTCCGGGTATTTTTTGCGCCGGAAAGAAACATGATAGGAAAGAGGCGCTTCAGAGCGCGGGGCGAAAAGCCCGCGAAAGATTCAGAAAACGGACCCGGACGGGGATCCGAAGATTCAGAAAACGGATCCGGACGGGGATCCAAAGAACAGGAGGAACGAGGATGAACGGCGCAGAGAAGACGGAATTCGACAGGGCAGAGCGGGAGGAGAACCGGGCGGGAAAGCGGCCGCAGGACCGGACGGGAAAGCGGCAGCCGGACCAGCCGGAAAGCCAGGCGGAAAACCGGCCGCAGGACCGGACAGAGGGATCGGCGGGAAAGGCGGACGGCCAGGAGAGCGCGATCCGGGAGACGGGGCAGGTCCTGCTCGAGGGAGAAAGCGGCAGCCGGATCCGGCTGATTTCCGTGATCGGAGAGATCGAGGGACATGAGAATCTGTCGGGAAGCACGAAAACGACCAAGTACGAGCATCTGCTCCCCCGCCTGGCGGAGATTGAAGAGAGCCGGGAGACGGACGGCGTCCTGATCCTCATCAATACGGTGGGCGGGGATGTCAGCTGCGGCCTGGCGCTGGCGGAGATGATTGCTTCCCTGAGCAAGCCGACGGTCTCTCTGGTCATCGGGGACAGCCATTCCATCGGCGTGCCGCTGGCGGTGGCGGCGGACTATTCGTTTATCGTGCCGACCGGGACCATGATGGTGCACCCGGTGCGGATGTCGGGCCTGATCATCGGCGCATCGCAGACGTACGACTATTTTGAAATGATCCAGGATCGGATCCTGAGCTTTGTGTCGTCGCACAGCCGGATTTCATATGAACGGCTGCGGGCGCTGATGCTGAATACGGAGATGATGACGCGCGATCTGGGGACGGTCCTGGTCGGGCGGGAGGCGGTCCGGGAGGGGCTGATTGACGAAACGGGAGGAATCCGGGAGGCATTTGTGCGGCTGAACGCCATGATCCGGGAGAGCGCGGGCTGATGCGGCGGGGAAGAAAAAACGGGAACGGCGTTGCTTTTTTTTCCGATTTTATGTATACTAGGCAGGAGAATACAGGTTTGGAGGCTGGAATGTAAGTGGCAGGGACAAGCAGGAAACGACAGAATACGGAATATGCCAGAAAAGAGACGGCTGCAAAGGACAGAGCCGCGAAGAGCGCTTCGGGCCGCGCGGCTTCGGGAAAGAAAACGGCGTCCTCCGGGCGCGCGAAAAGCCGTAAAGCGAAGGAGATCCGGGAGGAGGAGAGCGGCTTCATGGGGACGGAGGTGGCGATCATCGCCGCGTTTGCCGTTTCGGTCCTTCTGTTTCTGAGCAATTTCGGAATCTGCGGCGCGGCCGGCGATTTTTTCCGGCAGGCGCTTCTTGGAATATTTGGAACAATCGGTTATATCGCCCCGGTGCTTCTGTTTGCCGGGACGTGTTTTTATCTCTCCAACCGGGGAAATGTGCGGGCGGTCGTGAAGATGGCGGCGGTAGGCGCCGTCCTTCTTGCGCTCTGCGGGCTGATGCAGCTTCTGACCGGAGGCGGCCTGCATGAGGGCTGGAACCCGCTGGCCTACTATGCCCATTCGGGCGAGAGCGGAGACGGAGGCGGCCTTCTGGGTGGCCTTCTTGTGATGGCGCTCTGCGGCGCGCTGGGGACGGCCGGGGCGTACCTGGTGCTGTTCTTTCTCCTGATTATCGGGGCGGTCTGCATCACGGAGCGCTCTCTGGTCGGCCTGGTAAGGACCGGGAGCGGAAAGGCTTACGAGTATGCCAGAGAGGACATCCACCGGCGCAGAGAGCTGCACGAGGAACGGCGGGAGGAACAGCGCCGCCTGCGGGAGGAACAGCGCGTGCGGGGCGTGAACCTGGACGCGGTCAATCTGACGGAGACGCCCCTGATGCGGGAGTTTGCGGCGGGCGCGCCCGGCGGGGCACAGCCGCCTCGGAAGGAAGAGGCGCCCGGGGAAGATCACGCATTCCGGGAGAATGGCGCATTCCGGGAGAACGATGCACTCCGGGAGGAGGGCACGCTCCGGGAAGAAAGCGCAGTGCGGGAGGATGGCGCGTCCCGGGGAGGCGGCACTTCCCGGAACCGGGCCGACGTATTTTGCGGACAGATTCAGATGCCGGAGGGAATGGCCGGCCGGGATCAGGCCCCAGAGGAGGATGCGCAGCCGGAAGGCGTGCGGCGGGAGGAAACTTCTGCGCGTGCTTCAGAGCAGGAAAGCGAACGGATAGGGAGCGCGAAGGAACGGCCGGAAGACGAGGCGGAGGAAACGGATCGGGATCGCCTGTTAAGGCAGCTCTACATCCGGCGTGATACGCGCACCGTAGAGGAACTTTCCGGCGTGGAACGGCAGACGGCCGGCCGGGCAGAGTATAGCTCTGAGACGGTGCAAGTGGCCGGCCGGGCGGAGAATGGCCCCGAGACGGCGAAGACGGCCGGCCGGGCAGAGGACGGCCCTGAGACGGCACAAGTGGCCGGCCGGGCAGAGGACGGCTTTGATATGGCGCGAACCGCCGTGCCGGCAGAAGAAGGTCCTGATACGGAAGAAGAACGGTTTGCCGGGATGATACATACCTCTGCAGCGGGCGCGGAAGCTTCCATGACGGTGGAAGAAGACGAGCCCGGCGGGGCGGCCGGCTTTTCCGACGAGGATCTGCAGCCGCTTGAGGCGTACGAGCGGACCGTCGGGCCGGACGGGGGCTATTACAAGACGACGGAAACGGCGGACGGGGAAAATGACGACCGCTTCTTTGTCCCGGAGGATCCGGAGCCGGTCGTTACCGCTTCGGGGAAGATCATCGATACGGGCGACGCGGAAGCCGTCCACAGGAAGATGGAAAAACGGCGGGAGGAGCGGCGGTCTGCGCCTGAAGAGGAGCTGACGGTTTCCGAGCAGATCGGAAAGCGCGCGGAGGAAGAGAAGAAGCAGAAGAAAGAATACGTATTTCCCCCGCTCTCGCTTCTGACACGCGGCAGCGGGCAGACGACCTTCTCCGAAAAGGAATGCCGGGAAACGGCGATCAAGCTGCAGCAGACGCTGCAGAATTTCGGCGTGGGCGTGACGGTAACCAACGTCAGCTGCGGCCCTTCGGTTACGCGCTATGAGCTGCATCCGGAGCAGGGCGTCAAGGTCAGCCGGATCGTGGCGCTGGCGGATGATATCAAACTGAATCTGGCGGCCGCCGATATCCGGATCGAGGCGCCGATTCCCGGCAAGGCGGCGGTCGGCATCGAGGTGCCGAACAAGGAAAATAACGTTGTGCACCTGCGCGATCTGCTGGAGTCTGATGCGTTCCGGCGCTTTCCGTCGAAGCTGGCGTTCGCCGTGGGCAAGGACATCGCGGGCCAGGCGGTGGTCGGCGACATCGCGAAAATGCCGCATGTGCTGATCGCGGGCGCGACGGGCTCCGGAAAATCCGTCTGCATCAATACGCTGATCCTGAGCCTGATTTACAAGGCGCGCCCGGAAGAGGTAAAGCTGATCATGATCGATCCCAAGGTCGTGGAGCTCAGCATCTACAACGGGATCCCGCATATGCTGATTCCGGTGGTCACGGATCCGAAGAAGGCGTCGGGGGCGTTAAACTGGGCGGTCACGGAGATGACGGAGCGCTATCAGCGCTTTGCCCGATATAACGTCCGCGATCTGAAGGGTTACAACGCGAAGGTAGATTCGATCGCGGATCTGGAGGACGCGGACAAGCCGCAGAAGCTGCCGCAGATCGTGATTATCATCGACGAGCTGGCGGATCTGATGATGGTAGCGCCCGGCGAGGTGGAGGACGCGATCTGCCGTCTGGCGCAGCTGGCCCGGGCGGCCGGCATCCATCTGGTCGTCGCGACGCAGAGGCCGTCGGTCAATGTCATTACGGGCGTGATCAAGGCGAACATCCCGTCCCGGATCGCGTTTGCCGCCGCTTCCGGTGCGGATTCGCGGACCATCATCGATATGAACGGGGCGGAGAAGCTTCTCGGAAAGGGAGATATGCTCTTTTACCCGTCCGGCTATCAGAAGCCGCAGCGGGTGCAGGGCGCCTTCGTCTCGGACGGCGAGATCCTGGCGGTAACGGAATTCCTAAAGGAACAGGGGATGGAAGCTTCCTACAGCGAGGAGGTGGCGTCCAGGGTCAATGCCTCCTCGGCGCCGGAGACCGGCGGCGCGGGCGCGGAGCGGGACGCCTATTTCGTCCAGGCAGGGCGCTTCATCATCGAAAAGGACAAGGCGTCCATCGGGATGCTGCAGCGGATGTTTAAGATCGGCTTTAACCGGGCGGCGCGCATCATGGATCAGCTGGCGGAGGCCGGCGTGGTCGGCGAAGAGGAAGGAACGAAGCCGCGCAAGATCCTGATGACCATGGAGCAGTTTGAGTCGATGCTGGAAGAATAGCAGAGGCGCAGGCAAACAAGCGAAGGCGGCGTGAGCGAAAGCGGCGCGGCGTTTCCCGGGACGGCCCGGAGCTGCGTATGATAAAGCAGGAGGAAATGCAATGAAACTGGGAGAATGGCTTAGCGAGCTGGAATATGAGCTCCTTCAGGGGAGCCTGGATACAGAGGTGTCGGAGGTCGTCTATGATTCGAGAAAGGCGGCTCCCGGTTCTGTCTTCGTCTGTATGCGGGGCGCAAACGTAGATTCCCACCGGTTTGTCCCGGATGTCATAGACCGCGGCGCGGCGGTTATTGTGGCGGAGGAGGCGGTGCCGGCGCCGGAGACGGTGACGGTTCTGCGGGTCGAAAACGGCCGCCACGCCCTGGCGCTTTTATCGGCGGCCCGTTTCGGCTATCCGGCGAAGAAGATGACGACCATCGGCGTGACGGGAACCAAGGGCAAGACGACGACGACATATATGATCAAGGCCATGCTGGAGGCGGCGGGCCAGAAGACGGGCCTGATCGGGACCAACGGGGCCGTGATCGGGGACGCGCATTATCCGACGAAGAACACGACGCCGGAATCCTACATCCTGCAGGAATATTTTGCCAGGATGGCAGAAGAGGGCTGCCGTTATATGGTCATGGAGGTCTCCTCCCAGAGCTATCTGATGCACCGGGTGGACGGGATCTTTTTTGACTGCGCGGTGTTTTTAAATATTTCCAATGATCACATCGGCCCGAACGAGCACGCGAGCTTTGAGGAATATCTCGATTACAAAAAAATGCTTTTGAAGAACTGCCGCGTGGCGTACGTCAACCGGGACGATCTGCATTACGGGGAGATCCGGCAGGGCGTTCCGGCCAAGATCCGCACCTTTTCGCTGGAGCAGGAGGCGGATTTTACGGCGGATGCGATCCGCTATGTGCGGGAGCCGGATTTCGTGGGCCTGGAATTCCGGATCCACGGCGGCCTGGAGAGCGAAATGCGCGTCGGCGTGCCGGGGCGCTTTAACGTGAGCAATGCGCTGGCCGCAGCGGCGGTGTTAAGCCCGTTCCATCTGGATCCGTCCTGCATGAGCCGCGGCCTGGAGCACCTGCGCGTGGACGGGCGGATGGAGATCGCGTACCGCTCGGAGCGGTGCACGGTAATCGTGGATTACGCGCACAATGCGGTCAGCATGGAGAGCCTGCTTTTAACGCTGCGGGATTATCATCCGAAGCGGCTGGTCTGCGTGTTCGGCTGCGGCGGGAACCGGGCCCGCGACCGGCGGTTCTCCATGGGGGAGATTGCCGGGCGGCTGGCAGATCTGTCGATCATTACCGCGGACAATTCCCGTTTCGAGAAAACGGAGGATATCCTGGCGGATATCCGGGAGGGCCTTTTAAGGAGCCAGGGGACGTTTCTGGAGATTCCCGACCGGCGTAAGGCCATCGAGTACAGCCTGGCCCACTCGCAGCCGGGCGATATCATCGCGGTAATCGGCAAGGGGCACGAGGATTATCAGGAGATCGAGGGCGTCCGCTACCATTTCCTGGATCGGGAGGCCGTGCAGGAGGCCGCGGAAAAGCTGGGATTGGAAAAGGGCTGATTTTTCGGGAGAACAAAATGGAACAGATTACAGGGAAAGAAATTCTTGAAGCGACGGGCGGCCGCCTGCTTGCCGGGGACGGCCGGGAGCCGCTTTTTCATCTGAGCATCGATTCGCGATCCATGCGGGGCGGGGATCTGTTTATCCCTCTGATCGGGGAGAAGACGGACGGGCACCGCTACCTTTTGCAGGCGATGGAGAACGGGGCGCGGGCGGCCCTGACCTGCCGGCATGAAACGGCGCCGGAGGGATTTGCGGGAACGCTGATCCGGGTAAAGGACACCAAGCGGGCGCTGCAGGAGATCGGCGTATTTCTGCGCCGCCGCCTGAGCATCCCGCTGGTCGGCGTCACGGGGAGCGTGGGAAAGACGACGACGCGGGAGATGGTGGCCGCCGCGCTCTCGGCGGGATTTCGCACCTTCCGCACGCCGGCAAACCACAACAGCCAGATCGGCGTGCCGCTGACGCTCTCCGAGATCGCGAAGACAGATGAGATCGGCGTGCTGGAGCTGGGGATGAGCGAGCCGGGCGAGATGGAGATCATCGCCAGGATGGCGGCCGTGGACACGGCGATCATCACGAACATCGGCGTGACGCACATCGAAAATCTCGGCTCGCGGGAAAATATCCTGCGCGAAAAGCTCCATATCCAGGACGGGATGAAGAACGGCGGCGTCCTGTTTTTAAACGGGGACAACGATCTGCTGCGGGAGGTAACGGCGCGGGAAGGGCTTGCAACCGTGCGCTACGGCTGTTCGGACGGCTGCGCCTACCGGGCCGAGGCGGCAGAAAGCACGGCCGGCGGCTGCACCTTTACGCTGGTCTGCGAAAAGGGGCGTTTTCCTGTCCGGCTGAGCGTCCCGGGAAGCCATAACGTATCCAATGCGCTGGCGGCGCTGGCGGCGGCGGATCACTACGGCGTGCCGCTTCCCGCGGCGATTGAGGCGCTGGGCCGGTTTACCGGGGTAAAAAACCGTCAGCAGATCGTCAGCAGAAACGGCCTGACGATCATCGACGACACGTATAACGCCAGCCCCGACTCGGTAAAGGCCGGGCTTTCCGTCCTTGCCTCCCTGCCGGCAACGCGCCGCATTGCGGTGCTGGCAGATATGAAGGAGCTGGGGGAGCGCGCAGAGGAGTTCCACCGCGAGGTAGGGACGTTTCTGGCCGGCCAGCCGGTGGATCTTCTGGTAACTTTC
This sequence comes from uncultured Lachnospiraceae bacterium, assembly GCA_944381615.1. Lineage (GTDB taxonomy): Bacteria > Bacillota > Clostridia > Lachnospirales > Lachnospiraceae > Otoolea. The sequence goes on along the minus strand of CALWLT010000006.1, from coordinate 54,564 downwards.
GGCAGCCTGGCCCGCGGGATCGAGGAGGGCGCCAAGGAGGCCGCGTCCCCGGCGCTCTCGGTTGTCTCCTTTTCAGAGGCGGACCGCGCGTCCATGGAAGCGTTTCTCAGAGAAGAGCTGAGAGCGGGAGACGCCGTGCTGTTTAAGGGATCTAACAGCATGAGGCTGGGGACGGCGGCCGCGCTCTTTACGGGAGAGGAGGCGCCGGCGCACTGAGAAGGCGGACGGAAAGGAAAGGCGGGACAGGATCGGATGTGCAGATACGCAGATGTGATTATCGATATTTCCCACGAAAAAGTAGATCGCCCGTTTCAGTACCGGATCCCGCCCGCGCTCTGCGGCGGGATCCGGGTCGGCGTCCGGGTCCGGGTGCCCTTCGGGCGGGGCAGCGCGCTGCGCACGGGCTATGTGGTGGAATTAAAGGATCATCCGGAATACGATCCGGAGAAATTAAAGGAGATCGCGGGGATTGAGCCGGGCAGCCCGACCGTGCAGACGCAGCTGATCGAGCTGGCCTGGTGGATGAAGCGGACCTGCGGTTCAACGATGAATCAGGCGCTGAAAACCGTCCTTCCCGTGCGGCGGATGGTAAAGCAGCGGGGAGCGAAGCCTCTTTTTCCCGGCCTGGAAGCGGCGCCGGAGGAGGAGGCTTCTGCTTGCGTCTGCCTGAATGAAGAGCAGCGCTGGGCCGCGCAGCGCATGATTGCGGATTACGAAGCCGGGATCCGGCGCGCCTATCTCCTCTACGGCGTGACGGGAAGCGGGAAGACGGAGGTCTACATGGAGCTGATGGATCACGTCATCCGCCGGGGGCGTCAGGTAATTTTGCTGATTCCGGAGATCGCTCTGACGTATCAGACGGTTCTGCGCTTTTACCGGCGCTTCGGGGAAAAGATCGCCGTGATGAATTCCCGCCTTTCGGCCGGCGAGCGCTGGACGCAGTGGGAGCGGGCGGCGAAAGGGGAGGTTTCCATCATGATCGGGCCGCGCTCGGCCCTTTTTGCGCCTTTTTCCCGCCTGGGGCTGATCATCCTCGACGAGGAGCACGAGGGGGCGTATAAGAGCGAGACGATGCCCCGCTATCACGCGCGGGACGCGGCCTGCGAGCGGGCGAGGCTGGCCGGGGCGTCGGTAATTCTCGGATCGGCCACGCCGTCGCTGGAATCGTATACGAGAGCGCTTGACGGGGAATATACGCTTCTGGAGCTGAAAAACCGCGCCGTGTCCGGGAGCCGGCTGGCGTCGGTGGAGATTGCGGACATGCGCCGGGAGCTTTCGGAGGGCAACAAGTCGATGTTCAGCCGCCGGCTGACGGAACTGATAGAGGATCGTCTGGAGAAAAAAGAACAGATCATGCTGTTTATCAACCGGCGGGGGTATGCGGGCTTTGTCTCCTGCCGTTCCTGCGGCGCGGCGCTGCGGTGCCCGCACTGCGACGTGTCGCTGACGCTGCATACGGGAAACCGTCTGATCTGCCATTACTGCGGCTACTCGGTCCCTCTGCCGGATCGCTGTCCCTCCTGCGGTTCTCCCTATATCGCGGCATTCGGGACGGGGACGCAGAAGCTGGAGGAGTACACGCGCCGGCTGTTTCCGCAGGCGAAAATCCTCCGCATGGATGCGGATACGACTTCCAGAAAAGGCGGCCATGAGGCGATCCTGGCCGCCTTTTGCGCCGGACGCGCCGATATCCTCATCGGGACGCAGATGATCGTCAAGGGCCACGATTTCGGCCGGGTAACGCTGGTGGGGATTATGGCCGCGGACCTGTCGTTAAATACGCCGGATTACACCAGCTCGGAGCGGACGTTCCAGCTTTTATGCCAGGCGGCTGGGCGCGCCGGGCGCGCCCGGCGTCCCGGCGGAGTCGTCATTCAGACGTATCAGCCGGATCACTATGCGATCCGCACGGCGGCCGGTCAGGATTACCGGGAATTTTACCGCCAGGAGATGGCCTACCGCCGGATGGCGTCCTATCCGCCGGCCTGCCGCATGGCGGCCGTGCAGTTTTCCTCCCCGGATGAAGAGAATCTTTCCTATGCCGCAGAGCAGGCGTTTCGGGCGCTCTGCGGCCCGGAAACGGCGGGCTGGGGGATTTCTCTGGTGGGCCCGGCGCCGGCCGCGGTATACAAAGTTAATGATATATATAGAAAAATTTTATATATTAAGTTTCAAAAATATGATATACTGGATCAAATCAGGGATCGGCTCGATTCCCTGGCCGGCGGGGACGAACGGTTCCGGCCTGTTTTGATACAATACGATATTTCATAGAGAGGAAGAAGAAACGATGGCGATCCGATCAATCAGAACCATAGGGGATGAGATCCTGACGAAAGAGTGCAAGCCGGTTAAGGAGATGACGGAGCATACCTCGGAGCTGATAGAGGATATGTTTGATACGATGTACGAGGCGGGCGGCGTGGGCCTGGCGGCCCCGCAGGTGGGCATCCGCAAGCAGATTGTGGTAATCGACGTGGAGGACGGCAATCAGTACGTGCTGATCAATCCCGTGATTCTGGAGATGGAGGGCGCGCAGACGGGGCCGGAGGGCTGCCTGAGCGTTCCGGGAAAGAGCGGGACGGTAACCCGGCCGGAGAAGGTCAAGGTCCGGGCGCTTGACCGGGAGATGAAGGAATTTGAGCTGGAGGGCGAGGGCTTTCTGGCGCGGGCCATCTGCCATGAGTGCGATCATCTGCACGGCCATCTCTACGTGGAGCTGGCGGAGGGACCGCTGGAGGACGTGACGGAGCAGGAAGAAAGCGGGCAGGAGGACTGAGCGCGGGATGAAGATCGTATTTATGGGGACGCCGGATTTTGCGGTTCCGGCGCTGGAGGCGCTGATCCGGGGCGGCCACGAGGTGGCCGCGGCGGTTACGCAGCCGGATCGCCCGAAGGGGCGCGGCAAGGCCGTGCTGATGCCGCCGGTTAAGGAGACGGCGCTGCAGCACGGGATTCCCGTCCTGCAGCCGGAAAAGATCCGCAAAGACGAGGCGTTTTACGAGGCGCTCTGCGCGCTGAAGCCCGACGCGATCGTGGTGGCGGCGTTCGGCCAGATCCTGCCGGAGCGCATCCTTTCGCTGCCGCGCTACGGCTGCGTCAACATTCACGCCTCGCTGCTGCCGCGCTACCGCGGCGCGGCGCCCATCCAGTGGGCCGTCATCAACGGGGACGAGGTGACGGGCGTCACGACGATGATGATGGACGAGGGGCTGGACACCGGGGATATCCTGGAGACGCTTCCAGTGCGCATCGCGCCGGACGAGACGGGCGGAAGCCTGTTTGAGCGGCTGAGCAAAGCCGGCGGGGAGCTGATTTTAAGTACCCTGGAAAAGCTGGAAGAGGGGACGATCGAGCGGAAAAAGCAGCCGTCGGAGGGAGCCGTCTATGCCAGGATGCTCGACAAATCCATGGGGCAGATTGACTGGAACCTCGACGCGGCGTCGATCGAGCGGCTGGTCAGAGGGCTGAATCCCTGGCCCAGCGCGTATACGTTTTACGAGGGAAAGACCCTCAAGATCTGGGGTTCTGCCGTGGCCGTACCGTCGAAGGCGCCGCAGCCGGGACAGGAGGCGGGCCAGGTTACGGAGGTCAGAAAGGACTGCTTTTTCGTGCAGACCGGGGACGGGATCCTGGAGATCCGGGAGCTGCAGCCGGAAGGGAAAAAGCGGATGGACGCCGGCGCGTTTCTGCGCGGCTATCCCGTCCGTCCGGGGCTGATTTTCGCGGGTCCGCCGAAGAAGGCCTGAGAAGGGCCGGATGTCCGGCAGGCTGCCGGGGCGGCCCGAAGCCGGCGGGATGCGGCCGCGGATAAGAAAGGAGTTATTTCATGTTTGGATACGGATACTACGGATTTTTTGATCCGACGATCGTGCTGGTGGCCATCGGCGTACTGCTCTCGCTGGCCGCGTCGGCGCGGGTCAACAGCACCTACGCCCGCTTTTCGAGAGTCCGCAGCATGACCGGCATGACGGGGGCGCAGGCGGCCAGAGAGCTGCTCCGGTCGCAGGGGATCTATGATGTGGAGATCCGGCGGGTCGCCGGGAATCTGACGGATCACTACGATCCGCGCACCAAGACGGTCAATCTCTCCGAGAGCGTTTACGATTCCGCCTCGGTGGCGGCGATCGGCGTGGCGGCCCACGAGTGCGGCCACGCCATGCAGGACAGCGAATCGTACGCGCCGCTGAAGATCCGCGGGGCGATCGTGCCGGTCGTCAACATCAGCGCCCAGCTCTCCTGGCCGATCATCATTCTGGGCGTGTTTCTGGGCGGCTTCGGATCGTCCATGGTTTCTTTGGGAATCCTGATGTTTTCTCTCTCTGTGCTGTTTCAGCTGGTTACGCTGCCGGTAGAATTTAACGCTTCCTCCCGGGCGGTGCGTCTCCTGGATTCGATGGGGATCCTGCGCGGCGAGGAGGTAGGCTATACCAGGCAGGTGCTGGGAGCGGCGGCCCTGACGTATGTGGCGGCGGCGGCCGGCTCGATCCTGCAGCTTCTTCGTCTGGTAATCCTCTTTGGAGGACGCAGAGATGAGTGACGGGACGGCCCTGCGCGAAATCGCCGCGGAGATCCTGACGGAGGTTCTGGAGCGCGGGCAGCCGATTCACACGGTGCTTTTTGCCGCGCTTTCCAAATATCAGTACCTGGAAAAGGCCGACCGCTCGTTCCTCAGACGGGTCGCGGAGGGGACCACGGAGCGCCTGATCTCCATCGACTACGTCCTTGATTCCGTTTCCAGGACGAAGGTGGCGCGGATGAAGCCGTACATCCGCACGGTGCTGCGCATGAGCGCGTACCAGATTCTCTATCTGGACCGGGTGCCGGATTCGGCCGCCTGCAACGAGGCGGTAAAGTTGGTCAAAAAGCGCGGCTTTGCGGGGCTGTCCGGTTTTGTAAACGGCGTCCTGCGCACAGTGTCCCGAAAGAAGGAACACATCGCGTATCCGGATACGGCGACCGCCTGTTCCATGCCGGCCTGGCTGGCAGAGCGCCTGGAGGGCTGGTACCAGAAAGAGACGGCCAAGGCGATGATGCGCGCCTTTCTGGAAGAGCGGCCGCTGACGATGCGGTTTAAGGAGAGCGGCGAAAGCGAAGCGGCGATCCTGGCGTCTTTGCAGGCGCAGGGCGTGAGCGCCCGGCGTATTTTTGAAGGAATCAACGCCTGGGAGCTTACCGGCGTCGATTACCCGGAGGCGCTCGCGGCCTTTCAGAAGGGGCAGATCCAGTTTCAGGACGCAAGCTCGATCCTCTGCGGGGAGGCGGTTCCCCTGAAGGAGGGGGATCTCGTGCTCGACGTCTGCGCCGCGCCCGGCGGCAAGGGGCTGCACTGCGCCGATCGCCTGCGCGGAAGCGGGCAGGTAATCATGCGGGATATAAGCGGGCACAAGTGCGCGCAGATAGAGGAAAATATCCGGCGCAGCCGCCTTGCCAACGTGCGGGCGGCCCTCTGGGACGCGAGAAAGCCGGATCCGGCGCTGGAAGGAAAGGCCGACGTCGTGCTGGCCGATCTGCCCTGCTCGGGACTCGGCATCATCGGGCGCAAGCCGGATATCAAGTACCGGGCGACGCCGGAGGGGCTTGCAAACCTCGAGGCGCTGCAGCGGGAGATCCTGTCGGTTGTCTGGCGGTACGTGAAGCCGGGCGGCTGTCTGGTCTACAGCACCTGTACGGTAAACAGGCGGGAAAATGAAGAAAACCGCGCCTGGTTTCTCAGGGAGTTTCCCTTTGAACCGGTGGATTTAAGCGGCCGCTTCGGTCCTTCGTTCGGGGAGGAAAGCCTGCGGGAAGGGTTTATCCAGCTTCTTCCCGGGATTCATCCCTGCGACGGCTTTTTTATTGCGGTCATGCGGCGAAAGAGAGAAGAATAGGTTCAGAGAAAGGGACGCGGATGGAAAAGACGGATCTGAAATCAATGACGAAGGAAGAACTCTCCCGTTTTCTTTCGGAAATGGGAGAGAAGCCGTTTCGCGCAAATCAGCTCTACCAGTGGATGCACGAAAAGCTTGCCGTCTCCTTTGACGAGATGACCAGCCTTTCCCGCCCGCTGCGGGAAAGGCTTTCAGAGAGCGCCGTGCTGACGGTCCTGGAGCCGGTCTGCGTGCGCGTCTCCGGGATCGACGGGACGCGGAAATATCTTTTCCGCCTGGCCGACGGAAATGTGATTGAGAGCGTGCTGATGCGCTACCATCACGGCAATTCGGTCTGCGTTTCCTCGCAGGTGGGCTGCCGGATGGGCTGCCGTTTCTGCGCCTCGACGCTGGACGGCCTGACGCGCAGCCTGACGGCCTCGGAGATGCTCGAGCAGGTGTATCAGATCGAGCGGGATACGAAGGAGCGGGTTTCCAACGTGGTCGTGATGGGATCCGGCGAGCCGCTGGACAATTACGAAAATCTGGTCCGGTTTATCCGTCTTCTGACCGGAGAAGGCGGCCTTCACATCAGCCAGCGCAGCGTGACGGTTTCCACCTGCGGGCTGGCGCCGCAGATCCGGCGGCTGGCGGACGAGGGGCTTTCCGTCACGCTGGCGCTTTCGCTGCACGCCCCGAACGATGCGGTCCGGCGGACGCTGATGCCGGTGGCGGACGCGTACCCGCTTACAGAGGTGCTGGACGCCTGCCGCTATTATGCGGAGAAAACGGGCCGCCGCCTGACTTTTGAGTACAGCCTGGTGCGCGGCGTAAACGACAATCTGGCGGAGGCCAGGGCGCTGGCCGCCCTGTTAAAGGGGGTGCACGGCCATGTGAACCTCATTCCGGTCAATCCGATCCGGGAGCGCTCCTATGTACAGTCCGGGCGGGCGGCCATCGAGGCGTTCCGGGCCTATCTGGAGGAGCACGGCATCAATGTGACAATCCGCCGCGAGATGGGGCGCGACATCGACGGCGCCTGCGGGCAGCTCAGGAAGAGCTATCTGGAGAGAGAAAAGAAGGAGGAGGCTGCGGGGACATGAAAGCATACGCACTGACAGATATCGGCCGCATCCGCAGTATCAATCAGGACGCGCTGTTTTCCAGCACGGAGCCGGTGGGGCCGCTTCCCAGCCTGTTTATCGTGGCGGACGGGATGGGCGGCCATAAAGCGGGGGATTTCGCCTCCCGCTATCTGGTGGAACACCTCGCCAGCTGCATCCGGGCAAGCCGCGCGCGCGGGACGGCCGCCGTCCTGCGCGAGGCCATCGACGCCGTCAACGGGGAGCTTTACCGCCTGGCCTGCGATCGAGAGGAGCTGTCCGGAATGGGGACGACGCTGGTGGCGGCTGTCGTGGAGCAGGATACGCTGACGGTGGCCAATGTGGGCGACAGCCGCCTGTATCTGATTGAGCGATCGGGAATCCGTCAGGTCACGAGAGATCACTCGTTTGTCGAGGAGATGGTGTCCCGCGGGCAGATGAAGCGGGAGAGCCGGGAATACCGGAATCAGAAAAATATCATCACGCGGGCGGTGGGCATCGGCAGTCATGTGGAGGCGGATTTTTTTGAGATACCGCTTTCCCCCGGATCGTATATCCTCCTGTGTTCAGACGGGCTTACCAATATGGTGGACAACGCGACCATTTTCCGGCTCGTGCTTCTGCCGGGGCCGCTGGAAGAGAGGGCCAGGGCCCTGACCCGGGAGGCCAATCAGAACGGCGGAAGGGATAACATAGCCGTTGTCCTGGTAGATCCACAGATAAGCGAGGTGAGACGATGATGATGCTGAGACCGGGAACCTATTTGCAGGATCGCTACGAGATTCTCTCCCTGATCGGGACCGGCGGGATGTCCGAGGTATACCAGGCCCGCTGCCATACGCTGAACCGCCTGGTGGCCATTAAGGTACTGAAGGACGAATACAGCCAGGATTCCAATTTTGTCAGCAAATTCAAGATGGAAGCCCAGGCGGCGGCCGGCCTGTCGCATCCCAACATCGTCAGCGTCTATGACGTGGTGGACGAGGGAAGCCTGCATTATATCGTGATGGAGCTCATCGAGGGCATCACGCTGAAGAGTTATATTCTGAAAAAAGGCCGCCTCGGCGTCAAGGAGACGATCGGGATTGCCATTCAGGTGGCGCAGGGGCTGGCGGCGGCTCACGATCAGCACATCGTGCACCGGGATATCAAGCCGCAGAACATGATCATTTCCCGGGACGGGAAGGTCAAGGTGGCGGATTTCGGCATCGCGCGGGCCGTGTCCTCGCAGACCATCGGCTCGAATGCGGTGGGGTCGGTTCACTATATCTCGCCGGAACAGGCCAAGGGCGGTTACAGCGACGGGCGCAGCGATATCTATTCGCTGGGCATTACCATGTATGAGATGGTAACGGGCCGCCTCCCGTTTGACGGGGACAATACGGTGTCGATCGCGCTGGCGCATCTGGAGGATCCGGTGCCGCCGCCCAGCCGGCTGAACCCGGAGGTCACGCCGAGCTTGGACCGGATCATTCTTACCTGTACGAATAAAAAGCCGGAGCGCCGTTATCAGGACGCCTATGAGCTGGTGGCGGATCTGCGCCATGCGCTCGTGGATCCGGAGGATCAGTTCCTGAAAAAGGAGCCGGAATACAACGAATCCTCGCCGACCGTCGTCCGCGGAAGAGAGGAGCTTAAGCTGGATCAGCCGCGGCGGAGCGAGCCGCGTACCGCGGGGCCGGAGTTCGGGCAGGAGGAAGATTTTGTACAGCGGGAAAACCGCGTTCCGTTCAAGAAGGCAAAGCGCGGCGGGGAGGATGTAAACCCGCAGATGGAACGCCTTCTGACCGTGATCGGTGTCATAGCCGCCATCATCGTGGTGGCCGTCGTTGTGACCATCATCGCCCGGCTGAGCGGGGTCTTCCGCTCCGGATCGGGGACGACGGAGAGCACGCCGGCGGCTTCCGTCTCCCAGGCGGAGGAGAGCCTGAGCTCGACGCAGAGCCGGGTTCCGGGACTGCTCGGACGGACGGAGGAGGAGGCGCAGGCCGATCTGGAGGCGCAGTCTCTGGAGATCCATTATGAGTATGCGGCTTCGGAGGATGAGGAGGAAGGGCTGGTAATCGCCCAGAGCCCGGAGGCCGGGGCCATCGTCTCCAAGATGTCGGAGGTCACGGTTACCATCGGCCAGGGAAGCGGCCGCATCGATCTGGCCGGGCTGGGGCTGGAGAGCATGACGGGCGAGCAGGCGCTGGCGGCGCTGCAGGCCGCGCTGGGCAAAGAGAGCGTGATTACCACTACGGAGGAGAGCAGCGACACGATCGAGGCGGGAACCGTTATCCGCTACGAGCCGGCGCGCGCGCTTCCCGGCGAGGCGGTTACCCTCTATGTGAGCTCCGGGCCGGAGGTGCCGAAGGTCCCCATGCCGCGGATCGTGGGAATGACAGAGGAAAATGCGCGGGTCGTGCTGGAAACCTTTAATCTGCAGCTGGGAGAGCGCCGCGAGGCGCAGAGCAGCGAATATGAGGAGGGCATGATCATCGGCCAGGATATCGCCGAGAAGACGGAGACGCCGGAGGGAACGGCGGTCGGCTACACGGTCAGCGCCGGGACAGGGACCCGCTTCGTGGCGGCGGTCAACGACGATTTCCAGATGAAAGATTTCTTCGGCCCCAGCACCGGGAACACCCGGATTCTGGTGTCGATCGTGATGAAGCAGGTGGTCAACGGCGAGGTTGTGACGCGCGTGATCATGGAGCCGCGCGAGATCAGCGGCGACGTGACGCTGCCCATCCATTATAACATCGAGGGCGCCGACGGCGTCCTGTCGGGCGAGCTGCAGGTGCTGGATCTGACCAACGACAAGGTTTTGAAAACGTATCCGCTGGAATTTCTGGAGGTAGACGGCTGAGAGCGAAGGCGGGAACCTTCCGGCAGCGCGTAAAAAGCGAAAGACGGGCGGAAGGCGGGGAGAGGCAGAAGGGATGAAGAAGCGATGCGGGGAAAGATAATCAAGGGGATCGCCGGATTTTACTATGTGCACGACGGGATCAGCCGGGTTTACGAGTGCCGCGCCAGAGGGATTTTCCGCAACCGGAATATGAAGCCCCTGGTAGGCGACGACGTGGAGTTTTCCATTCTGCACGAGGCGGACGCGGAGGGCAGCATCGATGAGATCCTTCCGCGCAGGAACGAGCTGATCCGCCCGGCCGTCTCCAACGTGGATCAGGCGCTGGTCGTGTTTGCCGTGACGGATCCCGCGCCGAATCTGAATCTCCTGGATCGGTTTCTCGTGATGATGGAAAGCCAGGGCCTGCCCGCCGTGATCTGCTTTAACAAGACGGAGCTGGCGGATCCGGGAAAGCAGGAGACGCTGCGGGCGATCTATGCCCCGGCCGGCTATCCGGTCTATTTCGTCAGCGTCTATGAGAAGGAAGGGCTGGAGGAGATCCGCCGCCTGATCCGGGGAAAGACGACGGTGCTGGCCGGGCCCTCCGGCGTGGGCAAGTCCTCGCTTACCAATTTTCTGCAGCCGGCCGCCGGGATGGAGACGGGGCGCGTCAGCGAGAAGATCCGGCGCGGCCGGCACACGACGCGCCATTCCGAGCTGTTTTTTGTGGAGGAAGGCACCTACATGATGGACACGCCGGGCTTCAGCTCCATGCTGGTGGAGGAGAGGCCGCCGGAGACGCTTAAGGAGCTGTTCCCAGAATTTGCGCCGTTTGAGGAGGACTGCCGTTTCTTAGGCTGCGTCCATGTGGGAGAGCGCGACTGCGGCGTGCGCGACGCCGTGAGGGCGGGGCGCATCAGCGAAAGCCGGTACGAAAACTATCTGCAGTTTTACCGGGAGTTAAAGGAGAGAGAACAGAAGCGATACAAAGGGGGAAACAGACGATGATCCGACTTGCGCCGTCTCTTCTGGCGGCAGATTTTTCCCGTCTGGGCGAGGAGGTCGCCCGGGTGGATCGGGCCGGGGCCCAGTATATTCATCTGGATGTGATGGACGGGGCCTTCGTCCCCAGTATTTCGTTTGGGATGCCGGTCATTGCGGGGCTGCGCCCCTGCACGGAGCGGACGTTCGACGTCCATATGATGGTGGAGGAGCCGGGCCGCTATGTGAAGGAGATCCGGAAGGCCGGAGCCGACCGCATCTGCGTGCATCAGGAGGCCTGCGTCCATCTGGACCGGACGATCGGGCAGATCCGGGAAGAGGGGATTTTGGCGGGCGTGGCGCTGAATCCGGCGACGCCGGTGGAAACGCTTGACCTGATCCTGCCGCAGCTGGATTTCGTGCTGATCATGACGGTCAATCCCGGCTTTGGCGGCCAGACGTTTCTTCCCTATACGGAGGCAAAGGTCAGAAAGCTGAGATCCGTCTGCCGGGAACGGGGCCTTCATCCCGGGATCGAAGTGGACGGCGGCATCACGGCAAAGAACGTGCGCCGGATCCTGGAGGCAGGGGCCGACGAGATCGTGGCCGGGTCGGCGGTGTTTCGCGGCGATGCAGAACAGAACGTGCGGACGTTTCTGCGGCTGTTTGCGGAGTTTGAAAAAGAAAATCCGCAGGAGAAAACCGGGAAAGTGGGGGATGGGACATGGAGCGCTGTCTGATTGTGGCCGGAGGAACCATGGATATTTCCTTTGCCAAGAAGTTTCTGGAGGAGCGCCGCTACGGCTGCGTGATCGCCGCGGACGCCGGGCTCAAGACGTTAAGCCAGCTGCACCTGAAGCCGGACGCGGTGGTCGGGGATATGGATACGGTGGACGGGGCGCTGCTTGCGGACTGCGAGGCGGATCCGTCCGTCAGCTTTGTGGTGCACCGGGCGGAAAAGGACGAGACGGACACGGCGCTGGCCCTGATGACGGCGGCCCGCCGCGGGTTCCAGGCGGTGGATCTTCTGGGGGCCCTGGGCGGGCGCATGGACCACGCGATCGGCAACATCCAGCTGATGTACCGTTATTTCCGCCAGGGCATGGAGATCTGCATTTACGACGCCAGGAACAAGCTGTACCTGATCGGCGGCAGCCATACGTTTTACCGCAAAACCCTGTACGGGAAATACGTGTCCTTCCTTCCCGTGACGGAGGCGGTAACCGGCCTTACGCTGCGGGGGTTTAAATATCCCTTAAACCGCTGTACGGTTTATCTGGGGGACGGGCTGTGCATCAGCAACGAGTTAAGCCGCGAGGAGGCGCGCATGGAGCTGGAGACGGGCGTCATGCTCTGTGTGGAATCGCGGGACTGATTTTTTAAACTGTCCCTGTGAAAATAATGAAAACTGACTGTTTTTCTCCGAGACAATCTGTGCTATGATGAGGCAAAACCGGAAAGGAAACGCGGGAGACCGCGTTTTTTACAGCTCAGAAAAGGAGAGGACAGCGATGAGACAGCAAAAGGATCACACTTATAAAATTGCGGTAACGGGACTTCTGGCGGCGCTGTCGTACGCGGTATTTACGTACGGGCAGATCCGGATCCTGCTTCCGGGCGGAGACGCCACTTCGATTCATCTGGGGAACGCCGTCTGCGTCCTGGGGGCGCTTCTGGCCGGAGGCTTTGCCGGCGGCCTGGGCGGGGCGATCGGCATGACCATCGGCGATCTTCTGGACCCGGTTTACGTGGTCTACGCGCCGAAGACGTTTCTCTGCAAGCTTCTGATCGGCCTGATTGCCGGATTTGTCGCGCACCGGCTGGGGCATATCGAACACAGCCGCGAGCGGAGGCAGGTCATGCGCTGGGCCATCCTGGCCTCGGCGGCAGGGCTTGCGTTCAACGTGATCGCGGACCCGCTGATCGGGTACGTCTACAAGCTCTGGATCATCGGCCGGCCGGCGGCGGAGGTAACGCTGGCCTGGAATATCGCGTCGACCTCCATTAACGCCGTGATCTCGGCCGTCGTGTCCGTGGCCGGTTACATGGCGCTGCGCCCGGCGCTCAGGCGGGCGGGCCTTTTTAACGCGCTTTCGGCAAAATCCTGATGAGACGGCGGACCGGATCGGGCAGCCTGAGGCAGAGACACAGAAAGGAACGGGAGAGATGGAGAGAACAGAAATGACAGATGCAGCGCAGGCGGGGCCAAAGAAGATGGCGGTCGTCAGCGATCTGGCCGGATACGGCCGCTGCGCCCTGACGCTGGCGATCCCGGTCCTCAGCGCGCTGGGGGTGCAGTGCTGCCCGGTTCCCACGGCCATTCTTTCCAATCATGCGGGGTATCCCTCCTGCTATCTGGATGACTATACCGACCGCATGGAGCCGTATATTGCCCAGTGGAAGAAGCTGGGCTTTTCTGTGGACGGGATTATGACCGGGTTTCTGGGTTCGGCCCGCCAGGCCGGGATTGTGACGGATTTTATCCGTTCCTTTCAGAAGCCCGGTTCGCTTCTTCTGGTGGATCCTGCCATGGGAGATCACGGCCGCCTGTACCGGGTCTGCGATTCCTCTCTCTGCGACGCCATGCGGGAGCTGGTGCAGCACGCGGATCTCATCACGCCCAATCTGACGGAGGCCTGCGCGCTGACGCAGACGCCCTACCGGGATACGGGCTGGAGCCGCCGGCGCCTTGCCGATCTGACCTGGAAGCTTCTGCTGATGGGGGCGGGGGCCGTCGTCCTGACGGGCGTCGTCAAGGGCAACCTGGTAGTCAATGTGATCCACGAAAAGGGAAAGGAGCCGGTATTTCAGACGGCGCATTACGAGAGCGGGGCGCGCCACGGGACAGGGGATGTGTTTGCGTCCGTGCTCGGCGGGAGCGTGTTAAACGGCGTGCCGTTAGAAGAGGCGGCGAGACGGGCGGCGGCCTTTACCCGCAAATGCGTGGAGCGATCGGTCCGCTTCGGGATCCCGGAGGCGGAGGGACTCTGCGTGGAAGCGTGCCTTTCGTACCTGATCCGGCAGCCGGAAAAAAGAACGGCCGCCCGTTTGGGGGAAGAAAATCCCGCCCGTTTGGGGGAAGAAAAGGGGCTTTTCACGAGTTGAAAACTGTAGTATAATTTCCAGAGAATGTCGCAGGACAAAAGCAGGAGGAAGCCATGTTAGATTTAAAGTTCGTCAGAGAAAATCCGGAGATTGTAAAGCAGAATATCCGCAACAAATTCCAGGACAGCAAGCTGCCGCTGGTTGACGAGGTCATTGAGCTGGACGCGAAGAACCGGGCGGCGAAGAAGGAAGCCGACGATCTGCGGGCCAGTAAAAATAAAATTGCAAAGCAGATCGGCGCCCTGATGGGCCAGGGGAAGAAGGAAGAGGCCGAGGAGCTGAAGAAGAAGGTGGCGGCGGATTCGGCCCGCCTGGCTGAGCTGGAGGAGCAGGAGAAGGATTTAAGCGAGCGCGTGCTGAAGATCATGATGACGATCCCCAATATCATCGATCCGAGCGTTCCCATCGGCCGCGACGACAGCGAGAATGTGGAAGTCAGACGCTACGGCGAGCCGAAGGTGCCGGATTTCGAGATTCCCTATCACACGGAGATCATGGAGCGTTTTCACGGCATCGATCTGGACAGCGCGCGGAAGGTGGCCGGCAACGGCTTTTATTATCTGATGGGCGATATCGCCAGACTTCATTCCGCGGTCATCGCCTACGCGAGAGATTTTATGATTGACCGCGGCTTTACGTATTGCGTGCCGCCGTTCATGATCCGCAGCAATGTCGTCACGGGCGTGATGAGCTTTGCGGAGATGGACGCCATGATGTACAAGATTGAGGGAGAGGATCTCTATCTGATCGGAACCAGCGAGCACTCCATGATCGGCAAGTTTATCGACACGGTCATCCCGGAGGAGGAGCTGCCCAAGACGCTGACCAGCTATTCCCCGTGCTTCCGCAAGGAGAAGGGGGCGCACGGCATCGAGGAGCGGGGCGTGTACCGCATCCACCAGTTCGAGAAGCAGGAGATGATCGTCGTCTGCCGGCCGGAGGACAGCAAGATGTGGTTTGACCGCCTGTGGCAGAATACGGTGGATCTGTTCCGCTCGATGGATATCCCGGTGCGCACGCTGGAGTGCTGTTCGGGCGATCTGGCCGATTTGAAGGTCAAATCCGTGGATGTGGAGGCCTGGTCTCCGCGGCAGAAGAAGTATTTTGAGGTGGGAAGCTGCTCCAACCTGGGAGACGCGCAGGCGAGACGGCTGAAGATCCGGGTAAACGGCGCGGACGGCAAGTATTTCGCGCATACGCTGAATAATACGGTGGTTGCGCCGCCGCGTATGCTGATTGCATTCCTGGAGAACAACCTTCAGGCGGACGGCTCCGTGCGGATTCCGGAGGTGCTGCGCCCCTACATGGGAGGAAAGAGCGAGATCCGCTGAGAACAGGGAGACAGAGTGCTGCGGCAAAGAAGCCCGAAGGCGACAGAAGGCGGCTGCGGCACTCTGTTCGCGATCGGGAGAGAAACGGGAGGAAGAGCTTTCATGAAGTATATTGTGATACTGGGAGACGGAATGGCGGACGAGCCGATCGATTCGCTGGGAGGAAGGACGCCGATCGAGGCGGCAGAGACGCCGGCGCTTGACCGGATTGCGCCGCTTTCGGAGCAGGGACTGGCGGCCACGATCCCGCAGGGAATGAAGCCGGGAAGCGATACGGCGAACCTGGCTGTCCTGGGCTATAATCCGCAGATTTATTATACGGGGCGTTCGCCGCTGGAGGCGCTGAGCATCGGCGTCGACATGAAGGAGGACGATATCGCCATCCGCTGCAACATCGTGACGCTTTCGGAGGAAGAGGTTCCCTACGGGGAACGCCGGATTCTGGATCACAGCGCCGACGAGATTTCCACGGAGGAAGCGGCCGTGCTGCTTGGGGCCGTGCGGGAGGCGTTTGAGACAGAGGAATACCGCTTTTATGTGGGGACGAGCTACCGCCATCTGCTCATCTGGGCGAAGGGGCGCGTGGAGGAGCTGACGCCGCCGCACGATATCCTGACCCGGCCGATCGGGAGCTATCTGCCGGAGGACGAAATCCTGCGCCGGATGATGGAGAAGAGCTTCGACGTCTTAAATCATCATCCGATCAACGAAAAGCGGGCGGCGGAGGGAAAGAACAAGGCCAATTCCGTGTGGTTCTGGGGCGCGGGGACGCGGCCGGCCCTGTCCTCCTTTGAGGAGAAGACGGGAAAGAAGGGAGCGATGATCTCGGCGGTCGATCTGCTGAAGGGCATCGCGGTCGGAGCCGGGATGCACAACATCGAGGTGCCGGGCGCCAACGGGGGCCTGCACACCAATTACGAGGGAAAAGCGGAGGCGGCCGTGAAGGCCGTGCTGGAGGACGGCTTTGATTTCGTCTACGTCCATGTGGAAGCGCCCGACGAGATGGGGCATCAGGGCAGTGTGGAGAGAAAGGTGCAGGCCATCGAGTATCTGGATCAGCGCCTGATTCGCATCGTGAAGGAGCGGATGGACGCGTCCGGCGAAGCATACCGCCTGCTGATCCTGCCGGATCACCCGACGCCGATCTCCTGCCGGACCCATGTGTCGACACCGGTTCCCTATGTGCTTTACGACAGCCGCAAAAAAGAAGGCTGCGGGCTTTCCTACAGTGAGAAAAACGCCGCAGCCGCCGGAATTTTCATCAGCGAAGGCTATCGCCTGATGGATCGTTTCCTGGAGATCTGAAAAGAAGAAAGCCGCCGCAGCCGTGAATTGCCAGTCATCGGCGCGGCGGCTTTCTGTAACCTTACTGTTTGACGAAGATCTCATTTCCCTCCGCCAGCGCGACGATCTGCGTGCTGCTGAGGACCTGGATGCTCCAGTCGTAGACGGTGCTCTCGTAGAAGGCGTCGTTGATCTTTTCCATCTGCGTCAGCAGGAATTCTTCGCCTCCGTCCCGGATCCAGGTAAATTTCAGATAGAGCGCCCCGTTCTGATCAAAAATCTCGATCCGGTCGCCGTTGGAAGCCAGGTAGGTGCCATAGATGCCGCCCGTATTCGGAACCGGCTGGGAGACGGCGGGGAGTTCGGCGGCTTTCGTCTGCACGGCGCCGTTTTCGATCCAGGCGCCGTCTGCATTGACCGTGTAGCCGTCCGGCGTAACGGTGTTCTCCAGCATATAGCCCATCGAATCAAAATAATAGCATTCGGCGATGCCGTCGCAGTTCCCGTCCAGCCACTGCCAGCTGTTTACCGGGTAGCTGCCGTCGTCATTCTGCCACCACCACCCGAATTCGTTTTCCCGCCACTGGCCGGCGAAGGCCGTCAGGCAGAAGGAAAACGACAGAAGGCCCGACAGGGCCAGCGCAGCAAGTTTCTTTTTCATATCGTTTACCCCTTTCTTAGATTGTTTTTTCTGAAACGTCTGTGAAGCAGGCGTTTTTGGCAAAATCAGCCGGGCAGTTCCTGCACCGGGATTTTCGGTTCGGCCATCATGGAATAGTTGGTGTGGTAAATCACGAAGCCGGGCGCGCCGCCGGTCACTTTTTTGACCTGCTTTCGCTGGACATAGTCGACCTCAACCTTTTCATTTTTCTGGCCCTTTGAGTAGTAGGCGGCCAGGGAGGCGGCCTCCTCGAAAGTGCGGTCCGGGAGCTCCTTCCCCTCGGATTTGACGATCACGTGGGAGCCGGGGATGCCCTTGGCGTGGAACCACCAGTCGCCGCCCGCGGCGATTTTGAAGGTCAGCTCTTCGTTCTGATAGTTGTTTTTGCCGACGTAAATGTGAAACCCGTCGGAGGAGAGGTAGTGGAAGGGGCGGCTGGTAACGCGCGTCTTTTTTCCGGCCGGGCCGTGCTTTTTGATGAAGCCGTACTCGGCAAGTTCCTGGCGGATCTGGGTCAGATCCTCCTCTCTGAGGGCGATGTCCAGGGCGGTGGAGATGGACTCCAGATGCTCGATCTCCTGCTTCGTCTCGCGGGTCAGCTGGCTCAGCGCTTCATGGGTGCGCTTGAGTTTCCCGTAGCGGTCAAAATATTTCTGCGCGTTTTCCCGCGCGGTCAGCTGCGGGTCGAGCGGGATGCGGACTGTCTCGTTCGTATAGTAATCCTGGCAGGAAAATTCCGTTTCGCCGCCGGCAAGCTCATAGCCGAAGGTGTTCAGAAGCTCGCCGTAAACCCGGTAGCGGTCGCGTTTTTCCGTGTCTTTTAACTGCTTCAGCTGCAGGTCGTATTTCTTCTGGCTGCGCTCCAGCGCGGTCTGCACGACGCGGCGCAGATCCGAAGATTTCTGGCGGATCCGCGTGATCGCGCTGCGCGAGGCGTAGTAGGTTTCCAGCACGCGGCTGATGGAGTCAAACGGGCGCTGCTTGTATTCCGCAGGAAACGAGGTCAGGGGGAAGGAGGAAAATTCCACCGGCTCGTCCGCGCGGTAAATGATCACGGGAGAGAAGCGGCCCTCGCGGATGGTTTCCATCGTCCGGGCGATCGTGTGCGCCAGGTGGATCCGTTCCAGTTCTGTCAGCTCTGCGGCGGGACAGCGTCCGTCGATGGAGGCCAGGTGGCAGAACTCCTCGGCCATGACGGGGCTGATGCCGGTAAAGGACGTGTATACCGCTTTGGCGGCCGGCACGGACAGGCCGGCCAGCACGCGGGCGATCGCCTCCTCCGTTGCCGTCAGCGGATCCTGCTTGCCGGCGGTGTTCGGCAGAAAATAGGTCCGCCCGGGAAGAACCTCGCGCACGGAACTGACCTGCAGGGAGATGTGCTTGATGCTGTCGATGATCATGCCCTCTTCATTGCAGAAAATCAGGTTGCTGTGCTTGCCCATCAGCTCGGCGATCAGGATCTTGCGCCGCCGGTCGCCCATTTCATCCAGATGCTCAATCGTAAAATGGATGCAGCGCTCCAGTCCCGGCTGCGTGACGGCGATGATTTTTCCGCCTCCGATGTGCTTGCGCAGCAGCATGCAGAAATTGGGCGCCGTCATGGGGCCCTGCTTGTTCGTCTCCGTGAGGTAGGCTAGCGGCAGGCTGGCGTTGGCCGAGAGCAGGAGGCGGTAGAGCGCGCGGTTATTTTTGACCGTGAAAAGCAGCTCGTCCTTTTCTGTCTGTGCGATCTTGGAGATATATCCGCCCGTCAGGGCGTCGCTTAATTCCTTTGTCAGGTTTGCCATTACAATTCCGTCAAATGCCATGGGAATGCTCCTTTGTTTCTCCGGAGGGAGTCTGTGTCTGATGAAAATCTCTGCCGTTCATTGATGAAAATCTCTACCGTTCATTGATGAGAATCTCTGTCTTTCATTATAATCAGAAAAGGCGCGAAAAACAACCCTTCTGCGGCGGGAGCCGTCCGCGCGCGGGATTCGCGCGCGGGGCGAACATTTCAGTTGACGCTCTGTCCCGTTTGCATTATAATACTTTTAGCGTTGCCCTGCGGGCGCGTACTGCAGAGGAAAGAGAGATGACCGCGATGCTGAAGAGTATGACGGGGTTCGGCCGCTGTGAGATCACGACCAATGAATATAAAATCTCGGTAGAGATGAAGGCGGTCAATCACCGCTATCTGGATCTGAGCATTAAGATGCCCAGGAAGTTTAACTGCTTCGAGGCGGATATCCGTTCGCTTTTAAAACAGGATATCAGCCGCGGCAAGGTCGACCTGTTCATCGCGTACGAGGATTATACGCAGGAGCGCATGTCGCTCAAGTACAACCGGGCGCTGGCCGGCGAGTATCTGGCGTATTTCAGGCAGATGTCGGAGGAATTCGGGATCGCCAACGATGTGGGCGTTTCGTCCCTGGCCCGTTTCCCGGAGATTTTCCTGATGGAGCAGCAGCCGGAGGACGAGGAGCACATGTGGCAGATTCTGGAGCATGCGATCCGGGAGGCCGCGGGGCGCTTTGTGGAGTCGCGCGTCCGGGAGGGCGAGAGCCTGAAAGAGGATCTGCTGGCCAAGCTTGACTACATGGACCGCCTGGTCGCACAGATCGAGAAGCGCGCGCCGGAGATCCTGGAGGAATACCGGAACCGGCTCCTGGATAAGGTAAGGGAGCTTCTGGAGAATGCTTCGGTGGAGGACGGGCGCATCGCCGCGGAGGTCACGATTTTTGCCGACAAGGTCTGTACCGACGAGGAGACGGTCCGCTTAAAGAGCCATATCGAGGCGACGAGGGCGGAGCTTCTGGCCGGCGGGAACGTGGGGCGCAAGCTGGATTTCATCGCGCAGGAGATGAACCGGGAGGCCAATACGATCCTTTCCAAAGCCAACGATCTGGAGGTTTCCAACTGCGCCATCGCGCTCAAGACGGAGATCGAGAAGGTAAGGGAGCAGATTCAGAACATTGAATAACGGGAGGCCGGGGCCCGGAATTTCGGACCTGCAGGAGTCCGGATACGCCGGAAGGCGAAGGTCCGGGCGGGCCGGAATACAGAAAAAATCAGAGGAAAGCAGGCGGCAGAGATGGATCAACAGGGGATTCTGACAGTTGTCTCCGGATTTTCCGGGGCGGGCAAGGGAACCATTATGGAGGAACTCGTATCCCGTTACGACAATTATGCGCTTTCTGTTTCCGCCACGACCCGCGCGCCGCGGGAGGGCGAGAAAGAGGGGAAGGCCTATTACTTTAAGACGCGGGAGGAATTTGAGTCCATGATTGCCCGCGACGAGCTGATCGAGTACGCCCAGTATGTGGATCAGTACTACGGGACGCCGAAGGAGTACGTGCTTGCCAGTCTGGCTGCAGGAAAGGATGTGCTTCTGGAGATTGAGGTACAGGGGGCGCTGGCCGTGAAGGAGAAATTCCCCGATGCCGCGCTGGTTTTTATCACGCCGCCGGATGCCGCGGAGCTTAAAAGGCGGCTTTTGGGACGCGGGACCGAGAGCGCCGAGAAGATCGAGGCGAGACTTCGCCGCGCGGCGCAGGAATCCCGCCTGATGGGAAATTACGATTATATTCTGGTAAATGATAAGCTGGACGAGTGCGTGGAGGAGCTGCACCGCCTGATTCAGGCTTTGCACACGCGGGCGTGCTGCCGGCAGGATCTGATAAAGCGGATCCAGGAAGATATGAAGCAGTTTGAGAAAGGAGAATGATGGATTATGATGCTACGTCCGTCATATAACGATCTGATTAAGGTAGTAAACAGCGGAGTGGAGCCGGGCGACGAGCCGCTGATCCAGAGCCGCTATTCGATTGTCATTGCCACGGCAAAGCGTGCGAGACAGCTGATTGCCGGAGCGGAGCCCATGGTGGTGGAGAACGGGAGAAAGCCGCTTTCGATTGCCATCGACGAGCTCTATCAGTCCAGGGTAAAGATTGTAAACGAGGACGATTCTCCCGAGGAAGAGCTCTGATACGAATGCCAAAGCCGTCCCGTGCCCGCAAGGCGCATGGGATGGCTTTTCTTAGATGGAGGAGATGACGATGAAAATACTCTGTATTTCCCTGGGCTGCGACAAGAACCTGGTGGACACGGAGAAGATGCTGGGAATCCTGGGCGAGGGGGGATACTCCTTTACGGACAGCGAGGAGGAAGCGGATATTGTGCTGATCAATACCTGCTGTTTCATCAATGACGCCAAGGAAGAAAGCGTAAATACCATCCTGGAGATGGCGAAGTTGAAGGAGAGCGGCCATATCCGCGCCCTGATTGTCAGCGGCTGTATGGCCCAGCGCTATCAGGAGGAGATCCTCTCGGAGGTGCCGGAGGTGGACGCCATCGTGGGGACGGCTTCCTACGACGAGATCCGCGCCGTGCTGGACCGGGTGCTGGGCGGCGAGAAGGTTTCCTGCTTCCACGGGCTTTCCTCGCTTCCCGATGTGCGGGAAAAGCGCCGGATCACGACCGGCGGCCATTACGCCTATCTGAAGATCGCGGAGGGCTGCGACAAGCGCTGCACCTACTGCATTATTCCCTCCCTGCGCGGCCCGTACCGCAGCGTCCCCATGGAGAAGCTTCTTGAGGAGGCGCGCTATCTGGCGGATCAGGGGGTAAAGGAGCTGATCCTGGTTGCGCAGGAGACGACGGTGTACGGCGTGGATCTTTACGGGAAAAAATGTCTGCCGGATCTTCTCCGCCGGCTGGCAGGGATTGAGGGATTTGCCTGGATCCGCCTTCTCTACTGCTATCCGGAAGAGATTACCGATGAGCTGATCGAGGTCATCCGCACGGAGCCGAAGGTCTGCCATTACCTGGACATTCCCATTCAGCACGCCAGCGATCGCATCCTGCGGCGCATGGGACGGCGCACCAGCCAGCGGGAGCTGCGGGAGCGCATTGCGGCAATCCGGGAGCGCATCCCGGATATCGCGCTGCGCACGACGCTGATCTCGGGGTTCCCCGGGGAGACGCAGGAGGATCACGAAGAGCTTTACCGCTTCGTCAACGAGATGGAATTTGACCGGCTGGGCGTTTTTGCCTACTCGGCGGAGGAGGATACGCCGGCGGCCGCCTATCCGGATCAGGTGCCGGAGGAGATCCGGGAGAGCCGGCGGGACGAGCTGATGGAGCTGCAGCAGGAGATTGCCTTTGAAAATGCGGAGAAGATGAAGGGAAGGGTCCTGGATGTCCTGATCGAGGGCTGCGTCGCCGATGAGAACGTCTGCGTCGGCCGCACCTACCGGGACGCGCCCGACGTGGACGGGCTGATCTTTGTAAACAGCGCCGCGCCTCTTTTATCCGGCGAATTTCGCCGGGTCAGAGTAACCGGGGCGTTTGAATATGATTTGACAGGAGAGTTGATCGATGAATTTACCGAATAAGCTGACGACGCTGCGCGTGCTGATGATTCCGTTTTTTGTCTTTTTCCTTCTGTGGGAGGACGGGGAGATCCCGCAGTTTCGCCTGATCGCGGCGGCCCTGTTTGTCGCGGCCAGCCTGACGGATCTCCTGGACGGGAAGATTGCGAGAAAATATAATCTGGTCACGAATTTTGGCAAGTTTATGGATCCGCTGGCGGACAAGCTGTTAGTCTGTTCGGCGCTGATCGGGCTGATTGAGCTGGGCGAGCTTCCGGCCTGGATGGTCATCATCATCATCAGCCGCGAGTTTATCATCAGCGGCTTCCGCCTGGTGGCTTCCGACAACGGCGTGGTCATCGCGGCCAGCTACTGGGGCAAATTTAAGACGACGTTCCAGATGATCGCGGTCATTCTCCTGATCCTGGAGATCCCGGCGCTGGAGACGGTAACGGAGATCTGCGTCTGGATTGCCCTGGCGCTGACGGTCATTTCCCTGGCTGATTATATCGCGAAGAATCATAAAGTACTGACAGAAGGGAGCATCTGACATGACGGTGGAACTGGTATTTGTGGGGACGGAGCTGCTGCTGGGCAATATCGTGAATACGAACGCCCGCTACCTCTCAGAGAAATGCGCGCTGCTTGGCCTGCCGGTCTACTATCAGACGGTGGTAGGCGACAACCGGGAGCGGATGGCGGCCGTGATCCGCGCGGCGCTCGCAAGGGCGGATCTCGTGATTTTAAACGGCGGCCTGGGGCCGACGGAGGACGACATCACGAAGGATGTCTGCGCAGAGGTAATGGGCTTTCCCATGAAAGAGGACGCGGCCGTGCGGGCACGGCTGGAGGAGTGGTACCGCCAGCGAAACCGCACGGATATCCCGGAGAGCAACTGGCGGCAGGCCCTGGTGCCGGAAGGCGCGGTCGTATTTCCCAACGAAAACGGGACGGCGCCGGGACTGGCCCTGTGCCGGGACGGTAAGACGGCGATCCTGCTTCCGGGGCCGCCGAATGAGCTCTATCCCATGATGGAGGATCAGGTCTGTCCGTATCTGAGAAGCCGCGGCGAGGGCGCCATCCGCTCGCAGATGATCAAGATCTGCGGGTACGGCGAGAGCAAGGTAGAGGAGATGCTCCTGGATCTGATCGATGGCCAGAGCAATCCGACGCTGGCGACCTACGCGAAGACGAAAGAGGTGCATCTGCGCGTGACCGCCCGGGCCGCGACGGACGACGAGGCGAAAAAGCTTTTAAAGCCGGTGGTAAAAGAGATCCGGAAACGGTTCGGGGAAGCGGTCTACACGACGGACGAGAAAGAGACGCTGGAGGAGGTCGTGGTGCGCCTGCTGAACAAGTACGATCTGACGGTTACGACGGCGGAATCCTGTACCGGAGGCCTTCTGGCGGGCCGTCTCGTCAACGTGCCCGGGGCGTCGGAGGTATTCCGTGAGGGATATATTACCTACTCCAATAAGGCCAAGCGCAAGATTCTCGGGGTCAATAAGGCGACGCTGCGCAAGCACGGGGCGGTCAGCCCGCAGACGGCAAAGGAGATGGCGATCGGCGGCGTGTTTGCCGCGGATGCGGACGCCTGCGTGGCGGTTACCGGCATTGCCGGCCCGGACGGCGGCACGAAGGAGAAACCGGTCGGCCTGGTCTATCTGGCCTGCTGCCTGAAGGACAATGTGACGGTGGAGGAGTGCCGGTTTCGCGGAAACCGGGAGAAGATCCGGGAGCAGTCGGTCGTGCAGGCGCTGGATCTGCTGCGGCGCTGCATCCTGAAAAGCTGTAAAAAGGACTGAGAGGGAGGAACGCGATGCGCTGGTACCGGCATCTGTATGTAGGGGAACAGGCAAAAAAACGCCGGTTCGCGATTCTGCAGAGTATCCGCAGAGAGAAGGTCCGGCCGGGCGTGCATGTGATCGTCCCGGCCGCAGGGCCTTCCAACCTGCTCGACATTCTGTCGGCGGCCGAACTCTTTCACAACCGCTTTTTAAAGCGGGAGGAGCTGCTGATTCTGGGGGTCGGCGCGTCGTACGAGGAGGCGCTGGAGGTGGCCGCCCGGATCGTGAGCGATCTGTACCGCCAGACCGGCGGCTTTGATCTGAACGAATTTCTGAAAAAGAACGGGCAGAGGTGAATGGCTTGCTGCATGGATTGTTATTGGTGTTAAAATGGGGCGGAATCCTGCTTCTTTTTCTGATTTTCCTGATGTTCCTGGCGGCAGCCCTGATCCTGCTGGTCCCGGTCCGTTACCGGGGGCGGGGGTCTTTTCACGGAAAGCCGGAAGGGGAGCTTGGGGTTACCTGGTTCTGGCGGGCGTTCTCGATTCGCGCGGTCTGCCGGGACGGGATTTCCTTTGACGTCCGTCTGTTCGGCTTTCCTCTTTTCCGGGACGGGCCGGAGGAGGAAGACGAATGGGAAGAGGAGTGGGAAGCAGACGGAGCAGGCGCCCGGAGAGAAGAAAAAGCGGACGGCCGGGAAGAGGAGAAGGCGGATAGAACCGGAAAAACCGGGAGCGAAAGCGCGGGAAACCGGGAGCCGGTTCTTACCACGCAGGAGCTGTCGGGCGGCCGCGGGACGGCTTTGGACGAGAGCTTCGGGGAAGCGGGCGGCCGCGGGACGGCCTCAGACGGAACTGCCGGGAAGACGGGCGGCCGCCTGAGAGGCGGACGTCTCCGGCGCCGGCTGCGGGACGCGCTGCAGCGGCCTCAAGACGCGCTGCGCTCGCTTTTGTTTCGCGGGGGCCGGCTGCTGCGAAGGCTGGCTGCGGCCGCCGGGGGAGCGGCCGGCAAGTACGGGCAGATCCGCAGCTTTCTGGAAAAAGAGGAAAACCGGCGCTCCTTTTCGCTTTTAAAACGGCAGGCGGGAAAGCTCCTACGCCATCTGGCCCCGCGGCGCCTGTCGGGAACGCTTTCCTTCGGCGTGGAGGATCCGTACCGCATGGGGCAGCTGACCGCCCTGGCCGCGTTTCTCTACCCGTTTTATGGCAGTACGCTGGAGGTAAATCCGGTGTTTGACCGCAGCTTTCTGGAAGGGGAGATTTCCCTGCGCGGCAGGATCCGGGCCGGAACGCTGCTGTGGATCGGCCTGCGCCTTCTGGCCGATCGGAATCTCCGATCCTGGATCCGAAAATTGAGAAACCGAGGAGGAATCTGATATGGCAGAGAACCATCTTACATCCACTGTGGAAGCGATGTTTCAGGGGATGGATCATTTTGTGAGCAGCAAGACCGTCGTGGGAGAGGCGGTTACCGTCGGCGATACGATCATTCTTCCTCTGATTGACGTCGCCTGCGGCATGGCGGCCGGCGCGTTTCAGCAGCCGTCCAAGCAGAACGGGGCCGGGGGCATGAGCGCCAAAATGTCGCCGACCGCCGTCCTGGTTATTCAGAACGGCGTGACGAAACTGATCAGCATCAAGCATCAGGATCCGATGACCAAGATCATCGATCTGGTGCCGGATCTGGTCAACCGCTTTGCCGGCGGCGGCATTTCGGACGAGGCGATGCAGGAGGCGGACCGGATGGCCGAGGAGCTGTCCGGGCAGGAAAAAACCGTGCGCGAGGATCCGGAGTAAAGAAGCTCTGGCGGGGAACCGGAAGCTTGAAAGGCATGCCTGAAAGAAGCCTGACGAAAGAGAGGCCGGGAGTTCTGGCAGGGAAAGCGCAGTTCCGGTATCGAAATGACAGGCGTCTCATATCCTGTAATAAGCGGATTCGCGTAAGACGGCGATTCTGACGGGAGGGAGATGCGGGGATGAGGCGCCTGTTCGGGCTGATGCTGTTTTCGGCCGGCGTCGGGATGACGCTGGTCCTGATTTTTCCAAAGAGTTTTCTGTGGGTCTGTGCGGCCGTTTTCTGCCTGATCCTCGGGTATAACCTGTTCTGCCGCTGACCGTTTGGGCAAACGAAAAAAAGCTGCCGCGTTGCAGATGAGATTCATCTGTCCGCAGCAGCTTTCCTGCATTTCAGGTAGATTCTGTACCGGCTTACGCTCTCTCGACAAGACCGGAGCGCAGGCAAGAAGTACAAACATACATCTTCTGAGATCCGCCGTTCGTCTTCACTCTGACCGACTTGACGTTCGCTTTCCACATCTTATTGGATCTTCTATGTGAATGACTCACTGCATTGCCGAAATGAGCAGCTTTCTCACAGATTGCACACTTAGCCATCCTAGCACCTCCTTAAACGAACATTGGATTTCCTGTTAAAATCCATAACAAAGGTATAATAACAGAAAGAACCGGAATTTGCAAGCGATATTTAAAAATTTCTCACAATCTTCCTTTCATTTTTGGCCCGGATAGGATATAATGTTCACGAAAGCATGGAGCAGTGCAGAACCGGCGCCGCGCAGGGCCCGGGCCGCTCTGTCATTTTAATTTGGAAACGGAGGCTGCCACAGTATGAAAGCTTATCTGAATAATAAGCTGGGATCGATTCAGATCGACCCGGAAGTAATCGCGATGTACGCCGGCATGACGGCGGTGGAATGTTTCGGGATCGTGGGCATGGCGGCCGTCAATATGAAGGACGGTCTGGTCCGCCTTTTGAAGAAAGAGAGCCTGACGCACGGGATCAATGTCACGATCCGTGACAATGCCGTGCGCATTGATTTTCATGTCATCGTGTCTTACGGCGTCAGCATCCGCGCCGTGGCCGGGAACCTGATCGACAGCGTAAAATATCAGGTGGAAGAACTGACCGGCATGAAAGTGGAAAAGATCAACATCTTCGTCGAAGGCGTGAGAGTGATAGATTAAGGAGGAGAAACCCTGTGGTCATGAACAGTTTAGACGCCGGGGCGCTGAAGAATGCGTTTCTGGCCGGAGCAAGATGCCTGGAGGCCAACAAAGAGCGGATCAATGAGCTGAACGTTTTTCCCGTGCCGGACGGGGATACGGGGACAAATATGTCGATGACGATGCTCACGGCGGCCCGGGAGGTAGAGGCGATCACGGATCCGACCATTGCGGCGCTGGCGCGGGCGATTGCGTCCGGCTCTCTGCGGGGAGCCAGGGGAAATTCCGGCGTGATTCTTTCTCAGCTGTTTCGCGGGATTTCCCGCGAGCTGGGAACGGCGGATCTGGTCACGACGCAGGTTCTGTCCGACGCGTTTAATCGCGGCGTGGAGACGGCCTACAAGGCGGTCATGAAGCCCAAAGAGGGGACGATCCTGACGGTCGCCAGGGGCATGGCGGAAAAGGCGTCCCAGCTCGCGCCGGAGACGGACGACATCATTGAATTTGCCAGGGAGATGATCGCGCACGGGGAATACGTGTTAAGCCAGACCCCGGAGATGCTGCCGGTCCTGAAGGAGGCGGGCGTGGTGGACTCCGGCGGCCAGGGGCTGATTGAGGTGGCGAGGGGCTGCCTGGAGGGGCTGGAAGGAAATGCGCCGGTTTCGCTTCCGGCTGCAGAGACGGCGGCAAAACCGGCACAGCCGGCCGCGCGCGCGGCCTATACGGAGAAGGCGGAGATCCGCTTCGGCTACTGCACGGAATTTCTGATTAACCTTCAGGATGCGTGGAGCGAAGAAAAAGAACAGGATCTGAAATCGTTTCTGTCCTCCATCGGAGATTCGCTGGTGGTGGTGGCGGACGATGAGATTGTAAAGGTACACGTTCACACCAATGATCCGGGAAAGGCGCTGCAGAAGGCGCTGACGCTGGGTTCGCTTTCGCGCATCAAGATTGACAATATGCGGGAGGAGCACGAGGAGCGCCTGATCCAGAATGCGAGCCAGCTGGCCAGGGAACAGCGCGCCGCCGGAGACAGCGCAGAACAGGAGAGCGCGCCGGCGAAAAAAAGCGGGTTTGTGGCGGTCTGCGCCGGCGAAGGGCTCTGCGAGATTTTCCGCGGCATCGGCGCGGATGAACTGATCGAGGGCGGCCAGACCATGAATCCCAGCACGGAGGACATCCTGCGGGCGGTCGACCGGGTCCATGCGGGAACGGTGTACCTGCTTCCCAACAACAAGAATATTATCCTGGCGGCCAGGCAGGCGCAGCTGCTGGCGAAGGGAAAGCAGGTGGTGGTAATCCCCTCGCAGACCGTGCCGCAGGGGATCGCGGCGCTGATTAACTATTCTCCGGATTTGTCCGCGGAAGAAAATCTCGGGCTGATGGAGGAGGAGATGAAGCGGGTGCGGACCGGGCAGGTTACCTATGCGGTCCGCGACACGTCGATCGACGGCAGGGAGATTGCCTGCGGCGATCTGATCGGCCTTGGCGACAGCGGCCTTCTGGCGGTCGGGAAAAATCCGGCGGACACGGCGTTTGAGACGCTGCGGGCGATGGTCACGCCAGAGACAGAGCTGATTACCGTTTATTACGGAAACGGGACGCCGGACGAGGAGGCAAAGGCGCTCTGCGCGCGGGCGCAGGAAGCGTTCCCCTCCTGCGAGGTGGAATGCCACGACGGCGGGCAGCCGGTTTACTACTATCTGATGTCGGCCGAATAGAACAGGCGGTCTGGAAAAAACGGACGGCGAAAACGAAGAGACAGGGGCAAAAGAGAACAGGCGGAGTACTGCAGGCTGCCAGATCCGGCGTCGCCGGAAGAGGCCCGCGGCGCTCCGCCTTGCTGTGAAGACGCGCCGGGAGGAAGGAAAAAAAGACAGGAAAGAGGTGGAGACATGAACGGACAGGAGCCGCTGACGGCGCTGAAAGGCGTGGGGGAAAAGACGGCACGTCTGTTTGAGCGTCTGGGCGTCCGTACGCTGGAGGAGCTCTGGCACTATTATCCGCGGGCGTACGACGTGTTTCAGGAGCCGCGGCCGATCTGCGGGCTGGAACCCGACACGGTGGCGGCGGTAAAGGCGCGGCTTAAGAAGACGGCGGACGTGATCCGCTACGGCCGTATGCAGGTTGCCACGCTCACGCTGCACGAGCAGGAGGCGGGCCTTTCTGTGGTCTGGTACAATATGCCGTACCTGCGCGGCATCCTGCGGGCGGGGGAGGAATTTGTGTTCCGGGGCCGCGTCGTGAAAAAGCGGGGGCGGCTTACCATGGAGCAGCCGGAGATCTTCCGGCCGCAGGATTACCTGGAGCAGATTGCCGTCATGCGCCCCGTGTACGGCCAGACGAAGGGGCTGGGAAATAAAACCATCGAGAAGGCGGTAAAGCAGGCGCTTTCTCTGCGCGGGATGGAGAAGGAATATCTGCCGGAGCCGATCCGCGCCCGCCTGAATCTGGCGGAGATCAATTTTGCGCTGGAGCACATCCATTTTCCCAGGGACGAGGCCGATCTCCTGTTTGCCAGGCGGCGCCTGGTCTTTGACGAATTTTTCCTGTTTCTGCTCTCGATCCGCTTTTTAAAGGATCAGAAGGAAAAAACGAAAAGCGCGTATCCGATCCGGCTTTCGCCGGATATTACCCGCCTGGAGCAGGCGCTCCCCTATGAGCTGACGGGAGCGCAGAAGCGGGCGCTGTCAGAGGTCTTTGCCGATCTTTCGGGCGGCCATGTGATGAACCGCCTGATTCAGGGCGACGTGGGATCGGGCAAAACGATCGTCGCGGTGCTGGCGCTTCTGCAGGCGGCGTCCTGCGGATACCAGGGCGCGCTCATGGTTCCCACGGAAGTCCTGGCCCGCCAGCATTTTGAAATGATCCGGCGCCTGACAGAAGAACACGGGCTTGGGACGCGCGTGATCCTGCTGACCGGGTCCATGACGGCGAAGGAAAAGCGGCTGGCGCGCGCGGCGATTGAGGCGCACGAGGCGGATCTCATCGTCGGGACCCACGCGCTGATCCAGGAAGCGGTCCGCTTCGACCGGCTGGCGCTGGTAATTACCGACGAGCAGCACCGGTTCGGCGTCGGCCAGCGGGAGAGCCTGGGGAAAAAGGGAGAAGCGCCGCATGTGCTGGTCATGAGCGCCACGCCGATCCCGCGGACGCTGGCGATCATCCTCTACGGCGATCTGGACATTTCGGTCATCGACGAGCTGCCGGCGGGGCGGCGGCCGGTTAAAAACTGCGTGGTCGGCCGCGGGTACCGGGAGAATGCGTACCGGTTTATCCAGAAGGAGGTGGAGGCGGGCCGCCAGGCCTACGTCATCTGTCCCATGGTGGAGGCGGGAGAGATGCTGGAGGCGGAAAACGTGATCGATTATGCGGCGGCGCTGAGAAAGAAATTTCCGCCGTCGATTGCGGTGGAATTTCTGCACGGCAGGATGAAAGCGAAGGAAAAAAACGCGATCATGGAGCGCTTTGCGGCCGGCGAAATCCAGGTGCTGGTGTCCACGACCGTGATCGAGGTCGGGATCAATGTGCCGAACGCGACGGTCATGATGATTGAAAATGCCGAGCGCTACGGGCTGGCGCAGCTGCATCAGCTGCGCGGCCGCGTGGGGCGCGGGGCGGATCAGTCCTACTGTATCATGGTCAATACGGGCGGGGAGGAGGCGCAGAAACGCCTGGAGATTCTAAACCGCTCAAACGACGGCTTTTTTATCGCTTCTGAAGATTTGCGCCTGCGGGGGCCGGGCGATATGTTTGGCGTGCGCCAGAGCGGCGAACTGGAATTCGGGCTGGCCGATATTTTCACGGATGCGGCGGTGCTAAAGACGGCGTCGGAAGAGGTAAACGCGCTGCTTGCCGCCGATCCGGGGCTTTCGCGGGAGGAAAATGCGCCGCTCGGGCGGCGGCTTGCGCAGTATCTGGAAAAACGCTACGGGCGGCTTGCCCTGTGAGAGGCGGGACGGGTAAAGGATCCGGGATCGGCAAGACAAAAAGGAGGAGAACTATGATACGAATCAGACCGTATAAGCGCTGCGATCAGGCGGCGCTCTTGTCGTGGCTTAAGGAGGAACGGACTGTCGCGCTGTGGAAGGCCGATCGCTTTTCCTGGCCGCTTACGGAGGCCCAGCTTGAGGCATATGGGAGGGATTTTTCGCGGGAGGCGGACAAGGCGGCCTTTACCGCCCTGAACGAGGCCGGCGTGCCGGTCGGACATTTTTCGTTTCGCCAGATCGACTGGGAGATGGGAACGGCCCATCTGGGATTTATCGTGACGGATCCCGCCGTTAGGGGGACGGGCTGCGGCCGGCAGATGGTGCGCCTGGCGCTGGCCTGCGCGTTTGATCTTTTAGGGCTTTCGCGGGTTACGCTGGGGGTGTACGACTGCAATCAGGCGGCCCGCCGCTGCTATGAGGCGGAAGGCTTCGTGCCCGCCGACCGCCCCGGCTTTGAGACCGTGTTTCATGGAGAGACCTGGCGCTACTTCTATCTGCAGGCCGATCGGCCCGGATGCAAGAGCGGGAGCTAAAAAAGGGGCCGCTGCAGAAAAGGCTATAAAGGGAGCCCCTCTGCAGCGGCCCGTCCGAAAAAGCACAGGCCGCAGCCTCTGCTTCAGACAAGCGTACGGAAATACTGATAGCCGTCCGCCTCGTTGTTGTAGCGGCGGATCAGCTTCTGGATCTTGGCGGTCGGCGTGAGCGCATTCTCCAGAGAAACGTTGTGGTTGAGCGAATTGATGATGGCGGCGATGAATTTGCTCATATCCGCCTCCGCGTACCACTCGCGGTCCAGAAGTTCGGGTGCGCGGTAGTTTAAGTTCGTGGTTACCACGAAATCGATGTAGCCCTTGGCGTAATATTCGTCGAACTTTTCCAGGCCGTTGGTAAAGAGGCCGAAGGTCGTGCAGACCACGACGCGCTTCGCCTTGCGCTCCTTTAAGGCCCGGGCCGTGTCCAGCATACTCTCGCCGGAAGAGATCATGTCGTCGATGATGAGGACGGTCTTGCCCTCCACGGAGGAGCCGAGGAACTCATTGGCCACGATGGGGTTGCGGCCGCCTACAATGCGGGAGTAATCGCGGCGCTTGTAGAACATGCCCATGTCCACGCCCAGGTTGTTGGCCAGATAGACGGCGCGGGACATGGCGCCCTCGTCGGGGCTGATGACCATCAGATGATCCTTGTCGATGCGCAGCGTCCGGTCATGGGTAAACAGCGCCTTGATAAACTGATAGGTCGGCATGAAATTGTCAAAGCCGCTTAAGGGGATGGCGTTCTGCACGCGCGGGTCGTGCGCGTCGAAGGTAATGATGTTGCTGACGCCCATGTGGATCAGCTCTTCCAGCATCATCGCGCAGTCCAGGGATTCGCGGCTGGCGCGCTTGTGCTGTCTTCCTTCATATAAGAAAGGCATAATCACATTGACGCGGTGGGCGGTAGCCACCGTCGCGCCGATGATGCGCTTCAGATCCTGGAAATGATCGTCCGGGGACATATGGTTGGTAAAGCCGCTCATCTTATAGGTCAGGCTGTAGTTCGTCACATCGACCATGGCGTAGATATCGGTGCCGCGGACCGATTCGTTGACCACGCCTTTGGCCTCGCCGCTGCCGAAACGGGGGCAGGCGCAGTCGAGCAGGTAGGAATCGGAGTCATAGCCGCGGAACTGCAGGTTTTCCTGGCGCATTCGCAGGACTTCGATATCGTTGCGGCGGAAATGGATGATGTGCTGGTTGACCTTTTCGGCGAGATCGCGGCAGCTTGCCAGCGCGGCGATCTTCAGCGGAGCGACCGGAAGGGTATCGTTAAAAACGTAATCGTCAGACATGAATTTTCCTCCATCGTACGGACGGCAGAGACTGCCGTCTCTTAGACTATGTATACCATACCATTGACCGGCAGGGGTCGTCAATACCTTAACTTTACAAAAACAGGGAATGTTGTTATGATAAATGGAAGAAAGGCAGAGTGAAACGAATGAAGAGAGGCCATGTGATCAGAGCCGTAAAACCGGGTTCCATCGCCGAGGCGCTGGAGCTGGAGCCGGGAGATATCCTGCTGGCGATCGACGGCGAGGAGATCGAAGACGTTTTCGATTACGAGTACCGCGTCGACAGCGAGGCCATTACGGCGCTGGTACAGAAGAAAAACGGGGAAGAGTGGGAACTGGATATCGAAAATGAATATCAGGATCTGGGGCTTGTCTTCGAGAACGGGCTGATGAGCGAGTACCGCTCCTGCCGCAACAAGTGTATGTTCTGTTTTATCGATCAGATGCCGCCGGGCATGCGGGAGACACTCTATTTTAAGGACGACGATTCCCGTCTGTCCTTTCTCCAGGGAAATTATGTGACGCTGACCAATCTGTCGGATCACGATATCGAGCGCATCAAGCGCTTTAAGCTGGCGCCGATCAACATTTCCGTGCACGCCATGGATCCCGAGCTGCGCTGCCGGATGCTGCACAACCGTTTTGCGGGGAAGGCGCTTGGGCGGATCCGGGAGCTGTACGAAGCTGAAATCCCCATGAACGGGCAGATCGTCCTCTGCCCCGGCATCAACGACGGCGCGCAGCTGGAGCGCTCGATCCGGGAGCTTTGCGCGTATCTTCCCTGCATGGAAAGCGTCTCGGTGGTCCCGGTGGGGCTCACGCGCTTTCGGGACGGGCTGGAGCCGCTCAGGACGTTTACGCCTGCGGAGGCGGGGGCGGCGATCGACTGCATCGAAGCCTGGCAGCGGCGCCTGTTCGAGGAGCACGGGACGCATTTCGTCCATGCCAGCGACGAGTTTTATATGCTGGCCGGGCGGCCGCTCCCGGAGGCGGAGCGCTACGACGGGTATCTGCAGCTGGAGAACGGGGTCGGCATGATCCGCCTTCTGGAGGAGGAGATCCGGGAGGATCTGGCCGGGCGCAGCGACGACGGGCGGACGGAAGAGATCTCGATTGCCACGGGCCTTCTGGCGGCCCCCTGGATTGAAAAATTTGCGCGCGAGGTCTGCCGCGTGTTTCCGGGCCGGCAGGTGCATGTCTATCCGATCAGCAACCGCTTTTTCGGGGAACAGATCACGGTGGCCGGCCTCATCACGGGCCGCGATCTGAAGGAACAGCTTGGCGGACGTTTTCTCGGGGAGCGGCTGCTTCTCTCGGCGTCTATGTTCCGCAGCGGGGAGGAGGTGTTCCTCGACGACATGACGCGCGGGGAACTGCAAAACGCTTTACAAGTCCGGGTGGATATTGTAAAATCAAGCGGACACGATTTTGTGGAAGCCCTGCTTTCTCCGGTGCGTAAGACCCGGGCGGAGCACGGGCCTTACGAGCCCGGGCAGATACCGGGGACGGCAGAAGAGACGGAGGACGAAGATGAGTAAGAGAAAACCGGTGGTGGCCGTGGTCGGCCGTCCCAACGTGGGCAAATCCACCTTATTTAATGCCCTGGCGGGCAGTATGATTTCGATTGTCAAAGACACGCCCGGCGTGACGCGGGATCGGATTTACGCCGACGCCTCCTGGCTTGACCGGACGTTTACGCTGATTGACACCGGCGGAATCGAGCCGGACAGCCGGGATGTGATCCTCTCGCAGATGCGGGAGCAGGCGGAGATTGCCATCTCGACGGCGGACGTGATTCTTTTCCTGGTCGACGTGCGCCAGGGGATGACGGACGCCGATTCCAAGGTGGCGGATATGCTGCGCAAGTCGCGCCGCCCGGTGGTGCTGGCGGTCAATAAGGTGGACAGCTTCGAGAAATTCGGCAACGATATCTATGAATTTTACAATCTGGGGATCGGCGATCCCATCGCCATCTCGGCGGCGTCGCGCCTGGGGCTGGGCGAGCTTCTGGACGCCGTGGTCGCGCATTTTGGCGACGCGCCGGAGGAAGAAGAGGAGGACGACCGTCCGCGGGTCGCGATCGTGGGCAAGCCCAACGTGGGCAAGTCCTCGATCATCAACCGCCTGCTCGGAGAAAACCGGGTCATCGTCTCCGACGTGGCGGGCACGACGCGGGACGCCGTGGATACAAGCGTCGTGCACAACGGGACGGAGTATGTGTTTATCGATACGGCGGGCCTGCGCCGCAAGAGCCGGATTAAAGAGGAGCTGGAGCGGTACAGCATCATCCGCACAGTCACGGCCGTAGAGCGGGCGGACGTGGTCGTGGTGGTCATCGACGCCGTGGAGGGCGTTACTGAGCAGGACGCCAAGATTGCCGGGATCGCCCACGAGAGAGGGAAAGGGATCCTGGTGGTGGTCAACAAGTGGGACGCCATCGAGAAAAATGACAAGACGATATATGAATACACGAACCGCATCCGGACGATTCTCTCCTTTATCCCCTATGCGGAATATCTGTTTGTCTCCGCGAAGACGGGGCAGCGTCTGGAAAAGCTCTACGATCTCATCGACATGGTAAGGGAGAACCAGACGATGCGCGTGGCCACGGGCGTGCTCAACGAGATCCTCTCGGAGGCCGTCGCCATGCAGCAGCCGCCCTCTGACAAGGGAAAACGGCTGAAGCTTTATTACATCACGCAGGTGGCGGTAAAGCCGCCGACCTTTGTCGTGTTTGTCAACGACAAGGAGCTGATGCATTTTTCCTATACGCGGTATCTGGAAAATAAGATTCGCGAAGCGTTCGGATTTAAGGGCACGTCCCTGAAATTCCTGATTCGCGAGAGGAAGGGAAAGGAAGAATAATGGATCGGATCATCTGTCTGGGAATCGGGTATCTCTGCGGCCTGCTGCAGTCGGGCTATCTCTACGGCCGCACGCGCCATATGGATATCCGGCAGTACGGAAGCGGCAATGTGGGGACGACGAATTCGCTGCGGGTCATGGGCAAAAAAGCCGGCGCCGTCGTGTTTCTGGGAGATTTTCTCAAGGCGTTCGTGCCGGTGCTCCTCATCCGCCTGCTTCTGCAAAATCACGCCAACGTGGATCTGCTGGCTTTTTATGCGGGCGTCGGCGTGACGCTGGGCCATAATTTCCCGTTTTATCTGAAGTTCCGCGGCGGCAAGGGCATCGCCTGCATGGCCGGGATCATGACGGCCATGGACATCCGCATTGCGCTCGTCTGCCTCGTCGTTTTTTCCGTTTCCGTGGCAATCACGCGTTACGTCTCGCTGGGGTCCATCCTGATCTCCATCGTCTTTTTTGCGGGGATTGTGATGCTTGGCCGGCTGGGGAGCTATGAGGTGGACGCGGCTCATTATCCGGAGCTGTGCGCCGTCAGCGCATTTCTGATGTGCCTGGCTGTCTGGCGCCACCGGAGCAACATCGGACGGCTGCTTGCGGGGACGGAGAATAAGCTCGGCGCGAAGAAGGCCTGAGAACGCCCGGCAGGGGTAAGATGCCGGAAACGGCGGGAAACGGGCAGGGAGTGCCGGAAGAAGCGGCGCAGAAAACGGGCGCAAAGGACGCCGGGAAAGCGAACGAAAGAGAGAAAAGAGAGAAAAGAGAGAAAAGAGATAGAGAAAGGCACAGAGACAGCAGAAAGGAGGAGACGCTGTGACGGCAGTCGGTGTCATCGGATCCGGTACCTGGGGAACGGCGATTGCGCTGCTTCTCGCAAAAAACGGATGCGAGGTTACGCTCTGGTCGGCGATCAGGGAAGAAATCGAAGAAATGAAGAGGACGGGACGTCATAAAAATCTGCCGGACGTCACGATTCCGCAGACCATTCATCTGACGGCGGATCTGAAGGAGGCGATGGCGCAGAAGGATCTGCTGATCCTGGCGGTGCCGTCCGTCTACGTCCGCGGCACGGCGGCGCGGATGCGGGAGCATCTCCGCTACGGGCAGATTGTGGTCAATGTGGCCAAGGGCATTGAGGAGCAGAGCCTGAAGACCATGTCGCAGATCATCGAGGAGGAGATCCCCAACGCGGAGGTGGCGGTGCTCTCGGGCCCGTCGCACGCCGAGGAGGTCAGCCGCGGGCTGCCGACGACTTGCGTGGCGGGGGCGCGCCGCAAGAAGACGGCGCAGTATATTCAGTCGGTATTTATGAGCCCGGTCTTTCGCGTCTACACGAGCCCCGACATGCTGGGCATGGAGGTGGGCGCCGCCTTAAAGAACGTGATTGCGCTGGCGGCGGGAATCGCCGACGGCCTGGGCTACGGCGACAATTCCAAGGCGGCGCTGATAACCCGCGGCATCGCGGAGATCAGCCGCCTGGGCGTGCGCATGGGTGGAAAGCTTCAGACCTTCGGCGGCCTCTCCGGCATCGGCGATCTGATCGTGACCTGCGCCAGCATGCACAGCCGCAACCGGCGGGCCGGCATCCTGATCGGGAAGGGATATACGATGGAGGAGGCCATGAAGGAAGTGCAGATGGTGGTCGAGGGCGTCTACTCGGCGAAGGCCGCCCTGCTTCTGGCCAGACAGTACGGCTGCGATATGCCGATCGTCGAGCAGGTCAATCAGGTTCTGTTCGAGGGAAAGGCCCCGCGGGACGCCGTGTCGGATCTGATGCTGCGGGACGGCCGCATCGAGGCGGACGACCTCCCCTGGGAGGAGTAGCGCGTATCCGGCGGGCTTCTATAAACAGAAGGAATGCCTGCTATAAATACAGGTTATTTGTGCGGGGGAATCCGGCGAAAAACAGCGTTTTTTGGGCCGGGTTCCTCCCTTTTGCGGCAATTATGTATTGACATTTAGAGAAGATAAATTTATAATTTCTTCTAATTAATGCGTTGCAGCGGCCATGCGGCCGGGCAACAGAATGGGAGGAGAGCAATTATGAAAAAAAGAGTGTTAAGCCTGGGACTGGCCGCCGTAATGGCGTTTTCCATGACGGCCTGCAGCTCCGGCACTTCGGAAGAGACAGAAGCCGCCGGCAATGAAGCCGCAGCGGAAGGCGGCGAAGAGGGCGGCGAGGCCGCTGAGGGCGCAACTTTCAAGATTGGCGGAATCGGACCGCTGACCGGAAGCGCCGCCGCCTACGGACAGGCCGTTCAGAACGGCATGGAGCTGGCGATCAAGGAGATCAACGAGGCCGGCGGTATCAACGGCTATCAGATCGAGTATAACTATCAGGACGACGAGAACGACCCGGAGAAGGCGGTCAACGCCTACAATACCCTGAAAGACTGGGGCATGCAGATGCTTCTGGGTACCGTAACCTCCAAGCCCTGTATCGCGGTCGGCGCTGAGGCGGAAGCGGACAATATGTTCCTTCTGACCCCGTCCGGATCGGCGGTGGCCTGCATCGCGGGCGACAACGCGTTCCGCGTCTGCTTCTCGGATCCGGATCAGGGAAGAGCTTCGGCCCAGTACATCGGCGAGCACGGCCTGGCGACCAAGATTGGCATTATCTATGACAGCTCCAGCGAGTACTCCGACGGAATCCGCGAGTCCTTCGTAACGGAGGCGGCCAACCAGGGTCTGGAGATCGTCTCCAGCGAGGCGTTTACGGCCGACAGCAACACGGATTTCTCCGTACAGCTTGACAAGGCGAAGGAGAACGGCGCCGAGCTGGTATTCCTTCCCATCTACTATCAGGAAGCTTCCGTCATCCTCAAGCAGGCTTCGGATAAGGATTTTGCTCCGATCTTCTTCGGCTGCGACGGCATGGACGGAATCTTAAGCGTAGAGAATTTTGATACCTCCCTGGCGGAGGGCCTGATGCTTCTGACCCCGTTCTCCGTGGACGAGGAGGGAAGCCAGGATTTTGTTGCGGCATATGAGGAAGCGTACGGCATCGAGCCGCTGCAGTTTGCGGCCGGCGCTTACGACGGAATGTACGCCATCAAGGCGGCTGCCGAGCAGGCCGGTGTCACGCCGGATATGGATGTGTCCGAGATGTGCGAGGCCATGAAGGGCGGTATGACGCAGATCGAGATGGACGGCCTGACCGGAGCCGGCATGACCTGGAACGAGGCCGGCGAGCCGAACAAGGCTCCCAAGGCTGTGAAGATCGTAAACGGCGTTTACGAGATGCAGGAGTAATCATTCCGCGGTGGTCCTTTCAAGAGGGTTGTCTGGAGGCAACCCTCTTTTCACTCTCTCAGAAATCAGATGGCGGGAACAGAAAGATAAAGAGGTAGGTGCGGCAGTATGATGAGTTTTCTTTCATATTTTATCAATGGCGTCAGCCTGGGCAGCGTGTACGCGATCATTGCCCTGGGCTATACCATGGTGTACGGTATCGCGAAGATGCTGAATTTTGCGCATGGCGATATCATCATGGTAGGAGGATTTACAGTATTTACCATCGTGAGCACGATGGGCGGTTCCCCGGTCGCCGGGGTTCTGGCCTCGATCGTGGTCTGCACGGTGCTGGGCGTTACCATTGAGAAGGTGGCGTACCGTCCCCTGCGCGACGCCTCGCCGCTCGCCGTTCTGATTACCGCTATCGGCGTCAGCTATCTGCTGCAGAATGTGGCGCTCTTGATCTTCGGATCCAACGCGCGCCAGTTTACCTCCGTTGTCACGCTTCCGCCCTTAAAGCTGGCGGGCGGGGAGCTCTCGATCTCCAGCGTGACGATTGTGACGATTTTAAGCTGTATTGTCATCATGATCGCGCTGACGCTTTTCATCAACCGGACGAAAGTCGGCCAGGCGATGCTGGCCGTCTCGGAAGACCGGGGGGCGGCGACGCTGATGGGGATCAATGTCAACGGGACGATCGCCGTGACCTTTGCCATCGGCTCCGCGCTGGCGGCGGTGGCCGGCGTGCTTCTCTGTTCCGCGTATCCGTCCCTGACGCCCTACACCGGATCCATGCCGGGTATCAAGGCTTTCGTGGCTGCGGTCTTCGGCGGGATCGGATCGATTCCCGGCGCCATGATCGGCGGGATTCTCCTGGGGATCATCGAGAATCTGGCGAAAGCCTATATTTCTTCCCAGCTTTCCGATGCCATCGTTTTCTCCGTGCTGATTCTTGTGCTGCTGGTGCGGCCGACGGGAATCCTGGGACGGAAGATCAGCGAGAAAGTGTAGGTGCGTGAAGATGAAAGCATATAAGAAAAAAGTACTGGTTCAGAATACGATTACCTATGCCCTGGTAATCGCGAGCTACCTCCTGATCCAGGCGCTGATCGCGGGCGATCTGATCAACAGCCTGTTAAAGGGGCTTTTAGTCCCGCTCTGTATCTATGTGATCCTGGCGGTTTCCCTGAACCTGACGGTGGGAATCCTCGGAGAGCTGAGCCTGGGGCATGCGGGCTTCATGTGCGTGGGCGCGTTTGCCGGCGCGTTCTTTAATCAGATGATGGAGCCGTCCCTTCCCAGCGACCAGCTGCGGTTTCTGATCGCGCTGTTCGTGGGCGCGGCGGTCGCCGCCGCGTTCGGGATCCTGATCGGGATCCCGGTCCTGCGCTTAAAGGGCGACTATCTGGCGATCGTAACGCTGGCCTTCGGCGAGATCATTAAAAACGTGATCAACGTGCTCTATGTGGGCGTGGACAGCCGGGGAATCCACCTTTCCTTTAAGGACGTGGCCTCTCTGGGGCTGGAGGAAAGCGGGCGCGTCATCATCAAGGGCGCGCAGGGAATCACGGGGACGCCCAAGACGGCGACCTTTACCATCGGCATCATCCTGGTGCTGATCACGCTCTTTATCGTGCTGAATATGATTCATTCCCGCACCGGGCGGGCCATCATGGCCATCCGCGACAACCGCATCGCGGCCGAGTCGGTGGGAATCGATATCACGAAATACAAGCTGATGGCGTTTTCCGTCTCCGCCGCTCTGGCCGGCGTGGCGGGCGTCCTCTACGCCCACAACCTGGCGACGCTGGCGGCGACGCCGAAGAATTTCGGCTACAACATGTCGATTACCATCCTGGTCTTCGTCGTGATGGGCGGCATCGGCTCCATCCGCGGCTCCATCATCGCGGCCGTCGTGCTGACGCTTCTGCCGGAGATGCTGCGCGGGCTCAACGATTACCGTATGCTGATTTACGCCGTTGTCCTGATTGTGATGATGCTCTTAACCTCCAGCCCGCGGGCGATCGAGATGCGGGAGCGGTTCTTCGCATTCCGGAAAACAGGGAAGAAGGGGGCGTAAGCGATGGCAATGCTGGAAGTAAAAAATATAAGCATCTCCTTCGGCGGTCTGAAGGCGGTGGACGATTTCAATATAACCATTGAAAAGGGGCAGCTCTACGGCCTGATCGGCCCCAACGGCGCGGGCAAGACGACGATCTTCAACCTGCTGACCGGCGTTTACAAGCCGGACTGCGGACGCATCCTCCTGGACGGGCAGGACATCACGGGACACAAGACGGCGGCCATCAACCGCGCGGGAATTGCCCGTACCTTTCAGAACATCCGCCTGTTTAAGGATCTGAGCGTGCTGGACAACGTCAAGGTAGGGCTTCACAACCATTACCGCTATTCCACGCTGGCCGGGATCTTCCGCCTGCCCTCCTACCGGAAGGCGGAGAAGGACATGGACGAGCGGGCCATGGAGCTTTTAAAGGTGTTTGATCTGGACCGGGAGTTCGCCTACAAGGCGTCGAATCTTCCCTACGGCAAGCAGCGCAAGCTGGAGATCGCGCGCGCCATGGCGACGGATCCGAAGCTTCTGCTTCTGGACGAGCCGGCGGCCGGCATGAACCCCAATGAGACGGCGGAGCTGATGAATACCATCCGCTTTGTCCGCGATCATTTTGATATGACGATCCTGCTGATCGAGCACGATATGAAGCTGGTGTCCGGGATCTGCGAGCGCCTGACGGTGCTGAACTTCGGCCATATGCTGGCGGAGGGGCCGACGGGCGAGGTCTTAAACGATCCGCAGGTTATCGCGGCATATCTGGGAGAATAGGGGGGATGCAGAAATGGCAATGCTGGAAGTAAAAGACATTCAGGTATATTACGGCGTGATCCAGGCGCTGAAGGGCATCTCCTTTGAGGTTGACGAGGGCGACGTCATTGCCCTGATCGGAGCCAACGGCGCGGGCAAGACGACGACGCTGCACACCATCACGGGCCTTCTGCCCGCGGCGGCCGGCAGCATTACTTTCGAGGGAACGGATATTACGAGAACGCCGGGCTACAAGCTGGTCTCCATGGGCATCGCCCATGTGCCGGAGGGCCGGCGCGTGTTCGCGCAGTTGACCGTTCTGCAGAACCTGCGGATGGGCGCTTATACGAGAAAGAACCGTCAGGAGATCGAGGAGACCATCCAGAAGGTTTACGCCCGTTTCCCGCGTCTGGAAGAGCGGAAGAACCAGCTGGCCGGGACGCTTTCCGGCGGCGAACAGCAGATGCTGGCCATGGGGCGCGCGCTGATGTCGCATCCGCGCCTGATCGTCATGGACGAGCCGTCCATGGGCCTTTCGCCGATCTACGTCAACGAGATTTTCGACATCATCCAGGAGATCAACAAAGACGGCACGACCGTGCTTCTGGTGGAGCAGAACGCCCGCAAGGCGCTCTCCATCGCCAATAAGGCCTACGTCCTGGAGACGGGAAAAATTGTGCTCTCCGGCGACGCGAAGGAGCTCATGAACAACGAGCAGGTCAAGAAGGCGTATCTGAGCGAGTAAGAGGGCCGGAATCGGGAACCCGTGCCGGAAAGGCCCGTCAATAAAACCAAATCAGAAGAGAGAATGAAGGCGAGCGCTGCCGGGGGAAGAAAGAAAACGTCCTCCGGCAGCGCTTTTGCTCTGTGATTTCATATGCCGCTCGGCCGCCGCATATACTTGTATCAGCACAGCAAGGGGGTTGTTTATGAGCCAGTTTGACGTATACAGCGATATCAAGGCCAGGACGCGGGGCGAGATCTATGTGGGCGTGGTAGGGCCGGTGCGCACAGGAAAATCGACGTTTATCAAGCGCTTCATGGAGCTGATGGTGCTGCCCGGGATGGAGGACGCCCACGCCAGGGAGCGGACCCGGGATGAGCTGCCGCAGTCTTCGGCGGGCAAGACCATCATGACGACGGAACCGAAATTTATCCCCAAGGAGGCGGCGCAGATTTCGCTGGAGGACGGGATCGACGTGAAGGTCCGCCTCATCGACTGCGTGGGCTTTATGGTGGAGGGGGCGGCCGGGCACATCGAGAACGACCGGGAGCGTCTGGTCAGGACGCCCTGGTTTGAGGAGGAGATCCCCTTTACCCAGGCGGCGGAGCTGGGGACGCGCAAGGTCATTGCCGATCATTCCACCATCGGGCTGGTGGTAACGACCGACGGGTCGATCGGCGAGATCAAGCGCAGCCATTACCTGCCGGCGGAGGAGAAAACGGTCAAGGAGCTCAAAAACCTGGGGAAACCGTTTCTGATCCTTTTAAATTCCACGCGCCCGTATTCGGAGGAGACGAAGGGCCTGGCGGCGCAGATGGAGGAAAAATACGGCGTGCAGGTGGTGCCGGTCAACTGCGAGCAGCTGAAGACGGAGGACATCCGCGGGATTCTGGAGCGGATTCTGAAGGAATTTCCG
Organism: uncultured Lachnospiraceae bacterium; assembly: GCA_944381615.1. GTDB lineage: Bacteria > Bacillota > Clostridia > Lachnospirales > Lachnospiraceae > Otoolea. Next base: position 10,936 of record CALWLT010000006.1, on the reverse strand, counting down.
GTCACGGAGATCGATTTTGCGATTCCCAAATGGCTGGAGATCCTGCCGCGCGATCACTGGCTGAAAGCGGCGGTCATCGAGGCGGTAAGGGAAATGATGAAGAAAACCGTACATATGCGCGACGTGGCCCCCGCGCTGCCGCCGGAAAACGGGGAGGCCATCCGGCGCGTGCGCATCGTCTCCATGAAAATGGATACCGGTGCGGTCGCGGCGGAGATCGAGGTGGACGACGGCCATTATTATCAGATTCTGAGCGAATACGTGGGAATGCCCATCGAGGGCGAATATCAGCTGATGCAGACGCTAAAGGAGCTGGCTTCGATGCAGAAGGAGTACCAGAAGGTTTCGGCGGCCGTCTGCCAGGTGCGCCAGAAAGGCTACGGCGTGGTCACGCCGGATCGGTCGGAGATCGTGCTGGATGAGCCGCAGCTGATCCGCCACGGCAACAAATACGGCGTCAAAATGAAGGCGCAGGCGCCGTCTATCAATCTCATCAAGGCGCATATCGAGACGGAGATCGCCCCCATTGTGGGAAATGAACAGCAGGCCGAGGATCTGATCCGCTACATCCGCGAGAATGCGGGACAGGGGGAGGACGGCGTCTGGAATACCAATATTTTCGGGAAATCCATCGCGCAGATCGTGGACGACGGCATCCAGGCCAAGATCTCGCAGATGACGGAGGAATGCCAGTTAAAGCTGCAGGATACGCTGCAGAAGATCATCAACGACAGCAACGGCGGTATGATTTGCATTATCATCTGAGATCGGGTATACTGGAAGAGACGGAGCGGCCGGAAGGGGGAGAAGGCCGGCCGTCCGAAAAAAAACGGGGCCCGCGATGCCGGGGATGCGATGCCGGGCACGCGGCGGGGAGGTTTTATGAAATTAACATTTATCGGAGCGGATCACGAGGTAACCGGGAGCTGTCACGTGCTGGAGGCCTGCGGGCTGAACGTGCTGGTTGACTGTGGCATGGAGCAGGGATCAAACAAATACGAGAACGCGCCGTTTCCGCTGAGCTACGCGGAGGTGGACTATGTGCTGGTAACCCACGCGCATATCGATCATGTGGGGATGCTGCCGTTTATTTATGCCAGAGGCTTCCGCGGGCAGATCATGGCCACGCGGGCGACCTGCGATCTCTGCGAGATCATGCTCAAGGACTGTGCGCATATCCAGGAGACCGAGGCGGAGTGGAAGAACCGCAAGGCAAAGCGGGCCGGGCGGGCCGAGCAGCCGCCTCTCTATACGATGGCGGACGCCGAGGGCGTGCTGGAGCATTTTGTGCCCTGCGATTACGGGGATACGATCCATTTAAAACCGGGCTTCGACGTCCGCTTTACCGATGTGGGGCATCTGCTCGGCTCGGCGTCGATCGAGATCTGGATGAAAGAAGGGGACTGCTCGCGCAAGATCGTCTTTTCCGGCGACATCGGCAATAAGAACAAGCCGCTGATCCGCAGCCCGCAGTACATCCATCAGGCCGACTATGTGGTGATGGAGAGCACGTACGGCAACCGTTTCCACAAGCAGGGCGGCGATCATGTGGCGGAGTTTGCGCAGGTAATCGAGGAGACGCTGGACCGGGGCGGCAACGTGGTCATCCCCGCGTTCGCCGTGGGGCGCACGCAGGAGGTGCTGAACTATATCCGCATCATCAAGGAAAAGAAGCTGGTAAAGGGGCATGAGAATTTTCCGGTTTATCTGGACAGCCCCATGGCCGTGGAGGCGACCGCCGTCTTCAAGGAAAATATGCTGGACTGCTATAATGAGGAGACGAAGGAGCTGGTGCGGCGGGGGATCAACCCGATTTCCTTCCCGGGCCTGCATCTGTCCATTACCAGCCAGGATTCCATCGCCATCAACTCGGACCAGGAGCCGAAGGTCATTATCTCCGCCGCCGGCATGTGCGATGCGGGTCGGGTGCGCCACCATCTGAAGCACAATCTCTGGCGTCCGGAGTGCACCATCCTTTTTGCCGGCTATCAGGCGATCGGGACGCTGGGGCGCAGCATCATCGACGGCCGCGAGGAGGTAAAGCTGTTCGGCGAATCCATCGAGGTGCGGGCGCGCATCGAGAAGATCGAGGGGATCAGCGGACATGCCGACCAGAACGGACTGCTTGAATGGATCGGGAATTTCATGAGCCACCCGTCGCAGGTTTTTATCGTGCACGGCGACGACGAGGTCTGCGATGAATTTGCGCAGAAGATCCGCGAGACGTATCAGTTGGAGGCGATGGCGCCGTTTTCCGGCACTTCCTACGACCTGAAGGAGGGACGGTTCCTTACCGTGACGCAGGGAATTCCGGTTCGCCGGGAGATGTCGGAGGGAGCGAAGAAAGCGGCCGGCGTATTCGGACGTCTGGTGGCGGCCGGCGAGCGCCTAATGCGCGTCATCCGCAACAACGAAGGCGGGGCCAACAAGGATCTGGCGCGCTTTGCCGATCAGATCAATTCGCTCTGCGATAAGTGGGATCGATAAAACACAGGAGGCCGGGACTTGAAGGTACAGATTTATACGGACGGCTCCGCCCGCGGCAACCCGGACGGGCCGGGCGGCTACGGCGCCGTCATCCACTACCGGGATCCGGCCGGGACGCTGCATGTGAAGGAGCTTTCCGGCGGATACAAAAGGACGACAAACAACCGCATGGAGCTGATGGCGGCGATCGCCGGGCTGGAGGCGTTAAACCGGCCCTGCGAGGTGGAGCTCTATTCGGATTCCCGCTATCTGGTGGACGCCTTTAACCAGCGCTGGATCGACAGCTGGATCCGGAAGGGCTGGAAGCGGGGAAAGAACGAGCCGGTTAAAAATGTGGATCTCTGGCAGCGCCTTCTCGCGGCGGCCCGCCCGCACGCGATTACCTTTATCTGGGTTAAGGGCCATAACGGCCACCCGGAAAATGAGCGCTGCGATCAGCTGGCGACCGGCGCGGCGGACGGGGACAAGCTGATGACGGACGAGGGGGTGTGACGGCGCAGGCCGCGCGCCCTCTTTTTCTTACAATAATATTACGTCTTTGGGACGGCTATTTTCTTTCGCCTCCAAATATGATAAGGTGGAACCATAAGGAGGCGTTGGGCCAGGTGAGAAATAAAGGAGCCATCGCGGCAATCTGTTTTATCATGATATTGGGCGTACTGTTTACGGCCGCGACGCGTCGCTTCGTATCGGAGCGGGTCGGGGACGGCCTTCTGACGGCAAAGAGCGCGCAGAGCGGCGGATTTGCGGCGGCAGAAAGCGCGCAGAGCGGCGCTTTTGCGGCGGCGCAGGCCGCGCAAAACGGGATTTCTGCGGCGGAAAGCGAGAGAAGCGGCAGCCCGGCGGCAGGAGGACCTTTCGGCGCGCAGGCTGAAGCGAACGCGGCGCCGGAGGCAGGGATGGCGGAGGCGCCGGCGGCAGCGGAAGACAGGGCGGCAGCCGAAGCCAGAATGGAAGCCGGAGAATCGGGAAAAGCGGCGGCGGGAGATACGGCAGAAGCTCCGGCTGCCGCGCCGGCAGAGACGTCGGTTCTGCAGGAAGCGGACGGGAAAGCCGCGGGAGATGGAAGCACCATTATTTCCCCTTTAAGCGGCGCGGCGCCGGGAACGGCGGCCGCCGGGATCCGGACGGAAGAGGAGTTTCGCCGGCGGCTGGAGGAAGTGGATGAGCTGGTCGAGAGCCGCCGGGATTCCGATGCGGCGGCGACGGCGGAAAGCCTGCGGCGGCAGGCGGATTATGAATTCCGCCTCTGGGAGGAGGAGCGAAGCCGGATTGTGCAGGCGATCCTGGGCGTGCTGGAAGACGAGGAGGCCGCCGCGTTCCAGAGCGAGGAGCAGGAGTGGCTGCGGGAAAGAGACGTGACGGCGAGGCAGGCGGCCGGCCGCTTTGCCGGCGGGGCGATGGAGGAGCTGGAATACACGGCGTCCCTGGCGGTAACGACCCGCGAGCGGGCGTACGATCTCCTGGACGGGTACGGAAACGTCCTGCCCCAGGAGGAGACGCAGAGCGCGGCGGGATGAGCGCGCTAAGGCGGGAGCAGGACGCCGGAACAGGCGGCAAAAACGCTTGATAAATGCTTTTTCCTATGGTAGGATATAAAGAATGAAGAAAAATCCATTTCAGTGAGATGAAATGACAGGAGGAAGCAACGTGGAAAAATACGGCGTGAACGAACTCAGAAGGATGTTCCTTGAATTTTTTGAGAGCAAGGGCCATCTGGCCATGAAAAGTTTTTCTCTGGTTCCGCACAACGACAACAGCCTTTTGCTGATCAACTCCGGCATGGCGCCCCTGAAGCCCTATTTTACGGGTCAGGAGATTCCGCCGCGGACGAGAGTGTGTACCTGCCAGAAGTGCATCCGCACCGGCGATATTGAGAATATTGGAAAGACGGCCCGTCACGGCACGTTTTTCGAGATGCTGGGGAATTTTTCCTTCGGCGATTACTTTAAGACGGAGGCCATTCACTGGTCCTGGGAATTTCTGACCGAGGTGGTCGGACTGGATCCGGAGCGGCTGTATCCGTCTGTTTTTGAGAATGACGACGAGGCGTTCGACATCTGGAACAAGGAGATCGGGATCCCGAAGGAGAAGATCTTCCGCTTCGGGCGCGAGGATAATTTCTGGGAGCACGGCGCGGGCCCCTGCGGTCCCTGCTCGGAGATCTACTATGACCGCGGCGAGAAGTACGGCTGCGGGAAGCCGGGCTGTACGGTGGGCTGCGACTGCGACCGGTATATTGAAGTCTGGAATAACGTCTTTACCCAGTTTGAGAACGACGGCCACGGCAATTACACTGAGTTAGAGCACAAGAACATCGACACGGGCATGGGACTGGAGCGCCTGGCCGTGGTGGTGCAGGATGTGGACTCCCTGTTTACGGTAGACACCAACAAGGCGCTTCTGGATCGCGTCTGCGAGCTGGCGCACGCCGTCTACCAGCAGGATCACGAGACGGATGTCTCGCTGCGGATCGTGGCGGATCACATCAAATCCTGCACGTTTATGATCTCCGACGGCATCATGCCGTCCAACGAGGGCCGCGGCTACGTGCTGCGCCGCCTGCTGCGCCGGGCGGCCCGCCATGGAAGGAAGCTGGGCATCGAGGGAGAATTTCTGGCGAATCTGTCCCGCACGGTCATCGATCTGTCGCAGGACGGATATCCGGAGCTGGAGGAGAGAAGCGCGATGATTTTCCGCGTGCTCTCCGAGGAAGAGGACAAGTTTAACCGCACCATCGATCAGGGCCTGGCGATCCTGGCCGGGATGGAAGAAGAGATGGCGAAGGCGGGCGAGAAGGTGCTCTCCGGCGAGAATGCCTTCAAGCTCTACGATACCTACGGGTTCCCGGTGGATCTGACGAAGGAGATCCTGGAGGAGAAGGAGCTCGGAATCGACGAGGACGGCTTTGCCGCCGCCATGAAGAAGCAGAAGGAGACGGCGCGCGCCGCCCGCAAGACGACCAACTATATGGGCGCGGATGTGACGGTGTACCAGTCGATTGACCCGTCCATCACGACGGAATTTGTCGGCTACGATCGCTTAAGCGCCGAATCGCAGATTACGGTGCTGACCACGGAGGACGAGATCGTGGAGGCGCTGACGGACGGCCAGACGGGCACGATTCTCGTGCGGGAGACGCCGTTCTACGCCACGATGGGCGGCCAGCAGGCGGACATCGGACGGATTACGGGCCCGGACGCGGAATTTGAGGTGCAGGATACGATCAAGCTGCAGGGCGGCAAGGTCGGCCATGTGGGCCGCGTGATCCGCGGAATGTTCCGGACGGGCGATACGGTCACGCTCTCTGTGGATCGGGAGAACCGGGAGCTGACGGCGCGCAACCACTCGGCGACGCATCTGCTTCACAAGGCGCTGCGCACGGTGCTGGGCACGCACGTCGAGCAGGCCGGATCGCTGGTCACGCGGGACCGGCTGCGCTTTGACTTTACGCATTTCGCCGCCATGACGCCGGAGGAGATTGAGAAGGTGGAGAAGCTGGTCAACGACGAGATTCTGGCGTCGCTGCCGGTTACCACGCAGGTCATGTCGCTGGACGAGGCGAGAAAGACGGGCGCGATGGCGCTGTTCGGCGAGAAATACGGCGAGAAGGTCCGCGTGGTAAAGATGGGCGATTTCTCCACGGAGCTCTGCGGCGGTACGCATGTGGCCAATACGGGAACCATTTCGGCGTTTAAGATCCTTTCCGAAGCCGGCATCGCGGCCGGCGTGCGCCGGATCGAGGCGCTGACCTCCGTCGGCCTCATGGATTACTACAAAGAGGTGGAGCGGGAGCTTCACGAGGCGGCGAAGACGGCGAAGACGACGCCGGCGGGCCTGAATGCGAAGGTGGAATCTCTGCTGGAGGAGATCAAGGCCCTGCACGCGGAGAATGAGAAGCTGAAAAGCCGTCTGGCCAGCGATTCGCTGGGCAATGTGATGAATCAGGTACAGGAGATCGGCGGCCTGAAGCTGCTGGCCGTGAGGGTTAAGGACGTGGACATGAACGGCCTGCGCACGCTCGGCGATCAGCTGAAGGAGAAGCTGGGCGAAGGCGTGGTAATCATCGCCTCCGAGGCGGGCGGCAAGGTCAATCTGATGGCATCCGCCACGGACGGCGCGATCAGGAAAGGCGCGCACGCCGGCAACCTGATCAAGGCGGTCGCCGGACTGGTGGGCGGCGGCGGCGGCGGACGGCCGAACATGGCCCAGGCCGGCGGCAAGAACCCGGCAGGAATCGACGCGGCGCTTGCCGAGGCGGCAAAAGTCGTGGCAGAACAGGTTAAATAGACGTTTTCCGGCCTTTTTTGGTAAATTTCAATTTTTGTAAAAATCCTGTTGACGTATCAGTTTTTTATGATATAATTTTACTAGTGCTAAAAATACCCACACAGTTGTATTAATATGCACTTATTACACAACTGGAGGGAGGTAAGGTGTGAGCTATGTCAAACGTAATCGTTAAAGATAACGAGAGTCTGGACAGCGCTTTACGCAGATTCAAAAGAAACTGTGCAAAGGCTGGTATTCAGCAGGAGATTCGCAAGAGAGAGCATTACGAGAAGCCCAGCGTTCGTCGTAAGAAGAAATCCGAAGCTGCGAGAAAACGCAAATACAACTAAGTAAGGAAACGAAAGCCCTGGTTTTTGTGTGAAACCAGGGCTTTTTGATTCAGGAGGAGAAAACGGTGCTGTATCCCGCGATGAAACGATGGCTGCCCGCCCTGGCGGCGGCTCTTTTGGCCTGCCTGATCCTGGACGGCGGCTTTTTTCTGACGATCCCGGTCCTGGGATCGCCTGGCCTGCCGGGCATTTTTCTCTGGATCGCCGTCCTGACGTTCCTTTTCGCCGTTTCCTGGCCGGGCGTCCCGGCAAAAGATGCGTTTCTTTTTTCCGGATTCGGCGCGCTCTATGCTCTGATGACGCTTCTGGGCCTGCGTTACAGCCGCAATGAGGCGATTTATCAGGGCGCGGCGGATTTTCTCGTCCCTCTGGCGGCGCTCACGCTTCTTTACGCCTCGGCGCTGGCGCTTTTCCTGCGCTTTTTTGGCGTTATTCAAAATGAGCTCGGCAACAGGCCCGGTGGCGCGGGAAGCGGCGTCCGCCCGGCGATCCGGCGCTGGTGTTTCTGGATGGCGCTGACCTGGTGCGTGTATTTGCCGGTCTTTCTGGCCCTGTATCCCGGCGTCTATTCATACGATGCCTCGGCGCAGATCGGCCAGTTTTTCGGCGTGATCCCGGTCAGCACCCATCATCCGCTGATTCATACGCTGTACCTGTGCGCCTGCCTGAAGGCGGGAGGCGTCCTGTTCGGAAGCTATCAGGCGGGGATGGCGCTCTACTCGCTGAGCCAGGCGTGTATCGTCTCGGCGGCCTTTTCCCTCCTGCTGGTCCGCATGGGGCGGCGCGGCGCGCCCCGCTGGCTGCAGGCCGTCTCCTGGCTGTTTCTTGTTGTCAATCCCTATGTGACGGTCTTTTCTTTCGTGACGACAAAAGATGTGCTGTTTGGCGTCTTTTTTCTGCTGGCGTTTGACGCCGCCTGCGATCTGGCGGCCGATCCGGCGCGTATGCTGTCGGACTGGCGGGAGCTTCTGCTCTTTTTTGGCAGCGCGCTTTTGCTGTGCCTGTTCCGCAATCAGGGCGTCTATGTGTTTCTGTTTTTCGCGCTTTTTACCGCGCTTTTTCTGTGGAAGAAGGAGCGAAGGCGGTGCGGGCGTTTTGTGGCCATGAGCGCGGCGGTCTGCGTGCTCTGGTATGGGCTGGCGGTGTTTCTGCCCGTCCTTTGGGGGGCGCAGAAGGGCGATATGCGGGAGATGTTAAGCGTTCCCATGCAGCAGCTGGCGCGCGTTTACGCGGAGGCGCCGGAGGAGCTGACGGAGGAGGAGAAGGAATATCTGGAAGAGCTGATCGATCCGGAGGCGCTCGCCTCGTACATCCGGGTCAACGCCGACCCGGTCAAAAGCGGCTTTCACACGGAGGTGCTGAAGGAAGATCCCGCCCGCTTTCTGGAGATCTGGGGCGGGATCGGGCTGCGCCTGCCCGGCGTGTATCTGGATTCGTTCCTCATGGGGAACTGGGGATACTGGTACCCCGGCGACAGCCAGTACTGGATCTCGTATCTTCTCTTTGACGGCGCGTATCTGGAAGCGCCCTATAATGTGCTCGGCATTGCGGCAGACAGCCGCCTGCCGCAGCTTCGGGAGCTTCTGGGGAATCTGACGCGGACGCCGGAATTTCAGAAGATTCCGGTGCTGTCGTTCCTTTTCAATCAGGCGTTTCCCCTGTGGCTTGTGCTTTTCGTCTCAGCGGCCCTGATCCGGGAGCGCCGCCTGCGCCTTCTTCTGCCGCTTCTTCTGGTCTACGGCTACTGGGGGACGCTGCTTTTAGGGCCGGTCACGTCGCTGCGCTACGCCCTGCCGCTGATTTACTGCGTGCCGCGGATTTTTACTCTTCTTTCCCCGCGGTCCGGTTCTGCCCGCGGCCGCTGTTTCATATACTGCGGATAAGGGTAAATGAAGGCGGCGCGCGTTTGTTGGGCAGGCGGAAAAAAGCAATCGTTTCGGCTCTCAATCTGCCGGGGGACGTCTTTCTGGGGGAGATGCTTCTGTTTTTTACGGGCAGCACGTCGGCTGTGGTGGAAAATTACAGGAGCATCCTCTTTTTTTCGGACTGCACGCTGAAGCTGCAGGGGGCGCACACGCGGCTGACGGTCACGGGGCGCGGCCTGTGCATCGAGTATTATGACCGGGAACAGCTGAAACTGACCGGACGGATCGATTCGGTGCAGTTTAATCCCGGATAAGCGGGCGCGGCGAAAAGAGGGCGGATGGGGATGAGCCGTTTGTTTAGCGGGACGGTGCGGGTGCGGGTAACGGGAGGATCTCTGGCGCGGTTTCTGAATCTGTGCGCGTTTGCCGGGATCGGGATGGAGCGCGTGGTCTGGCGGGAGGAGGCCTGTTTTTTTACGGTGGGGGTCCGCGATTTTTTCCGCTGCCGGCCGTATGCGAAAAAGGCCGGCGTGCGGCTGAAGATCGTGAAGAAATCGGGGCTTTCGTTTTTTCTTTACCGCAACCGGCGGCGGAAGCTGTGGGCGGCGGGTCTTGTTTCGTTTCTGTTTCTTCTGTGGTTTTTTACGCTCTTTCTGTGGGATATTTCCTTTGAGGGAAACCGGCGCTATACGGACGATGAGCTGGCGCATTTTCTGCAGAGCAGAGGGATTGTCTGCGGGATCCGCAAGAGCCGCGTTTCCTGCAGCGGCCTGGAGGAGGAGATCCGCGAGGCTTTCGACGGGATTACCTGGGTTTCGGCGCGCCTGAGCGGGACGCGGCTGACGGTTTCCGTGCGGGAAAATGAAGCGCCGCCGTTCGTTCCGGATACAGAGGGGGACGAGGCGCCCGGCGATCTGGTGGCGGAGGCGGACGCCGTCATTACCTCGGTCGTCGTGCGCCGGGGCCTTGCGCTCGTTAAAGCGGGCGATGCGGTGACGGCCGGACAGCTTCTGGTTACGGGAACCGTCCCGATCCGGGACGACGCCGGACAGACGGCCGGGGAGCGGTATGTGCGGGCCGACGCCGATGTGATCGGGATCCGCACGCGGGTCGAAAAAAAGGAATTTTCGCTCTGGCATCGGGTCGGGACGCCGACGGGCCGCGTGCGCCGGGGCCTTGCGCTGACGGCGGGAACGCTCGGGTTTGTCTGGCTCTGGCCCGCGAAAGACGGAGAGTGGCAGACAGAGGTCCGCTACCGCCGGCTGAAGCTGCCGTCCGGCGCGTCTCTTCCGCTGGCGGCCGGCAGCGTGCTTTCGCGGGAAATTTCCTCTTACGAGGCGCGCTATACGCAGGAGGAGCTTCTGGCGCTGGCGGAGGATTTCAAGCGGCAGACGGCGGAAAAATTCGTCGAAAAGGGGGTACACATTATTGAAAATAATGTTAAAATATTAGTTGACGGTCCGGTGTGCCGTCTGGAGGCCTGCTTGAAGACGGAGGAGCCGGTTCAGACGGCGGCGCGACAGACGGCGCGGGACGGGATGACACCGGGGAAATAGCGCAGGGAGAATGGCGGAAAAGTATGAGTATTATCGAGACGATTGTCGATATCCCCATGGAGCATGAACAGAATGTCTGCGGGCAGTTCGACGTGTATTTAAAAAAGATCGAGCGGACGCTGCATGTGACGATGATCGCGCGCGACGGGGCGCTGAAGATCATCGGCCCGGAGCAGGCGGTAGGGCGCGCCCGCCGTGTGTTTGACAGCCTTCTGGAGCTTTCAAAGCGGGGGAATGTGATCGCGGAGCAGAATGTGGATTACGCGCTGTCGCTCTCGTTTACGGAGGACGAGGGGCAGCTTCTGGAGATCGATAAGGATATTATCTGCCGCACCATAAACGGCAGGCCCATCAAGCCCAAGACGGTGGGGCAGAAGCAGTACGTGGATCAGATCCGGCAGAAGAT
>CALWLT010000005.1 GCA_944381615.1 uncultured Lachnospiraceae bacterium | reverse complement strand
TAAAAGAGTCTCAGCTTGCTTCTTAGCGTATCTCAACAAAATCAACCTTGTTTCAAATGGCTATTTTTCAATAGCTTGTTTCAGTGCGCCATCTTTAGGCTGCCCTCTACTTTCTTTCACACTATTCCTCCTCCTTCGATTTTGCCGCGCGCCGCCGCTCTTCCAATCTCGTTTCCGCGGGCGCAGGGCCGTACCGTTTTTTCTCGCGTCATTCGTTATGCTTTATTACATATAACGTATAAAACGAACGATTTCATCATACTCTAAATCTATTTTTGTGTCAATATATTATTTGGTATATAAAGAAAAAATATCCTGCAAAAACAGGCTTCCATTTCGCCTGTTTTTGCAGGATACCCTTGTCCTGATTTTTCCGGTTCCCCGGCCTGCTATGCCGTTTCCCCGGCCGGATAGTCCTCCACGAGCACGTCCATCACGCCGCCGCAGACCATGCCCTCGTCCTCGGCCGCCTCGCCGCTCAGATCCACATGGATGACCTGATAGCGCCCGCTGCCGATCAGGCGGCGCGCCTGACCCAGCACGGCCGCCTCGCTGCAGCCGCCGCCGATGCTGCCCAGGATCCGTCCATCCCGGTAGACAATCATTTTCGCGCCGGCCCCGCGCGGCGACGATCCCTTCGACTCCAGGACCGTGACCACCGCCTTCGGCTCCTCCGTCTCCTCCGCCAGCCGTTTTAGCACGTCGAAATCCACGTCCGAGCGGTTGCGCGTCCGCTTGTCCTCGCGCGACAGGCGCTTGACCTGGATGATCTCCGCCACGATCGACACCGCGATCTCCTCGGGCGTAACCCCGCCGATCGGCAGGCCGATGGGGCTCTTTAAGCGCTCCAGCCGCCCCGCGTCGACGCCCTCCGCCAACAGCGTCTCCTTCACGATCCCGACCCGCCGTCTGGAACCGATCATGCCCAGATAGGCCGGCTCCTTTCCCTGGCAGATCTGGCGCAGGCAGTCGGCGTCATAGCGGTGCCCCCGCGTGAGGATGCAGACGTAATCGCTCTCCGTGATCGCCAGCTGCTCGATGGCGTGCGAAAAACTGTCGCAGACGACCTGCTCCGCCAGCGGAAAACGGCCCGGATTGGCAAACGAAAGGCGATCGTCCACCACCGTAACCAGAAATCCGATCTTCGCGCCGAATTCCACGACCGGCAGCGCCACATGGCCGCCGCCCAGCACGATCAGGCGCTCCTTGGGGAAAAACGGCTCCGCCGCCTCCCAGGAATCCTCCCCGCGCTGAAGCACCGGCAGCCCCTGCTCCAGCGCTTCCTTCGCAAGCCCCGCGGCGTCCGCCTTGCCCAGAATCGTCCGCTCCATCGAAGAAAGCTCGCCTTCTGTCCCCGCAAAGCGGCGCGTCAGCACGACCCCCGTCTCCGTCTCCAGGCGCTTTGCTATCTCCCGGTATTCCTTCACACTACCTCCTCCTTTCTATTTCCCGAACCCGCAGTTGGGGAAAATACAGGTCTTGCAGCCCAGGCAGAGGCCGCCCATGCCAAGCTTCGCCAGATCCGCCCGGCTGACGCGCACATCCGCCATAACCTTCGGCAGCACCAGATCAAAAATCGTCCGCTTCGCATACATCACGCAGCCCGGCAGGCCCATGACCGGCCGCCCGTCCTTCGTGTAAGCCAGCAGAAACATCGCGCCCGGCAGGACCGGCGCGCCGTAGGAGACGATCTCCGCCCCCGTATTCTTGATCGCCGTCGGCGTCGTGTCGTCCGGATCCACGCTCATGCCGCCGGTGCAGACCACGAAATCCGCCCCCTGATCCAGATACGCCTGGATCGCCGCCGTGATCTTCTGCGGATCGTCGTTGACGATCGTCTGCCCCAGGACCTCCACGTCAAATTCCGCCAGCTTTTCCCGGATTACCGGACCAAACTGATCCTGAATGCGCCCGAAATACACCTCGTTTCCCGTCGTCACGATCCCGGCCTTTTTCGTCTTATACGGAATCAGCGACAAAAGAGGCGTATCGCCGGCCGCCCGCCTGGCCTCCTCCATCTTCTCCTTCTCGATAACCAGGGGGATGATGCGCGTTCCCGCCAGCTTATCTCCCTTCTTAACCGGGAAATTGCCGTGGCGGGTCGCGATCATCATCTCGCCCAGGCTGTTGACGCGCACCAGGCGTTCCTCATCTACCAGAAACAGCCCGTCGCACTCCGCGATCAGCTCTACCTTTCCCTCCTTGGCCTCCGTCGCCCGCATGTGATCATTCTGACAGAGCTCCCGCAGAATATCCGCCGCCTCGTCCTCGTGATACTTCGTCTCGTCCTTCTCCCAGACATAGATGTGATCCTTGCCGATGGAAAGCAGCACCGGGATATCCTCCTCGCGCACCACATGGCCCTTGCGGAACACCGCGTCCTTCGTTACCCCCGGGATAATCTGCGTCATATCATGGCAGAGCACCTGCCCTACCGCCTCCGTCGTCTTCATTAACTTCATCCTGTATTCCCCCTTTTTGCCGGCCGCATTTCTTCGCTTAAACCGAAGCCCGCACAGCCGGCCTTCCATCTTCTGCGTCTGTCTCTCCCGCCGCGCGCCGTATCGTCTCAAGCGCCCGTTTCGCCCTCGCATACCGGCGCTCTACCGCCGCCTGCGCCTGCGGATCCTCTTTAAAACGCTCCCGCTTCGCGCCAAAGCGTTCCTCCGGCGTCACGCGCCGTTCCCCCTGCACCAGCTTGTCCGCCGCGTACACGATCAGGCCCTCGCTCAGCTCATCCAGCTTTTCCTCCGGATAATCCATGTGATCGCCCACGATCTGTGCGATTTTGTCATGCCCCAGAAGAGAGAGGAACCGCTCTCCCGCGCGCGCATGATCCGGCCACGCCTTCGCCACATCGTGCAGCAGCGCCGCCGCGCGGATGCGCTCCAGCGAAAGGCCCGCGCCGCGGGCATTGGCGGCGCGCCCGATCTCCTCCGCCAGCGCCGCCACCGCCCGGCAGTGGCGCACCGTCTCCGGCGGCGTCCGAAACCAGGCCAGCAGCCGCTCGCACGTTTCCCCGTCCGGCACATGGCGGCCGTTCTCATACGCCTCAAGCCGGTCAAAGTCTTCTCTCGTGTCCGCGTCCATCACGCAGCCCCGATCCGTCACATCCAGATGAACGACCCGATCGCCCAGGCGCTCATACGCGCCCTTCAGCCCGCGCTCCCCGTCGTGCGCCAGAAGCGCAGGAAGCGCCGACGCCCGAATCAGCAGCGGATGTCCCGGCGCGCCCTCATAATACGGGCAGTACACGTCCCCGCTTCCTTTTAAAAACTCCGCTTTTTCATACTCCATGGTAAACGCCGTAAACAGCGGTACATCCACCGGCAGGAAAAAAATCCCGTCCAGCGTTTTTCCCTCCGGACGCCGCCGTTTCTCCTCGTAATACGAAAGGCCCCGCTTTACCGAGTCAAACATCTTCGTCGTCTCGTAGGCGGGATTGTGCAGAAACACAATCTCCTGCCCGGCCGCTTCCCGCGCCGCAGCCTCCACCTCGTCCGCCCGGTACCCCGTGACGACGGCAATCTCCCGCGCGCCGCCGCGCCGCAGCCCCTCAATCTCCCGCGCCAGAAAGCTTTTCCCTCCGATCTCCAGAAACGGTTTAAAGCCCCCCATGCGCGAGGAAAGCCCGGCCGCCACGATCATCGCGTCGAACACCGGCTCCTCCCAGGCATACGTCCCGCCGTACGGCTGCGGGATCGCAAACGGCTCTGCCAGCGGACGTCCCTCCCGGGCCGCGATCAGCGTCCGGTTCCAGCCGGCATGGCCCATCAGAAGCACGTTTCCCCGGCTCTCACGGCGGATTTTTTCAAAAACCTCCTGCGCGCGCTTCTGGCAGGCGCAAAAGCTCTCGCCGCCCGGCGGGGCAAACCCCGCCATATCCAGCCCGCGCGCCTCGTATTCCCGCGGCCACCGCGCCCGGATTTCATCAAACGTCCGGTTCTCCCAAGCCCCCATATCGATCTCTTCCATCCCGGGAACCACCCGCACCGGGATCCGCCCTCCGGAAAGAATCTGCGCCGATTCCACGCAGCGGCGCAGCGGACTCGTGTAAATGCACTCGATCTCCGCCCGCGAAAGCGATCCGGCAAGCGCCCGGATCTGTCCGCGCCCTTCCTCTCCGAGCGGCAGATCCGTCCGCCCGATGCAGCGCTTTTCCCCGTCCGGGAAATCCGGCTTCCCGTGCCGCGCCAGATAAATCGTTCTCACCGTCTTCCTCCCGTCTTTCCCGTCTTTACCAGCACCGCCGTGCCGTGCAGATCCGGCAGCGGCACCACGCCCAGCCCCTCCCGGTCGCAGAATTCCCGGATCGCCTGTCCCGCGCCCGGAAACTGGGGGCTGTTGTAATCATCCAGAATCAGATACCCGCCGGGCGACAGCCGGGGGTAAAAGTACGTAAGGCCCGCCATCGTCGGCCGGTAGAGATCCACATCGAGGCTGACCAGGGCAAAACGCCCGTCAAAACGCTCCGCCGCCATCTTGCCCAGGCTTTCCGGAAAAAGCCCCTTCTTTATCACGACCTGTCCCGGCGTTTCCATCCGCGCCAGCACCGCCTCCGCGGACGTGTCGGAAAACTGTCCCGCCTTTGCCCGCGCGCCGTCCGCGCTCCCGATATCTCTCCCGTCGAAGCCGGAAAACGTATCGAACAGGTACAGCCGCCGCTCCGGAAACAGCCGGTTTAATTCCTCCGCAAACTCGCCCTGATAAACGCCCAGCTCCGCCACGTCCCCGGCGACGCCCCGGCGGCGGATCTCCTGCGCCAGCAGGCGGCAGGCCGCCAGACGCAGCTGGAAGCGCTCCCGCAAATCCGAAAGGCCAAACAGGCGTCCGCCATAGCCGCGGGCGCGAAAACGCGCCTTTAATTCCCGCTGCGCGTCCTCATTGACGATCGCCAGCCAGATCTCCTCCGGATCCGCCTCAAGCACCCGTTCAAACGGCCAGATGGGAAGTCCCTCCCGCCGCTGATCCCACAGCTCCTCTTTGTTGTCGCCAAAGGCAACGACACGGTTTCCCCGCCGCTGCAGCAGGCGGTACAGCGCCATTCCCGCCTGCCCCGCGCCAAAGATCACAATCCCCTTCATCTGCCGTGCTCCTATTCCTCTTCTTCGCCGCAGTCGCAGCTGAAATCGTGGCTGTGACCGAAGGGGCCGGGGCCGCCGATATAATCGCGGATCAGCTCCAGCTTATAGCGGTTCATATAGCTGTACGCCTTCTGCACCGTATGCCCGCTCCCCAGATAACGGGTCACGCCCGCGCCCGCCAGGATCTCGAACGGTTCCTTCTCGATCGGGCCGCAGATGACCGCCTCGCAGTCGTGTTCTACGACCTTCTTTGCAAACACCAGGTTGTCCGGATCCTGCTTCCCGTAAATATGGAAAATCTCATTCTTGTCCGCGTCGATAATCATCAGGAACGGACTCTCCTTAAACGTCGCCGGCACCAGGCCGTCGATCTCCTGCGTATCGGATGCAATCGCAATTTTCATCTTCTTTTCTCCCGCTTTTTCTTCCTTTTCAATTTCGCTTTCCGGAAAATCAGATCGCATGATTTTCATTTTTCTGAAAGCTTTGCCTTCATGTTTCATCTTCATCAAAATATCATCTGAATTTATGATACCCCGCCGCCGCTCTCCCGTCAAGTCAAACCGCCCGTTTTTTCGCATTATTTCAAAAATAAAATATTGCGGGATCCGTCCCCTGCCCGCTCCATGCCGGAAACTTCTCCGGCATCGTTTCCCGCCCCTCTTCGCACCGGCGTTTCCTTGACTTTCATATTCTGTAATTTTATAATTGATTCAGGTAGCTGACGGGTTTCAAACCACATTTACCGGGCGCGTTTTCTCAGATGCGCCTATCCCTTTTAATCCTTTCAGAATCTGTCCGGGAGAATACATATGAACAGACATCCTTTATGGAACCGATTGAAAACCAGAACGGCGGCGCTCCTGATCGCAGCGCTGATTCTGCAGAACGCTTCTTTTGCCCTGGCCGATACCCGGGATACCGGGGCAGCAGAAGGCACCCAGGCAACGTACGTCCTCCAGAGTGCCAACACCAGCTTCGTGAGCTTTCCGAGCCGTTTTTCCGATCAGCTGGACGGCGGCTTTGAGGAACATTTTTACAGCTTCACGCTCGACAGCGTGACGGATCTCTCCATTTCCGTGGAATCAGGAGACCGCAGCTGCCAGTACGGGGCAGAGCTCCTGGACAGCGGGCTCTCAAGCCTGAGCCTTTCCACCCGATCATCCGGGCAGCGCATCACAGAAAAGGATCTTCCCGCCGGGACGTATTTCCTCCGGGTATTTCCTCTTTCCGAACATACATGGGAGCCGTATTCCGTTTCCCTGCAGAAGCTCCGGCTGTCTTCAGAAGAAGTCAGAAAAACGGACTTTTCTGAGATGCATATGGTAGCGGCCCTTCAGGGCGATGGCTCGCCCTACCGCCTCAACGGCACGGATCCGCACTACCTCTATCAAGCAGATTCTTCGGTGCTTCCGATCGTGATTCAGTGGTACAGGCTGGATGAACCGGCATACGATGGCCGGGGCGTGAACTCCGGCGGCAGCTATCCGATGCCTCAGAGCTACTATGCCTCCTGGCTCGGGCCCGTGGCGGAGGAGGTGCAGCCCATGAGCGAGGTAAACGCATTCTCCGGCACAACCATCGAAGAGTATAACAGCTATCTCGCCTATCTCCAGAACGAAGGCATTGCCTACCGGGAGGGCGAAGCGCAGATCCATGTGCAGAACTCCATCGCCCTTCCCGTCAGATATCTCGGCTATTCGGAAGATGGAACGAGCATCGAAAATCCCGGCTGGGAAGACCATATCAAGGCCGGCATCATGAATTACGGCGCCCTTACCACCGGCATCTACTGGTCAAATCTGTCGTGTGAAGAGGATGAAAATTATTATTACAGCGGATGGGATACCAGCACCGTATGGGATAAAGCCGATCAGGAGTACGTTACGGTCCTTTCCTATCAGCCGAATTTTTCCCAGAATCACGAGGTGGCCGTGGTCGGCTGGGGCGACAACTATGACAGGGAAAACTTCCGCTACAATATAAACGGCGTAGAGAAAATAATCCTGGACACGGATTCCCCCTCGGCTTCCGCCTCGGATCTCGGGCGGGAAACGGACATCAACGTATTTACAAAGGGGAACGCGCCGTCAAATGCCAGGAAAGCGACCGGCTCGGACGCAGATCCCGAAGAGGAAACAGAAGGCAGCGGCAAACCCGGAATGAGCGAAGAGACCGAACAGGAGAATGAATCCGAAACCGGAGAAGAATCCGATCGCGAAGACGATTCCGGAACCGGAGAAGAATCCGATCGCGAAAATGATTCCGAAACCGAAAAAGAATCCGATCGCGAGGACGAATCTGAAACGGAAGATCCCGATCGCGAAGACGATTCCGGAACCGGAGAGCCAAAGGGAAATGAAGACAGCCCCGAAACGGAAGAAGAGACAGAAAACACGGAAGAAGACGAAATTTCCAGAGAGGAAATTCTGGATGAACTCCTTCCGGAGGGCGACGGAGCGTGGATCATCCGCAATTCCTGGGGCAAAGACAGCGGGGACGGCGGATACTACTACGTGTCCTACTATGACAATCAGATCTTCGGCTCGGATAATACCTGGGCTTATACGGCCACGGAGACGGCAGGCAATTATAATAAGCTTTACGAGGTCACGAGTCTTCCCTATACAAGGTCCGCATATTGGCTTACGGATGCGGAAAGCCTGATGGCCTCTACCGTTTTTACGGCGGACGAAGACGGCTCCGATGTGCTGAAAGCAGTGACCTTTGCCCTGCAAAACAACAACATCCATTATGAGATCGCGGTCAATCAGGGCGAGGATGTCAAAAAAGGCTGGCTGGAAGAAAATATCTGCGCGGCCGGCTCCAAGCTTTATGCCGGTTATTATACGGTAAGACTGGAGAAATCCATCCTGCTTGCGCCCGGAGAACCATTTGAGGTCATCCTGAAAATCGAAGGAGACGGGCAGGAGCAGCTGGCCCTTCCTTTTATTGCAAACGACTATTTAGTGGCGAATCTCCCGCAGAAAGACGGCATCTGCCTCCTCCTCGACCCCGCAGAGGGAGAAGCGTGGATCGATACCGGCAGCGGCTTTATCGAGGATAACGGCTCCAGCAATCACTATGCATATTTCCCCGTGAAAGCGCTGTGCATCGACACTTCCCTGGAGGATGGCAAAATGGAGCGGATCAGCTCTCTGAAGCTCGATCCGGAGGTGTATTATTCCCTTACAGAAAACCCCGGCGGAGAAGAAGCCACGTCTTCCAATCTAGAGAACGCGTCAAAAGCGTCTCCTTCCGGCGCGAAAAAAGCCTCTCCTTCCAGTCTGGAAAACGGGAGACCGGATGAAGAACGCGCTGATTTGATGCGGCTGAAGGACGGTCACGTCCTCCAGAGCCGGACTGCCCCGGCCCCTCTGAACAGCTCCGAGCTTCCGGCGCCCTCCACCGTTTTTCCGGAGTCCTTTGACCTCCGGGACGAGGGCCTGCTGACGCCGGTCAAAAATCAGGCCGCAACCAACACCTGCTGGTCCTTCGGCTCCACGGCCGCCGTGGAATCCAGCTATCTTTTAAACGGCAGCAACCTGTATGATTTCAATTATTCTTCCGGAATCAGCCTGGAGACGGCGCTCCCCCTGACAGAAGAGGGGACCGTCCTCTATCGCTTTGATAAAGAAGAGGCGGAAAGCATGGAAAAAGCCCTGTTTACTCCAACGCTTCTTTCCTGGGATAACGGCCCCATCGAGGATGCCGGCGGAACACTCCGCTGGGAGCTTTCCGGGGACCTTTCCTCCGTGGATGTATCCGCTTTTCAGGAAGAGACAGAAGGCACCGGGCTTACGGAAAACGGCGAAGAAGTGCGGCTGTTTATCCCGCGGGAAAGCGGCGTCGTGACCGTGAAGGTAAGCTCTGCCGACGACCCGACCAAAACGGCCTCCTGCCGGGTCATGCTGCTCGAGGAAAATTCCGTAAACCGCATTACCGTTTCCCCGGAAAGCCTCCGGCTTAAAGCGGGACAGACCTATCAGCTGGAGGTCCAAATCGAGGCGCCGGAAGGAAGCGGGGCAAAGCCCGTATTTTCCTCTGACAATCCCAATATCGCCGCCGTCGATGAAAACGGGCGGATTCTCGGAGTAAACAGCGGCACGACCGTGATCCGGGTACGGGCGGGCGGCGAAGAGGCAGGCTGCACCGTGACCGTCTGGAAGCAGCGCAGAGACTCCGGCAGAAGCTCGGGAAGCCTTACATCCGGTTCCGGAACAGGAACCGCAGTCCATGGAAGCTGGACTCAGAGCGCGGACGGAAGCTGGTCGTTTGCCTCAAAAGGCAGCGCCTATCGGAATACCTGGGGCTATCTGCACAATCCCTACGCCAATCAGGGCGCCGGCGAAGACGGCTGGTTCCGCTTTGATGCAGAAGGACGGATGCTTACCGGCTGGTTCCAGGACACAGACGGAAACTGGTACTATCTCCATCCGATCTCAGACGGAAGCCTTGGAAAAATGGTAACCGGCTGGCAGTGGATCGCGGATGCGTCCGGCCGGCAGTTCTGCTATTATTTCTATCCCGATACCGGACGCCCCATGGGCGCCATGGCGGCGTCCTGCACGACGCCGGACGGGTATGAGGTGGACGCCGGCGGCCGCTGGTGCATCAACGGGGTTCCTCAGACAAGGCCGTAATTTTAAGCCGCTTTTTTAGCCTTTTTACGCCGGCCGCTTCCTCGTCTCCCGTCCCTGCGCGCTCCCGGGCCGGGAGGACCTTCCCTCCTGGCCCCGCCCGCCCACGAAAAGCGCCCGGTTGATCCCGGAGACGACCGCCCGCAGGGGCCGGTCCGGATTCTCCTCCAGAAGGCGCAGCACCGCCTTCTTGCCCTGTTCGTTCAGGAACGGATCCATGATGCGGTTGAATTTCTCCGTCATCCACCGGTGGTCGATGTGATCGGAGGCCTCGCCGCTGGCGGAATACACCCGCGTCCGGTAAACGCTTCCGTTTCTCATCCGCATCTCGACCCATGCCAGGCGCTTCTGCGGGAACTGGCGGTCCAGCTCTTCATCCACCACAAAGCGCAGGCGTTTCATCATCTCCAGCACGCGCGGGTTATTTAACGCCTGGTTGTTGACCTGACGGTACCCCACGTCGCCGTGAATGATCGCCGCCGCCACCGGATAGGCGATGTTATACTGCGCCTCGTCCGTCTCGTGCGGCACGATTTTGCTTAGCTGCGCGGCGGAATCGAAGGTGTGGACCGTAACCTGCTCAATCTCCTCTGCCCGGAGGTCTTTTTTCCGCATGAGCTCAATGCAGGCCTGAATCGGCTGATGCGCCCAGCGGCAGCAGGTATACGGCTTAAAATACAGATTCATGATCTCATAAATGCTTCCCAGCGACGCGCACAGCGGCTGGTAGCGATCCATCTCCAGCATATGCGTTTTCGCCGTCTCGCCGGCCATCGTATCCAGCGCCGCCAGCACGCCCACCATCGCGCCGAAGGGCACGCCGTCCTTGTTCATAGACGGATACTGCACCGCCCGCATCACGGGCGTAACCGGCGCATGGTATTCCGCCATGGAGATCGCCGTGTTCAGCTGCTCCTTCGTGAATCCGAAGATGCGCCCCACGCCGGCCGCCGTCGCGACCGCCCCGTACGTCCCCGTGCTGTGCAGAAATTTATAATAATCCTGCAGCGCCAGGCCCATCCGCACGGCCGTGTCATAGGCGACGACCAGCGTCGTCAGATACTCGCGGTAAGAAACATTTTTCTCCAGCCCCGCCGCCATAACCCCGGCGACAAACGAGGTTCCCGGATGGCCCTTGACCAGATTGTGCCCGTCGTCGATGTCGAACGAATTGGAGGCGTGGCCCATGGCGAGGGCGGCCCCCAGAAAGCTGAAGCGCTCCTGCGCGCCCGGGATCTCCAGGTTTCCGCTCTTTACATAGGAGGCGAGGCGGATTCCATTCTGAAACTGCTCGCCCCGGCTCCCCAGAATCAGCGCCATCATCAGATCGATCCCGCAGTCCACGGCGCGCTGTTGCACCTTTTCCGGCAGATCGTCCCATTTCGTATCCAGAATATAATGTTCCAGCTGATAGGTCGTCGTAAAGTTCATCGCGCCTCTCCTTCTCTTCCCGCCCCGGCTCTGCGTCAGGCCCGGCTGCGGTAAATCCCCTCGTTCAGATACGCCAGCAGTTCTTCTCTGCTCATCCCGTCGATGCCCAGATAGGCCAAATTATATTTACTTGTCTCGAAGAAATTTTTCTTATGCATCGCGCCCGCCAGCACGATCATCGAATCGATGATCGGCGTCGGCACGCCGTACTGCACGCCCAGATCGTGATAAATCTTACAGCCCACCGGCACATCCTCCGTCAGATAGCGGTGATGGATGCTGTTGGGGCCCGTGTTCCCCTCGCTGGACGGCTGATCGAGCGGGAACACCACGTTGTCCTTCCCGTCTTTGTCAAGGCCCATATACTCCTGCGTCAGCACGCTTCTCCGCGAGAAGAAGGATTCATACGAATACTCCGGCGTCCCCACGCCGATGGCCTTCGCCAGCGCCTTCTCCTCCTCGAAAAACTGATACTGCACCTCGCAGATCGACGGGCAGAGCCCGTGGCTGTACATGGAGTAATTCGTCCGGTCATGGCCGCCGAAGATCACGCCCCAGTTTTCCATGGTCGATACGCCGAGGATCGTAGCCGGCACGTGGATGACCGGATTGATATTGGAAAATCCGATATCCAGCACCGTATTGCCCGCCACCGGCCCGTCGCCGTACGTCACGGCGTCGACGCAGGGCAGATATCGGGAGGATTCAAGGAAATCATCGAGGTCCGTCATCGGAAGCGACGCCCCGCGCAGGGTAATCGCCCGGTACTTGATTCCCACATGCGGGAACTGGAAGCTTCCGACCGCCTCGATGCGCGTCCCGTAGGGCGCCGAGGACCAGCCGCCGACAATGACCCGTTTCGTGCAGCCCATCTCGCGCATCAGCCTGCGGAAAATCAGCGTCGCGTAATTGTCGGTAAAAATATGAATGACCTGCCCGTCCTCCAGTAGCGGGATCAGCTCCCGGAAAAACGGCTCGTGCGCAAACGCCGGCGCGGCGACCACGATCAGGCCCGCTCCCTTTACCACCTCGCCCATGTCACTGCTGACCAGGTCCAGATGCGCCCTTCCGGAGCGCTCAAAGCAGTAGAGATTGCGCTGGATCCCGTCCAGCAGAATCCCGGTCTTTTCCAGGTTTGCAAGCGTTTTCTCCGCAAAGGGCATCATGTCAAACAGGCGTACTTCCCTTCCGGCCAGCTTCATATCCGCCGCGCACGTCTTCCCCACCGCGCCGCCTCCCAAAACGGCGATCGGCATCTCCTTCAGATACTCCATTCTGCCCATAACAAAATCCTCCCGTTTCTCCTTTTTCGTCCCGGTTTCCGTTTTCATTCCGGTATCTTTTCGCTCCGGTATCTTTGCGATCCGTTTTTTTTGCGCTCCGGCTTTTTTGCGCTCCGGCTTTTTTGCGCTCCGGCTCTTTTGCGCTCCGGCTTTTTTGCGCTCCGGCTCTTTTGCGCTCCGGCTCTTTTGCGCTCCGGCTCTTTTGCGCTCCGGACGGGCCGGCTGCGCCGGCCCTTTATCCCCTCACGCCTTCAGTATACGTTCCCTGTTCTGTTTTGTAAAATAGATGGATTTTATTATAGAAATCGAATTTTTCGATGGGTCTGCTTCCATTACAGAATCAGCCCGCAGAAGTCCCCAGAGTTTCTTCCATCAGCGACACGAACCACCGCATCTGCGGCGTAACCCACTTATTCTTGTGGTGCAGAAGCTGGATAAAATATTCCTGCGGCGCCCAGCTCTCTACCGGCAGCAGCGCCAGCTCGCCCGCCTGCACGCCCGGGCGCGTCAGGTAGTCCGGCAGAAAGGAGACGCCCAGCCCCCGCTTTAAAAGGCGCAGAATGACCGCCGTGCTGTTAATCTGCACGGCCGGTTCCAGCATACAGTCAAAATGCGCGGCCACTTCCTCAGCCATCTTCCGGTAAAGACTGCTCTTTTCCGGCAGGATCAGCGGCTCGCGGATCAGATCGGAAAACTTTACCGTCTTTTTTTTCGCGAGCGGGCTGGAGGCGGCCGTGACGAACGACACGTCCGCCGGCCGGATTAAATCGCGCACAAAATGCGGCTCGACGATGCGCCGCCCCATAAACAGAATCAGATCCACGTTATTTTCCCGCAGAAGTTCCATCAGCTCCGGCGAAGAGCCGGACTGGATCTCCAGGGCGATCTGCGGATGAAGCTCCCTGTATCCCTCTACGATCCGCCCGGCATAGACGCTTAAAAGCGATTCCACCACGCCGATCCGCAGCGTTCCCGGAAGCGTCTCCAGATTTTTATTCAGATCCCGGATGGCCGATTCCAGGTGCATGATATCGTTGGCATACGAGATCAGATACTCGCCCGCCATCGTCAGCGACACGCGCTTGCCGATGCGGTCGAACAGCACGACGCCCAGCTCCTCCTCCAGCGACTGAATGTGAAACGTCACGGTCGACTGGGCGTAGCCCAGCGCGTTCGCTGCCTGCGTGAAATTCTGCAGCTCGGCCACGCGCAGAAAGGTAACCAGATTCCGGTATTCCATCTTCCCTTATTCTGCTTCCTTTTCCCAGGGAAGCCTCCCTTCTTTTTTCAACAGTTCTTCCATCTCCCGGTCCACCGTCCCGTTGACCATCTTCATCACGCTGACAATCGCGAAGATCGTAATGATAAAGATCGGCAGCGCGTAGACGATGCTCATGTTCTGCAGCGCCGTCGTTCCGATCTCTCCCAGCGCGAACAGACAGAGAATCGTGGACGCGCCAATCAGAAGGCCCCAGAAAAATTTGATGCGCACCGGCGCTTCCTCCGCCAGCGTATCTTTAACCGTCATGGAGGCGATCGTCCCCGTCATGGCGTCCGCCAGCGTGATAAAGGACAGAAACAGCGCCAGAATGACCAGCGGATTCGTCAGCGTATTAAGCGGCATTTCCCTGAGCAGCGCAAAATTGGCCACCGGGAAGCCCAGCTCGGAGACGATGTCGTAGAGCGTCCCGTTCAGATAGTGATCCACATAAATCGCGTTGCCGCCAAAGCCGACGAACCATAAAAGGACGAAGATGCCGGGCACGAAAATGTTGACCAGCAGAAACTGGCGCACCGTGCGGCCGCGGGAAATCTTGGCCAGAAACAGGCCGATTAACGGCGCGTAGGCCATGATCCAGGCCATGAAAAACACGGTGTTCATCCGGCTCCAGCCCTCGCCGATGTCGAACGCGTCGGCGTTGAAAGCCGTCGGGATATAGTTCATGATCGTCGAGCCGACTACCTCCGTCAGAAGATTCAGCAGATAGATGGTCGGCCCGAACAGAAAGAGGAACAGAAGCAGGACAATGTAGACATAGGCGTTCATATCACTGATGAACTGCATTCCCTTTTTGAGACCGCGCCCGCTGGAAAGCGTGTAGGACAGCGTTACCACCACGATCGTGATCACGTACATCAGGTTGCTGGGCTTTACGCCGAATACAAAATCCATGCCGGAGGCAAACTGCGTCGTGCCAAATCCCAGAGAAGTCACGATGCCGCCGATCAGCGCCAGCAGGGAAACCACGTCGATGACCTTCCCCGCCGGGCCGAAGATCTTATCCTTCAGAACCGGATACAGGCCGGAGCTGGGCCGCGCCGGCAGATGGTAATTCATGCACATGTAACCCGTAACCAGGCCCCAGAAAGTAAAAATTCCATAGTAGGCAAAGCCCCAGTGGAAAGACGCGATCTGCACGCCGCGCACCGCCGACTGCGGCGAACACGGATCCAGGCCGGTAAACGCCGGCGGCACATGGTAATAGGTCAGCGGCTCTCCGACTGCGTAGAATACGACGGCCGTGGCGATGCCGCTGCAGATGGTCATCGCGCACCAGGAAAAATTGCGGTGCTCCGGCTTCGCGCCCTCGCCGCCGATCACGCGGTTCCCGAACGGCGTCGCCGCCACAAACAGGCACAGAAATACCAGAAAGGCCGACATCAGAAGATAAAACCATCCGAAGCTTTTCGTCGTCACGTCAAACAGAACGACCATCGACTGATTGAAAAAATCCGGAAACAGAAAGCCGATCAGAATGACCGCCAGAAGAATCGCCGCAGACGGGATAAATATCCCCTTCTCTATCTCAATTCGTTTTTTCTCTTTCTCCATAAATTCCCCTTTCCTGTTCTTTTTGAAAAACCGCGGCAGAGTGCGCCGCGATTTTCCCTTTTATCAGGCGGCCTTCGGCCGCCTGATGGATTCCCCCGTAGATCCGGCGACGCGTCCTTTGCAGAAACACGTTCTACAGAAGCGCCGGGTCGATGACCAGATTACCCTTCGCGAAGCGATCGATGGTGTACGGCTCCATCGGCAGGGACGGCGCCGCCCCTGTTACCGACTGCGCCGCCAGGATTCCGATGGCCGGCGCAAACATCGTGGCCTTCGTCATGCCCAGCGCACAGATAAAGCCTTCTACCTCCGGCACCGGCCCGATGATGACCGAGTGATCCGGCCCGTTTCCGTACTGGCCAGCCCAGTGACGGACGATGCGCACATTGGCCAGCGCCGGCACCTGTTTTACCACCCGCCGGCACAGCTCTTCCAGAACCCGCCATTCCGGATTGAAATCGATGATGCCGGCCTCCACATCCGGATCCGACCAGCCCATCAGGAACCCGCCGTGCTTGACCTGCGAGATGTACGTCGCGTATTTAAACGAATAAATCATCGGCCCGCCGATGTACTCCAGCGGCTCCGTGATGCAGATCTGATGCTTCTCCGGTTCCACCGGGATCGTCACGCCCGCCATGCGGCCGATGAATTTGCCCCACTCTCCCGTGGCGTTGACCACGCACTCCGTGGCAATCTCGCCCTTGTCCGTGACGACGCCCTTTACCTTTCCGCCTTCCACACGGATATCGATGACCTTCGTGTAATTGTTAAACTCTACGCCGCGGTCCTGCGCCCCCTTCTTGAAAGCCAGCGCCATCTTCTGCGGGTTGATGGTCCCCTCGCCCGTACAGTAGGAGCCGCCGATGATCTCGCCCACCTCCAGAAACGGCGCGACCTCCTTGCAGCCCTTCTGATCCAGGATCATGGAGGGGATGTCCAGCGTGTGCTGAAGCGCCACATTTTTCTTAAGCCCCTCCAGCTCCGCCTCGTCGTAGGCGGGAAGCAGATACCCGTGCTTGTCGATCTCCAGATCGCCGAAACCCGTCTCCTCGCCCAGCACATCGAACTGGGAAACGCTTAACAGGCCCAGCTTGCAGTTGGAAACCGAGCCGAACTGAAGGCGGAACTGCGCGGCGCAGCGGCCGGTCCCGCCAAACGGCGTATAATTCTGCTCCACCAGGACGACATTCTTCACTCCCATCTTCGACAGGTAATACGCCGTCGAAGTCCCGGCGGCGCCGCCGCCGATGATCACAACGTCAGCCGTTTTTTTCACTTCGTCTCACCTCCCGCAATCTGCCCGATGGTAATCGGTTTAATCGGCACGCGGCTGATGGGTACGTCCAGCTCGTCCACGGAAATATGCAGATAGCTGGCAATCTCCTTCGCGATCAGCTCCTTGCAGGTCCGCCCCTGGCAGGGGCCCATGGTGCAGCGGCATTTCTTCTTGATCTCCTGCATGGAGGTCATGCCCTCGTCCAGCATCTGATGCAGATCTGCCAGCGTCACGTTCTCGCAGCGGCAGAGGATAATCTTGCTCTCATCCATATATGCCATCTCCTTCCCCCTCCTTATTCCAAGCGAATGTTCCGCGCGTCGTAAATCAGCTCCTGATCGACCAGCATGGTAATGATGCTGGTGTGATCCAGCTTCTCCGTATTCAGCACCCGGACGATCTCGGCCTTTCCGACCACCTCTCCGTCCCGTCCCAGCGCGTCCACGATATCCCCCTTCTGCGGCAGCGGGGCCATCTCATAGGGGAAGGTAATCCGGATTTTCCCGTTCCCCGCCGTCTCGTCGATCACGAAACAGGCCAGGCCCGGACAGCGGCCTACACAGTTTCCGCAGCCGGTACAGGCTTCCATATCGCACTGCGGCAGATCATTGATGTTTTCCATATGTACCGCGTGGGCCGGGCAGCTGGTGCTGCACGGGTTGCAGGGAATCTCCTCGTAGCATTCCATCACGACATACGGGCCGCGGGCTCTCCTCTCAGGAGAAGGCAGAAGCTTCTCAAACTGTTCGCGGCCTGCGATTCCGGTACTCTCCAGCGTTCCCATCAGTTCTCCCCCTTTCCTGCAATCAGGCTCAGCCCGTCGCGTATCTTCTTTCCGGTCTCTCCCGAACGGAGTACCGCCAGCTGTCTGACGTACTCCTCCCGCTTCGCGCACAGATCCGGCCGGTGCATCCCCGAGGCGATCGCGGCGGAAATTCCCGCGATGCTCCCCTCCAGCATGGCGGCCGTCGCCTCCTCGATGCAGGAGACGTCTCCCGCCACGTAAACGCCGGGGGCCGTCGTCTCAAGATAGGCATCGCGCTCCGGCACGAATCCGCCCAGCTGCGGCACATAGTGCATCCGGGCCCCCACATGGAACAGAAGCTCCGAGAGCGGCGCCAAGCCCACGGCGATGCAGATGGTATCCGCCTCGATCTCCCGCTCCGTGCCGGGAATGATCTGGAAGCGGTCGTCCACGTCGGCGATTACCGCTCCCGTAACCGCCGTCTCGCCCAGCGCGGCCTTGATCGTCGTCCGGGTCAGGATCGGCACGCCGAACCGGCGCACCTTGGAGGCGTGTACCTTGTAACCGCCGATGCGGGGCGACGCCTCCACGATCGCCGCCACCTTTACGCCGGCCTGTAGAAGCTGATAGGACACAATCAGCCCGATGTTGCCGGCCCCGATCATCAGCACGCGCTTCCCGGGCTGAATCCCGTAGACGTTCATCAGCGTCTGCACCGCCCCGGCCCCGTAAACGCCGGGCAGATCGTTATTTTCAAACGGAAGCATCTTCTCCGAGGCCCCGGTGGCGATGATAATCTTGCCGCCGGTCATCCTGCCGTATACATGGTTCTCCTCATAGGGAATCACGCGGTCCGAATAGATGCCCAGCACGTCCGTATTCGTCTTAATCTCAATCAGAGGATTTTCCTTCATCTCCCGGCGCAGGATGTCCACAATCTCGATCCCGCGGGTACCGGCCCGCTCCCGCTCCGATCCGAAAAAACGGTGCGTCTGCTTGACCAGCTGGCCGCCCGGCTCCGAAAAGCGATCCATCATTGTGACCCGCACGCCGGCCTGCGCCGCCGCCAGGGCCGCGCTCATCCCGGCCGGTCCCCCGCCGATAATTACCACGTCCGAATATTTCATCGCGTTCCACCTCCCAACAGCGAACCGTAGCCGTCCTGCTTCCTGATTACCATGCCCTCCTTAAGCGGCTCCGTGCAAACGCGCACGTTCGGCACCCCGTCCACCTCCATCAGGCAGGAAGAACAGTTCCCGATCGCGCAGAACAGCCCGCGCGGCCGTCCCTTGTGGTTGCGCAGCTCACGGATTCCGTTCGCATGCAGGGCCGCCGCGATCGGTTCCCCTTCCCGTCCTTCAAGCGTCTGTCCCTCGAAGGTAAACGTGACCGTCCTTGCCTGCTTAAAGCTGAGTACCGGATGATTCGTAATCCTCACTGTGACACCTCCCCTGTTTCTTCTTTGTCGTCTCCGTTTTGTTCCCGTTTTTCTGTTTCTCCCGGTTTCTCCCCGGTTTTTGTTGTTCACACAGCAGTTCCGTTTGCTAAAACTTTATCAAATATTCTTATGATTTCTTTCCATTTTGACACTTCTGTATGTTTTTAAGCAAATCGTCACTATAATTAGTATATATTGTATGCAACATTTTGTAAAATTGATTTTTACAATTTTACCATTCATTTTTATTGATAGTACCTTGATTGATAGCACCGCCGGCGAGGCCGCAAAGCCTTACCCGGGCTGTCCGCCAGAAACGGCGCGCTCCCCCAGCGTCCGCTTCGCGGAACCGATGTAAGGCGAAAGAATCCCGCTTTCCACACGAATATCGGCCCGGCCGCCAAATTCCGCCTGCAGCAGGGCGGCTGCCGCGGCCGCCGCACCGCGCTCCGGCACGTCTTCTTCCACCTCTGTTCTGCGCTCCGGCGCTCCTTCTTCCGCCTCTGTTCTGCGCTCCGGCGCTCCTTCTCCCGCCTCTGTTCTGCGTTCCGGCACGCCCTTCCCCGCTTCCCGCCCCATGACCGTCACGAAAAGCCGGTTTGTTTCCCTGTCGTATTCCGCCCTGAAATCCTGGATCTCCCCCGACGAGAGCAGAAGCTCGTCCAGCCTGTGAATCGAGAGCAGCGAGCCGTCCGGCAGCACGACGCCGTCGTCAAGCCGCCCCTTTACCTCTTCCAGGCGCGGCTTCAGGCAGCCGCAGCCGCAGGGATCCATGAGGAAACGCCCCCAGTCGCCGGTGCGGTAGCGGACAAGCGGCATTCCGCGCCGCGAGAGCGTCGTCAGCACCAGCTCCCCGTACTCCCCGTCGGGAACCGGCCGCCCGCTCTGCGGATCGATGATCTCCAGCAGCAGATCCCGGTCCCGCAGATGGTATCCCTCCCGCGCGCCGCACTGAACGCCGCCGCCGTATCCCGTTTCCGTCATCCCCCAGTGCGTAAACACCCGGCACTCCCAGGTTTTTTCCAGATATTCCTTTACGCTCTGCGGCACGTAATCCGCGCTCAAAAGTACCGTTTTCGGCCGCAGCCACGGCGCGTACACGGCCAGCCCGTACATCTGGGACGGGACGCCGATCAGGCAGTCCCTCCCTTTCCCGTCCGCCGCCGCCGCTTCCATGTCGCGGATCAGCCCGTGCACCGTCGCCGTGACGCCAATCCGCCCCAGCCCTTCTTTCAAAAGGCCTCCGATCGAGAAAAAGCCCGGCCCCTCCATATAGACCGTGACGCTCCCGCCCGGACTTACCAGATACTGCATTCCCGTTTCAAAAAAATCCGCCGTCCGCAGCAGATCATCCTCCGTAAAAAACAGGCGCTTGGGCGCGCCGCTGCTGCCGGAGGTGCGAAGCGTGATGATGCGCGCGATCTCCTTGGGTGGCACGCAGAGAAACGCCTCCGGCTTCTCCCGCAGCTCCCCGGCCGTGGTAAAGGGGATGCGAAGAAACGAATCCCAGTCTCCGGGCGCGATCTCCCCGATCCCGGCCTCCTGCAGCCGTTCCCGGTAAAACGGGCTTTTCTCCCGCACAAACCAAAGCAGCCGCCAGAGCAGCGAAGGACGCGCCGCGCAGACATAATAACCGCAGCCCGCCTCGCGCAGCGACGCCCGATCCACGCCCAGAGCCGCGTCGAGGCTCCCTCCGTTCCCGTCCAGGATCTGCTGCCCGATCCACTGCGTCAGCGCCCGCGAGCGATCCTCCATCTCCAGCACAGAAAATCCCGCCTGCGAAAGCCGTTTCCAGATATGCCGGGAGAATTCCAGACGGCCCAGCAGACCGCCCCGCTCCCCGGCAGCCTCCTGCCCGTCCGCATCCCCGCGCTCCGTTCCAAGCTCCTTTTTGCGGGCGTACATATCGCTGATCAGAAGCCAGCCGTCCGGGCGCAGCGCCCGCAGCGCTTCCGCCAGCGCCTGCTGCGGGCGCCCGATCCGGGAAAGGCTGCACTCCATCAGGATCACATCCAGGCTCTGATCCGGGACCGGGAGCGCTTCCGCCCGCCCGGTTTCACAAATCCCCTCGCGGCGCAGAACGGGATCCGCATCCAGGCCCGAGATCCGCCAGTCGGGAAACCGCGCCCGCAGATACGTCACGGACGCGCCATGCCCGCAGCCCACGTCCAGCACCCGCAGCGCATGCTGTTCTTCCAGCCCGGCAAAGCGCAAAAGCTCATCCGTTAAGGCAAAGCCGCCCGGCCGGCAGAGCGTTTCCTCTTCTCTCATCCGTTTTCTCCTCCCCGCGCCGCGTCCGCTTTTTCTCCCATCGGCGTCAGATAACAGGCGCAGAACGGGATCTTTTTCCCGTCCCGGTACACGTGCAGGCTGCACTGACGCAGCCGCTCGATATCCAGATTCCCCGCATCCTGAAACGCCATGGCGGTAACGGTAAATCCATGGCTTCTGGCCCGCTTCAGGAAAAACTCCATGCTCGTCATATCGCCGTACTCCGCGGCCGAACTTCCCGCGCCCGTCTGCCCGGCCAAATCGGCTCCTGTCCCCGCAGCCGCGGCTCCTGCTCCGGCCGGATCGGAGCCCGCGCCTGCCTCCTTTACCGGCCGAACTTCCCGCCGCCCCCAGCGGCGGCCGACAAATTCCCGGTTTTGCTCCGCCGGATTGCGCGCATCCCGGCAGGCAAACGCCTGCTCCGCCTTCCGGCTGGTCAGCGCCATCAGGCTCCCGTCGGGCATCACGATAAAATCCCCGTGAAATCCGCACAGCGGATGGTCGCAGCTGGACGGCGCCAGATTCTCCATCTTTACCAGCCCGCCGCTCTGACTGACGACCGCCTCCATCAGCTCATCCAACGTATAGCGGTCCTCGTCCCGCGGCAGCCGCGGAATGCGCCCGAAATAGCTGACCGGCTGGAAATGGACGCCCCGCACGTACGGCGAACGGGCGGCGGCAAAGCGGATGATCTCCCCGATCTGATCCGTGTTCACGCCGGGCACCAGAACCGGGACCAGCGTGACGCCGATCCCGAAGCGCCCGCAGTTTTCGATCGCCCGCTTTTTAATCTCCAGCAGAGGACGCTTTCTCAGCGTCTCGTAAACGGCGTCGGTTACCCCGTCAAACTGCAGAAACACAAACGAAAGCCCCGCGTCCGCTAACTTCTTTACGAACGCTTCCTCCTGCGCCAGCCGCAGGCCGTTGCTGTTTAACTGCACATATTTGCAACCGGCTTCTCTGGCGCAGGCCACGATTTCCGGCAGATCTTCGCGCACCGTCGGTTCTCCGCCGGAAAGCTGAAGAAGCGTTTTCCCCGGATCCGTCAGCTCCCGGATCCGGCGCCGGATTTCCTCCAGAGGCGGATCCGGCCGGGCGGCCGGATCCGCAAAACAGAACGCGCAGTCCATATTGCAGCGGTCCGTGATCTCAAGAAGCGTGCAGCACGTCGCCCGGAGATGATCCGGGCAGAGGCCGCAGCCGGACGGACAGTTCCGGTTTTCCTCCGCCCCGACCGCCGGCCGCTCTCCCCGCCACGCCGCAAAATCCACTCGGTTTCTCCAGATCAGGCTGGAGAACGTCCCGTGCCGCGGGCAGGTCCTGACCAGATAGATTCCGTCCTCCCGCATCTTGCGCCTGGCCAAAAGCCGCTCCAGGCAGACCGGGCAGACGCTGTACGTGTTTTTCATCGCCTCCGGAAGCGCCGCCATCATTTATCCTCCAGCTCCTGCTCTACCTGCGCCATACGGCCCTTTACCAGCTTCTCCGGGATAAACACCTCGCCGCATTTCGGGCAGCACAGCACCTCCGTGTGGAAGTTATGCCCCAGATAGTCAAAAAACGTCTTTCTGGCCTCCATCTTTACGCCGCAGCGGCGGCAGATTACCTCCCGCTCAAAGGCCTCCTTCAGCCTCTGATCTCTTCCTCCTCCGTCTATCGTCGGCATCCGATCACTCTCCCTCCAGATTCATGCGGTGTGAATATCCGTTCCACAGCCTGTAGCCGCCGCCTTCCAGCGCCTCGTATTCCGCCCAGTACGTGATATTCTGTATCTTCAGGTGGCCGATGACGTGTCCCGTCTCCGGATCCAGCGCCCCGGCCTGTTCTTTCTCGCAGTGGGCAATGACCTCCTCCATATCCTGAACCAGGATCTGGCTGTCCGAGAGCTTTCGCTCCAGCTCCTTCGTTACCTCCAGCTGCATCCGCGCTTCCTCCTTTACCGTCTCCTGCCAGAATATCTCCAAAAGCCGCTTTTTCGCCGCCAGCCTCCGGCTGCGCTTCTCCGTTACCGTCGCCGGCGGCCGGCGGCCGCCGTTGATGCCGAAGATCCAGTCCAGAAAATGGATGACTTCCTTTTCCTGCCCCGCGAAGGATTCCCGGCAGTTGACGCAGTACGTCAGATACGGGCGCGCGCTCTCCTCGCTGCGCAGATGGGCCACGCGTCTGGTATAGGCAGACGCCGCGATCCCGATATGGCCGCCGTAGCCGCAGCAGCGCGCCTTCTCCTTCTCATAGCGCAGGCTCTCCCGCTTCAGCCCGTGCGCGTCCATCAGGCGGCGCACGCTGTCCTGCAGTTCAGGGAATTCCCGGCTGGTGCACGGATCAAAGACGGCGTAAGTCTCTGCAAATTCCGCCCCTTCCTCCGGCGCGGCCGGCTCGATGCCCCACTCTTCCATTACCTCGGGAAGAAACACGCCGGGGATCTCCGGCAGATACTGTTTAAAAAGCTTCCTGCAGTTTGCGCAGGCAAAAATAACCGTCGGCTCTCCCAACTCCCGCCATTCCGCCTTAAGCGTATCCAGATACGCCTGATAACGCGTCTGGTCGGCGGCCCACTCCGCCGGCGCGCCGCAGCAGGTCATCCACATCGCCGTATCCGGTTTTTTGGAAAGAAGCCATTCGTACGTTTTCGTCACGTAGCGCTCATCCGAACCGGCCATCTGGCAGCCCGGGAAAAAGGCGTATTCGCTCGTTTCTTTCCCCTTCGGCCGGCGGCAGACTTTCGCCTCTTTCGCGGAAAATTCCATATCCCGCAGCCAGAAATCATGATACGGCCAGGGCATGGCCCCCTTGTCGTGCATCGCCCGGCGGCTCTCCAGGAAAAATTCGCCCAGATCGATCTTCTGCGGGCAGACGGCCTTGCACAGGCCGCACTGATCGCAGGTGGCGATCAAGCGCGTTGCCCAGGTCCCGTCGCGCGAAAGCGTGCCCGGCCGGATCGTTATGTACACCTCTTCCCAGATCCGCCGCGGCGTCTTCTCAAACGTGCGCATCAGATCGCAGGCCTTCATGCAGGCATCGCAGGAACAGCGCTCGCAGCGCGCGATCTCCTGCATCGCCTCCTCCGCCGTATACCCCGCCGGATCGGCCGGCAGCACCGGCTCCTTTTTCTCAATCAGGGATTCATTCAGCTCCAGAAGCGTCCCCTTTCTCTGATGCGGCTCATTCATGCCGCCGGTCTTCAGAAAGCGCTCGATCGCATGGGACGCGTCAAGCCCGTCCGCCAGCGCCGTCATCGGATCCGAGCCGGTCAGCCCGCCGCCCATGAACACGCCGGGCGTCGTGGTGGCAAACGCGCCGCCCGCGTCCGCCTTCAGACCGAAATCCGCTCCGCCGGGGCCGGTGGCCACATAGATCGCCTCGAATTCCTCCCGCAGCGCTTCCAGCGAGGTTACCTCCTGTCCCAGCCGCCACGCTGGCGCTTCAAACTGAAACTGATTCTGGATTTCCCGGTCAAACTCCTGCGCGTCCATCTGCGCGCGGCCCCGTCCGCCGGGAACCTCCTCCCTTTCAAACACCGTTACCTCGTATTTTTTATTGCACAGGCGCAGGGCGCAGCCCAGCCCGCTTAAGCCGCCGCCGACGATGGCGATTTTCCGCCCCTTGGAAGGCAGGTTATAGGCGTTAGGGGTTTTCCGCTTCGCCAGACGGACCGTCGCCTCTTCCAGAAGCCCCAGCGACACCGGCGCGTCGATGCGCGCGCGCACGCAGGCCCTCTCGCAGGGACGGCCGCAGAGCTTCGCCACAATCCCGGGAAACCCTACCGTATTCTGATACGTCCGGTATGCCGCATTAAAACGGCCCTTCTTCCATTTTTCCTCCAGATCCCGGATCTCCAGATGAAAGGGACAGGCCGCCTGACAGAACGGCGGCTCATTCTGACGGCATTTTTCCGCCAGCGTCTTTTCAAAATCCTCCAGAAAACTCATAAAACCTCCTGCCAATACCAAAAATCCCCGCGGCTCCGGCTGTGTTGCAGCAGAGCGCACGGGGAAGAACCTTCCGCCCCAGTTTTCTCCCCGCCCCACAGGGAAGCGGGGAGAAACAGCAGTGCTTCAGTTTTTGTTGCTGATGAAAATTAGAACGGACGCTCCGCGTCAGGATCGTCAAGCGATACGTAGAAGTCGCCGCCGCCTACCTGTACCGGATTCTCCTTGATGTTCTCCAGCTCCTCGTAGAGGTCGGAGCCAAGGAAATACTTCTTGGGCTCGTACGGCTTCTCGCCCTTCGCGATGGCGTCAAGTCCGGCCTTAACCTTCTCGGGCAGAGCCGGCATCTCATGGATGCGGACGCCGCAGGCGTTGTAAATACCGTTCAGTACCGCGCAGTGGCCGGATGCCTGGAACGCCTCGGAAGCTCCCGAAGAACCGAACGGGCCGTCCGAGATCTCGCCGTCCAGATGAACCAGCGTGATGTCGTCCGGGACGTCCTTGATGTAGGAAGTGCCGGCGCCGAACATGTTGGCGTGCTTCTTCACATCATGGTAATCTTCCTTCAGGGCAAAGCCGATGCTGTGCATGATGCCGCTGTAGGCCTGTCCGTTGACCGCGTCGATGTTGCCGATGCGTCCTACGAAGTCCACGCAGGTAAACTTGAGAACCGTGGTCTTGCCGGTCGCCGTGTCGACCTCAACCTCCGCCAGGTTCAGGCAGTAGGTAAATGCCGGGGTCGGGTCGCCGATACCGGTATTCGGATCCAGACGGCACAGACCGGGCGTCGCAGTCGTCTCATAGCGTCCGAGATACTTGGTCTCGATGCCTTCCGCCTTCATCTCGTCGTAGGTGCGGAACGTGCCGTCGGCCTTTCTCATGGCGTTCAGCAGCTTCTCCGCCGCAATCTTGGTCGCGTTGCCGTCCATGTACAGGGAACGGCTCGCGCCGGCCATACCCGTATCCGGGCAGAGCTTGGTGTCATTCTGTACCAGATGAATATCCTCGGGCGTCAGCTTCAGCTCTTTTAAAGCCTCCAGCGTTACCATCACAGAACCTACCGCGCCGCCCTGGCCCATCGTATGCCAGGTGTCGTACTTGCGGATCCGGCCGTCCGGAAGAAGCTCCAGAGCAACCTCGGCGCTGTCGGAAACACCCTCGGTTACGTTGAATCCGCCCCATGCAAGGCCTACGCCGCGCCGTTTCTCCGGCGTATCGGCCGCCTTGGCATCCGCAACGGCCTTCTCATAGATCGGCCGCATGGTATCCATCATCTTCTCCATCGGATACTGCGGGAACGGATAGCTGTTGATATTGGTCTCGCCCTCACGGCAGATGTTCTTATAGCGGAACTCGAACGGATCCATGCCCAGCTCTTCCGCCATCATATCCATCAGCGGCTCGGACAGCGTATAGGCCTGCGGAGAACCATAGCTTCTGTAAGCCGTACCGAACGCGTGGTTTACATTGGCCACACGAACCAGGCCCGCTACGTTGGGAATGCTGTAGGGGAAGAACGCGAAACGCGCCGGCTTCGTCATAACGTCGTCGCCGCCCCAGGAGTATGCGCCGTGGTCCATACCGAAATCGAACTCAACCGCCAGGATCTTGCCGTCGTCATCGCAGGCCAGACGTCCGTTGGAGTAGGCCGGGCATCTCTTGCCGCTGAAGTGCTGATGCTCTTCATAGGACATGGACAGGGATACCGGCTCGCCGGTTACAACCGTGCAGGCCGCGCACAGCGCCAGGTCGCCGGCGTTGGTGGACCAGCCGAAGCTCGCGCCCGTCGGGTTCATGATAATTCTGTATTTGTCCTTCGGCACGCCCAGGCAGTTTCCGAGACGTCCGATGGAGGAGTATGTACACTGCGACTTGCACTGGATGGTCAGCAGGCCGTCGTCGCCCCAGTAGGACTGAAGCACGCAGCCCTCGATGGACAGATGCGGCTCGCGGGTGGACATGAAGCTTCCCTCTACCACGTGCGGCGCCTTGTCGATGATCTCCTTAACCTCCTCGGCATCCTCAAGGCCGGCTCCCTTTAATACGGGCTGCTCGGCGAAGATGTTGGGCGTATCCTCATGGATGCGCATCGCGTCAGGCATAACGGCATCCAGGTAGGTCAGGTACTCCGGCAGCTTCTCGATCTCTACCGTAACCTTGGCCGCAGCCTCTCTCGCCTGACGGTGGCTCGTCGCCACAACCAGGGCCACAACGTCGCCGTAGCGGAAGATCTTCTCATCCTGAAGAACCTTACGGGACGGCACCATAACCGTACTTCTCTCGTGGAACTGTCCCTCTGCCATCAGGTTGGTTCCGCCTGCCGCAAGGATATCCTTGGCCGTGATAACCTTTACCACGCCCGGCATCTTCTCGGCTTCCTCGGTGTGGATCGCCAGGATCTTGGCGTGATGCGCCACTCTCGGCTGAACAACCGCCGCGTACAGCGTGCCGTCGGGCATCTTCAGCGCCTGATCGTCGCCGTAATCCGCAAGGCCGCAGACCTTCGCCAGAGAGTCGGGACGGACGATCGGCTTGCCGTAGTACTCGCCGTCTTCCGGATTATGGAACTTGATATCCTCGATATCGCACTCGCCGCGCATCACTCTGGCAGCGTCCATAACCGCGTCTACAATCTGCTTGTAGCCCGTGCAGCGGCATACGTTTCTCGTCTTCTGGAACCAGTCGCGGACCTCCTCGCGGGTCGGGTTCAGGTTCTCCTGAAGCAGGGCGTATGCGGAAACGATGAAGCCCGGTACGCAGAAGCCGCACTGTACGGCGCCGCGCTGCATCCAGGCAACCTGAAGAGGATGCAGATGCTGCGGCGTTCCGATTCCCTCGATCGTGGTAATCTCGGAATACTCCTCGACCTGCGTGATCTTCTTCGTACAGGAACGGATTACCTTTCCGTTCAGGATGACGGAACAGGAGCCGCAGACACCCGTACCGCAGCCTACCTTGACGCCGGTCAGCCCCAGCCGGCGAAGGACGTCCGAAAGCTTGTCATGCTCCGGATCGCACATGAAGATCCGCTCGACACCGTTGATCTTCAGTACCATTTTTCTCAATTTCATGGCGTGATTTCCTCCTTATATAAATTTTTTAAAGCTTTCGTAAAACAAATCCCCAAAGCTTTCATATTAAAGACCCGCGGGCCTGTAATATCGTTTCTCAGCGCCCGGCCGCGCAGGATACGTGCCGGCTCCGGCTCTATGCCTCCTCCAGGCGATCTAAGAGCGCGTCAAAATCCACACCCGCATCCTCCAGAAGCTCTCTCGCCCTGCGGTAGGTATTCTCCACAATCCCGGGACAGCGCGCCCGGTTGGCCGGGTTCCCCTCCAGAATCGCGTCGCAGTCCGCCGAGCCGTAGGCCTCGCCGTACGTCTCCTTAAACCACTGCGTCAGCTCCGGGATCAGCTCGCGCATCGCATCCTCCGGCGCAAACAGATTCATCATCATGGCCGCGCCCGTCAGCGCCCCGCAGGTCATCCCGCTGCGGATCCCCTGGCAGAGCGCCGCCGCGGCCGTCAGAAGCTGCTCGTTTTCCTCGCCTCTTAACTCAAGTCCCAGCGCCGTCAGCGCCTGGGCGCAGCAGCGTCCGGATAAAAGCAGTTCATTCAGTCTTAAAATGTCCCTCTCCATCTTCTCCCCCGTCAATCCTGCGGCTTTTTTCAGGAACCGGAATTCCCCCAATAAAAAACGGAACCGTCTGAAAAGACAGTTCCGCTCTCTCCGTATGATAGCAAAAAACAGACAAAATCCCTTTTGTCCCCTTCTGATCCTCATCAAGAAAACGCGCATTACTTTCTTTTCAAACACGGAAGGCGCCGCCGTTTCCGGCAGTACCCATTGGCCCCGGCGCATATGAGATCTTCCCACTTAGCGCCTTCGGCTCGAAAAATAACTCTCGCTTTATTCGGTTGATTTCGCTGGTTTTATCGTACTCCGTTTTACAAAAAATGTCAATACATTTTCATCAATTTGAAATATTTTTTTACTGTGACAGAAATTATTTGATATTTTTTCATCATTCGATTATTTTTCTTGAAAATAACGTATCTTTTTCTGTTATCTTTTCTGATTTTACAATGTTTTTAAGGCCGTTTCTTTTTCGTTATTTTCTTTTGTTTCTTTCTTGTTTTTCTGGTTCTTACCCCTGTTTTTGAGGGAAAAACGCCCTTAAAACCCGTTTCCGAGTTTCAGTATTACAAAACTAAACGGGGGCCGCGGCGGGCAGCGCCCGCTGCGGCCCCCAGGTATGGGGTTGGCAAAATTAATTCTTCGTAACGTTCAGGAACAAGTACGGCATACCTACCGAATAATACTGAATCCCCTGTACCTGCGGATTCGTCATAACCGCTGCGGACTGTCCGTAAATCGGGAACAGCACGCACTCGTCAGCCAGCATCTTCTCGCAGTTTACCAGCGCCTCCCAGCGGGCATCCTGATCCAGCGCCAGGTCGCCGTACTTCGCGGAGTCGATGATCTCGTCATACTCCGGATTGGAGTACTGAGAGTAGTTGGTGGAGCTTCCGGTTACCCACATATCCAGATCGGTCATCGGATCGGCATAGTCCGGGCCCCAGCGGGTCAGACCGAGGTCATATTCGCCGTTCTGCATGTACTCGAGGCGGGCCTTCTTGGGAAGTACCTGCAGCTCGATGGTCAGGCCGGGCAGATTGGTCTGCCACTCGCTCTGTAAGAACTGGGCAACCGCCTGGCAGGAATCCGTATCCTCGCACATCAGCGTGTAGGACAGGGAATCAACGCCCAGCTCGTCCAGTCCTGCCTGCCACAGCTCCTGAGCCGCCGCCACGTCGTACGTCCAGCTCTCATAGCCGTCGCCGGCCGCGTCACGGAAGTCCTCGCCGTGCGCGTTCGTCGCCAGTCCGACCGGTACGAAGAAGTCCATCGGAGAAGAACCGTCCTTCAGCACGCGGGTCGTGATCGCTTCCTTGTCATAGGACTTGGCAAGCGCCATACGGATATTTAAGTTGTTTAAGCCCTCTTTGTTCAGGTTCGGGCACAGATACCAGTTGTAGCCGTCGCTTCTGGTGGAGTATCTCGGGTCGTCGCGGTACTGCTCAACCAGGTTGCCGTTCAGCGTCACTACGTCCAGATCGCCGTTCTCGAAGGAAAGGGCCGCCGTCTGGCTGTCCAGAATGATCTGGAACTGCACGCCGTCCAGCGTCACATCATCCGCGCCGAAGAACGCGTCGTTCTTAACCAGATCCACCGTCATCGTGGACGGCTCATAACCGGATACCTTGAACGGTCCGTTGCACAGGATCGTCTCCGGAGAAGTCGCAAACTCCTCGCCGCAGCTCTCTACGAAGCTCTGGTTCAGCGGCAGGAAGCAGGTCGAAGTCATCAGGTAATCAAAAATCGCGCAGGGGCTGCTCAGCGTAACCACCAGCGTCTTGTCATCCTCTGCCACAACGCCCAGCTCTTCCACTGGCGCCTCGCCGCTCATAACGGCTTCCGCATTCGCGATGCAGGCCGTCTGAATAAAGAACTGATAGTCGCTGGCCGTCGCCGGATCCGCCACTCTTCTCCAGGCGTACACGAAATCGTGCGCCGTTACCGGATCCCCGTTCGCCCACACGGCATCCTCGCGGATCTTCCAGGTCAGCGTCAGGCCGTCCTCGGAAACCTCCTTGCTCTCCGCTACCCCGTATGCGGGAGCGCCGGACGCATCCTTCGTGTTCAGACCCATCATGCACTGCGAGAGAACACCGCAGGACGTGTAGTCGTTGGACAGCGCCGGATCCATGGAATCAACCAGGGTCGTTACGTGATAGCGAAGGACATTGTCGCCGGAGCCTTCTGCCGAAGCCTCTCCCTGCGCTTCTCCCGCCGCCTCGCTCTCCGCGCCGGCCGCTTCCGTCTGCGCCTCGCCGGCGGACGTCTCCGTCTCCGAAGAGCCGGAGCTGCAGCCGGCCAGCAGGCCGCCGCACATGGCTGAAGCCAGAGCCAGAGCCATCCATTTTCTGATCTTCATAATGTTTCCTCCTTTACAAAATTTTCCTGAAACGCCGCGCCGCAAAAGCCGTCTCTTCCTGCTTTCCGCGCGTTTACGTCCCGTTTATTAAAATCACCCGGCCGCCCGGAAACGGCGGGAAATTTTCCGTCTTTTTCTGAATTCTGTCCGCTTCTTACTGTCTTTTTATCTTACTATGCCGCGCCGGCACTTTCAAGCGAAAAAAGAAATTTCACTCTTCCTTTACACCCAGCGCTCCAGATCCGCGTCCGTGCCGCGCACATAATGCGTCCCGCCGATGAGATGCAGCGTTCCCGCATCGTAGTCGAGGCCGCTGGTCTTGTAGTCGTACTGCAGCGCCACCCGGCTCTTTTCCAGCACCGGATTGGGGTTGGGAATCGCCGAGATCAGGCTTCTCGTATACGGGTGAACCGGATGGGAGAAAATCTCCTCCGTCGTCCCCGTCTCCAGCAGATGCCCCAGATGAAGCACGCCGATCCGGTCCGAGATGTATTTTACCATCGACAGATCGTGGGCGATAAACAGATACGCCAGTCCCGTCTCGTCCTGAATATCCTTCATCAGGTTGACAACCTGCGCCTGGATCGACATGTCCAGAGCCGAGATACACTCGTCCGCGATGATCAGCTTGGGATTCATGACCAGCGCGCGGGCAATCCCGACCCGCTGGCGCTGTCCGCCGGAAAACTGGTGCGGATACCGGTTGGCGTGCTCCGCCGAGAGCCCGACCTTGTGCAGGATCTCCGCCACCATCTCCGTGCGCTCCTTCTGCGACTGATAGCGGTGGTGGATGTCCAGTCCCTGGGCGATGATGTCCGCCACCTTCTGGCGCGGATTCAGGCACGCCATGGGATCCTGGAAAATCATCTGCATATTGACCCGCAGATCGTCTTTCGTCTTTTTGTCCATCCGCCCGGAAATATCATTTCCGTCAAAATGGATCTCGCCGGACGTCGGATCGTACAGGCGGATGATCGAGCGCCCGATCGTCGTCTTTCCGGAACCAGACTCGCCTACCAGGCCGTAGGTTTCGCCCGGATTAATATAGAAACTGACGTCCTCCACGGCCTTGACCGTAAATTTGCGGCTGACTGCGAAATGCTGCCGCAATCCTTTTACCTCCAGAAGAGGGGCGGTTTCACTGTTTTTATTCTGACTCATGATATCCTGCCTCCTTCTTCATTCTTTCGATTCGATCCCGCAGCTCCGGCGGCAGCTCCACATGAGGCGCGTCCGGGTGCAGCAGCCAGGTCGCGGCCTGATGCGTATCGGAAATCCGGAACATCGGCGGCTCCAGACGGCTGTCAATCTTCAGCGCATATTTATTGCGCGGCGCAAACGCGTCTCCCGTTACCTCATGCAGCAGGTTGGGCGGGCTGCCCGGAATGGTGTAGAGGCGCTCGTCGTTCGTCCCCAGATCGGGCATCGCCGAGAGCAGACCCCAGGTATAGGGATGGCGGGGATCGTAAAATACGTCGTTGACCGTTCCCGTCTCCACAATCTTGCCGGCGTACATGACGTTGACGCGATCCGCCACCTTGGCCACCACGCCCAGATCGTGCGTAATATAGATAACCGACAGATCCCGCTCCTTCTGGATCTTCTGGATCAGCTCCAGGATCCGCGACTGGATCGTCACGTCCAGCGCCGTCGTCGGCTCGTCGCAGATCAGCAGATCCGGATCGCAGGCCAGGGCGATGGCAATGACGATTCGCTGGCGCATCCCGCCGGACAGCTGGTGCGGATAGTTCTTCATCCGCTTCTCGGCGTCCGTGATTCCGACCAGCTCCATCAGCTCCAGCGCTTTTTTCTGCGCCTCTTCCTTCGGCGTGTTATAGTGCCAGATCATGCCCTCCATGATCTGCCGGCCCACCGGGATCAGCGGGTTTAAGGAGGTCATCGGATCCTGGAATACCATGGCGATCCGCTTGCCGTTGACGTGGCGCCGGATCTCCTCCTTCTTCATCTCCAGAATCTCCCGCGTTACCTTCTCCTGCGGGCTGCGGTAATAGGAAAGCGTGACGCGCCCCTGATCGATGACGCCGTTCTTGGCCAGGATTCCCATGACCGCCTTGGCGGAAACGGATTTGCCGGAACCGGACTCGCCCACGATGGCCACCGTCTCGCCGCGGTTGACCGTCAGATTGACGCCGCGGACCGCTTTGACCGTACCGGCCGTCGTCTTAAATGAAATATGTAAGTTCTCGATTCGTAAAACTTCTTCCTTTTTCTCCATGCCAGTCCTCCCTTACATATCCCGCATCTTGGGATCCAGCGCCTCGCGCAGGCCGTCCGCCAGCATGTTGAAGCCCAGCATCAGGATGCCCATGACCAGAAGCGGGAACACGATCATATAGGGATGCGTCGTCAGGTTCTGGTAACCGCTGGAAATCAGCGAGCCCAGCGAAGCGAGCGGCTCCGGAACGCCCAGACCGATAAAGGCCAGGAACGCTTCCGTGAAGATCGCGTGGGGAATGGAAAACATCGTCTGCGTGATCAGCGGCCCGATGATATTGGGCAGGATCTCCCGGAAAATGATCCGGAAGCTTCCCGCGCCCAGGGTCCGCGAGGCAAGCACGTATTCCTGCTCTTTAAGCTTTAACACCTCCGCCCGCGCAATCCGGCTCATCCCCAGCCAGCCGGAAAACATCAGGGCAAAGGTTATGGACATAAGCCCCGGCTTCATAATCAGAAGAAGCAGGGTAACCGTAACCAGATAGGGGATGCTGTTTAACACCTCCACGATTCGCTGCATGACCATATCCACACGGCCCCCGAAATATCCGGAAATCAGGCCGTAGGTCAGGCCGAAGGCCAGGTCGATGACCACCGCCAGCACCGCCACATAGAGGCTGATGCGCGTTCCGATCCAGGTTCGCGACCACAGATCGCGGCCCAGCGAATCGGAGCCGAACCAGTAGTAGGTATCGTCCATCCCG
Organism: uncultured Lachnospiraceae bacterium; assembly: GCA_944381615.1. GTDB lineage: Bacteria > Bacillota > Clostridia > Lachnospirales > Lachnospiraceae > Otoolea. Next base: position 32,011 of record CALWLT010000005.1, on the reverse strand, counting down.
TATTCTTCATAGTAGTTCACATCCCGGCTTCCCGTGGAGGTCCGCATGGTCTCCGAGCCGTCCAGAATTCCCAGATCCTCCAGGCCAGGCACGCGCGGCGCCATGTTCTGATTGGCGATGATCTGCTGATCGTAGCGGAAGGGGCTCATCTCCGGCCCGACTAACGCCATGATGACCAGAAACAGGATGAAAAACAGGCTGATAACCGCGCCCCGGTTCTTCTTAAAGCGCGCCAGCGACTCTTTCCAGAAGCTCTGGCTGGAAAAGTTGGTATCGATATGCTCAAACCCGTCCCGGTGCTGAAACTCGAAATCATCGTCCCGGAATTCAATCTGCTTTAAATATTCGTCCACGGGCAGCATATCCGGCGTCAGAACCGCCGCCTTCGTCTCTTCTTTTTTCTTCATGCCGCCACCTCTCAGTCTGCCTTCTTCGTCAGGCGGATTCTCGGGTCAATGATTCCGTAGAGAATATCCACCGTGAGCATCAGGACGATGTACATCACGCTGTAAATAAATGCCAGCGAGATCGTCACGTTATAGTCGTTCGACTGGATCGCCGACGTCATCAGGCTGCCGATGCCGGGAATGGAGAAAATCTTCTCGATAACCAGCGATCCGATCATCAGATCGACGATCAGCGGCGCCAGGACCGTAACAATGGGGATCAGCGCGTTGCGCAGGGCGTGGCGCGTGATCAGCGTCCGCCCGGTAATCCCCTTGCTCTCCGCCAGCAGCATGTAGTCGCTGTCCAGCACCTCCAGAAGCGAGGTCCGCGTAAAGCGGGCTACCGTCGCTACCGTAAACATGGACAGCGCCAGCATGGGCATGATGGAAGAGGCAATGAACTCGTCCGCGTCATAGAGAAGCGGCAGCCACTGAGCCTTAAAGCCCACAAAATACGCCAGTCCCAGGGCGAACACGTAAGACGGAAGGCTGACGCCGATAACCGAGATAACCGTGCACAGCGTATCCCACCAGCTGTTGTGCTTGAGGGCCGCAAGGATTCCCAGGATCAGGCCCACGATCGCGCCGAAGGTTACCGCCTCCAGGCCGATGCCGAAGCTGACGGGCACCCGCGTCTTTAACAGCACCGAGATCGGCGTGTCCTTGGAAATCACGTAGGAAACGCCGAAATCGCCGACGCACAGATTTTTCACATACGTCAGAAACTGAATGATAACCGGCTGATCCAGCCCGTATTTCTCCTGCATGCGGGCGATCTGCTCCGGCGACAGCTTCTCGTCGTTAAACGGCGAGCCGGGCATCAGCTGAAGCAGCAGAAACAGCACCAGAATGATAATCAGCAGCGTGAAAAGAGAAATCAGGATTCGTTTCCCTATATATTTCTTCATCTGCTCCTCTCCTTTCCTTCCTTACTCCTGCATCCACACCCGCATGTGGGTCAGGCCCCGGTTGCACCATGCGTAGTAAGGAACCGCGGTCAGCATAACCTCTTCTTCCTCCGCCGGCGCGTCCGCATAGAGCCGGGATCCCGCTTTCTTTTTCCGTCCCTTTACCTTCAGCGTGACCACGCCGCGCAGCAGATCGGGATCGTAGGGCATCGCCTGGATCTCGCTCTCGCGCGGGATGCGGATCGTCTGCAGCTCCTCGCCGTTATCGACACCCTCAAACGCATAGACCACCGGGCCGCGCATCAGCGCCACACAGCCGGCGTCCGCCTTGACCAGCGGGTTGGCGTAAACCCGGCGCGGCGGCATCTCCATGCGGCAGGAAACCGTATCGCCGCGTCTCCAGCGGCGCCGGATCATCCAGTAGCCCTTTGCGGAAAGCTGATCCTTATCGATCCGCTCCCCGTTGACCGACACCTCCATGCCGCGGCACCAGCCCGGATGCCGGATCGCCAGCGTAAATTCCGCTCCGTCCTTCTCCGGATTTACCGTATAATCCGCCGCTCCCTCCCAGGGATAGCGGGAATCCATCGCGATCTCCACGCCGCCCGCCGTCTCGAAGCGGGCCGTTCCGCCAATAAACAGGTGCGAATAAATGGTATCCTGGCCGGACGCCCAGGCGTAGGTCCCCAGCGACGTCATCAGCCGCGCCAGGTTCGGCGGGCAGCAGGCGCAGTCATACCAGCCGATTCGCTGCGGCGTGTATTCCTCCTCCCCGTACGCCGTCGTCGGCATGCCGGGATTGGCTTCCAGCTGATTAATATAGAAAAATTTCGTTCCGTCCAGCTGCATCCCGCTGATGGTGCCGTTATAGAGCGCCCGCTCCATCACGTCGGCATAGCGGGAATCCGGATCCGCCTCCAGCATCTGGCGGGCAAAGAAGCAGACGCCCACAGCCGCGCAGGTCTCCGCGTAGGCCGTATCGTTCGGCAGATCGTAATCGACGGTAAACGCCTCCCCGTAGGCCGTGGATCCGATGCCGCCCGTAACGTACATCCGGCAGTTTACCATGTTGTCCCACACGCTGCGGCAGGCTTCCATCAGCTCCCCGTCGTCGGTAACCGCCGCCAGATCCGCCGCCGCCGTAAACAGATACATGCAGCGGACCGCATGACCCTCCGCCGTGCGCTGGCTGCGCACCGGCGCGTGGTTCTGCATATAGGAAGGAGGCATCTTGTCCATGTAATCCGTGCGGCTCCATCCGCGGTTCGCCGCTTCTTTGTGGAAAAACTCCGGATCCTGGCCCCGCTCGTCGATAAAATACGACGCCAGCTTCAGGTAGCGCTCCTCCCCGGTCGCCCGGTAGAGGCGCATCAGCGCCAGCTCGATCTCCTCGTGGCCCGGAATGCCGGTTATCTTCCCTTTCCCGAACCGGCGGTCGATGTGATCGCACAGCCGGCAGCAGATATCGAGGAATTTGCGCTTTCCGGTCGCCTGGTAATAGGCCACCGCCGCCTCCGTCATATGGCCGGCGCAGTACATCTCGTGGCAGTCCGTCAGGTTCTGCCAGCGGTGCTCCGGCTCCACCGCGATAAAATAGGTATCCAGATAGCCGTCCGGCTGCTGCGTCCGGCCGATCAGATCAATGATCTCGTCCGCCCGCTTCTCCAGCTCCGGATCCGGCTTGATCGTCAGCGAGTAGGCCACCGCCTCCAGCCACTTGGCCAGATCGCTGTCCTGAAACACGCGGCCGTAATACGTTTCATTCAGCTCGCCTGCCGCGATCTGAAAATTTTTTATGACATGGCTCTGTTTAATATCCGGTATTTCATCATGAAGCACCTTCTCCTGATAGGGGATCATGACGTCCGTCACAACCTGCTGCACCGGCGTGAAAAAGGAATCCCGCACCGTAACCTGCTTCAGGGGAATGAACCCGATCTTCTTCTCTGGCATAAAAATACGCCCTCCTGTTTATCGTTTTCTTCCTGTCATCTTTTCATGAAAGGCCTGCAATAATCTGAAAAAAGGCGCAGACTGACGCCTCTTTTCTTACTAGTATAAGGTCAATTTTTTCTTCTGTCATTTCACATAGTTTTCATTTTATGTAAAAAAATCCACCTTTCTTTATGGTATAAAATTACCATATTTTCTTCTTTTGCCCGTTTATTTTTTCACATTTTAACAGTTCTTTTGCGGCTGTTTTTGAATTTTCTGTGAAAAAGTGCGGCTTTTCTTGCGCCGTATGTCAGATTCTGATATAATAAAATTGATGTGTAGACCGAAATACAAAGGAAAGAAATGATATGAATTTTTTGAATTTCGTCTGCCCGCCGCTTCCCTACTATGTAATCGGCGGCGAGCATATTTACCGTCCCGGAGACACGCACGAACGGCGCGTCACGCGCAATGTGTTTGATCTCCTCTATGTCCAGAGCGGCTGCCTCTGGATGGAGCAGGAACCGCTTCACGCGGAAATCCCCGCAGGACATTTTTTTATCCTGACGCCCGATACGCCGCACAAAGGCAGCCGCGTCTGCACAGAGAAAACGGCTGCCTTCTGGCTTCATTTCTATACGGCGGGCGAGTACTCGCTGTCGGAGGAATTCATCCCCGACTGTACCGCGAGGCGGGCGACGCCCAAATTTTATTATTCGCCCCAGACGTTTACGCTTTCCGTCCCGCGTTCCGGTTCCATCCCGGAGCCGGAGCGCGCCAAGGCGGAGCGCTACCTGCAGCGCATGAACCTCGTCTCCTTCAGCCGCTATACGCAGAAGAAGAGCTTTCCTTCCGTCACGCGCACGCCCTATGAGCTGCAGACGGATTTTCTGAATTTCCTGGAACTGCTCTACGCGCCCTACTGCAGCGGATACGAAAAGGAGAGTATCGCCGCAATCATCCGCGGCTTCCTGGATTCCCACTACATGGAACCGGTATCGCTTACCCGGCTGGCCCGGCAGTATTCCTACAGCACCTCGCATCTGATCCGCTGCTTCAACCAGGCTTACCAGATCTCGCCCATGCAGTATCTGAAAAAACGGCGCATCGAACAGGCGGCCCGCCTGCTTTTAGAGACGGATCTCTCCGTCCATGAGATCGGAGAGCGGGTGGGACTGCGCATTCCCTCTTATTTTATCCGCCAGTTTAAGCAGGAGACCGGTTTTACGCCCGCACAGTACCGGGCAGCGCGGCCTGCGGCCGCGCTGCCCGATTCAGAATAACCCGCTCTCAAACCGATACCCGGAGGGCCGTCCGCCCTGATCCAGGCAGCCCGTTTTAATCAAAACGGCTCTCCGAATCCCACTCCGTGATCCGTCCGCTCGCCGCGTCGATCTCAAATTCGTACTCCCAGATCCCGCTGTAGATCTCGCCCTCATAGAGCAGGCGGCCGTCGTCCCAGTCCAGCTCTATCTTTACAAAATCCACATCGGCCGCGCGAAGGCCCGCGTGGGCGATCGCCGTATTCTTCGCCTCTTCCTCCGTGATCGCCGCCTCCGTCATCCGGCCGGTGTATCCCCGATCCTCCCGGCGGCCGCGATCCTGCCAGCCATACTCCCGGTACTCTCTCTCCCGCCAGCCGTCGTACTCCTCCGCGTCATAGTCAAAGGAAAGAATGGCGCCGGACTCCGCGCTGATCTCGTAATCATACTCCGCGTAATCCTTCGTGATAAACTCTACCTCATAAACCAGCCGGCCGTGCTCATAATCCGTTTTGGTCAGAATCCAGGCCGCGTCCTCTGCCGCAATCCCTGCGTCTTTCAGCGCGATCTCCTGTGCCTGTTCTTTCGTAACGGACGCCGCGAACGCCGTCATCTGCGCTCCCATCGCCATCACGCCTGCCGCCAGCGCCGCTCCCGCCAATCCGATTCTTTTTTTCATGATGATCCTCCTTATTCTCTTCCATGGTATTGTGTCTGTATTCTGGTTTTCGTTTTTCTTCTTTTTCTGTTTTTCCTTCTGTTTCTGTTTTCTGTGCCGTCTGTCCTTCTGATGAGCCTATCATAAAAGAAAATCATTAAAAAAATATTAGAAGATTTAAAAATTTAAAATTTTTATTCTGATTTGCGCTATAATGGCAGTACGACCAACGATTGCATCAGACAGAGGGGGAATTTATTGATGAGAATCCTGATTGCCGAGGACGAGCGGGACCTAAACCGCCTGATCGCCCGCACGCTGGAGAAGGAAGGATACGGCGTGGACGCCTGCCTGGACGGGGAAGAGGCGCTCTACTGCCTGGAGACGACCGATTACGACGCGGCCGTCCTGGATATCATGATGCCGAAAAAAGACGGACTGCAGGTACTGAAAGCGGTCCGCGCCAGAGGAAACGATCTGCCGATCCTGCTTTTAACCGCCCGCGACAGCATCTCTGACCGCGTTACGGGACTGGACTCCGGCGCGGACGATTACCTGATTAAGCCGTTTGATTTTGACGAACTGCTGGCGCGCCTGCGCGTCATGACGCGCAGGCGCAGCGCGCACAAATCCAGTCTGATAACGGTAGGCGATCTGACGCTTGACACGGCAAGCCATCAGGTCGCGCGCGGCGGCAAAACCATCGATCTCTCCGCCCGGGAATACGCGATCCTGGAATACCTGTGCATGAACGCCGGGACCGTCCTTTCGCGCGAGACGATCGAAAACCACATCTGGAACTACGATTACAGCGGCGGCACCAACGTCGTGGACGTTTACATCAGTTACCTGCGCCGCAAGATCGACGGCGGGCAGGAGAAAAAGCTGATCCGCACCGTCTGGGGCGCCGGCTGGATGATTCGGGAACCGTAAGGAGGACGCATGAAACGACGCCTTTCCCTGAAACTGAAACTGACGCTGTGGTTTACGGGCTTCATGGCCCTGACGGCCGCTCTGTGCCTGGGGCTGATCCTCTTAATCAGCGACAGCGTCGCCACCAACGAGACGCGAAGCCTGCTGTCTCTCTCCGTGCGGGCCAATTTGGACCGGGTGCGGCTGACAGACGGGCGGCTTCAGCTGGATGCGGATTTTCAGTATTACGCCGACGATACCTATATGCTGATCTACAACCGGGACGGCGCGCTGCTCTCCGGCCAGGCGCCCCCCTCGTTCCCCGTCGATACGGCGCTGGAAAACGGCGTGACCAAATTCGTGCCCGGCAAGAGCGATACCTTCTGCGTGCTGGATTTCTATCTCCCGTCCGGCTGGACGGACGGGATCTGGCTGCGCGGCGTGCGCGCCGCGCAGAACAGCAGCCAGACAGTGGACAATGTCTTTACGATTTTTTCCATCGTCCTTCCCTTCTTTATTCTTTTAGCGGCCGCCGGGGGGTATCTGATCGCCCGCCGGGCGCTGGCTCCGCTCTCCCACATCACGGAAGTAGCGGGACAGATCAGCGAGGGACAGGATCTGACGCAGCGCATCGGCCTGCCCGAGGGCAGCGACGAGATCAGCCGTCTCTCCAGCGCCTTCGACCACATGGTCGCCCGGCTGGAACAGGCCTTTGAAGCGGAGAAACAGTTTACCTCCGACGCCTCCCACGAGCTGCGCACGCCCACGGCCGTGATTCTGGCGCAGTGCGGCTTTGCCCGCAAGCACGCCGAGACGGCGGAGGATTACCGGGAGGCCGTGGAAGTCATCGAGCGGCAGGCCGGAAAAATGTCCCTGCTCATCAGCCGCCTTCTCGACCTGACGCGCCTCGATCTGGGGACGCAGACGCCGCAGTGCGAGCCGACGGATCTGAGCGAGATGTCCCGCATCCTCTGCGAGGAACAGGATACCGGCGCGCGGGGTATCTCCCTTTCCGCACAGATTGAAGAAGCGGTCATCGTCCCCGGCGACCCGTTCCTCCTCTCCCGCGTGATAACCAACCTTCTGGAAAACGCCCGCAAATACGGCCGCGAGGGCGGCCAGATCCGCCTCTCTCTTTCCCGGGAGAAAGACGAGGCCGTCCTGGCCGTCGAGGACAACGGGATCGGGATCACACCGGAAAACCAGGATAAAATCTGGCAGCGATTCTATCAGGTCAACCCGTCCCGCGGGCCGGAGGCCGGTCTGGGCCTGGGCCTAGCCATGACGAAACAGATCGTCGCGCTGCACGGCGGGTCCATCGGCGTGGAAAGCCGCCCCGACGAGGGAAGCCGCTTTACGGTGCGTCTCCCGCTGGCAGCCCCCGGCGATCCGGAAAAAAAAGCAGAGAAAATTTCTTCCGGCCATTAATGTTTTTTTAATATTTATCCCGTATGATGAAATCACGATACCGGATGAATTCTCAATTTTCATACAATTCAAGGAGGCACTTTATTATGAAAAAAACATTCCGCAATTCTCTGTTGACGCTCGGCTGCCTGTCGGCTCTTGCCGCTGCCGGCTGCGCCGGCGGCCAGGAACAGCCCACCACCGCCGATTATATCGGGATCGACGCGGCCAAGGAAGCAGCGCTCAAGGCGGCCGGCCTTTCCAGCGGCGACGTAACTTTCTCCTCGGCGGGGCTCGACAACCAGAACGACACCTTCTATTATGAAGTCAATTTTGAGAGCGGCGGCACGGAATATTTTTACGACATCGACGCCATGACCGGCGTTGTGATTGAAGAAAAGACAGAGACGGCAGGCGCCGCCGAACCTGCGGCCGATGTGCAGATGGCCGGACTCGCAGATGAAAGCACGGCCGCAAGCGGACAGAACGGCACGGCCGCAGGCGGACAGAACGGCACAGCCGCAGGCAGACAGAGCGGCGCGGCCGCAGGCGCGCAGGCCGCGAACGCAGGCGCGCAGGCGGGCAGCTCCCTCTCGGAGGCCGACGCACAGTCCATCGCCCTCTCTCACGCCGGGCTGACCGAAGCCGACACCCTGCACATTCTTGCCAAACGCGATTTTGACGACGGACGGCAGGTCTTTGACGTGGAAATCTTCGCCGCAGACGGCACGGAATACGATTACGAGATCGCGCTGGACGGCACGATCCTGAGCTACGACTACGATGCGGAATCCACGCTCCCCAGAGGCCAGGCGGGCGGATCCGGAACGCTGATCTCCGAAGATCAGGCCATTCAGACCGTCCTGGAACGCGTTCCCGGCGCCAGCTCCGACAACCTTTTCCTCCACCTGGACGAGGATGACGGCCGCATGGAATACGAAGGAAAATTGATCCACGACAACACCGAGTACGAATTTACCATCGACGCCTACAGCGGCATCCTGATCGACTGGGAGAGCGAGCGGCTGCGCTAAACCAAACGCAGCCGCCCCGGCGCTCAGTCCTTTACTCCATGCAGCGTGAGGATCCGCTGGTTGCGGCTTCCGCGAAAACGCAGCGTGACGTCCTTCTGCTCTTCAATGAACTCGCCGTCCACCAGGACGTCGATGCACGAGAGCATCGTTTCCGTCACATCCGTAAAAACGCAGCCGCCCGGCTGCAGATCGCGGTCGTAGAGGTAACCGGTATAACACCAGATATCCTTTCCCGGATACGTTTCCCGGATCCGCGCAAGCAGGCCGGCCAGCTCCCGCTGGTTTTCCGGCTCGAAGGGTTCGCCGCCCAGCAGGGTAAACCCCCGGATGTAATCCGGTTCCAGGAGACGGAGGATTTCTTCCTCCGTCTCTTTTGTATACGGCGATCCGTATGCAAAATCCCAGGTTTCCGCGTTAAAGCAGCCCTTACAGTGATGGCGGCAGCCGGAGACAAACAGGCTGACCCGCACGCCGGGGCCGTCCGCGATATCGCATTTCTTAATCATTCCGTAATACATCTTCGCGCCTTTCCGAAAAAATACGGGATGCGCGCATTCCCGGACAGCCGGTCCTGCAGCATCCCGTTATCTGATTTCTTTACAGATGCAGCACCCGATCCCGGATCTCCTGCGTCCGGCCCTGGTTCCAGAACTGCGTCCCGATATAGCCGCAGGTTCTGCGCGCCACGAACATCCGATCCTGATCGCGGTTTCCGCAGTTGGGGCATTCCCAGATCAGCTTGCCGCTCTCGTCTTCCTTAATCTGAATCTCCCCGTCGTAGCCGCAGCACTCGCAGTAATCGCTCTTGGTGTTCAGCTCCGCGTACATGATATTCCCGTAGATGAACTGCATGACCGCCAGGACCGCCGGGATATTCTGCTGCATGTTGGGCACCTCGATGTAGCTGATGGCGCCGCCCGGCGACAGCTTCTGAAACTCCGACTCGAATTTCAGCTTGCTGAACGCGTCGATCTCCTCCGAAACGTGGACGTGATAGCTGTTGGTAATATAATTCTTATCCGTCACGCCCTTAATGATCCCGAAGCGCTTCTGCAGGCATTTGGCAAACTTATACGTCGTGGACTCCATGGGCGTCCCGTAAACCGAATAACTGATATGCTCGGCTTCCTTCCACTCGCGGCACTTGTCGTTCAGGCGCTGCATGACCTTTAACGCGAACGGCTTGGCCTCCGGGTCGGTGTGAGATTTGCCCAGCATACGCATGCACATCTCGTAAAGGCCCGCATAGCCCAGCGAGATCGTGGAGTATCCGTTGTATAAGAGCGGATCGATCTTCTCGCCCTTCTTCAGGCGGGCCAGCGCGCCGTTCTGCCAGAGGATCGGCGCCACGTCGGAAACCGTGCCCAGCAGGCGCTCATGACGGCAGCGCAGCGCGCGGTGGCACAGCTCCAGCCGCTCGTCCAGGATCTCCCAGAAGCGATCCATGTCGCCCTCGGAGGAACAGGCCACGTCGACCAGGTTGATCGTAACGACGCCCTGATTAAACCGGCCGTAAAATTTGTGTTTCCCGTTGGGAAGCATCTGCGAATCCTCCACCGTCAGGAAGGAACGGCAGCCCATGCAGGGATATACCTCCCCGTTTTTCAGCTCCCGCATCATCTTGGCGGAAATATAGTCCGGCACCATGCGCTTGGCCGTGCAGCGCGCCGCCAACTCGGTCAGATACCAGTATTTGGATCCTTCCGTAATGTTGTCCTCATCCAGCACATAAATCAGCTTGGGGAACGCCGGCGTAATCCACACGCCCTTCTCGTTCTTTACTCCCTGCATCCGCTGTACCATGACCTCCTCGATGATCATGGCCAGATCGTCTCTCGTGCGGCCTTCCTCCACCTCGTCCAGGTACATGAACACCGTCACGAACGGCGCCTGCCCGTTGCAGGTCATCAGGGTAATCAGCTGATACTGAATGGTCTGGATACCGCTCTTGATCTCTTCCTTCAGGCGGCGTTCCGTAACCCGGGCGATAATCTCCTCATCCAGGCTCTCGCCGCACTCCCTGCGCTCTTCCATCACGCTGCGGCGGATCTTCTGCCGGCTGATATCCACAAACGGCGCCAGGTGCGCCAGCGTGAACGACTGGCCGCCGTACTGGTTGCTGGCCACCTGCGCCACGATCTGCGTCGTCACATTGCAGGCCGTAAAAAAGCTGTGCGGCTTCTCGATCATCGTCTCGCTGATGACCGTCCCGTTCTGCAGCATATCCTCCAGATTGATCAGATCGCAGTTGTGCTCCTTCTGCGCAAAATAATCCGAATCGTGGAAATGAATGATCCCTTCCTCATGCGCGCGCACGATATCGTCGGGAAGCAGCACGCGCCGCGTCAGGTCCTTGCTGACCTCGCCCGCCATATAATCCCGCTGCGTGGAATTGATAACCGGATTCTTGTTGGAATTCTCCTGGTTGACCTCCTCGTTGATGTGGTCTAAAAGCGCCAGGATCCCGTTGTCCGTCGTGTTGGATTTGCGCTTCAGCTCTCTCTTATAGCGGTAGCGCACGTACTTCTGCGCCACCTCGTAGCCGCGCATCTCCATGATCCCCGTCTCCACCATATCCTGGATGTCTTCCACGTTGACCGCGTGCGTCATCTCCTGAACCCGGCTGGAAATCGTATCCGCAATCGCCTGGATCTGATACGCATTCATCTGATGGATCCGATCTACCCCGTTATTGGCCTTGGTAATCGCATTGACAATCTTGCTCTGATCAAAACATACTTCTTCCCCGTTGCGCTTAATCACGCGCGTTAAAACCGTCGTCTCCATTCCTCTGCCCCTTCCCGTTCCCTGCCCCGCAGGCGTCCGCTCTGCCGGCGCCGGAACTCTTCCGACAAATCATCTACCAAATATTGGAATTCCTTTTCTTTCTGCACTATATCTTGTATTCCAACGCACTGTACTTAAGCATACATCAAAGCAGAAAGAAATGGAAGAGGCTTTTCACAAAAAATGAGATTGCCGTTCATTTTCAGCATAATCCACAAAACCGGCCCGCTGTTTTTCACGCGCAACATTTTCACACGCAAAAAAAACACCAGCCCCACAGCTCTCCGTCTGCAAAACCAGTGTTTAAAGTGCGCCTTCAGGGACTCGAACCCTGGACAAATAGATTAAGAGTCTACTGCTCTACCAACTGAGCTAAAGGCGCTTATTTTATTTTCATCTGCGGTCTCCCGCAACGCAAGAGTTATTCTATCTCAGGAAGCTGAAAAAGTCAACCCTTTTTTCATTTTTTTCCAGAAAAATTTTACATTTTTTTCAGAAATCGTTTCTTTTTCCAAAAAACCGCACGGGACGGCATTTTCCGCATGAACGGCGCGCCGCGGGGAAACGCCCGCGGCGCGCCGGTTCTTTCCGGACCGACTCTCTTTCCGGACTTATACGCCCAGCTTTCTCTGAACCGCCTTCACAACCTCCATGATCGGAATAATCAGGACGGCCAGTCCCAGCGCGATCAGATACTCGTTCCAGTCGATCGGCGTAAACTCGAAGAGGCCGGCCAAAAATGGGATCTCGATAACCGCCGTCGTCAGGAGCAGGGACGCGATCATGGCCGCGTAAAGGAACATATTTTTCGTCGGCAGCGTAAAGATCGATCCTCTGCGGCTTCTCATGTTCAGGGAGTGGAAAATTTCCACCATGGACAGCGTCAGAAACGCCATCGTCGTCCCGTCGGGGCTGTCCACAAACTCCCAGACGCCGCTCTCCACATAATGGCCGAGCAGATAGGACACCAGCACCAGGACCGTCACAATAAAGCCCTGGAAGAACACGTCAAAGCCCATGCCGCCGGCAAAGATCCCTTCCTTCGGATCACGCGGCTTCTGCTTCATGATGTCGGCCTCGCTCTTTTCCCTGCCCAGAGCCAGCGCCGGGAAGCAGTCGGTAATCAGGTTGATCCACAGAAGATGAACCGGTTCCAGGATCGTAAAACCGATCAGCGTCGCGAAGAAGATCGCCAGCACCTCCGCCAGGTTGGACGCCAGCAAAAACTGGATCGCTTTGCGGATATTGGCGTAGATACGCCGGCCTTCCTCGACGGCGGAAACGATGGTGGCAAAGTTGTCGTCCGCCAGGACCATATCCGCCACATTCTTGGTCACATCCGTTCCCGTGATGCCCATGCCGACGCCGATGTCGGCGCTCTTGATCGAGGGCGCGTCGTTGACGCCGTCTCCCGTCATGGCGGTAATCTTTCCGTTCGCCTTCCAGCCCTTTACGATCCGCACCTTGTGCTCCGGCTGTACGCGCGCGTAGACGGAATATTTTTCAATCTCTTTTTTGAAGGTCGCGTCGTCAATCTCATTGAGCATCGCGCCGGTAATCGCCTGATCCGGGCTGTCGATGATTCCCAGCTCCATGGCGATGGCCGCCGCCGTATCCCGGTGGTCGCCCGTGATCATGATCGGGCGGATGCCCGCCTCGCGGCATTCCTCGATTGCCGCCTTAACCTCCGGGCGCACCGGATCGATCATGCCGGACAGGCCGACGTAGGTCAGATCCTGCTCCAGAAATTCCGGCTCGCAGTTTGACGGAAGCGCGTTCCAGTCCCGTTTTGCCGCGCAGAGCACGCGCAGCGCGCGATCCGCCATATTTTTGTTGCTCTGAAGGATCGATTCGCGGATTTCGTCCGTCATGGGGACCGTCTTCCCGCCGATCAGCGCGCTGCTGCAGCGCTTTAATACCTCGTCGGGCGCGCCCTTGGTAAACTGGATGTATCCGCCCTCCTTCTTCTCGTGAATGGTGGACATCATCTTGCGCATGGAGTCAAACGGCGCTTCCGCCCGCCGCGGGTATTCCTGCTCCAGCCCGTTCTTGTCCATGCCGTCCTTGTACGCGTCGTTGACCAGCGCGCACTCCGTCGGCTCGCCGACGGCCTGTCCGGTCGCCGGATCCGGCTTCGCGTCGCTGCAGAGCGCCATGCCAATCTGCAAGAGCTTCAAATCATCCGTCGCGTGATCGACGACGGTCATCTTATTCTGCGTCAGCGTACCGGTCTTGTCCGAGCAGATTACCTGCGTACATCCCAGCGTCTCTACCGCCGTCAGCTTGCGGATAATCGCGTTCTTGCGGGACATATTGGTCACGCCGATGGAAAGCACGATCGTAACCACGGCCACCAGGCCCTCCGGAATCGCCGCCACTGCCAGGGAAACGGCTACCATAAAGGTCTCCAGGATTGAGTCGGCCGTGATGCCGTCCGCCGATCCCTGCGCCCGCAGCAGGCCGACCGCGAAAATGACCACGCAGATCCCGACCACCAGGACCGTCAGAATCTTGCTTAACTGGTTCATCTTGCGCTGCAGCGGCGTCTCTTCTTCCTCCGTCTGGGCCAGAGCGTCGGCAATCTTGCCCATCTCCGTCGCCATGCCCGTCGCCGTGATCACGGCGCTGCCATGGCCGTACACCACGGTGGAACCCATATATACCATATTTTTACGGTCGCCCAGCGGCACATCCTTCTGATCGCCGAGGCTTAACGTCTCCGCCGTCTTGTTGACGGGAACGGATTCGCCGGTCAGGGCCGCCTCTTCTATCTTCATGCTGGCGCACTCTGCAATACGCCCGTCCGCCGGCACGGCGTCGCCCGCTTCCAGAATCACGACGTCGCCGGGAACCAGATCTTCGCTCTTAACCTGAATCTGCCGGCCGTCGCGCAGCACCTTGCTGGTCGCCGCCGCCATCTCCTGCAGCGCCGCAATCGCCGCCTCCGCCTTGCTCTCCTGCACAACGCCCAGAATCGCGTTGATGATGACCACGGCCAGGATAATCAGTACATCCGCAAAGGACTCTCCCTCATAGAAAGCCGTGATGCCTGAAATCAGAGCGGCGACCAGCAGAATGATGATCATCGGATCGGCCAGCTCTTCCAGGAAACGCTGGATCAGGGACGCCTTCTTCCCCTCTTTCAGCTTGTTCTTCCCGTGTTCCTCCAGCCGCCGGTCCGCTTCCTCCTGCGTCAGGCCCTGGAGAGAGGTTTTCTGCGCGCTCAGGATTTCTTCCAATGTTGACAGATACTCTTTCACGTTATTTCCCCCTGAAGTATGCTCTGCTTGTTTATCGAGTTGCCAGAATATTCCGTTTTCAGTGTATCAACTGAATCTAATTTAGTCAAGTTAAGCAAAGTTAAGCTTTTTTGCCGCCATAAGGCGGAACCGGCGGCGCGCGGTTTTCTTCCCGCGCGCCGCCGGTTCCCGGCTTTTCTCTTCTGTTACGGGCCTTTTACAGCGCCCGGTTTAAAACCTTTTCCATATCGCGCTTCGAGCGCGCGCCGACCTCCTTGCTGAAGACCTCGCCCTTCCGAAACAGGATCAGCGTCGGGATCGACATGACGTTATAGCGCAGCGCCAGCTCCGGATTATCATCCACATTGAGCTTTCCAATCGCAATCCGCCCCTCATAATCCTTCGCCAGCTGCTCGATGATCGGGGCCATCATCTGACACGGCCCGCACCAGTCGGCATAAAAATCAACCAGAACCGGAATCTCCGATCCGAGTACCTCCGTCTCAAAATTTTCGTTTGTAAACCTTTTTTCCATGTAACGCTCCTCCTGTCTTCTTTTTTCGCCGATCCGGCTCCAGAACCGCCGCGGCTTCCGCGAAATACCGCCTCCACCGCAGGACGGCCCGGTTAAGCTCGGCCTTGTCGCAGGTCGCCTTTAACAGCGCCCGGCGGATCCGGTCTCCTAACCCCATATCCCGGCTCTCTCCGTTTTTGCTACAGTATATGCGCGCCGTTTTCCCGATCGGCTTTCTCCGCAGAAAAATCCCCTTCTTCCGGCTCCCGCCTGGCGGCGATCAGCTTGCAGATCGGTTTTCCCTCTGCGGCAAATTTCATCTCATACTCTGTCATGACATTCCCGGCCGCCAGATCGCTGGCGTACAGATCAAAGGTAGAGGCAAGAATCCGCCAGCCCGCCTGGCCGATGGATTCCAGCGAATACTCGAACAGATCCCGGTTGTCCGTCTTAAATTCCACCGTTCCGTCCGCGGTCAGAAACTGTTCGTAAATGCCCAGATAGACCGGCGAGGTCAGACGCCGCCCGGCGTTGCGCTTTTTGGGCCACGGATCGGAAAAATTCAGATAAATCCGCCCGACCTCCCCCGGTCCGAAAATCTCTCCCAGCTTTCTCGCGTCCTCGCAGAGATAAAAAAGGTTCGGCGCCTCCTCTTCTCCGCGCTTTCGCAGCGCCTTCAGCAGCACGGTGCTGTAGCGCTCGATCCCGAGAAACATAAGATCCGGGTTCTTCCTGGCCTGTTCCAGGATAAAACGCCCTTTCCCCATCCCAATCTCAATCTGCAGGGGAGCTTTCGCGCCAAGCGACTCCTGCCAGCGGCCTTTTCGCTCTCTGGCATCCTGTATCACAAAGGGACTTTCCTCTATCATCTGTTCCGCGCCCGGAATATGACGTAATCTCATCTGGCTGTATCCTCTCGCTTTTCTGTTGATTCCCTTCTATCTTACCATTCTGCGCCGTTTTCCGCAAGTTAATCATCAAATCCGGATTTTCATCCGGATTCTTCCAAATCTCTGAAATTTTTCTTACTATTTTAATTTTTCTTCAAAATACTGGTGCACAAATCCGGGATCTATATTATAATGACAGAAGAAACGATTTTACCGACCGACAGCGGCACAAAGGAGAAACAACGTATGGCGAATACAGACAGTTCCAGTCAGAGCAGCTGGGAAAAAATCCAGATCGGCGTCCGGGACACGGAGCGCCTCATCGGACAGAAGAAATACAATATGGCAATGATCAAGGCGCGGCAGACCCTGGAATTTATGGTCAAGTGCCTGTGTGAAAAATCAGACGTCCCGGAGGGCAGCCTGATCGACATGATCGACGCGCTCTATGACGAGGACTATATCAGCAAGACGACGTGCGAGCATTACCACAAGATCCGCACCATCGGCAACCGGGCCATCCACGAGGAGGACAACAGCGCCTACAACGCCAATCAGGCCTATCATCTCCTCTCACAGGAGGTCTATACCTTTGCCGGCGATTACACGGAACGGCGCAGGCGGCCGGCACCGGCGGCGCGGCGCTCTGCGGGAGAAAGCACGCGGAGCCGCACGGCGGGAAGCCGCAGCACGGCGCAGCGGGAGAGCCGGCGGCGCAGAGCTTATTCCTCCGGCCCCTCGATCGATCCGGGAAGCATCATCAAGCCGCTTTTGCTGATCGCCATCATCATCGTCCTGCTCCTGATCATCCGCATGATCCGCCCCGCAGAGGAGACGGCGCCGGAAGATACGACCGCCGCGCCGACCGTCGCAGTGGAGACCATGGCGTCGACGGAGATGCCGACCGAAGCCGTTACGGAAGCGCCGACCGAGGCTCCCACGGAAGCCGTCGTCCTGTACCGCACGACGGACACGTTAAACGTCCGTTCCACCCCGTCGACCGACGACGCGCGGATCGGCGTGCTGGCCCCTGACACGGAGGTCGAATTCCTGGGCGACTACGATGACCGCTGGTGCGTCATCCGCTACAACGGCCAGGAGGCTTACGTCGTAAAAGAATACCTGACGCCTGTTTCCTGATTTTTTCAAGCAGGCCGCCGGACTGTCCTGAGATCAGGCGGGCCGCGCCTGCCGGATTGCATGGTTCCATCCGGCAGGCGCGGCCCGCTTTTTACTTCTCTTCCGTTTCTTTCAACAGGCGCGCGGCGAGGGGGACAATCTCCTCCAGGCTGCCAAGCTCATAATCCGCCAGGCTGCGGTCAAAGGCGAACCGCTCGTCAATCAGAGCGGCGACCGTCATCCCGGCCGCATGTCCGGCCATGATGCCCACGGTAGAATCCTCGATGACCAGGCATTCCGCCGGCGCAAGCCCCATCTGATCCGCGGTATAGAGATACACCTCCGGATCCGGCTTGCTCCTCTTGAACGTGCTGGCGCTGACCATGCGTTCCAGACGCGAAGCCACCCCGTTTTCCTTCAGGATTTTCTCCACCTGCTCGATGTTGGTCGCGGACGCGACCGCCAGCCGCAGCCCCATCTCTTTTAACCTGTCCATTACCCCCAGCACCTGCGGCCGGAAAATCGACAGATAATCGACCTCGTTGAAAATATCCGTCCAGCGTCCCAGATATTCCGCGTGCAGCGTCTCCCAGCTCTCGCCGGTCGCGACCGCCCGTTCCACCACGCTCCAGCAGTCCTTCTTCGTCGTCCCCACGGTTCCGTAGAGATCCGCGAGCTGTACCCGCGGATTTTTCTTCCTGGCATATTCATACAGGTAGTTTAAATAAACCGGCTCGCTGTCGATAATGACCCCGTCCATGTCAAAAATTACCGCTTTTATCATTCTGCTCCTCTCCCGTCCGGGCCCCGCCGCGCCGCGCGCTCTGCCGCTTTTCCCCGGCCCTGTTTCCGTATTCTCTGCCAGTATACCGGATCTCTCCCCTTCTGACAAGCGCCCCTTCTTTGTTTCTTTCTAAAAATTTCACAGTTTTTTCTTCTCTCCGCCTTTTCTGAACCGCCGCTTTTTGGTATAGTATATAGAAAGTGCAGACACTCACAATTTGGATAAGCAGGTGTATAATCAGAACATGAAAAAAGGATTTTCTGTTTTTTCCGGGTTTCTCGGCATCCTCTGCGCCTTCTGCCTGATGATCATTTTCCTGATTACCTCGGTGGAAGCCGTGGCCTACTGGACGCCCGGCTATTATGAAAAAGAATACAGCAAATATCACGTAACCGAAGCCGTCCACATGGAGATGGAGGATCTGCTGGCGGTCACGGATGAGATGATGGATTATCTGCGCGGCGACCGGGCGGATCTTCATGTCGAGACCGTTGTAAACGGCGAACCCCGCGAATTTTTTAATGCGAGGGAGATCGCCCATATGGAAGACGTCCGCGGCCTGTTTCTGGGCGGCCTCGCCCTGCGCCGCGCCTGCCTTCTTCTGGCGGCCGCCTGCGTGGCGGCTCTGTTTGCGCTGCGCGCTCCCGTCCGCTCGCTGCTGCCGCGGATGCTCTGCGCCGGCACGGTTCTTTTTCTTGCCGTAACCGCGCTCCTGGCCGCCGTAATTTCCACCGATTTCACGAAATATTTTATTCTTTTCCACCGGATTTTCTTTACCAACGATCTCTGGATGCTGGATCCGGCCACGGATCTGCTGATTAATATCGTGCCGGAACCGTTTTTCATGGACACGGCCGCCCGCATCGCGCTGACCTTCGCGGCTCTGACCGCGCTGCTGTTTGCCGTCTGCGCGGCCCTCATCCTGCTGGAAAAGCGGCAGAAGCAAAAAGCAGACCGGCCGAAGAAAGCCGCGGCAAAAAAAAGCACCGCCCTGCTTCTTCTTATCTCCTTTACACTTGCCCGCCCGCTGCCGGCGCAGGCTTCCACCGACTGGCCGTCCGGCGTCTCCATCGAATCGGACGCGGGGATCGTGATGGATTCCCACACCGGCACGGTGCTCTACGGCAAAAATATTCATGATACATACG
Source organism: uncultured Lachnospiraceae bacterium (assembly GCA_944381615.1). Classification (GTDB taxonomy): domain Bacteria; phylum Bacillota; class Clostridia; order Lachnospirales; family Lachnospiraceae; genus Otoolea. The sequence continues at coordinate 12,968 of CALWLT010000005.1, read as the reverse complement.
CCCCGGCCAGCATTACCAAGGTCCTGACCGCCATTCTTGTCCTGGAAAACTGTTCCATGGACGAGATTGTCACGTTTTCGGAGAACGCCGTCTACAATGTGGAATCCAACAGCACCAGCGCCGGTTATGACACCGGCGACACGGCGAGCGTCAAAGACTGCCTCTACGCCATGCTTCTGAAATCGGCGAACGAGGCGGCCAACGCCCTGGCGGAACACGTGGCCGGCACCACAGAGGACTTCGCCGTCCTGATGAACGAAAAGGCCGCCGAGCTGGGCTGCGTGGATTCACATTTCTCCAATCCAAGCGGCTTAAACGATGAAAACCATTACGTCAGCGCCTACGACATGGCTCTGATTACCCGCGCCGCCTTCCAGTACGACGCCTTCGCCGAGATCATCTCCACGACCTATTACGAGCTGCCGCCCAACAAGCTGAATCCCGAGGGACAGGGCATTTCTCCCGGCAACAAGATGGTCAAGAAAAACTGGCCCGACGAATACCGCCCCGACGTGCTGGGCGGCAAGACCGGCTATACCTCGATCGCCCTCAACACCCTGGTCAACGGCGCGCGCCAGGGCGACACGGAGCTGATTACCGTCGTCCTGCACAGCCACGGCACGCAGTATACCGATACGGACCGGCTTCTGGACTTTGGCTTCCAGAATTTTCATTCTGTTAAAATCGCCGATTACGATCAGACCTTCTCCAGCATCGGAGACGAGTTAGAAATCGGCGGCCTCCCCACCTCCGAGGACCAGCGTCTCGCCCTGGATCCGGACAGCCGGCTGATCCTGCCGGTAACGGCGGATTTCTCCGAGACGACCAGCTCTCTCAGCTATGAGATCCCGGCCGGCGCCCCGGAGGGGACGATCGCCGCCATCGATTATTATCTGGGCGATCATCTGGTGGGACAGGCTTTCCTGACGCTCACGGACGCCGCCGTGCAGAGCGCGCGCCTCCCGGAATCGCTGCTGGAAGCTGCGCCGACCGCCATCGCCCCCGCCGAATCGGCGTCCCCGGTCTCCGAAGAAGCGGCGGATGAGACCGTATCCCCCGTTTCCGGCGAAGAAAGCGGGCCGTTTCACATTTCCCTGCGTCTTCCGTCCCTGGCTCTCAAGATCGCCGGCGCAGTGCTGATCCTTGTCATCGCGGGCGGCGGAATTTATACCATCCTGGAAAAGAAACGGCGTCAGGAAGAGGAAGCCCTGCTGGAGCGCCGGCGCCGCCGTGCCCAGCGCCTCCGGGAAACCGGCGTCTCCCAGGCGGAATTTGACCTGATGATGCAGAAGCGCCGCGAGAGCTCCGGCCCGGCAAGAAGCGGGCGATCCAGAGCCGCGGCAAGCCGCAGAAAAAAAGGCGGAACGCGCCCGTAATTCCGGCGCGCCGCCTTCTATCCGTTTTTCTTCGATCCCGTCTGCGCCGTCCGCTTCACACGGCTGCGGTCCGCACGTTTTTTTCTGCATTCCTCCCGCTTCTTTTCAATCTGTCCGGCGCTTTCCTCGCCGACCAGCTTCGTCGTCTTGACGGCAAAATAGGAGCCGTCATCCGATCGCTTCATGCGGATTTTCCCTTTCAGATACCCGTGCTCGGGACAGACCGCCAGGCAGAAATAAAACTTCTGATTCATGGAAAACCACCGGATCTTCTTGCGCAGCGTCCTCCTGCACTGATAACAGACCATCTCCATGACCCGGCGTTCCTTTAAAACCTCTTCTCTGGTTTCATAGCGGCGGGACACAAATTTCGCGTATCCCGGAAACTCCAGATAAATCTCTTCTTCCTCCGTCTCCGGCGGACGAAAATAATCAACCGAGACAAATTCGACCATGCTGTAGAAATCCATCTCGCTCATCACGCGGCCGGTGTACCAGGCGTCGTCCAGCGCCCGGTGGAACGGCCGGTCTTCCCGGATCTGCAGCTCCTCTACCGCCGTATCCAGCGATTCCCGCTGCTTAATGCCCCGGATCAGGCTGTAGATCTTCTGCAGATCATAATACAGAAGCGGATAGGAGAAGGGAAGATCCAGGCCGTGATACACCATATTCCGCTGAAGCTCGGTCAGATCCATCGATCCCCAGGTGCAGAAGCGGTAATCGTCCCCGCACCATTCCAGAAAATCCGCCATCACGGACGGAAAATCCTCCCCCCGCGCATCCAGCTCCTCCATCGACATATGCGTAACCTCCGAGATCTTAAAATGCATCTGGCGGTACACGCGGGGGCGGATCAGGCGGTGGAATTCAGAGATAATCTGCAGGCTGGCGTTCAGCTTGACCGCGCCGATCTCGATGATCTCAAACGGGAGGCGATCCAGCGCCCCGTCCCGGCCGGCCGGACTCTGATTCCACTCCAGATCCAGAACAATAAACTGCGCCATGCCATTTTCCACCCCCTTTTCCGCACCGGTTTTTAACCGGCATTCCGGTTTCTTGTCAATTCTTTTTTAATGTTTCTCGTCAATTCTTTTTTAATAATTGATTCCGCTGACTGCCAGCGCTCCGTCCCGCAGGCCGAAAATCACATTCGGCGCGCCGCTTTCATCCGACAGGACAAATCCGGCCATACTGGGCGCAAGAGCCGTCTCGTCCGCCTGCGCCACCGCGTTCTTTAATTCCTCCGTAAATACCTCTGCCGCGTCCAGCGCAAGAAATTCTTCCCGGCTCTCTACCGACACGCCGTCCCCCAGGCCGAGATACAGCGGATACGCCGCCAGATCCGCAAGCGCTTCCAGATCCGCATCTGCCACCGCCTGCTTTACCTCGCCGGCAAATGCCTCTGCCTCCTCTGCCGGAACAGAGAAGTTGTCATCTGCAGCCGCATCTTCGCCGGAACCTTCCGCTGCAGCCGTCTCCTCTGCGCCTTCCGCTGCACCGCTCTCTTCAGCGGCCGCCTTCTCTGCGCCTTCCGCCGCACCGCTCTCTTCGGCGGCCGTCTCCGCCGCTTCGCTCTCCTCCGCAGCCGTTTCTGCTGCCTCGCTCTCCGTCTCCTGTACGGTCTCCGCCGCCGAAGGCGCCGTCTCCTCCTTCTGTCCACAGGCCGCCAGCATCATGGCAGCTCCCGCAATCATCCATATCTTTAACCGTCTCATTTTTTTCTCCTTTTTCACTTTTTCGGCAGACGCCTTATCCATCATAACACAATGCGCGTATCTTGAAAAGATCATTTTCCCTCCCAAAATCCGCGCAAATGGGGTATACTTTATAGAAGGAACGCATCGAACGTTTGCAGAAACAGACCAGCGGAAAGCCGGACACCCGGAAACAGAACGCCGAACAGTGAGCTGCCGGATAATGAGCCGCCAAATAGCAGGCCGCCGGATAATAAGCCGCCGAAAGGAGAAACGCCCATGAGCGATCGGATCTATATTGCCATCGATCTGAAATCCTTTTACGCTTCCGTAGAATGCGTGGATCGCCATCTGGATCCCATGACCTCCTGCCTGGTCGTGGCAGACGAAAGCCGGACGGAAAAAACCATCTGCCTGGCCGTCTCTCCCGCGCTCAAATCCTTTGGCATTCCCGGACGGCCGCGCCTGTTTGAAGTCATCCGGCAGGTCGCCCGGTTAAACGCCGGACGGCGCCGCCTTGCCCCCGGCCGCCGCTTAACCGGCTCTTCTTCTGATACAAAAAAACTGGCCGCCGATCCATCGCTGGCCCTCGACTACATCGTCGCGCCGCCGCAGATGGCCCGTTACATGCAGATCAGCGCGCAGATTTACCAGATCTATCTGAACTATATCGCGCCCGAAGATATGCACGTCTATTCCATTGATGAAGTATTCATCGACGCCACCTCCTATCTGAAAACATACGGAAAAACCCCGGAGGAACTGGCGCGGACCATCATTCTCGACGTGCTCGCCTCCACCGGCATCACGGCGGCGGCCGGAATCGGAAGCAATCTCTATCTTTGCAAAATCGCCATGGATATTGAAGCCAAACACAGCCCGGCCGATGAACACGGCGTGCGCATCGCCCGCCTCGACGAGCTCTCCTACCGCCGCCGGCTCTGGAACCACCGTCCGCTCACGGATTTCTGGCGCGTAGGAAAAGGATACGCCTCCCGCCTGGAACGGATCGGCCTTTTTACCATGGGCGATATCGCCCGCTGCTCCCTGGGCAGGCCGGAGGATTATTATAATGAAGATCTGCTTTACAGCTTATTCGGCGTAAACGCCGAGCTGCTTATCGACCACGCCTGGGGCTGGGAACCGTGTACTATTTCCGACATCCGGTCCTATCGGCCCGAAAACCGCAGCATCGGAAGCGGACAGGTGCTGCCCTGCCCCTATCCCTATGAAAAAACCCGGCTGGCCGTGCGGGAAATGGCCGATTCCCTGGCCCTGCAGCTTGTCGAACAGGAGCTTCTGACCAGCCAGCTTGTTCTGACCATCGATTACGACCGGGAAAACCTGCAAAATCCTGCTCTGCGAAAACAGTATCAGAACAGTCTGCAGACTGACTGCTACGGCCGCGCGGTCCCCCGCCACGCGCACGGCACCGAAAATCTGGAATGCCCTACTTCCTCCGCCCGGCTGATCATGCAGGCAGCCACCTCTCTTTTTGAGCGGATTGCCGACGAAAAGCTTCTTGCGCGCCGAATCACGCTTACCGCCATCCGCGTCATCGCGGAAAGCGAAGCGCCGGGAGAACCGGATTTTCAGCAGCTTACCCTGTTTACCGATTATGACGCGCAGCAGAAGCAGAAAGAAACCGAAAAAAATGAGCGGAAGCGGGAGAAAAAAATGCAGCAGGCCGTACTGGAGATTAAGAAAAAATTCGGAAAAAATGCCGTTCTCAGGGGAATGAATCTCCAGGAAGGCGCCACCGCCGCCGATCGCAACAACCAGATTGGCGGCCACCGCGCCTGACACACAGACGGCGCTGGCTACTCTGACAGCGCCGGCGTACTCCCGGTAAAAAGAAAGGGGATTTGTCATGAGACCAGATCCGGAACCATTTCCGTATGAAGATATTCTGTATCTTTCCCGCCCTGTTTCCGCCAGCCATCCGCAAATGAGCATGGCGGAACGCGCCGCCCAGTTTTCTCCCTTCGCCGCGCTGACCGGCTACGGCGATCTGATTCGCGAGACCGCCCGCCCGCTGCAGGCCCGGCCCGAGCTGACAGAAGAAGAAAAAGAGCGGCTGGATCTGCGGCTTCGCGAAATATTCTCACAGCACGGGGCAGACCTTTCCGTTTCCGTCACGTATTTCTCTCCGGACCGGGCCAAATCCGGCGGAATCTGCGTTACCGTTTCCGGACAGATTCAGAAAATCGATCCGGCGGTGCGGCGTCTCATTCTGAAAAATGGTTTGGAAATTTCTCTGGACGAGGTGCTTGAATTGGAAATCCTTCCCTGAGCGCCTGTCAAACCAGAGCCGCAGGTAAGCGGAAAATTTCGCGGACATAAGACACAAGATCCATTTTTCAGAACGATCATTTCAAATACAGGGAGGACACCGTATATGGGAGCTTTTTTCAGCGACGCTGTGGAACAGGCGCTTAGCGATCTCTATTATCAGATGGGAAACGGACGCGGCCGGGACGCATTCCATCTGCTGGAAAAGGCCGCCGGCGCGGGAGACGGAGACGCCAGCTGCCTTCTGGCGCGCTGCCTGTCCGGAGCGCAGTACATGTGGGACGGTCACGGCTTTCCAGAAGATGAAACCGAGGCGGAACGTCTTCTTTTACAGGGCGTCCGACAGAAAAGTGCTCTGGCCATACTTTTCTGCCTGCGCACCGGAGGGCTTTCATCCATTTTGAAACAGGCGCTTACCACGGCCGATCTGCAAGCCGCGTTCGACGCAATCTGGAAGAAAGCCGCCGCCGGGGAACCGTTCTGTCAGTACACCATCGGCAACGTCTTTTTCTGGCAGGATTTTCTTCTGATTCAGAAAACGGATCGGGCAGATTTTCCCAGTCAGAACGCATTCCGGGATTTCGTGCGCGAAAATGCCGCCCGCTGCGAAAACTGGTTCTGGAAAGCATTCCAAAACGGTGTTTTCCTGGGCGGCAGCAATCTGGAACACTATTACCAAAACGGCATCCGCGGCCTGATCGCCCCGCAGCCGAAAAAGGCGTCCGCGATAAACCGTCTCGGAGCCGGATACGGATATCCCAATTATCAGTATCTCTATGCCCGGGATCTCCTGAAGAGCGGAAAAGAAGAAGCGTTCTCCTGGTTTCGCCGCGCCGCCGATCACGGCGAAAAGCGGGCCTGCTTCGGCGCGGGATATTCCTGTGAGCTGGGAAAAGGCGTAAAAAAAGACGCGGCCCGCGCCGCGCGCTATTACAGACAGGGACTTGAAACCCGGGAGAACCGTGAAAACTGCTGCAACCGTCTGGGCGCGCTCTGTTTTTACGGAAACGGCGTTCCCCGGGATTATGAACAGGCGTACCGCCTTCTCAAATGGGCGGACGATCAGAAAACAACCGGAAACTGGGGCGTTTATTTTCTGGGGGCCTGCCGCGCCCTGGGGCTGGGCGTCCCGAAGGATTATTCTGCCGCCCGCGCTTACCTGGAGCGCGTAACCTGGTATAGCCCCAACGCCTTTTACCTTCTCGGCCTTCTCTACGTCCGCGGGCTGGGCGGACCGGAGGATCTGGAAGCCGGAATCCGTCTGCTGCAAAAAGCCGGAGATCTGCCGGAAGCCAGAGAAGAGCTGTCACATTACCGGAAAAACCGGTTCGGCGGCTGGAACCGGCGGTAATTCTGCCGTCGCTAAGAGGACTTGAACCTCCGGCCTGCCGCCATTCATTCTTCCATTTCCAATTCCAACCTCTGCAATATGTCTTTAATGATCCCTGCATCCTGGATAAGGTTAATTCCAAAACATTTCTTTCCTGCGTCTTTCAAAGATGCCCCTACATGGTAGGCTGTTTCTCTGTCAAGAATGAAAAAGCGATCATGGAATCCCTTCGTATATTTCATTTCCAAAGACGGATACTGTGCATTAAAATTTTCCACATCTGTTTTCGTGAGTCTTGTCCGTTTCTGCGTGTAGATTGTCACAGACACATTTTCGTTTTTCTTGGAAAGCAAATTCAATGTTCCCACATCCACATATCCGTCTATCAGCGTGATTTCCTTTTCCGCCTTTTGTACCAGACGGACAATCAGGCTGAACGCGTCATAAATCTGACCGTCAAAGAATATCTTTTGACTGGCTTCTTCATGTTCAGATATGTACTCAAATATCTGCTCCAATTTTTCATCGGTCTGTTTCTGGTATTCCAACTGCTTCAGTTCCACATTGCTGATACGCTCAACTTGAAATGCCAGATTGGCATTTCAAGTTTTCATATTCCTTCACAGTAAGCTGAAACCTAAAATCCTCTGGAAATCTTTTTATATTTCTTTTTACAACCCTGTTCAATGCTCCTGTTTCAACCTGATACAGCATAGTCAAATCGCTATCTATCATAACTTGCTGATTACGCACGACATAAATCATGCTCCTAATATCATATCCTGCTATTTCTATATTTTAAATTACCATTTCTTTCTGCCAGAGCTTTTTCATCTGCTTTTGTCATTCCCATCTCTCCTTTATCATTTTGAGGTGCCAAATTGTTACAACAAATTCTATGCCACCCATCCCCCCCTTCCGCAATCGTGTTATACTTTGTTTTCGGCTGGCAATCGCCCTTTAAATCAGCAGGATTTTTCTTCAGATTAACAGAAGGACGTTCGATTAGCAAAAACCACTCCTGCCAATCGCACATTCATATCGATTCAAATTCTTTCAGATGCCGAGCGGCGCTCGCGCAAATAGAAAACGCCGAAAACTTTGAACATTCACGTTTTCGGCGGAAATTCTGGCGTCGCTAAGAGGATTTGAACCTCCGGCCTACCGCTTAGGAGGCGGTCGCTCTATCCTGGCGTTTAAAGTCAGTTAAGAGCCGTTGTGCCGCTCTGTTGCTCGGTTTTTTCGAAGTTCGAATTCCGTTGTGTACACCTGAGATCCGCTTTTTTCATTAGAAATCCGCTCTGGATTTTAGCCAGATATTAGATTTTGCTAAAAAAGGCGTCGGTCGTTATTGGCGACCTCAGGAAACCATATTCACCCGCAAGAACGCAATTTTTTACGTAGACCTTAATTGGTATGTACGGCCAATATAGCACACAGAATTGTCTTTGAGAAGAAAAAACGACCTGGTTATTCACCAAATCGTTTTCTTTATACACCTTTACTTGTCCATCGCCTTGACCAGCTGCTTCAGGAGGCCGGCCGTTTCCGGATTGCCCAGGAGCCTCATCAGCGTATCCATATCAGAGGCTTTCTGTTCTTCCGGATCCGGATCCTTTGCCGGAGCCGCCGGATCGGCACCTTTCCCTTCATAAAATGCATTCTCAAAGAGCTGTGCATTCTTCCGGCGGTCATCATCCAGAATGTGAGAGTACACATCCGTGACCATCGACGTCTGGGTATGTCCGGAGTCTCCCTGAACAGCCTTGATATCGCCTCCGTTCAGCTTCAGCTTGTAAGTGATACTGGAATGGCGGAGACTGTGGAAGACCACTTTCGGAAGATCATGCTCCTCAATCAGCTTGTTCAGAGAAGATTTGATCGTGGCAGGTTCAACAGGTAATCCGATCGGCCCCGCCATCACGAGGTTATAATCCTGATACTCGCTGCCCAGTGCTTCTATGGTGAAGTCCTGCTCCTTCTTCCATTCGATCAGCATGTTTGCAACGGTCTTCGGAAGGAAGATTTTTCGGTTACTGCCTGCCGTCTTCGGTGTTTTCAGCACCAGTACCGTTGAAGTCCGGGATGTCTTTGCCGGAAATATCTGCATGACATCCTTATTCTCCAGAGACTGAAGCGCCGCCCTCGTCACACGCTGAAGCTCCTTGTTCACGGAAATACAGGCGTAACCGGTATTGATGGCTTCATCCGATATATCCACACAGTCCCAGGTCAGCCCAAGCAGTTCGCCGATCCGGAGGGAACAGGCAAAGGCCAGGTTGATAGCCAGCCTCAGGCGCTTGTCCTCGCAAACTTCCGTTGCATGGAAAAGAGTCTCTGCCGTCCAGATTTCCCGCTCCTGTTTTTTGTGCTTCGGAACCGTCGCATGCAGACAGGGATTCTTCTCAAGAAGCTCCCATTTCACAGCCTGGCCGAAGCAGTTCCGGAGCAGCTTATGGACATCCCGGACCGTGCTCGTCCCGACAAACTCGTTCTTGGTCTTTCCGGTCACCGGGTTGTTGACGGGCTTCGTCTTCAGCAGCTGCTGATAGTACTTTTCCAGTACTCTGGGCGTGAGGTCCTTCAGCTTCATGTTTCCGATGAACGGCGAGATATAATTCTTGATCAGGCCGACATTGGAACTGTATGTAGACATTGCCCAGGTGTTCTTCCCGTACAGAGCAACGTATTCCTTCAGGAGATCGTCCAGTGTACTGCACTGCGGGATCACGAACGTGCCGATCTGCTCCTTATACTCGATTTCCTTCTGCCGGGCTTTTGCCTCAGCCTGTGTCTTAAATGTTTCCCATTTCTGCTTCCGGTTTCCCTTTGAGTCGGTATACAGATACACGACACAGAACCGACCGCGGCGCTTTACGATTGATGCCATTTCTTTACTCCTTATCCTGCTTCATATATTCTTCGAGGAACATTTCAAAATCTCTCCGGGGGATCCGGGTCACTCTCTTGGCGATCTTCAATGCCGGGACCTTACTCGACTGGATCCAGCGGTAAATGCGATCCATGCTCACCTTTGCCATATAGGCAGCTTCGTCGATCGTAAGATAATCCGGATTTGAACTGTATCGGACCTCTCTGGGATCCGAGTCTGTTTTCACTTTCTTCTTTACGAGCGTATCAGCGTAACTTTTATGTCTCCGGGGAACACCTTCCGGCTGGTCTTCGGGCTTCAGATATCGGGTCTGACTAGCGTACCACCGGTCAAAGCTTTCCTTGGTAATCCGTTTCCGGCCGGCAATGATGATCACTTCCAGCATTTCCTTCCCCAGATCACTTTGAAGAATTCCGTAAACGACACTTCTGGAAACGTCCAGAAGCCTCGCCATATCCGGCATGCTCATGGAGCTTTCTTCCATTTCCTCATCCCTGCGGCGATCCTCATCATTGCGGAACCGGGTCTGACTGCTGTACCATCGTTCAAAATCCTCCCTGCGGAACCGCTGCCGGAAATCGACCATCACCGGTTTGACACCGGCAGCTTTCATAATTTCATAGACATAGGATTCGGATACTCCTAGGATCCCGGCGATATCCCTTGCAGAATATGACTCCTGCTTCAGCAGTTCTCCCGGCGGTTCCCCTGTCACCTTATGGTACTTAGCCTGATGTGCGTACCAGTTCTCAAAGCTCTCAATCACGACCCGCATCTTTCCGCCCACAAGGATGGTCTCAAAAAAACCTTTGTGGACCAGCCAGTACGAATCGACTTTCTTCAGTCCAAGCAGGTTTCCCATCTCCCGGACCGACATGGTTGTTTTGGAGCGTTTGGTCATGCTTTCAACCTCCTGTATGTAAATGTAGCCAGACCCTTCGGCCTGGCTACAGAGTAGCGGATCATCGCTCTGACTTTAAGGATGCGGATTCGATTAATTTCTGGGAATGACATCCTTGACAAGGTGTTCTAAAGTCAGCAGCTCTGTTTATCAAGCCACTCATCGAAGCTCTTGCGGGAGATTCGGTAGCCGCTCCCTCCAAGTTTGATATATCGGAACTCATTCTTTTTGAGCAGGTCATAAACCGTACGCCGTCCGCACTCCAGGATCAGCATCAGGTCATCCACCGTATAGCAGCGCTTCTCCGGCATCTCCGGAGCAACTCCCTCCGGGAAATCGTATTCAACACAAGCTTCCATTATCGTTATTTCCTCCTGTATATGATCACGGGGCCTCCACACATTCCGGAATCTCCATTCCGAGGCTTTCCCGTATTGCATCCTCAACCTTCGTCATCTGTTCCCGGGTCATCTTGCCGAGATACTTCTCGATCCGGCATTTATCGATCGTCTTGATCTGCTCCAGAGAAACCATCGAAGGTTCCGCCAGTCCCCGGACCTTTTCGAAATAGCAGTGCGTTGGCATGTTCAGCTTCTTCAGCTTCGTTGTAATCGGCGCAACGATCAGGGTCGGGCAGTAGTAATTGCCGTCATTGTTCTGCAGGACCAGGACCGGTCTTGTACCTCCCTGTTCGGAACCCTTGAAAGGATTCAAGTTTGCGAGGTAGATATCCCCGCGTCTGTAGATCCAATCCTCACTCCGGCAGGGATCTCTGCGTCCCTCACGGTCTGTCTTCTTATCCAGCATTCGTAGCCTCCTTAAAACTTCAGCGGCAGGTTCAGCCTCTGGCTGGAGCCGTTGTAGATATCCAGGACCTGGTAAAGATACTTCTTACTGCCCGCCATGCTGTTTCCCATCGCATAACCTTTGCGGTAAATGGTGATCGGGTCACATTTTTTGCATCTGCGGACCAGACGCTTCCGGTCGAATTCCCCGTCGTAGAGATCCACGAACTCGCACATGGCACCGACGGCTTCGGACCGGAGAGAGTCGGGATCACCTCCCCAGGCTTCCAGTAGGATGCGGAGAGCATCCGTATATTTCTCGGCCCCGATCTTCCTGAACTCCTTGAATGCGGTGGATACACAGGCCAGCCGGTTTCTTGCCCGTCTCTGGCTGTAGTCGATCCTAGCCCCGGCGGCCTCTGTGGCTTTGATGAAGCTGCAGGCCAGCTCGTCTTCGGCAAAAACCAGAGCCCGGATCCTTGCTCCGGCTCCCAAGTCTGCAGAGAAACCTGTCTGCTCGGCAAAGAGCCTTGCTTCCTCCTTCTCCGTCAGTCCGTAGTAGACCTTGCAGAGGATCATCAGCGGTTTCCCGCCGTTTCGCTCAACCCTGGCAGCAATCGTATGCTGACCATCAAAGACGTAGTAACGGCCATCCCGGTAGCTCACCTTCGGCTCGTTGGCGACGCGCTCGTCAAACTGTTTCACGATCTTGTGAACGCGGTCTGTATTCAGTTCCCGCTGGTAGGTATTGCGGGGGATCTCCAGCTGAGTGCTTTCGATTCTCAGCTCTTTGTATTTCTTATCGTTAAACTGCATCACGTTTCTTTCCTCCTCGGTATTGTTTCAAATATGCTCTTCCTTTTTCAACGAGTACCTGTATCTGACGCCGGCACTCCGCATCATTTGCTTCGTCACGGTGTTCGCTCAGGCAGAAATCCCATCGGAAGATCATGGTGTCCAGTGCTTCAGTGAGCTCTTCAATAATGAACTCGGTCGGCATCCTGTGTTCCGGATGCTCCGCATCGCTTGCCATGGCTGCGGAGATCTGACGGATCGATGCCTTGGAAGGGATATAAGGTTCCGTTTCTTCATCAGAATCTTCTTCCAGGTTTTCAGCATCCTCATCCGGATCAGGATCTTCGGGAATCGGTTGTCCGCGGGCCGCCGCTTTCGGCTTTCGCAGGTTTTCAACCAGTTCCTGGCGTTTGTCAGGTGACGCTTTGCCGATGGCAATCACTGCACTCTGCGTTGGTTTGACAGATCTGCTGAGTATTTCGTCCTTAATGCCGGGAAGAACTTCATCTGCAGCATATAGACCATCAAGATATTTTTCCGACCTTATTACTGTTGAAGGACTGATTCCAAGCTCTCTGGCAACCCGGCCACTGAAGTGCTATAATAAAGTTGTAACGGAAGTGGCTAATAAGATATAATCAATTTTACAAAGAAAAGAGGTACACATTATGCCACAAAGTTACACGCCAGAATTTAAAAAGAAGATTGTCTGTCTCCATTTAGAGGAGGGACGCACCTATAAAAGTATTACTGCAGAATATGGCGTATCCAAAGCTAGTATTTCCAAATGGTGCAGTGAATTCAGTGAAGAATGCCAAGCCAAAGCCGATATCAATCCCAATACCCTGAACGAAGCAGAACTTATGAAAGAGATTTTAAGGCTCCGAAGAGAACTGGAAGAA
>CALWLT010000004.1 GCA_944381615.1 uncultured Lachnospiraceae bacterium | reverse complement strand
TTGTTTCCAGGTGGAAAGGGATACAAACTGAACGAGAGCGTAGTTCTCATATTCTTCTCTCAAAACCGGCGGTTCCTGCGTAAAGCCAAGAACCGGGATCGTCACAGCCGCAGCCGCATCTTCTGGGTTTTGCAAAGTCATCGTGTCCTGGTTTTCGGACAAAAACGGAACGTACTTTTTGTATCTGAAATTGCTGTTTCTGCTGTCCCAGATACGGTTCAGAACAACGCTTCCGTTTTCCGCTGAAGAGACGCCGATCTGTTCACAGTACGCGGCAAAGCTGCCGTCATCCATGATTACAACAGGAGCCTGAATGGGATAAATCCCATCCGCCATCTTGACATCGCTTCCGGCGATGGCTTCCAGACCTCCCAGACTTTTTACTTCTTCGCTGACAGCGTTTGCCGGAACCGGGCAGACGGCGTCTGCCTTTTGATAAATCACACCGTCTGTATCGGCCAGAGCATGGATTTCATCCGTATAAGAAAAGTTCTCGATCTTTGTGTCCTCAAGCGTTGCCATCACATCCCAGGCATCCTGGTAGCGTTCAAAATAGGTATGGCCGGTGCTGATTCCGGAGAGAGTAAAAAAGTTCAGCATGAGAGCAAAGCCCAGAAAAGAAAGGGTCAGCGACAGCGCAGCAGTGCGCAGGGATTTCTTCTGTGCTTTCAGCGCATTTCCGGCAAGCTCCCCTTCAATTCCAAATAAAAGCGCAAGAATATAAGAGGTTCTTTTCCGTTTCAGCTGCAGTTCCCCCGTGTTTTTTATGGCTTCCAGCGGGGTCATCCTGCTCAGTTTCCTGGCTGGCAGCCAGGCGGAAATCAGCACCGTCAAAAAGGAGGCCAGAATCGTGACTGCGAACACGAGCGGATGACAGGTAAAGACAGCTTCATGCCTGCCGGCAATCCCATCTGCGAGAACATTGACTGCCTGGATGGTTCCAAACGTCAAAGCGATTCCGGCAAAATTTCCGAGCAAAACAGGAATGACGCAAAGCATCGCCGCTTCCTGTAAAAGACAGCTGCGAATCTGCCCCGGCGTCGCCCCGATGCTGGAAAAGATGCCAAACTGATGGACGCAGGCATTCATAGATACAGCAAACGAGTTATGGATGATTAAAATCAGAGACGCCGATACGAGCAGGAGTACAAAGAGATAAAAAGCCATTAATAAGGGCGGACGGCTGTCCTGCGGATCGTTGATGAAATAGCTTGACAACAGGGATTCATGATACGATACGGAAGTTTCAGGAACGCCTAGCTGCCGGGCGATCAGAGGCATATCCTGATACACAGCCCTCATGTCATCCAGGCAGATATCCATTACAAGAGTTTGATCGTCTGATAAATCCTCATTGATCACAGCCGTTTTTACATTGGCGAAATGTTTTATTTCGGACACGTCATCTTCTTCAAACGCCCCGCTGATGCGCCCCTGCCAGTTTCCTTCTTCTAAAACAACGGATTCTATTTCATAATTCCAGAAGTTATAAAACAAACCGCACAGCAAAGAAAGAAACAGTGCAGAAATAAACGCCGCCGCCAGAACGGATACGCTGGAAGCCCGATTCTTTTTGAGGAATCCGATCGAAACGCCTTTCCACATATTTTTACCTCCGTTTCTGATCGCCGACGATTTTCCCGTCCTCCATGGTAATCATGCGATCCGCTTCCCGGGCGATCTTGTCATCATGGGTAATCAGAAGAATCGTCTGTTCCAGGTTACGGTTGGATAATTTCAGCAAGTCAATTACTTCCTCTCCGTTTTTCCGATCCAGGTTGCCGGTCGGTTCATCCGCAAGCAGGAGCGCCGGGCGATAGATCAACGAACGGGCGATGGCGACTCGCTGCTGCTGTCCGCCGGAAAGCTGGCCGGGCAGAGATTCCAGTCTGTCTTCGATTCCCAGGGAATGTACAATCTGATCAAAGGATTCTTTATTGGGTTTGCGTCTGTCTAACAGGAGCGGCATGAGAATATTTTTCCGGACGGTAAGGGTGGGGATCAGATTATAAAACTGATAGATCAACCCGACCTTCCTGCGCCGGAAGATGGCTGCCTGCGTCTGGTTCATGGAACAGATATCCGTTCCTTCAATCCAAACGTTCCCTTCTGTCGGCTGATCCACGCCTCCCAGGATATGCAGCAGGGTAGATTTTCCCGAACCGGATGCCCCTGTGATTGCTGCGAATTCTCCTTTTTGTACGGACAGGTTAATGTGATTCAGCGCCACGACCTGGTTGTTTCCAGAGCCATATACCTTTCGGACATTTTCACATCTCAGGATTTCCATGCCGTTTTCTCCTCTCTGCCGGGTAATTTTGTGTACGGGATACCAGAATAACGTGACATTTCAGTGACGGGATACCCTGATTTTAATACAAGCGCCGCCATTTTGCAAATGTTGCCTCTGTTACCCGCGCGGCGGCGGATCGGCCGCTTCTCCTTCCTCTCTGCGCTCCGGCGCGGGCATGCCGTTCTGATTGCGGGCCCGGCGCACCGCGGCCTCCCGGTAGGAGAGATAATTTGCGTATTCGATCAGCAGCTTGCGGGAGGAATCGCTGAAGGTGGAAATCCGGCAGACCAGATCGCCAACGGTAATATTCTGCAGAAACGGGACGGTGTATTCCGGCAAAAGCGCCGGGCAGGAGGTCCGCCCCAGGAGGTAATCCGCGCTGACCCGATAGTAGGCGGCCAGGAAAAGCAGGTGGCGGATCGGAAGATCATTGCGGTTTGTCTCGTAGCGGGAATAGATCTGCTGGGTCGTGCCCAGCAGTTTTGAAATTTCTGCCTGTGTTTTTCCCTCGCGCTCCCGGAGGATACGGAGGCGATCGCCAATCTGATCCATCCTTTCTCCTTTAAATTGCGTTCTGATGTGTAAACAGGCACGCCTGCCGTGCTGTCGGTCATAGGAGTCACGTCCTGCGCCATGTGCGGCCGGGCGGCGGCCAGACGGCGCGTTTTCCCCATAAAATAACACAAAATCCGGGTCATGGGAGGATTTTACAACGAAAAACACATAATTTCCAGCGTTTTACGCGATTTCGGGCGTAAATAGACCGTTTATTTTGTATTTTTGTAAAATTACACAAGATACAGGGGCGGATGGGAACTTATTTCAGAAAAATAACTCGCAATATCATTATAATGATACAAACAATATAAGTATAATCCGAAAACAGTCCTGTTATAATCTGATCAAGAGGTGTACGGGATTGTTGGAGACCAGACTGAAATTACTGAGAACGGAACAAAAGCTGAAGCAGAGCCAGCTGGGAGACATGATAGGACTTTCCCAGCAGACGATCAGCCGGATCGAGGGAGACGGATCCCTGATGTCGGTTGATACTCTCGTGCGCCTTGCGAATTATTTTGGCGTGACGTCGGATTATATTCTCGGGCTGTCGGATCAGAGACGCATGTCTGACCGGCCGGACTGGCGGACGGCGGAGCTGGAAAAGTATTATCATCTCTGCCAGCTGTTCCGGGATCTGAGCGAACGGGATCGGGAGCTGCTTCTGGGGCTGGGACGCAGCATGCGGGACCTGCCGCAGAAGGGGAAGAAAGAATCATAGCGCGCCCGGCGGGGCGGATCAAAAAGCGGGAGCACCGTAAGAGTCGGACTTTTACGGGCCCCGCTTTTTGGCGTTTACAGCGCCGGAAAATTATATTAAAATAACAGAAGAGAGAACAGGCAAAAGCAGAAAGGACAGAGACGGGCGATGAAAAAGATGGTTTCCTGGAACGTCAACGGCCTCAGGGCCTGCGTCGGGAAGGGATTTCTCGATATTTTTAAGGAGCTGGACGCGGATGTGTTCTGCATTCAGGAGAGCAAGCTGCAGGCCGGACAGATCGATCTGAAGCTGGACGGATATTATCAGTACTGGAGCTACGCGGAGAAAAAGGGATATTCGGGGACGGCTCTTTTTACGAAGGAAGAGCCGCTTTCGGTGCGCTACGGCCTGGGGCTGGAGGAGCACGATCACGAGGGACGGGTTATCACGGCGGAGTTTGCAGATTATTATGTGGTTACCTGCTATACGCCCAATTCGCAGGAGGGGCTGGCCAGGCTCGATTACCGGATGCGCTGGGAGGACGATTTCCGCGCGTATCTGAAGAGTCTGGAGGAGAAAAAACCGGTTATTTTCTGCGGCGATCTCAACGTGGCTCACGAGGAGATCGATCTGAAGAACCCGAAGACCAACCGCAAAAATGCCGGATTTACGGACGAGGAGCGGGCGAAGTTTTCGCAGCTTCTGGACGCCGGATTCATCGATACGTACCGGTATTTTTATCCTGATCAGGAAGGAGTCTACTCCTGGTGGTCGTACCGGTTCCGCGCGCGGGAGAAAAACGCGGGCTGGCGGATTGACTATTTCTGCGTGTCGAGATGCCTGGAGAGCCGGCTGGCGTCGAGCCGCATCCATACGGAAATCACGGGCTCCGATCACTGCCCGGTAGAGCTTATGATAAAGGATCGGGATGAGGCATGAATCTGGTAACGGCGGAACATCTGACGAAAGTATATACGCAGCGGCGTCTGTTTGACGACGCGTCATTTTCGGTTTCCGGGGGCGACAAGATCGGGATCATCGGGGTCAACGGGACCGGGAAATCGACGCTTCTGCGGATGGTGGCGGGGCTGGAGGAACCGGATGAGGGAAGCGTGGTGCGCGCGCGCAGCCTGTACATCCGGTTTTTGCCGCAGAACCCCGTATTTGAGCCCGGGCGCACGGTGCTGGACTGTGTGCTGTGGGAGAACCGGGAGCGCAGCCATTTTGCCGATCTGGAAGGGGAGGCAAAGGCGATGCTGACGCGGCTGGGGATCCCGGATTTTACGGCCCCGGTGGAAACGCTTTCCGGTGGCCAGCGCAAGCGGGTGGCCCTGGCGGGCGTGCTTCTCTCGGGGGCGGATCTCCTGATCCTGGACGAGCCGACCAACCATCTGGACAGCGCGATGGCGGAGTGGCTGGAAGAGTATCTGAGAAAATTTAACGGCGCGCTTCTGATGGTCACGCACGATCGGTATTTTCTGGACAGCGTGACGAATTCGATCGTGGAGCTGGACGGCGGAAAGCTGTACCGCTATCAGGGCGGCTATGAGAAATACCTGGAGGAAAAGGCGAACCGGGAGGAGATGGAGCTGGCTTCGGAGCGGAAGCGGCAGGCGATCCTGCGCACGGAGCTTTTGTGGATCCGCCGCGGCGCGCGGGCCAGGAGCACGAAACAGAAAGGCCGGATTCAGCGGTTTGAGGCGCTGAGCGCCATGGAAGGGCCGAAGGCGGAGGAAAGCGTGCAGATGACCTCGCTGTCCAGCCGTCTGGGGCGGACGACGGTGGAGCTTTCGCATCTGCAGAAGAGTTACGGGGAGCGGACGGTAATCCGGGACTTTTCTTATCTATTTCTCCGGGATGACCGGATCGGCATCATCGGGCCCAACGGGAGCGGAAAGACGACGCTGATGAAGCTGATTGCCGGCCGGCTGGAGCCGGACGCCGGAGAGCGCGTGGCGGGGCAGACCGTGCGCATCGGATATTTTTCGCAGGAAAATGAAGAACTGGACGAATCCCTGCGCGTGATCGATTATATCCGGGATGCGGCCGAGTATGTGCGGACGCCGGAGGGGCTCGTTTCCGCGGCGCAGATGCTGGAACGCTTCCTCTTTCCTTCCCATATGCAGTATACGCAGATCGGAAGCCTGTCGGGCGGAGAGCGCCGGCGGCTGTATCTGCTGCGCATCCTGATGGAGGCGCCCAATGTGCTGCTGCTGGATGAGCCGACGAACGATCTGGATATCCGGACCCTGACGATCCTGGAGGATTATCTGGATCATTTTCAGGGCATCGTGGCGGCGGTGTCCCACGACCGGTATTTCCTTGATCGGGTTACGCGCCGGATTTTTGCGTTTGAGGACGGGACGATCCGGCAGTACGAGGGCGGCTACACGGATTATCTGGCCGCCCGGACCCGCGGGGAGGAACAGAAAGAAGCCGCCGCGCGGGCGGCCGAAAACGGCGTGGCCCGCACGGGAAACGGGCAGGCCGGCAGGCCGGGGAAGGAGACGTCCGGCGGCGGGCGCAGCTGGAAGGACGGACAGGAGAGGGAAAAGAAGCTTAAATTTTCCTACCGCGAAGCGCGCGAATGGGAGACGATCGAGGATGAGATCGCGGCGCTGGAGGACGAAGTGTCCGGGCTGGAGGAGCAGATCGCCGCATCGTCCAGCGATTACAGCGCGCTGTGCCGTCTGGGCGCGCAGAAAGAAGAGGCGGAAGCGCGCCTGGAAGAAAAAATGGAGCGGTGGATGTATCTGAATGATCTGGCGGAACAGATTGAGAAACAGAAAGCAGGGCGGTAAGGGAAGTTGCGGCCCGGATGGGAGAGACGAGTGAAGGCGGAGAATCTGAAAAGAGCAAAGACAATTCATGATATTTTTACGCCGGGCGTGACGCCGGTCGAAAAGGGCGTGCATATCTGCGTGGAGGCGGAGGCGAAGACCTGCAGCCTGATCGTGTACGAAGAGGGAAAAAAGCGGGGAAAACGGTTTGACTTTCTGCCGGAGCAGCGGACGGGAAACCTGTGGGGCATGGAGCTTCTGGGAGAGGATTTCTCGGGCCTGGAATACGTGCTGGAGATCGACGGCGTCCAGACGGCGGATCCCTTTGGCCGGGAGTATGGCGGCCGGGCCCGCTGGGGCGTTAAAAGCCGCCCGGAAACCGCGGCGCGGGCCCGGTTTGTGCGGGATTTCGGAGACTGGGAGGGCGATCAGCGCCCCTGCCGTCCGTTCGAGGAAACCGTCATCTACCGGCTGCATGTGCGGGGATTTACCCGGCACGCGTCTTCGCACACGGAAAACCGGGGGACGTTTCAGGCGATCACGGAGAAGATTCCTTATCTGAAGGGGCTGGGAGTGACGGCGGTTGAGCTGATGCCGCCGTATGAATTTGACGAGGTTATGGAGCCGTCCCGCCGTCCGGGCGAGCCGGCCGCACCGGGCCGGGCGGCTGCGGGCATGGCGGTTATGGCGGGCCAGGCGGCTGCGGGCGAGCCGGCCGCACCGGGCCAGGCGGCTGCGGGTATGCTGGCTGTGGCGAGCCAGACGGCCGCGCCGGTTATAAGAGAGCAGCCGCTTCGCATCAATTACTGGGGATACGGGCCGGGGCGCCTGTTTGCGCCCAAGGCGGCTTATGCGGCCGGCGGCCGCGCGTGCCGGGAATTTGGCGATCTGGTCCGGACGCTTCACAGAAACGGGCTGGAGCTGATCCTGGAGCTCTATTTCAGCGGGAAGGAAAGCCCGTCCCTGGTGCAGGAGATCGTGCGTTTCTGGGTGTACGCCTACCATGTGGACGGGATCCATCTGGTCGGTCCTGCCGCGGCGGATTTTCTGGCCGCGGATCCGCTTCTGGCAGACACCAAGCTGCTCGCCTCTTCCTGGAATGAGACAACGAAGGGGCCGGCGGACGGCATGAGCCGGGAGGGGCGCGCGTTGCGCCGCCATCTGGCCGAATACAACGACGGCTTTCAGATGGACATGCGCCGCTTTTTAAAGGGCGACGAGGATCAGTTAAACGGTGTGATTTTCCGCACCCGGCGCAATCCGGCGGGCTGCGCCGTGATCAATTATATGGCCAACACCAACGGTTTTACCATGGCGGACATGGTTTCCTACGAGCGCAAGCACAACGAAGCCAACGGGGAGGATAACCGGGACGGAAGCGACTACAACGCGACCTGGAACTGCGGGGAGGAAGGGCCGAGCCGCAAAAAGAAGATCCGCCTGATGCGGAAAAAACAGCTGCGCAACGCGTTCGTGCTGCTGTTTCTCAGCCAGGGGACGCCGCTTCTGATGGCCGGGGATGAATTTGGCAATTCGGCGGGCGGCAACAACAACGCCTACTGCCAGGACAACGAGGTATCCTGGCTCGACTGGAGGCAGCTGGAAACGAACCGGCCGCTCTTTGAATTTGTGCGGCACCTGATTGCGTTTCGCCGGGAACATCCGGTGTTTCACGGCAGCACGGAGCCGCGGAACATGGATTATCTGGCCTGCGGCCATCCGGACGTCTCTTACCACGGGGTCCGGGCCTGGTGCCCGGAATTTGAGAGCTTCCGCCGCCAGCTGGGAATCCTTTACTGCGGCGAATACGGCCGCCGTGCGGACAAAACGCCGGACGATTTTTTCTTTGTGGCGTATAACATGCACTGGGAACCGCACGAATTTGCGCTTCCCAAGCTTCCGGCGGGCCTTGTGTGGCATCTGTGCCTGAACACGGATGAGGAGGCGCGAAACGGAATCTATGAGAGCGGCAGCGAGCCAGAGGCGGAGGATCAGAAGCGTTTTCTGGTGCCGCCGCGCAGCATCGTGGTGTTCGGCGGGTTTGCGCCGCGCCGGGAAACGGGGAAAGAAAAGCGGCGGAATCCGGCCGGAAATGCGGCTTCGGCAGAAGACAGAAACCCGGCCGGAAATGTGAGTGAGGACAATCAGAGGGAGAGAGAATGACGGCAGGCTGGAAACGAAGAGCCGCCGGGGCGGCGATGGCGCTGCTGCTTCTGGCGGCAGTGCGGGAAAACGGGGGTAACGCCGGGCAGGACGCCGTCCGGGCGGGAGGAGATCCTGCACCGGTCAGGGCCTTTACGATGGGGCCTTCGTCGGTGCAGCTTCCGTATGCGGACGATTACGGGCCGTACCAGTGGGCGCTGCAGAACACGGGGACGCTCAAGCTGATCCCGGGCAGCCGCCCGGCGTTTCGTCCGGGATCGGACGGCGCGGACGCGGCCGGGACGGACGGACCGGATCGGGAGAGCCGGGAAAGCGTCCGCTCCGTGGCGGGGATCGATCTGAATCTGATCCCGGCCTGGAAGCAGTATGACGCCGTTTCGGAAAAACGGGAGGTCGTGGTGGCGCTGATCGATACCGGCGTCGACGCCGGCCATCCCGATCTGGCGGGCTCGCTCTGGGTCAATGTAGACGAAATCCCGGGGGACGGGATTGATAATGATGGAAACGGCTATGTGGACGATGTGAACGGGTGGAATTTTTACGACGGAAGCGGACAGATTTTCACGGGCGCGTCAGACACGCACGGGACGCATTCCGCCGGGACGATCGCGGCGGCCCCAAACGGCAGCGGGACGATCGGCATCTGCGATCCGGCTTATGTAAAGATCATGGTGCTCAAGATCCTGGGCGGTTCCCAGGGCGTGGGGACGACGGAGCATGTGACAGAGGCCATCCGCTATGCGCAGGAAAACGGCGCTTCCATCTGTAATCTGAGCTTCGGAACTCCGCAGTACAGCAGAGAGCTCTATGAGGCGATCCGGGATTCCGGTATGCTGTTTGTGGTGGCGGCCGGGAACGGGAACAGCGAGGGACAGGGCTATGACATCGACGAGACGCCGGTGTATCCGGCCAGCTTCGATCTGGAAAATCTCATCTCTGTCGCCAGCCTGCAGCTGGACGGGACGCTGGATCCGGCCTCCAATTTTGGCGGAAAGAGCGTGGATCTGGCGGCGCCTGGAAGCTATATCCTCAGCACCGTTCCGGGCGGCGGATACCGCTATATGAGCGGCACCTCCATGGCGGCCCCGATGGTAACGGGCGCGGCGGCGCTTCTTTATTCGGCGGATCCGTCGCTCACGGGGACGGAAGTCCGGGCGCGGCTTTTTAGCAGCGCAAAGCGCCTGGACTCGCTCGCCGGGCGCGTCGCGACCGGCGGGATGCCGGACGTCTCTGCGGCTCTGCGGCTTTCGCAAAATGGGTCTTGAATCCGTTCCGCTTCTGTGATAATATAATAACGATCAAAAAAGAAAATTCTTCGGGGCAGGGCGAAATTCCCTACCGGCGGTAAAGTCCGCGAACCGCTTCGGCGGCCGATCCGGTGCAATTCCGGAACCGACAGTATAGTCTGGATGAGAGAAGAAGCGAAAGTCAGCGTATGCGCGCGTCCGGACAGGCGCGGCGGTATTCTGGCGGAAGATGAATCGCCATCCCAGGTCCCCCCGAAGACCTGGGATTTTTATTTGGCGGGATGCGGGAAGGAGAGAAACAACATGAATGCAAAGAAAACGGAACATGCGGGATGGAGTATCCAGAAGCTGATTTATACGGCGATGCTGGCGGCGGTAGCCGGCGTGCTGATGTCGCTGGAATTTTCCGTGCCGATGATGCCGCCTTTTTACAAGATTGATTTCAGCGACGTGCCGACCGTCGTGGCCGTCTTTATGATGGGGCCGGTGGCCGGGGCCTGTGTGGAGGTCATCAAGATCCTGATTAAGCTGATCACGGTCGGAACGAATTCTATGTATGTGGGCGAGCTGGCCAACCTGATCGGCGTGATCCTGTTTGTGGGGCCGCTCTGGATTCTCTATAAAAAGCTCGGTTCGACGAGAAAGGCGGCGGCGACGGCGCTGACCGTGAGCGTGGCAGTCCGCACGGCGTTTGCCTGCTTTACCAACGCCTGCATTACGCTTCCGCTCTATGCGGCGGCGATGAGCCTGCCGCTGGATGAGGTCATCCGCATGGTGGCGGCGGTAAATCCGGCGATCCAGGATCTGAACGGGTTTATCATCCTGGCGACGATTCCCTTTAATATCATTAAGATCGGACTGAATTACGTAGTGGGGCAGCTGCTTTACAGCCGGCTTCTGGCGGCGCACGTCGTGACCAGAACCGTATAACGGCGGCCCGGCGGCCGGACGGAGGGCCGCGGCAAGAAGGAGAGAGGACGTATGATTCGCAATTATCAGGATCTGACGAGATACGAGATGGAGCAGGTGGATCGGGCGAACACGATTGTGCTGATCCCGCTGGGGGCTCTGGAGCAGCACGGCAGCCAGGCGCCGCTGGGGACGGACGATATCATCGCCGGCGCGATGGTAAAGGAGCTCGAGAAGGCGCTGGCCGAGGACGGGGAGACGGATTTCCCCATGCTGATGTTCCCGGTCATCCCGGTAGGGCTCAGCACGGAGCACCGCAATTTCTGCGGTTCGGTCACGCTGCGGCCGGACACGTACTATCATCTCCTTTACGATATCAGCGCAAGCCTTGTGCGCCACGGATTTAAAAAGCTTGCCTTCCTCGTCTGCCATGGCGGGAATGCGCCCGTCGTCCAGGTGCTGAGCCGGGAGCTGCGGAGCGAATTTGGCATCGCGCCGTTTATCCTTTCCTCCGGCGCGTTCGATCATCCGGACGTGAAGGCGACGGTATCCGAGGGAAATATCTGGGATTTCCACGGCGGCGAGATGGAGACGTCGATGGTTATGGCGGTGGATGAAAGCCTGGTTAAGCTGGAGCATTCCGAGGCCGGGATCCCGACGGCGTTTACGCGCACGAAGGTGGTAAAGCCGTACGGCAACGTCTCGATCGGCTGGGTTTCCGAGGACTGGAAGACGGCGGACGGAAAACCCATCGGCATCGGCGGGGATCCGTCCGGCGCGACGGCTGAGAAGGGAAAGATAATCCTGCAGACCAGCGCGCGGGTGCTGGTTCCGGGCTTAAAGGAGATCCGGGACTGGAAAGAGGAGCCGGAGAAGGACTGAGCTTTTGATTTGAAAAAATAAAAACGGGAAGTTAAAAAGAACCCGGAAGTTCCAGCGACGGAGCTTCCGGGTTCCCTGTTCCCCGGGGGAACAGAAATGAAGGACAGTTATGAGAACATATTTAACATTCCCGTAATGATAATGGCATTGATAAAATCGATAAACAGGCTTCCCACCATGGGAATCGCGAAGAAGGAAATCGGGGAGGGCCCGTATTTCTTCGTGATAACCTGCATGTTGGCCATCGCGTTGGAGGTTGCGCCCATCGCGAAGCCGATGAAGCCGGCCGTCATGACGGCGGCGTCGTAATCGCGTCCCATGACGCGGAATACGATGAAGTATGCGAAGAGGAACATCGCGCAGACCTGTAGGGCCAGCGTTACGATCATCGGCAGCGCCAGATCGATGAGCAGCCACAGCTGCAGTCCGGCCAGAGCCATCGCCAGGAACAGGTTCAGGCACATGTTGCCGACGACTTCCACCTCGCCGGTCGGGAATTCGTGGAAGATCGCATCGACGACGTTGCGGGTAATAGCGGCCACAACCATGGCGCCGATGTATCCGGGGAACGTGAGGCCGGTAATGGCCGTCAGCTGCGTTCCGACGAAATCGCCGATACCGAGGGCGAACATCAGCAGCATAAAGCCGCGGACAAAGCGCGTGCTGGTGGAGGTAATGGATTCATCCTCCATCTCTTCCATGACGTCTGCGCTGCCGGCAGCCGCCGTATTGCGGCAGACAATCTGGTATTTATTGATACATCTGCGCGCCGTCGGGCCGCCCATGATGGAGCCGGCCACCAGGCCGAAGGTCGCGGCAGCCAGGCCGGCCACCGAAGCGCCGGTAATTCCCATGCCGTCCATCAGTTCGCCGTAGGAAGCAGCTGTTCCGGGGCCGCCGACCATGGCGATGGAACCGACGCACAGGCCCAGCCGGGGATCCGCGCCCAGAGCGCCCATCAGGCCCGTACCGATGACATTCTGAAGAACCGTCATGGCGGATCCGAGGATCAGCATGAGAAGAACGGCGCGTCCGCCTTTTTTCAGCAGCGGGATGCTGACGGAAAATCCGACGGTGGTAAAGAACATGTTCATGAAGACGGTCTGCAGCGTGCTGTCAAACGATATGTAGGCGACGCCGGCCGCGTACATCAGCGTGTTGACCAGTGAAAAGCATACGCCGCCGACCAGCGGGGCCGGGATGCAGTATTTGTTGAAGACAACGACCTTTTTGCAGAGGACGTTTCCCAGCCAGAACAGTGCGGCCGCCAGGGCGACGGCGTGAAACATGTTAAGATTAATTTCAAGCATGTATCATTCCTCCTGATAATAAAACTGATTCTGTGAAACCGTGCCATGCCGCCCGTTTCCTCCCGGACGGCACAAGTACAGTTTATAGATTTTTTATAAAAAAGCAAGAAGTTATGTGCAGTATTAACAAGATTTTAATGTAAAATCATGCAAAATTGTGCAATATATCTATATTATTGTGAGAAAAGTAACAGGAACCGACAAAAAACATCAGGAAATGTTCGCGGTCAGAAAAACGGAGAAAAAATTGACAGACAATAGCGGCGAAGCGTTTTTCGGAACCGGGGATCGCTGACAGAAAAACAGGGACGAAAGCCCGCCCGGAGGCAGACTCTTGTCCCTGTCGTCTCTGCTGTGTTTTTCTGCCGCTTTTCAGCGCGCCTTTGTTCCCGTCCAGCGCCCGGATGCGCCGCACGGCAGGATCAGGCCGTTCCCGGACACGGGAAGCCCCAGCTCGCCGGAGGTAACCTGTCCGCCGTGCGCGGGCAGGATCTCCGTGGACATCAGATAGGTCAGCACGGAGGGAGCCAGGCCGGTCGTGTAGGAATTGACTAGGAAAAAGAGGGGCTGATCCGAGAGCAGCCGGGCGCACAGCCGGATGAACGGATGGATGGATTCCTCGATCTTCCAGATCTCGCCCTTGGGGCCGCGGCCGTAGGAGGGCGGATCCATGATGACGGCATCGTAATGGTTTCCACGCCGGAGCTCGCGCTCCACAAACTTGACGCAGTCGTCCACGATCCAGCGGATGGGGGCTTCGCCCAGCCCGGAAGCGCGGGCGTTCTCCTTGGCCCAGGTTACCATGCCCTTGGAGGCGTCTACATGCGTGACAGAAGCGCCGGCCCTGGCGGCGGCCAGCGTCGCGCCGCCCGTGTAGGCGAAGAGGTTGAGCACCCGGATCGGCCGTCCGGCGTCCCGGATCAGGGCGCCGAACCAGTCCCAGTTGGCTGCCTGCTCGGGAAACAGCCCCGTATGCTTGAAGCTGAACGGCTTCAGATGAAAGGTCAGATCGCGGTAGCGGACGGACCACTGCTCGGGCAGATCGAAAAATTCCCACTCGCCGCCGCCGCGGGAGCTGCGGTGGTAGTGGCCGTTCGGCCTCTTCCAGCCGCGGGCCGTGCGCGGCGTATCCCAGATGACCTGCGGATCCGGGCGGATCAGCAGGTAGTCTCCCCAGCGCTCCAGCTTTTCTCCGCCGGAGCAGTCGATCACTTCGTAGTCGTTCCATTTATCAGCAACCCACATGGCAAAAATCCTTTCTGCATGAGCGGCGCCGGCGCGGATATGGGGCCGGGACGGCCCGCGCCGCGGGCGTTTTGTTTCTTCCCTGTAGTATAAGGGACGGGGCGGGAGTTGTCAAACACAAACGGGAGGGAGGCGGCCTGCGAAACGGGGCTTCGGCGGCCTGCGGGGAGAGGAAGAGAGTGGTAAAATCGTAAATAAATTGAAAGATTATTTCACTTGAACAAATGAAGGACGCCTGATAAAATGGAACATACAACGATATGATAGCGCGGCCTGCGCCATTTTTGCAGGGCGGCGCTGACGATACGGGTACAGGATGGGGAGGAGAAAGCATGAGGAAGAAACGACTTGCAGTCTGCGTCCTTACCGCCGCGCTGGCGGTGGGAGCGGGGAGCCTGACTGCATACGCGCAGGGCTGGCAGCAGTCCGGAAATACCTGGGTATATCTGGATTCCAACGGCAACCGCGTGACCAATTCCTGGATGAAGGGGGCGGATAATCTGTGGCGTTATCTGGATTCCCAGGGGAATATGGCGGCCGGCGTCTGGGTGGATGACGAATACTATATAGAAAGCAACGGGATCATGGCTTCGGACAAGTGGCTGAAGCTGCCGCGGCGCAATCCGGGCTGGAATGAGAGCGAGAGCGAGACGGTCTGGTACTATTTTAGCGGCAGCGGCAGGATGGTAACGGACGGCTGGTCGAAGATCAACGGACAGTATTATTATTTTGACTCCGAGGGAGTCATGCAGACCGGCTGGGTGGACGACGACATGTATTATACGGGGGAGGACGGCGCGATGCGCACCGGCTGGCAGTTCGTGACGGATCCGGATGTGGACGACGGCGACTGGACGGAGGTCATCCCCTACGACGAGGAAGAGGATCAGCACTGGTACTATTTCCTGAGCTCCGGCAAGAAGTATACGCCCGAGATCAGCAACGGCGATTATAAGCTCTACAAGATCGGCGGCGTGTATTACTGCTTTGACGAGGATGGCGCGATGCAGACCGGCTGGATCAACATGGGCGACGAGCCGGACGGCAGCTTCAAGAATTTCCGCTATTTCCAGGAGAGCGGCGCCGTGCAGACGGGCTGGCTTTCCACGACCCCGCCGGAGGACGATGATTTCGACATGGATCTGGGCTGGGATGTGGAGTGGTACTATTTTTCCAACACGGGCGTCCCGGAGGTAGGGCCGGCGATTGAGGACGCGTCGACCAGCGACCTGGTCAAGATCAACGGAATTACCTATCTTTTCAATGAGAAGGGCAATCCGGTGTACGGCCTGCGACGGCTGCAGATCGGGAGCGGCGGCGAGTACGCCTGCTATTTCTTCGGCGCCGATAAGGCGACCAGCTCGATCGTCAAGGGCAAGGGCACCGTGGAAGAGGGCGACGGGACCAAGAGCGAGTTCTATTTTACGGAGACGGGCAGCAAGGCCGGCCGCGGCTATACCGGCGTGAAGAATAATTACCTTTATTATATGGGAAAGCTTCAGGAGGCGGAGAACGGGACGAGATACGAGGCCATTGCCATCGACGGGAAGAATTATCTGGTCAACACCTCCGGCAAGGTGGTCAAGTCCGGAACGGTCAAGGATTCCAGCGGAACCAAGTACAAGACTAATTCCTCCGGCGTGATCACGGAGATTGACGAGGAGAGCAACAACGGCGACGATTTTGCGAGAGAGCCGGAAGAGCCGGTATACTGGGACGACTGACGGGAAGTTCCTCCGGGGGTTCTCTGAGACAGGCGGTGTTTAGAAACGGACGGGCGGCAGAAGGCCGCCGGAATGATGTGAGACGCAGGCAGGGGCTGCCGCATCCGCGACGGATTGTCGCGGACGCGGCGGCCTTTTTGGCGGTCCGGGCAGAAAAAAAACCGGAAGAAAAGCGGAAAGAACGGGAAAAAATCCCTTGCATTCGGGAAAAAACTGTGGTATACTTGCAAAGCTGTGGCATGATAGCGATGAAGCGTGAGGTTGCTGCCCTGCGTGGCAGGTTATTCCGCGGAGCGAATGTCAAGTTAGGAAACTGGCGACAAGTCACTGTACAACTTTAGAGAACATCCGGAATGTAATGAAGGATTTGGTGTGAGTTCCCAGAGGACACACACGGGCATGTGTACAGTCACCGCTTGTCGTGCTTATTAGTACGAAAAGGAGGCGACTTTTTTTATGGCAAGTCAGGTAATGAGAATCACATTGAAGGCGTACGATCATCAGCTGGTCGACAGCTGCGCCGCAAAGATCATCGAGACCGTAAAGAAGAATGGATCGAAGGTAAGCGGACCGGTTCCGCTGCCCACCAAGAAAGAGGTGGTAACCATTCTGCGCGCGGTTCACAAGTACAAGGATTCCAGAGAGCAGTTCGAGCAGAGAACGCACAAGAGACTGATTGACATCATCTCTCCCAGCCAGAAGACGGTAGACGCTCTGCAGAGACTGGAGATGCCGGCCGGCGTTTACATCAACGTCAAGATGAAGGCGAAATAAGCAGCCGGCGGACTGCGAAAGCAGGGAAGAACATGCAAATCCTGAAAAGTTTAGATAGACGATCTGGACTGTTCTAGGATGAACGCGGAAAGATTTTGCTGCGTTCCGCTGTAGAAAAAGACAGGAGGTCAAACAATGAAGAAAGCGATTTTAGCGATCAAAGTCGGAATGACTCAAATCTTCAACGAAGAAGGAGTGCTGACTCCCGTAACGGTTCTTCAGGCCGGACCGTGCGTGGTTACGCAGGTCAAGACGGAAGAGAACGACGGCTACAAGGCCGTGCAGGTTGGTTTTGTGGATAAGAGAGAGAAGCTTGTCACGAAGCCGTTAAAGGGACATTTTGAGAAGGCGGGCGTCGCCTACAAGAGATACGTCAGAGAGTTCCGCTTTGACAATGCGGAGGAGTATTCCGTAAAGGATGAGATTAAGGCTGATATCTTCGCCGCCGGCGAGAAGGTAGATGCCACGGCCATTTCCAAAGGAAAAGGCTTCCAGGGCGCCATCAAGAGACACGGCCAGCACAGAGGCCCCATGGCGCACGGTTCCAAGTTCCACCGTCATCAGGGTTCCAACGGTTCCGCCACCACGCCCGGCCGCGTGTTCAAGGGCAAGGGAATGCCGGGCCACATGGGACATGTAAGAGTAACGGTTCAGAATCTTGAGGTTGTCCGGGTTGACGCGGAGAACAACCTGCTCCTGGTAAAGGGCGCGGTGCCGGGTCCCAAGAAATCCTTAGTGACGATCAAAGAGACAGTAAAGACCGGTAAATAAGGTTTTTACGGGAAAGGAGGAACATACAGATGGCAAATGTATCTGTTTTCAATATGGAAGGCAACGAAGTCGGCACGCTGGAATTAAATGATGCCGTATTCGGTGTGGAGGTAAACGAGCATCTGGTTCACATGGCGGTTGTCGCGCAGCTGGCGAACAAGCGTCAGGGAACGCAGAAGGCAAAGACGCGTTCTGAGGTTTCTGGCGGCGGCAAGAAGCCGTGGAGACAGAAGGGAACGGGACATGCAAGACAGGGATCCACGAGAGCTCCCCAGTGGACGGGCGGCGGCGTTGTGTTTGCTCCCACGCCCCGGGATTACACCATCCGTCTGAACAAGAAGGAGAAGAGAGCAGCTCTCAAGTCCGCGCTGACCAGCCGAGTCAATGAGAACAAGTTCATCGTGGTTGACGCGCTGAACCTTGACGAGATCAAGACGAAGAAGTTTGTCCAGGTTATGAAGAACCTGAAGGTCGAGAAGGCTCTGTTCGTTCTGGACGAGACCTGCGGCAACACCGTATTATCCGCGAGAAATGTGGAGAAGGTTAAGACGGCTTCCGTCAGCACCATCAATGTTTACGATATTCTGAAATACAGCACGGTTGTCGCTACCAAGGCTGCCGTAGCAACGATTGAGGAGGTGTATGCATAATGGCAAACGTACAGTACTACGACGTGATCCTCAAACCGGTTGTAACCGAGAAGAGCATGAACGAGATGTCCAACAAGAAATATACGTTCCTGGTTCATACGGAAGCGAACAAGACCATGATTAAGGAAGCCGTGGAGAAGATGTTCCCGGGCACCAAGGTCAAGAGCGTGAACACGATGAACATGGACGGCAAGACCAAGAGAAGAGGCATGGTATTCGGCAAGACTGCCAAGACCAAGAAGGCCATTGTCCAGCTGACCGAGGACAGCAAGGAGATCGAGATCTTCGCCGGACTGTAGGCCGAAAGCAGCTTGGCTGCTGATGACTATACGGCGAACCCTATGCCGTGATAACAACGAAGAAACGCCAGGAGGCGTTGAACGAAAGGAGTTAGAGTCATGGGAATTAAAGCATACACCCCATATACACCTTCCAGAAGACATATGACCGGCTCTGATTTCTCTGAGATTACGAAGAGCGTACCGGAGAAATCCTTAGTCGTATCCTTAAAGAAAAATGCCGGCCGCAACAGCCAGGGCAAGATTACCGTTCGTCACAGAGGCGGCGGTTCCAGAAGAAAATACAGAATCATCGATTTCAAGAGAAATTCCAAGGACGGCATTCCGGCAACGGTTAAGGCGATCGAGTACGATCCGAACCGCAGCGCCAACATCGCCCTGATCTGCTACGCGGACGGCGAGAAGGCCTATATCCTTGCTCCGGCCGGGCTTCAGGTCGGCATGAAGGTCATGAGCGGCCCGCAGGCCGAGGCCAAGACGGGAAACTGCCTGCCGCTTTCCGAGATTCCGGTCGGCGCGCAGATTCACAACATTGAGCTTTATCCGGGCAAGGGCGGACAGCTGGTTCGCTCCGCAGGAAATACCGCTCAGCTGATGGCAAAAGAAGGAAAATACGCAACGTTAAGATTACCCTCCGGCGAGATGAGAATGGTTCCGATTATCTGCCGCGCGACGATCGGTGTGGTTGGAAACGGCGATCACAACCTGATCAACATCGGCAAGGCCGGCAGAAAGCGTCACATGGGAATCCGCCCGACGGTCCGCGGTTCTGTTATGAACCCGAACGACCACCCGCACGGCGGCGGCGAGGGCAAGACCGGTATCGGACGTCCGGGTCCCTGCACTCCGTGGGGCAAGCCGGCTCTTGGCCTGAAGACGCGCAAGAAGAACAAGAGCTCCAACAAGTTAATCGTAAGAAGAAGAAACGGGAAACAGTAAGCCAAGGAGGTATATCAGATGAGTCGTTCACTGAAAAAAGGACCGTTTGCAGATGCTCATCTTTTAAAGAAAGTAGATGAGATGAACGCAGCAGGACAGAAGCAGGTCATCAAGACCTGGTCCCGCCGTTCCACAATCTTCCCGCAGATGGTTGGACATACAATCGCGGTACACGATGGAAGAAAGCACGTTCCGGTATACATTACCGAGGATATGGTCGGCCACAAGCTCGGCGAGTTCGTGGCGACGAGAACGTACAGAGGCCATGGAAAAGACGAGAAGAAAGCAGGCCGTAAGTAATTTTCAGGCTTTGAAAGGAGGTTTCACCAATGGCAAAAGGACATAGATCCCAGATTAAGAGAGAAAGAAATGCTCAGAAGGATACGAGACCGTCAGCGAAGCTGTCTTACGCCCGCGTATCGGTCCAGAAAGCATGCTTCGTATTAGACGCCATCAGAGGCAAAGACGTAAAGACGGCGCTCGGTATTGTTACCTACAATCCCAGATATGCTTCTGCTTTAATAAAGAAACTGCTCGAATCAGCAATCGCAAACGCTGAGAACAACAATCAGATGAACCCGGATCATCTCTATGTGGCGGAGTGCTTCGCCAACAAGGGGCCGACCATGAAGCGGGTAAAACCGAGAGCTCAGGGCCGCGCTTACCGGATTGAGAAGAGAATGAGCCACATCACAATCGTGCTTGATGAGAGATAAAAGGAGGCAAATATGGGACAGAAAGTTAATCCGCACGGCTTAAGAGTCGGAATTATTAAAGACTGGGATTCCAGATGGTATGCGGAAGCTGATTTTGCTGACAATCTGGTTGAGGATCACAAGATCAGAACCTTCCTCAAGAAGAAATTATACGGCGCCGGCATCTCCAAGATCGAGATCGAGCGCGCATCCGATAAAGTGAAAGTAATTGTTTACACGGCGAAGCCGGGCGTTGTCATCGGAAGAGGCGGCGTTGAGATCGAGAAGACGAGAGCGCAGGTTCAGAAGCTGACGGACAAGAAGGTCCTGGTTGACATCAAGGAAGTCAAGAGACCGGACCGCGATGCGCAGCTGGTAGCCGAGAACATCGCGCAGCAGCTGGAGAACCGTGTATCCTTCCGCCGCGCCATGAAGTCCGCCATGGGCAGAACCATGAAGGCCGGAGCCAAGGGAATCAAGACTTCCGTATCCGGACGTCTCGGCGGCGCCGACATGGCCCGTACCGAATTTTACAGCGAGGGCACGATTCCGCTGCAGACACTGAGAGCCGATATTGACTATGGTTTCGCCGAGGCAAATACCACGTACGGAAAAACCGGCGTAAAGGTTTGGATCTACAAGGGCGAGGTACTTCCTGCGAAAGGAAATAAGGAAGGGAGCGATAAATAATGTTAATGCCGAAGAGAGTAAAGCGTCGTAAACAGTTCCGTGGTTCCATGACCGGAAAGGCCACCAGAGGCAATGTCATCAATTACGGAGAGTATGGTTTAGTCGCTACGGAACCCTGCTGGATTAAGTCCAATCAGATAGAGGCAGCCCGTGTTGCCATGACCCGTTACATCAAGCGTGGCGGTAAAGTATGGATTAAGATTTTCCCGGATAAACCTGTTACTGCGAAACCGGCTGAGACCCGTATGGGTTCCGGTAAAGGCGCACTCGAGTACTGGGTAGCAGTTGTAAAACCAGGCCGCGTATTATTTGAGATCGCGGGTGTACCAGAAGAAACAGCCAAGGAAGCTCTTCGTCTTGCAATGCACAAACTTCCCTGCAAGTGCAAAATTGCTTCTAAAGCAGACTTAGAAGGCGGTGATAACAGTGAAAATTAATAAGTATGTAGAAGATTTAAAGGCAAAATCAGCTGCAGAATTAAACGAAGAATTAGTAGCTGCTAAGAAGGAACTCTTTAACCTGAGATTCCAGAACGCAACCAACCAGTTAGACAATACCAGCAGAATTAAAGAAGTCCGCAAAAACATCGCCAGAATCCAGACTGTTATTACGGAGAAGGCTAACGCGTAACGTTAAAATAGATTGAAAGATTCCTGAAACAGGGAAAGGAGATATCTGTCGTGGAGAGAAATCTTAGAAAAACACGTACCGGTAAGGTAGTAAGCAACAAGATGGATAAGACCATCGTCGTTGCCATCGAAAACCACGTAAAGCATCCCTTGATCGGCAAGATTGTCAAGAGAACGTATAAATTAAAGGCACATGACGAGAAGAATGAGTGCGGGATCGGCGACACAGTCAGAGTAATGGAGACAAGACCGCTGTCCAAGGATAAGAGATGGAGACTGGTCGAGATCATCGAGAAGGCCAGATAATTTCTAATTTCAGAAAGGAGTATTGGGCATGATTCAGCAGGAAACCAGATTAAAGGTTGCCGACAATACCGGTGCGAAGGAATTACTCTGTATCCGCGTTATGGGCGGTTCTACCAGAAGATATGCGAATATTGGCGATATTATCGTTGCCAGCGTTAAAGATGCAACGCCAGGCGGTGTTGTAAAGAAGGGCGACGTTGTGAAGGCCGTTGTGGTCCGCACGGTAAAGGGCGCGCGCCGCAAGGACGGCTCCTATATCAAGTTTGATGAGAACGCTGCCGTGATCATCAAGGAAGACAAGAACCCGAGAGGAACCCGTATTTTTGGGCCGGTAGCGAGAGAGCTTCGTGAGAAACAGTTCATGAAGATCGTTTCTCTGGCTCCGGAAGTACTGTAGGAGGTGGCGAACCGTGCATAAAATTAAAAAAGGCGACCTTGTAAAGATTATCACAGGCAAGGATAAAGATAAGACCGGAAAAGTTCTTTCCGTTAACGTAAAGAAGAATACCGTTCTGGTTGAGGGATGCAATATGGTAACCAAGCACAGCAAGCCGTCCGCTGCCAACCAGCAGGGCGGAATCATCCACCAGGAAGCGCCGCTTGACATCTCCAACGTAATGCTGATGGCTGACGGCAAGCCCACGAGAGTCGGCTTCCGCGTGGAGGACGGCAAGAAAGTCCGTTTTGCCAAGGCGACCGGAAAGACCATCGAATAATACAGAGAGGAGGAACGGTTAGGTGTCTAGATTAAAAGAGATGTACCAGAGCGAGATTGTAGACGCGATGGTAAAGAAATTCGGATATAAGAACATCATGGAAGTGCCGAAGTTAGACAAGATTGTTGTCAACATGGGCGTCGGCGAAGCGAAAGAGAACGCAAAGGTTCTGGACTCTGCTGTAAGAGATATGGAGATCATTACCGGCCAGAAGGCGGTTCTCACGAAGGCCAAGAAATCCGTTGCAAACTTCAAGATCAGAGAGGGCATGTCCATCGGCTGCAAGGTTACGCTGCGCGGCGAGAAGATGTATGAGTTTGCCGATCGCCTGATTAACCTGGCTCTTCCGCGGGTAAGAGACTTCCGCGGCGTGAACCCCAACGCGTTCGACGGCAGAGGAAACTATGCGCTCGGCATCAAGGAGCAGCTGATCTTCCCGGAGATCGAGTACGATAAGGTTGACAAAGTAAGAGGCATGGATGTGATTTTTGTTACGACGGCCAAGACAGACGAGGAAGCGCGCGAGCTGCTGACCCTGTTCAACATGCCGTTTGCGAAATAATCAGGAGGATTTATCATGGCAAAGACTTCGATGAAGATTAAACAGCAGCGTCCGGCAAAATTCTCCACCAGAGAATACAACCGCTGCAGAATCTGCGGCCGTCCGCACGCATATCTGAGAAAATACGGAATCTGCAGAATTTGCTTCCGTGAGTTAGCGTACAAGGGAGAAATCCCCGGAGTAAAGAAAGCCAGCTGGTGACCGAAAGCACTTAGCGAGCGCGAGCTGCCAGGCGAAGCGGGAGCTTAGTGCGAGGTCGTTCGCGAATCTTAGTGAGGACGAGCGAGGGCGAAGTCTGAACTTAGCAGAGCGAACAAACCCGAAAGCACTTAGCGAGCGCGAGCTGCCAGGCGAAGCGGGAGCTTAGTGCGAGGTCGTTCGCGAATCTTAGTGAGGGCGAGCGAAGGCGAAGTCCGAAGTTAGCAGAGCGAACAAACCCGAATGGCACTTAGCGAGCGCGAGCTGCCAGGCGAAGCGGGAGCTTAGTGCGAGGTCGTTCGCGAGTCTTAGAGAGGGCGAGCGAAGGCGAGCTTAGTCGAGAGATTAGAATTAGTAAGGAGGCAAACTCAAATGACGATGAGCGATCCGATTGCAGATATGCTTACGAGAATCCGTAACGCCAATACTGCGAAACATGATACAGTAGATATCCCGTCTTCCAGAATGAAATTAGCGATTGCGGACATTCTGTTAAAAGAGGGATACATCAAGAAATATGATATTGTGGAAGATGGAAACTTCAAGACGATCCGTATCGAGCTGAAGTACGGAAAGGATAAGAACGAGAAGATCATCTCCGGAATCAAGAGAATTTCCAAGCCGGGCCTGCGTGTGTACGCCAACAAAGAGGATATGCCCCGTGTTCTGGGCGGCCTCGGCGTAGCCATCGTATCCACCAACCGCGGCGTGATTACCGACAAAGAAGCCAGAGAGCTTGGAGTCGGCGGCGAAGTCCTCGCCTTCGTGTGGTGACCGAAAGCAGCTTAGCGAACAGGAGCGAGAGCGAACTGTGAGCTTAGCGCGAGGTCGTTCGCGAGCCTTGGCGAGGCCGAGCGAAGCGAAGGCAGAGCCTAGTCGAGCGAACATACCCGTAAAGCAGCTTAGCGAACAGGAGCGAAAGCGAACTGTGAGCTTAGTGCGAGGCCGTTCGCAAATCTTATATTAATAGTTCATTCATTTATTATAGAAAAAACTGAAAACAGAGAAACCGCAGAGGTTTCTCCGAAAATCTAAGTAGGAGGGTACAGGGCATGTCACGTATCGGAAGAATGCCAGTAGCGATCCCCGCGGGAGTGACGGTTACGATCGCAGAGAACAATGTAGTGACGGTAAAAGGTCCGAAGGGAACGCTGGAGAGAGCGCTGCCGACGGAGATGACGATCCGCGAAGAGGATGGTCACATCATCGTTACCAGACCCAATGATTTAAAGAAAATGAAATCTTTGCACGGTCTGACAAGAACCTTAATTAACAACATGATCCACGGAGTTACGGAGGGCTATGAGAAGGTCCTGGAGATCAACGGCGTCGGCTACCGTGCCGCCAAGCAGGGCAAGAAGCTCGTACTGAGCCTCGGTTACTCCCACCCCGTTGAGATGGAGGATCCGGAAGGAATCGAGACGGTTCTGGACGGACAGAACAAGATCACGGTAAAGGGTATCAGCAAGGAGAAGGTTGGCCAGTATGCCGCCGAGATCCGCGAGAAGAGAAGACCGGAGCCGTATAAGGGCAAGGGCATCAAGTATGCGGATGAGGTAATCAGACGGAAAGTCGGCAAGACCGGTAAGAAATAATTAAGGAGTGTGTGAAGATGGTTAGCAAGAAATCAAGAAGCGAAGTTCGCATTAAAAAGCACGTCAGATTACGCAATCGTTTCTCCGGCACGGCTGCGAGACCGCGTCTGGCCGTGTTCAGAAGCAATAATCATATGTATGCTCAGATCATCGACGATACCGTCGGCAATACGCTGGTAGCGGCTTCTACCGTAGAGAAGGAGATCAAGTCTCAGCTGGAGAAGACGGACGACGTGGCGGCTGCCGCATATGTCGGAACCGTGATCGCAAAGCGCGCGCTTGAGAAGGGAATCAAAGAGGTTGTCTTTGACAGAGGCGGATTCATTTATCACGGAAAAGTTCAGGCACTGGCAGACGCGGCCCGCGAGGCTGGTCTGGAATTCTAGTAGGAAGGAGAACATACACATGAAGCGTACAAGAATTGATGCCACGCAGCTGGAATTAGAAGATAAGGTAGTGGCAATCAAACGTGTATCCAAGACTGTTAAGGGCGGACGTACCATGAGATTTTCCGCGTTAGTCGTGGTTGGCGATAAAAACGGTCACGTAGGCGCCGGTATGGGAAAGGCTGCCGAGGTGCCGGAGGCAATCCGCAAGGGCAAAGAGGCGGCTGCCAGAAACATGATGGAAGTTCCGATGGATGAGAACAACAGCATCCCGCACGACTTTATCGGCAAGTTCGGAAGCGCCAACGTTCTGTTAAAGAAGGCTCCCGAAGGTACCGGTATCATCGCCGGCGGCCCGGCCCGTGCCGTGCTGGATCTGGCCGGATACAAGAACATCCGTACCAAATCTTTAGGTTCCAACAATAAGGCCAACGTCGTTTTAGCCACACTGGCCGGTTTAAGCGAGTTAAAGACGCCGGAGGAGGTCGCAAGACTTCGCGGCAAGTCGGTCGACGAGCTTACGAAGTAACAGGAGGAGGCAAAGAAAATGGCAGAGAAGTTAAAAATCACGCTGGTAAAGTCTCCGATCGGCGCTGTTCCGAAGCAGCGTGCAACGGTGGAGGCGCTTGGCCTGAGAAAATTAAACAAAACGGTTGAGATGCCGGACAATGCCGCGGTAAGAGGCATGATTCAGAGCGTCAGACATTTAGTAAAGGTAGAGGAAATCTAATAGATTTGCAAGGAGGTGCAGTCATGGAGTTATCCAACTTAAAGCCGGCGGCTGGTTCCAAGCACAGCGACAGCTTCAGAAGAGGCCGCGGACACGCATCAGGGAATGGCAAGACTGCCGGAAAGGGCCACAAGGGCCAGAAAGCGCGTTCCGGCGCGCCCAGAGCAGGTTTTGAAGGCGGCCAGATGCCGTTATACAGACGTCTCCCCAAGAGAGGCTTTACGAACCGCAATTCCAAGACGATTGTCGGAATCAACGTAAGCGCTCTGGAGCGTTTTGACAATGATACGGTTGTTACCGTAGAGACATTAATCGAAGCAGGGATCGTTAAGAATCCGCGGGACGGCGTGAAGATTCTTGGAAACGGCGAGCTGACCAAGAAACTGACGGTTAAGGCCGACGCGGTCAGCGAGGGAGCAAAAGCCAAGATCGAAGCTGTAGGCGGAACCTGCGAGGTGATCTGATATGCTTAAAACACTCCAGAATGCATTTAAGATAAAGGAAATTAGAGACAAGCTTCTCTTTACTTTCTTTATGCTGGTTGTGATCCGGATCGGTTCACAGCTGCCGATTCCCGGAGTCAACACGAGATTTTTCGAGGAACTGTTTTCCAGACAGGCAAATGATGCATTTGGATTTTTCAACACGATTACCGGCGGTTCGTTTACGAACATGTCGGTATTCGCGCTGAGCATTACGCCGTACATTACGTCGTCCATTATCATGCAGCTTCTGACGATTGCGATTCCCAAGCTGGAGGAGATGCATCGGGACGGCGCGGACGGCCGGAAGAAGATTGCGGAGTATACGCGTTACCTGACGGTGGCGCTGGCGCTTCTGCAGTCCATCGCCATGGCGGTGGGCTTTGGCGGAAGAGGCCTGCTGATC
This sequence comes from uncultured Lachnospiraceae bacterium, assembly GCA_944381615.1. GTDB lineage: Bacteria > Bacillota > Clostridia > Lachnospirales > Lachnospiraceae > Otoolea. The sequence goes on along the minus strand of CALWLT010000004.1, from coordinate 13,778 downwards.
GATTTTACGCCGCTGAATGTGATTGTCGTTGTGGTCACGATGACGGCAGGAAGCGCCATGCTCATGTGGATCGGCGAGCGGATCACGGAGCACGGGGTCGGCAACGGAATTTCCATCGTTCTTCTGTTTAACATTATTTCCACGATTCCCAGCGACATGATTACGCTCTATGAGCGTTTCATCCGCGGACGGATTGTGGCGGCCGGCGTGGTGTCGGCGATTGTGATTGTGGCGATTATCGTAGCGGTCGTGGTGTTTGTCGTGATCCTGCAGGGCGGTATCCGGAGAATTCCGGTGCAGTATTCCAAGAAGGTGCAGGGCCGGCGGATGGTCGGCGGCCAGTCCTCCAGCATTCCGCTGAAGGTCAACACGGCGGGCGTAATTCCGGTTATCTTTGCTTCCTCAATTATGTCCTTCCCGGTCGTGATCGCCAGCTTTTTCCAGGTGGATTACACCAGCTTCGGCGGGCAGATTCTGACGATGCTGAATTCCGGCAGCTGGTTCCGTCCGGATGCGCCGGTCTACTCCATCGGTATGGTGCTCTACGTAGTGCTGATCGTGGTGTTTGCGTATTTCTATACCTCCATCACGTTTAACCCGCTGGAAATTGCCAATAATATGAAGAAGTCGGGCGGTTTCATTCCGGGCATCCGCCCCGGCAAGCCGACGTCCGATTACCTGAACGGCATTCTGAATTATATCGTATTCATCGGGGCCTGCGGGCTGATTATCGTCTGCATCATCCCCATTATCGTTTCCGGCCTGTTCTCCGTGGGAAGCCTTTCCTTCGGCGGAACCTCCCTCATCATTATCGTGGGCGTTGTGCTTGAGACGATCAAGGCGGTAGAGTCGCAGATGCTGGTACGCAACTACAAAGGTTTTTTGAGTGATTAAGGATATTCGCTTTCTGTGCAGGAGCGCGGTGGCCTGAGGCCGCCAAAAGGGCGCGCCTGCCTGGAAGCGATTCTCTTATATGGGGAGGGAAAACCTATGAAGATTATCATGTTAGGGGCGCCGGGAGCCGGCAAGGGAACCCAGGCCAAGAAGATCGCGGAAAAATACGGGGTTCCTCATATTTCGACGGGAGATATTTTCCGGGCCAACATCAAGGCGGGCACAGAGCTGGGCATGAAGGCGAAGGGTTACATGGATCAGGGCCTTCTGGTACCGGATGAGGTTACCATCGGCATGCTGCTCGACCGCATCCACCAGGACGACTGTGAGAAGGGGTATGTGCTGGACGGATTCCCGCGCACGATCCCGCAGGCGGAGAGCCTGACGAAGGCGCTGGCCGAGATGGGCGAGGCGATTGATTTTGCCATTGATGTGGATGTGCCCGACGAAAATATCATCAGCCGGATGAGCGGCCGCAGAGCCTGCTTAAAGTGCGGCGCGACGTATCACACGCAGTTCGCCCCGCCGGCGAAGGAAGGCGTCTGCGATGTCTGCGGTTCGGAGCTGGTCCTGCGGGACGACGATAAGCCGGAAACGGTCAAGAACCGTCTGAAGGTATACCACGAGCAGACGCAGCCGCTGATCGATTATTACAAAGAGAAGGGCGTGCTGCACACGGTAGACGGAACGCAGACGATGGAAGCCGTGTTCCAAAGCATCACAGAGATTCTGGGAGCGTAGGGATATGGCGGTCACGATCAAATCTCCCCGGGAGATTGAGCGCATGAGGAAGGCGGGGGAAATCCTCGCCAAAACTCATGACGAGCTTGCAAAACATCTGAAGCCCGGCATGTCCACGCTGGAGATCGATCGCATCGGCGAGGAGATCATCCGCGGGTACGGCTGTATTCCTTCCTTTAAAAATTATAACGGCTATCCGGCGTCCATCTGCGTTTCCGTCAACGACGAGGTTGTGCACGGGATTCCGCATCCGGAACATATCATCGAAGAAGGCGATATCGTAAGCCTGGATGCGGGCGTGATTTACGAGGGGTATCACTCGGACGCGGCAAGAACCTGGGGGATCGGGACGATTGCCCCAGAGGCGCAGCGCCTAATCGACGTGACGCGGCAGAGCTTTTTTGAGGGGATCCGTTTCGCCCGGGCCGGCAATCATCTGAACGATATTTCGGCCGCTATTCAGAAGTACGCCGAGAGCTTCGGCTACGGCGTGGTGCGCGACCTGGTCGGGCACGGGATTGGCAGCCATCTGCACGAGGATCCGGAGGTTCCCAATTTTGCCAGGAAGCGGAAGGGGATCCTTTTAAGACCCGGCATGACGCTGGCGATCGAGCCCATGATCAACGCGGGAAGTCCGGAGGTGGTCTGGCTGGACGACGACTGGACGGTGGTTACGGAGGACGGTTCCCTCTCCGCGCATTATGAGAATACGGTTCTGATCACGGACGGCGAACCGGAGATCCTGTCGCTGATCTGACGCGGCGGAGTGCAGAAACCGAAGCAATATGGATGGGAGAACAGCATGACGGAATATGAAGCGGGCTGCCTGGTGCAGTCGCTGGCCGGTCACGACAGGGGCGGCCTTTTTATCATCATCAGGGAAGACGGCGATTACGTATACCTGGCGGACGGCAGGACCCGGAGCGTTTCAAAGCCCAAGCGAAAGAAGAAAAAGCATGTGCAGCTTTCATCCCGGCGCGATCCGGAGCTTTCGCAGCGGCTGGCGCAGGGAATGAGCGTTCGCGATGAGGAAATCAGATATTTCATGAGACGTGTCCAACAGGGAGGAAATGAAGATGTCGAAAGCAGATGTGATTGAGATTGAAGGCGTGGTAGTGGAGAAGCTTCCCAACGCCATGTTTAAGGTAGAGCTGGAGAACGGCCATATCGTTCTGGCGACCATCAGCGGCAAGCTGCGTATGAACTATATCCGGATTCTGCCGGGCGACAAGGTTACGATGGAGATGTCGCCCTACGATCTCTCCAAGGGCAGGATCATCTGGAGAGACAAATAAGACGCATTTCCGCTCCGGGGGTCTTCAAAAAGCGCGAAACAGCAGGAAAAGGGCGTAAAATCAGGGAGATTTTTGCTTGCATTCCTGAAAGAGAAGTGGTATAATGCTTTAGCGAACTTTGTTGAAGCGCCAGGCAAACTGCGCTCTTTTTGCCGGAATCCGGGATGGGAAAAGGAGCAGAAGGCCTGCCTGTTGTACCTGTAGATCGGACAGGGGGCTGCAATGGGCTTAATAATAGGAATGTCCTCAGGGACGGATGATTGCGGAAAGGAGAATTACTGTGAAGGTCAGATCATCGGTTAAACCAATTTGCGAAAAGTGCAAGATCATCAAGAGAAAAGGCAGTATCAGAGTTATCTGTGAAAATCCGAAGCATAAGCAGAGACAGGGCTGATAAGGCCTCGGCACTTTAATTTTCGCACAGCATTGTTGTGAACCACGCGGATAAGTTGTCAGGCTTTCTGCGGGTTTGTAAAGCATCAATGGAGCAATAATAACGAAACGAATGGAGGTACACAACACACATGGCTCGTATTTCAGGCGTCGATTTACCAAGAGAAAAACGTGTCGAGATCGGCTTGACTTACATCTACGGAATCGGTAGAGCAAGTTCCAACCGTATTCTTGCCGAAGCCGGTGTCAATCCTGACACGCGTGTCAAGGATTTAACGGACGACGAGGTTAAGAGAATCTCGGCAATCATCGCCGACAGTCAGATGGTCGAGGGCGATCTGCGCAGAGAGATCGCGATGAACATCAAGAGACTGCAGGAGATCGGATGCTACAGAGGCATCCGCCACAGAAAGAGCCTTCCGGTTCGCGGTCAGAAGACGAAGACCAACGCGAGAACCCGCAAGGGACCGAGAAAGACTGTGGCCAACAAGAAGAAATAAGCGCTGAGAATCTTCCCGGAATGAAGCGCGGCTGTCAGGCTTTCCTGCTTTGCGGCAGAGAGGGCGGACGGCATCTGGTAGCATGCAGTAAACTGAATCAGGTTAAGCATCAGCAACAGGATTCAAAATTCGAGAAAGTAGGTTAGTTTAAAATGGCTAAAAAAGTGTCCACTGGTAAAAAAGTGACAAAAAAGCGTGTAAAGAAAAACGTTGAACGCGGACAGGCGCACATCCAGTCATCTTTTAACAACACGATTGTTACCTTGACGGATGCACAGGGTAATGCGTTATCCTGGGCAAGTGCAGGCGGTCTTGGATTTAGAGGTTCAAGGAAATCTACTCCCTACGCAGCTCAGATGGCTGCAGAAACTGCGACGAAGGCAGCTCTTATTCATGGCTTAAAATCTGTGGATGTTATGGTAAAGGGACCGGGATCCGGCCGCGAAGCAGCGATCCGCGCCCTTCAGGCATGCGGCCTGGAGGTTACCAGCATCAGAGACGTGACGCCCGTTCCTCACAACGGATGCCGTCCGCCCAAACGCAGAAGAGTCTAATTAGGAGGTGCAAGTAAAGTGGCAGTAGATAGAGTTCCTGTACTTAAAAGATGTCGTTCTCTTGACCTGGATCCGGTTTATTTAGGAATCGACAAGAAATCCAAGAGAGAATTAAAGAGAGCCAACAGAAAGATGAGCGAGTATGCGCTCCAGCTGAGAGAGAAGCAGAAAGCAAAATTCATCTACGGTGTGTTAGAGAAACCGTTCAGAAATTACTATACAAAAGCGTCCAGAATGAAGGGACAGGTTGGTACGAACCTGATGATCCTTCTGGAGACGAGACTGGACAACGTCCTGTTCCGGATGGGCTTCGGCCGCACGAGAAAAGAGACGAGACAGATCGTGGATCACAAGCACGTGCTGGTCAACGGCAAGTGCGTGAATATCCCCTCCTACATCGTGAAGGCGGGCGACGTCATCGAGATTAAGGAGAAGTACAAATCCGCACAGAGATACAAGGACATCCTGGAAGTAACCGGCGGCAGAATGGTTCCGGCCTGGCTGGAAGTGGACGCCGAGAACCTCAGAGGCACCGTGAAGGAGCTGCCGACCAGAGATGAGATTGATGTTCCTGTAAACGAAGTGCTTATCGTCGAGTTGTACTCCAAATAATTAATGAAGAGTATGGCAGACCCTCAAATCAGATTCCCAAAAAGGAGGGGCTATCGTGTTCGAGTTTGAAAAACCGAAAATTGAGATTGCTGAGATATCGGAAGATAAAAGATACGGCAAGTTTGTGGTGGAGCCGCTCGAAAGAGGCTACGGCATTACTTTGGGAAATTCTTTAAGACGGATTATGCTCTCCTCTCTGCCCGGCGCGGCAGTGAGCCAGGTAAAGATCGACGGTGTGCTGCATGAATTCAGTTCCATCCCCGGAGTCAAGGAGGATGTGACGGAGATCATCATGAACATCAAGGATCTGGCGATCCGCAACACCAGCGAGACGAATGAGCCGAAGACGGCTTATATCGAATTCGAGGGAGAGGGAGTGATCCGGGGAGCGGATATCCAGGCAGATTCGGACATCGAGATCATGAACCCGGAGCAGCCGATTGCGACGCTGAGCGGCGGTACGGACAGCAAGTTCTATATGGAGCTGACGATTACCAAGGGCCGCGGCTACATCAGCGCAGACAAGAACAAGAGCGACGATCTCCCGATTGGCGTGATTGCGGTGGATTCCATCTATACGCCGGTGGAGCGCGTCAACATGACGGTGGAGAATACCCGTGTAGGGCAGGTTACCGATTTTGACAAGCTGACCCTGGACGTTTACACCAACGGGACGCTGGCTCCCGACGAGGCGGTCAGCCTGGCGGCGAAGGTATTGAGCGAACACCTGAATCTTTTTATCGACCTCTCCGAGAACGCCAGAACCGCTGAGGTAATGGTGGAAAAGGAAGACAACGAGAAAGAAAAAGTTCTTGAGATGAATATCGACGAGCTGGAGCTGTCCGTTCGTTCCTACAACTGTCTCAAGAGAGCCGGCATCAACACGGTGGAGGAGCTGTGCAACCGCACGCCCGAGGATATGATGAAAGTCAGAAACCTGGGCCGCAAGTCCCTGGAGGAAGTGCTGGCGAAATTAAAAGAACTGGGCCTTCAGCTGAATCCGAGCGAGGAGGCTTAACTGAAACGACGGGGCGGATAAGTCCGACGAGCACGGCCCCGGAATCCCATAATAACCGGGCTGCGGCCAGTAAGACCGACGATGCGTGGCCGCAGCCTTCCGCAAATGGAGGAAAAGAACAATGGCAGGATACAGAAAACTTGGAAGAACGTCTAATCAGAGAAAGGCCATGCTGCGCAGCCTGGTAACGGCCCTTCTGTACAATGGAAAGATTGTGACCACGGAAGCGAGAGCGAAGGAGGCCCGCAAGATCGCGGAGGGCCTGATCGCGATGGCCGTGAAGGAGAAGGACAATTACGAGACGGTAAAGGTTACCGCGAAAGTAGCCCGCAAGGATGCGAACGGCAAGAGAGTGAAGGAAGTGGTAGACGGAAAGAGAGTGACCGTTTACGACGAGGTGGAGAAGGAGATCAAGAAGGATAAGCCCTCCAGACTTCACGCGAGAAGAAAGATGTTAAGCGTTCTCTACGGCGTGACCGAGGTTCCGACGGCCAGAGCGGGAAGAAAGAAAAACACGAAGCGGGTTGATATGCCGGCGAAGCTGTTTGACGAGATCGCTCCGAAGTACGTAAACCGGAACGGCGGCTATACGAGAATCGTAAAGATCGGCCAGCGCCAGGGCGACGGCGCGATGGAGGTACTGCTGGAGCTGGTATAAGTTCCAGGAAAGTTCCATACGGACGGATACCGGGCGCGTGAAAAGACGCGCAGGAAGGAAAGCAGAAGCAGAATAACGGGTTGGTTGCAGAACATGCGCCTGACAGGCATCGTTTGCAGCGTCCCCGGCGCTGCTTCTGTTTTTTTGTTTCCGCTCCGGGCGCCGGCCGGGAACAGGATACCGAAATCAGGGCGCCGGGTCAGGGCGCCGGCCGGAACAGGATAACTGAAATCGGGCGCGCCGGGTCAGGGCGCCGGCCGGAATGGAACAGAGAGGAGGCGGGCAGTGTGAAACGGGACAAAAAACCGGTTCTTTATATAGTAATTCCCTGCTATAACGAGGAAAAGGTTCTCCCGCTGACCAGCGGGATCTTCCTGAAAAAGCTGGAGGAGCTGGAGGCGGCGGGGAAAATTGCGGGCGGGAGCCGGATCCTGTTTGTCAATGACGGGTCGAAGGATGCGACCTGGGAGATTATCTGCGGGCTGGCAAAGTCGGACAGCCGTTTTGCGGGAATTGCCCAGAGCCGCAACCGCGGGCATCAGAACGCGGTGCTGGCGGGTCTGATGTTTGCCAGAGAGCGCTGCGATATCACGATTTCCATCGACTGCGACGGACAGGACGACATCAACGCCATGGACGGGATGGTGGACGCGTATCTGGACGGCTGCGAGGTTGTCTACGGCGTGCGCAGCAGCCGGGAGACGGATCGCTTTTTCAAGCGCTTTACGGCAGAGAGTTTTTACCGGCTGCTGAATTCCATGGGCGTGGAGGTGGTCTTTAACCATGCGGATTACCGCCTGCTGAGCTGCCGGGTCCTGGACGAGCTGGCCCGCTTTCAGGAGGTCAATATTTTTCTTCGCGGCATGATTCCGCTGGTCGGGTTTAAGAGCACCTCCGTCTATTACGCGCGCCATGAACGGCTGGCCGGCGAGAGCCATTATCCGCTGAAGAAGATGCTGGCGCTGGCGATCGACGGGATTACCAGCCTCTCGGTAAAGCCGATCCGCATGATTACCGGCTTTGGGCTGCTGGTAGCCATGCTGAGCTTTCTGGGAGTCATGTGGTCGGTTGTCCAGGTATTTCTGGGACATACGGTCCCGGGCTGGGGTTCGACGGTCAGCATCATCTGTTTCCTCAGCGGGATTCAGCTGCTGGCGCTGGGAATTATCGGCGAATACATCGGCAAGATTTATCTGGAGACCAAGCGGCGGCCGCGCTATATCATCAGCGAGACGACGGAAAATTTGAAAAAAATGCAAGGAATGGACGAAAAATAAGAGACTGATTTTTTCCTTTCTCCGCATACTAAGACCGTGATTCGGATTCGGAAAAGCGGAAACAAACGTATAAGGAGGAAGGAAACGTGACCAGGAAAGAAAAACTGCGGCGGACGCTTGCAATCCTGTTCTGGACCGGCCTGGCCGTTACGGCCGGCCTGTCCTGCTTTTATGTGCGGCGGTCGATCCCGGATCGGCTCAATGTGGTGGTGGATCAGGAGGAGCGCTTTCATTTCTCGCTTCCCGTCCGCGTTTCGCTGAAAAGCGAGAGCAGGGAAGTTGTCCTAAACAACGGCTCGAATATCCCGTCGGATGAGATCCGGCTGCAGCTGGACGAGCCGTTTTCTCTTTATTCAGCGCGGGAGGGAACATATCAGCTGAGTCTCAGGCTGTTTGGCCTGTTTCGGCTCAAGGACATCGAGGTGGATGTCTCGGATACGCAGTACGCGATTCCCTGCGGAGTTCCGGTCGGAATCTATATGAAATCTGACGGCCTGATGGTTATCGGGACGGGAGAGGTCACGACGGAGGAAGGACAGGTGCTCGATCCGGCGGACGGCGTGCTCCGCTCCGGCGATTACATCGAGGCGATCAACGGCGTTCCGGCTTCAGACAAGCAGGAAATGATCGATGCGGTCAATGAGGCGAAGGGCGAGGCGCTGACGCTGGCGGTCCGCCGCTCTGGCGAGGAGCTGGACGTGGAGATGACGCCGGTTCGGACGAGCGAGGGCGATTATAAGCTGGGGCTCTGGATCCGGGATGACACGCAGGGCATCGGCACGATGACGTACCTTCGCCCGAACGGGGAGTTCGGCGCGCTGGGGCACGGAATCAGCGACAGCGATACGGGAATGCTGGTGCAGACGGCGGGCGGCGAGCTCTATGAGACCGAGATCATGGGAATCGAGAAGGGAAGCGCCGGCAAGCCGGGCGTGATGTCCGGCGTTATTTATTATGGCGGCCAGTCGCGCCTGGGAACGGTGGAGGCCAATACGGAGGCCGGGATCTTCGGACGGGCCGGCGACCGGCTGCGCGCCCGGATCGGGGGCGAGGCGCTGCCGGTCGGTTACCGGCAGGATGTAAAGAAAGGCCAGGCCTGGATCCGCAGCAGCGTTTCCGGCGAGGTCCGCGACTATGAGATTGAGATTCAGAGAGTGGATTATTCGACGGCGCATAAGAGCAAGGACATGGTCATCCGGGTCACGGATCCGGAGCTTCTGGAGCTGACGGGCGGGATTGTGCAGGGGATGAGCGGGAGCCCGATCATCCAGGACGGCCGCCTGATCGGCGCGGTCACGCACGTTTTCATCCAGGATCCGACCAGGGGATACGGGATTTTTATTGAAAATATGCTGGCGCACTGAAAACTGCTTTACAGAAGCACTTTAGTATGATAATATGATAACATGCTAAAAGACGAGGGCGATTCGGCCCTTGAGAGGAAAAAAGAGGAGGATTACGATTATGAAAAAGAGAATGGCATGTGCGGCGCTGGCGTCGGTAATGGCTCTGTCGATGACGGCCTGCAGCAGCAGCGAGCCGGCAGAGACGGAAGCGGCAGCGGCGGAGACGGAAGCGGCGGCAGAGGAGACCGAAGCCGAAGCGGAGGAGACGGAAGCGGCAGCAGAGGAGACCGAAGCGGCTGCGGAGGGAGAGAGCGCCGGCGGCACGCTGATCGTCGGCTTTGATCAGGATTTCCCGCCGATGGGCTTTGTGGGAGACGACGGAGAATTTACGGGCTTTGATCTGGCCCTGGCAGAGGAAGTGGCGAACCGCCTCGGCCTTGAGTACAAACCGCAGCCGATTGCCTGGGATGCCAAGGATATGGAGCTGGAGTCCGGCAACATCGACTGCATCTGGAACGGATTTACGATTACGGGACGCGAGGACGACTACACCTGGTCGGAGCCGTATATGGCCAATACGCAGGTTTTTGTCGTGGCGAACGGATCCGGCATTGAGAGCCTGGAGGATCTGGCCGGCAAGGTTGTAGAGGTGCAGGTGGATTCCTCGGCGGAAGCGGCGCTGGAAGAGGTTCCGGAGCTGACGGAGACCTTCGGCCAGCTGCTGACCACGGCGGATTACAACACGGCGTTTATGGATCTGGAGCAGGGCGCGGTGGACGCCATCGCGATGGACGTGATCGTGGCCGGATATCAGATTCAGCAGAGAGACGCGGATTTCATCATCCTGGAGGATTCCCTCTCTGAGGAAGAGTACGCGGTAGGCTTCAAGAAGGGCAACGAGGAGCTGCGCGACAAGGTGCAGGCAACTCTGGAGGAGATGGCGGCTGACGGCACGCTGGCGGCAATTTCCGAGGAGTGGTTCGGCGAGGATATCACGACGGTCGGCAAATAACGCGTGCGAACAGATCAGAGAATACGTACGGGAGAGTCGCAGAAAAAACGGAAGAACCGGTTTGCAAAGGCGGGAGAGATCCCGCCCTGCGGCGCTTTAAGAGGATGAAAGGAAAAGAGGTAGGGTAAGATGACGATCCAGCAGATGCTTGTGCAGCTGGCGGAGGGAATGGTAATTACCACGCAGATCTTTGCAGTTACGCTGCTTGTCTCGCTTCCGCTGGGACTCCTGGTGGCGTTCGGAAGGATGTCGAAGAATCCGGTTTTACGGACGGTTGTGAAATTTTATATTTCCATCATGCGGGGAACGCCGCTGATGCTGCAGCTGATGGTCGTTTATTTCGGGCCGTATTATCTGTTTGGCCTGCGCATGGGGTCGGGATACCGGCTCTGGGCGACGTTTATCGGCTTTTCCATTAATTACGCGGCCTATTTTGCCGAGATTTACCGCAGCGGAATCCAGTCCATGCCGGTCGGACAGTACGAGGCGGCGCAGATCCTGGGCTACGGCAAGGGACAGACCTTTTTCAAGATTATCCTGCCGCAGGTAATCAAGCGGATTCTGCCGTCGGTAACCAACGAGGTCATCACGCTGGTCAAGGACACGTCGCTGGCCTTTACGCTGAGCGTGGCGGAGATGTTTTCCACCGCGAAAGCACTGGCCGCCGCGCAGACAAATATGATTCCGCTGGTAGCGGCCGGAATTTTCTACTATGTGTTTAACCTTCTTGTCGCGTTTATCATGGAGCGCGTGGAGAAAGGGCTGGATTACTACCGGTAAAGGCGAAAGGAAGGCAGAGCGATGAAGCTGTTGGAGTTAAATCATGTGGTAAAGTCCTTCGGGGAACTGTCGGTGTTAAAGGACATCTCCCTGAGCGTGGAGGAAGGCGAGATCGTGTCGATCATCGGGCCTTCCGGTTCCGGAAAATCGACGCTTCTGCGATGCGCGACCATGCTGGAGACGATGGACCGGGGCGAAGTCATTTATCTCGGGCGCAAGGCGGCCTGGACCGGCGAAAACGGGCGGGCGGTATATGCGGGGAAAAAGGAATTAAAGGAGATCCGCAGCCAGTACGGCCTGGTGTTTCAGAATTTCAACCTGTTCCCGCATTATTCCGTGATGAAGAATATTACCGACGCCCCGCTTCACGTACAGAAGCGGGATCGGGAGACGGTTTTCAGAGAGGCGAGAGAGCTTTTAAAGAAAATGGGGCTGGAGGATAAGGAGGACGCGTATCCGTATCAGCTGTCCGGCGGGCAGTGCCAGCGGGTGGCGATCGCCCGTGCGCTGGCGCTGAATCCCAAGATCCTGTTTTTTGACGAGCCGACTTCCGCGCTCGATCCGGAGCTGACGGGCGAGGTCTTAAAGGTCATCCGCTCGCTGGCGGATCTGCATATCGCGATGGTTATCGTGACGCACGAGATGGCGTTTGCGAAGGATATCTCCCACCGGGTCATCTTCATGGCGGACGGCGTGATTGTGGAAGAGGGGGCGCCGGAGCGGGTCTTCTCCTCGGACAATGAGCGGACGCAGAGTTTCCTGGGGCGTTACGGGACGATTCTGTAGTAGGGGACGATTCTGCTGAACAACGGCAGAGGAAAAGCGGATTGCTTTTTTTCTGTTTTTATAGTACGATCCCATCTTTGACAGTTAAGAAAAACAAAACACCGCTGTAATGCCCATTTGATAAGGGTGTTCCGGCGGTGTCCTTTTGTTTTGATATATAGGCTTTTTATTTTCCTTTGCTCTTTTTTTGGATTTCTCTCATTTTACTCTTTGTAAGGAACTCGAAATCGGTACGAAACCCACTGATCTTATGCAGGTCATCCGTCAGTTTTGTTTTTGTATACAAAGGGATGAACCCTTGTCCCTGTATATCTGCGAACTGATATTCCCGCAGCTCTTCCAGGATCTCTTCGCAGGTGTATTTCTTCTCAAGCTTCTTCTCAAGTATACGATAGACCAGCAATGCCAGGAAACAGATCAGGAAATGAGCCTGTATCCTGTCATCACGCCACAGATATACAGGACGCGCGGAGAAATCGGTCTTCATGATCCGAAAACAGGCTTCTATCTGCCATCTGCCTTCGCTTACCTTCAGGATGTCCCCTACCGAGTCATCGAAAAGGTCAGTGCATACAGCATAAAGGCCATCATACCTTGCCTCCTCAGCCACCTTAGCTTCATCAAGGCAGTAGAGAACATCGGCTATCTCCCCTTCTTTTGTAACAGCTTCCTTTGCGATAAATCTTGCGGGATCATTGGGGTTCCTTCGCTGCTTTTTATGATTCCCCGCTTTCAGCATGGCCATAGCCCTTTCGATCTGTTTTTGCCGGATTTCCTTCTGGTAGGCGGCGTACTTGGGGGAATAGGTTATAATCAGGCGCTGCTCCAGTTTCTTGGAACTGTAAGGCTCTTCTTTGTAAAAGAGCTGATCGGAATCGTCATCGGTAAGCTGGTCAAGATCCACAAGCTTATGGTCAGAGAGCCTGCGGAACCTCTTTCGGTTCAGGGCAAGCTCTTTATATTCCGCGCTCAGCTTCTTTATGGACTGCGTGACAATAAAGGCCCTGTTCAAGGAGTGATTCAGAATACGGTTATTTTCCGAAGCGAGCCCCGCGTCAGAGCAGAAGATGAAACGTTCGCACCCGAAGTCCTCCATCACTTTCTTTTCCAGAGGTTTCAGGGATTTTTGTTCATTCTGATTGCCGGGGAATAAGGAAAAGGCAAGGGGAATTCCGCCACCATCGGTAAACAGCCCCATCTGTATGATTGGGTTTGGCCTGTGTTCTTTGCTCTTGCCGTATTTCTTGTTACCATCTTCCTGCTCGATCTCAAAGTAATAGTTGGTACAGTCGTAGTAAAGGACATGGTAATTCCGTTTTACAACGTCCAGGCTGTTTTTATAGACCTCTGACTGTATGAAGTCACTTTCCTGCGCGAGGACACTTAAAGCCCGGTATACATCGTGCAGCTCATACTTAGGAGGCTCCAGAAATCCCTGGGCAGCTTTGTAAGAGGAGCGTTTACTGCCGGGATCCAGGATCCTTGCATAGATGAGATCGGAAAGTATGGCATTCAGATCATACGCATAGTGATGTTTTCCGCGAATTTTTCTGCATACAGAGGGCAGCTTAAGCGTGTGGTAAATCGACTGCAGGAACAGGTATCCCCCATCGAACTTTCGTTTTTCCCCATAAGGGATTGTTCTGTTTGGGTGGAACGTAACAGGCAGGCAATGATTTTCTTTTTCCTGTTCATACTTTTCTGTTTCTATTCGGGCCTGTTCCCTGGCCCACTTCATCACGTCATCTCTGGTTGGGCCATGCTCCTTGAGCAGTTCTTCTAAAGTTCCCAGTTTACGGATAGTACGGGAAGTAGACTTGCCGTTGGTATCAATATAGGACTGCTTGATATAAAAGGATTCCGCGTTTTTCGATTTTGAAGTATTGACTTTCATAGCGTTTTTCCTCCCTGT
>CALWLT010000003.1 GCA_944381615.1 uncultured Lachnospiraceae bacterium | reverse complement strand
TTATCTGCTATGGTATAATACAAAGCGTATTAAAACATCACTTGGAAATAAGAGTCCTTGGGAGTATCGGCAGAGCCTTGGTATGGTTGCATAACTAGTCTAGGAAAATGTCCGCACCCCCGGCTCGGTTTAGATCCCTCCTGTCATTTCTGTTTATCGTATTCCTCATCACTGACCGGCTCCAGCCATTCGCTGGATGTTTCCTCGCCGGGAACCTCTACCGCCAGATGGGAAAACCAGCTGTCCTTTGCCGCGCCGTGCCAGTGTTTGATGCCTGCGGGGATCTCCACCGCATCGCCGGGGAAAAGCTCCCGCGCCTCCCTGCCCCATTCCTGATACCAGCCCCGGCCTGCGGTGCAGAGCAGGATCTGTCCGCCGCCCTTTCTGGCCTGATGGATATGCCAGTTGTTGCGGCAGCCCGGCTCAAAGGTCACGTTTGCGATGCTGACGCCGCTCTGACCAGCCACAGGGTTTAAGTAGCTCTGCCCCACAAAATACCGGGCATAGGCATCGTTGGGCTGCCCCAGACCGAACAGGCCGCCCTGCTGATCTCTGCCTGCTGTCTGCACAATTTTTTTACTCATCTGTTATCCCTCCATTCGTTCATTGTCAAGATCTCCTTTTCTGTTTTTGCTGTTATCTCGTTCCCGTCATTGTTCTGTGCCGATGCTGCCAAGCCACTCCGATACGGCGTCCGCAGGATCGCCCGCCGCGGAACTTCCAAGGGAAAGCCCATCGGTTACGGCCGCGTCCGGCTCCATGCTCTCAATGGTGCCGATGGTTCCGGAAAAGCCACTGCCGCCGGAAGTGACAAAGGGAGCGATCGTCTTTCCGGCAAACTCATACCCGTCAAGGAAGGTGTACAGAATCATTGGCATGTCGCCCCACCAGATGGGATAGCCCAGATACACCACGTCGTACTGCTCGAAATTCGGAACCGTTTCTGCAATGGCCGGGCGGGCGTTGCCTGCCTGCTCCTCCTGCGCAAGATCCAGCAGAGTATCGTAATCGTCCGTGTAAGGTTCTGCGGGAATAATCTCGAAAATATCCGCCCCAGTCTGGGCCTGGATTTCATTCGCGACCGACCCGGTATTGCCGGACCAGGAAAAATACACGATCAGGGAATGAGAACCCGCCCCGGTTTCTGCAGCGGTGCTTTCCGCAGCAGAGGATCCTTCCGTTTGGGAAGCAGACTCCAAAGAAGTGCTGTCCTCCACGGAAGCCGGAGAACTGCTCGTTGCAGAGCCGCTGTTTCCACAGGCAGCGAGGGTAAATCCCATGGTAAGGGTCAACAAAAGAGAAAGTAATTTTTTCATATCGATCGTCTCCTTTCATTTCTTACTGCACAGAATCTGAAGTTTTACTGGCGTTAAAAATATGGATGATCCCAATATAATCCATCCGATCATCGGTGTATTCAATCCGGCCGTCCGGCTGTTTATGGCAGTTAAACAACCCCTGATCTTCATATTTGGATCCCTGCGCATCCCTGCGGAGCGTTGATCAGATGGGGAGTTTCTTCCCCATCCGATCAAAAATGTGAGCGCCCGGAAATCGTTCGGATTTCCGGTACACTCACATGATAGGGAATGATTTGAAATATGTAAAATACCTGGTTTCTCTTATTGTTATGCCTTATAAGCATTTCTGGCCAGCTCAATCAATTTCTGAATCGCCGCGCTGGAGGGCTGATATTTTTTCCACACCAGAACAGAGGTGTTGCTGACTGCCGGGGAAAGCGGGCGAAAGACGAGGCCGGGGAAATGTTTTAACGCCCCTTCAATCACAAAAGCATATCCGAGACGGCGTTCCACCAGCGGCACGGCGTTATCAATCAGATCGTATGTGCAAAACACGTTCAAATGATCGGTGCCGCCGCCAAACCATGCTCTGGCTTCCCGCTCCACAATGCGCCAGCTTACGATCAGGGGCAGCGTTTGCAGATCGGCGGGCGTTATACTGTTTTTTTGCGCCAGAGGATCCTCTTCCGGCATCAGGATTCCCCAGACATCCTTTTCCGGCAGACGGATCAAGTCATATTTTTCCACCTCGACCGGCTCCATTAAGATTCCGACATCCAAAAGTCCCTTATCCAGCTGATCTTTGATTACCGCCGCCGTGCCTGTATGCAGCTCAAAGCGCACATGCGGGTATCTGTTTGAATAGGTCTGTATCAGATCCGGCAGATTCTTGGAAACCACGGCGGACACGCCGCTTCCAATCGAAATCAGTCCGGTCAGTTCTTCGCCGGAACTTTTAAATTCCAGCTCGGTCTTTTCTGCCAGCGATACCAGCTCTTCGGCCCGGCGGCGCAGCAGCATGCCTGCTTCCGTCAATGCGATTTTCCGGTTTGTGCGCTCGAACAGTCGCGTATTTAATTCAGCCTCCAATTCAGCCATCTGGCGGCTGAGCGTCGGCTGCGTGATATGTAAAATCTCTGCGGCACGGGTAATATTTTCTTCCCGCGCAACGGTCAAATAGTACCGTAAAACCCGAAGCTCCATGGGCCTTCCCACCTTTCACGATCCTATTATACTGAATGTGCTGTGCGCAATCAATGATAGATCAATGATGGAAAAAACGGTTTTTCAGGGCCGGAAAGATCATTCTCCGTTTTTTGCCGGTTTTATGCCCTGCCGGTACGAAACCGTATTGTCCCGCCGGGCGCCGGATCTATGATCAGGAGGAAACACAAAAAACAGGAGGGATTTACCATGAGAGAAAAAGCGATGTATTTCAATGAACTGCTGACGTCCTGGCTGGAAGAGATCCGTCTGGAGCACGCGCCGTCTACCTATGTAAAGTATAAAAGGATGTCGGGCCGCTATATCGAGCCGTTTTTTGAGGGCGAGCGGGTGGCGCAGATCCGTCTTCCGGTGCTGATCCGGTACCGGGAGAGCATTCTTGACCGGGCCGCGGCGGGAGAACTTTCCGACGGCAGCATCCGCTGTCTGCTGATGATTGTGAATGGCGTGATGGGCCGCGCCTTCGAGCGGCAGCTTCTGCCGGAACTGATTCACGTCCCGCCCCGCGTGCACAGAAAAAAGCATGTGGTTCAGGTTTATTCCAGCGAGGAGCAGAAAAAGCTGGAGGCGTACCTCCAGGAACACATGAGCCTTTCGCTCGCCGCGATCTACCTGTGTCTCTACACCGGGCTCAGGCTGGGGGAAATCTGCGCGCTGCGCTGGGAAAACATCAATACCAAGGAAGGATATATTCATGTGAAAAGTACGGTGCAGCGCCTGGCGCTTCTGGACCGGCGCGCCGGGGAGGACGCCTGTGCCAAAACGCGCGGGGAGGCGGGCCGCAAATCGGAGCTTCTGCTGACCGCGCCGAAGAGCAGCTCATCCAACCGGCTCGTCCCGGTGCCGTCCTTTCTGCTTCCACTGCTTGAGGAATACCGGAAAAAGGCCGCTCCGGAGAGCTTTTTTCTCTCCGGACAGCCGGATCTTCCCATGGAACCTAGGACCTTTCAGTACCAGTACAAGCGCTGTCTGGCGCAGGCGGGGCTTAGGTATCTGAATTTTCACTCGATCCGCCATACGTTCGCCACGCGCTGTATTACCATCGGCATGGATCCCAAGACGCTGAGCGAGATCCTGGGGCATTCGGATATCAAAATCACGCTCGAATATTATTTTCATTCTTCCTTTGAATTCAAGAAAAATCAGATTGAACGCCTGGCCTCGCCGCTCGTGGGATAAGAAAACGGCGGATTTGGGAAAGAATGACTTGTCCTTTGGGGAGAAAACCCATATAATAAAGAGAAGTACAGACGGAAGACAGGAAAACTGCCTGAAGAAGAGGGATAAAATGGAAAACGATCAGATCAATCAGGGAGCGCCGGGACAGGAGCCGGACGTGCGAAGAAAAGAAGAAGCGGGTCAGGCGGGCGCGCATCAGGCGGACGCACCGCAGTCAGAAGCGGGTCAGGCGGGCGCGCATCAGACGGCCGCACCGCAGTCAGAAGCGGGTCAGGCGGGCGCAGGCCGGACAGGCGCGCATCAGGCGGACGTGCATCAGGCGGCCGCGGATCAGGCCTTTTCGGAGAAAACGGGAAGAAAGGCCGCCTCCGGGAGCCGCAGGAAGAAGACGGCGGGGACGTGTGTCGGGATCGTGATGCGCTCGATGTTCCGGGTCCTGAAGGTCATGTTTCTCACGCTTTTTATCATCTGCGTGATCGGCGTGCTGGCGGCCGGCGGCTTCGCCTACTATAAGCTGTATCCGATTTACCGGGATTACAAAGAGAACGTAGAAGAGCAGGTCAAATCCAGCACGCCGGACAGCTTCCGCCTGCAGGAGGCCAGCTATATCTACGACGTGCACGGGGAAGTGCTGGCCAAGCTGACGGGGGACGAGGATTCGACGTATCTGACGTACGACGAGATCCCGCAGGACGCGATCAATGCGTTCGTGGCGATCGAGGATCGGACGTTCTGGGAAAACCCCGGGATCGATATCAAGGGAATCATCCGCGTGGGGATCAATTATCTGCGCACGGAAGGCGCGGAGATGCACGGGGCCAGCACGATCACGCAGCAGCTGGCGAGGAACCGTTTCCTGACGCGGGAGGTGTCGATTGAGCGGAAAATAAAGGAGATGCTGGCGGCTCTGGAGCTGACGGAGAAATACACCAAAGAGCAGATCATGGAGTTTTACATCAATGACATCAGCTTCGCCAATACATATTACGGACTGCAGGCGGCGGCCCGCGGCTATTTCGGGAAAGACGCGGACGAGCTGACGCTGAGCCAGACGGCGTACCTGTGCGCGATCCCCAATTCGCCGACGTATTATAACCCCTACCGGCATCCGGAGAACGCCATCGAGCGCCGGGACAAAATCCTGAACGATATGCTGGAGATGGGCTACATCACGCAGGAGGAGTACCGTTCGGCGCTGGCGGAAACCATTGCGGTAAAGAGCCGGGGAACGCCGCTGCACAATTACGAGACGACATACGCCGTGGACTGCGCCATCCGCTGGATGATGGAACGGGACGGCTTTGAATTCCAGTACGGGTTCCAGGATCAGGAGGCGTATGAGGAATACGAGGCGCGCTACAACGAGTTTTACGAGCAGGAGCGGAACGCGCTCTACACGGGCGGCTATACGCTTTACACGTCGCTGGATCCGCAGATGCAGGAGAGCGTGCAGGCGGCTGTGGACGAGGGGCTGAGTTTTGATGAGGACACGACGGAGAACGGCGTCTATCTTCTTCAGGGAGCCGCTACCGTGATCGACAATGAGACGGGCCTGGTTACGGCCATCGTGGGCGGCAGAAGCCAGGAGACGGATACGTATACGTTAAACCGGGCGTTTCAGAGCGACCGGCAGCCGGGAAGCGCCGTCAAGCCGCTGATCGTCTATACGCCGGCGCTGGAAAACGGATTCCGCTCGACGACGGAGGTGCCCAACATCAGCATCGACGCCGCCAAAGAGCCCGGCGTGGATGTGGAGGATCTGTCCGGCAACCCGCTGACGCTGCGGCGCGGTGTGGAGCTCAGCCGCAACGGCGTCGCCTGGTATATTTATGATAACCTGACGCCGCAGCTGGGGCTGGCCTACCTGACGCAGATGCGGTTTGACAACATTGTTCCGAACGATTACTATCCGGCGACCTCGCTGGGCGGCTTTACCCACGGGGCGACGACGGAGGAGATGGCGGGGGCCTACGCGGCCCTGGCAAACGGCGGCGTGTACCGCGATCCCACCTGTCTGGTCCGGGTGGTGGACAACAAAGGAAACGATGTCTTTACCGCTCCCTCGGGCGTGCGGGTGTATCAGGAAAACAGCGCCCTGCTCATGACCGATATCCTGACTGGCGTCATCCGGCGGGGCACGGCCAGCTCCATGGGCTGGAACGGCGAGATCGAGGCGGCGGGCAAGACGGGAACGACCAACGGGAGCAAGGATGGATGGTTCTGCGGGATGACGCCGTACTATACGCTGTCCGTCTGGGTCGGCTACGATCAGCCGCGGATGCTGTCCAGCCTGTACGGAGGGACGTACCCCGCTTCGATCTGGAAGAGCGCCATGGAGAAGCTGGTGGAGGGCCTGGAGCCGGCCTCCTTTGCGGATCCGGAGTCGGATCTGGGAATGGGGGGTACGGATGAATACCTGGCCGGCCATGACGGCGCGTATGAGATTTCAGACGGTTACACGGTCGCGCAGTTCAGGGCGGATCACGAACTGGCCGACGAGGCGATCTGCCTGCTGGAGAAGATCGGGGATGAAGCGCAGTCGATGAGCCGCAGCGAGCGCCGGGCGGCAGCCGCCGACCGGATTGACCAGATCGAGAGTCCGTCGATGAAGGAGCGGATGGAAAACATCCGGCAAAACGGCGATCCGATCACCTATGTGGAGACGCCGCCGGCAGCGGCTCCCGTGCAGCCTGTGGAGACAGTGCCGGCAGAGACGGAGGCGCCGGCGCCGCCGCGCGGCCCGTCGGAGGATACCTTCGCGCCGCCTCAGGCTTACGGGCCGGGGATGGAGTCGGCCAATTAAAGAAAGCGGACGCGGATGCCTCTTTTCTGTGAAGTTTCAGATTCACGGAAAAGGGGCATCCTTTTTTCTTCAAAATTTCTGCTGGTTTCTCTGTAAAAAACATCCTTTATCCAAACATCCGTTTGACAGAAGGGTGTTTTCTGCGTCCTTTCGTGGCGGTTGAGACCTCTTGATTTTCTGCACCGCAGGCTGTCTGTGTGCGGGCGCTCTCCTTACGGCTTGGGAAGAAAGAAAAGCGCTCTCAACCGTACGGAAGCATTTTTCGTACGGTTGTAGAAGAAAGAAAAGCAATTTCAACCGTGCGGAAATGCTTTTCCTTACGGTTATGGAAGAAAAAAAGCAATTTCAACCGTGCGGAAGTGTTATTTCTTACGGTTGTAGAAGAAAGAAAAGCGATTTTAACCGTACGGAGGCGTTTTTTGTACGGCCCGGGAAGAAAGAAAAGCGATTTTAACCGTGCGGAAGCGTTTTTTGCACGGCCTGGGAAGAAAGAAAAGCGATTTCAACCGTACGGAAGTGCTTTTCGTACGGCCTGGGAAGAAAGATGGATGAGACAGCCGGATTTTATGGGCGCGCCGAAAAAAATCCGGCAAAAGCAAGAAAAAACTGGACAGAAACGAAAAGTTAGTGTATACTAACCATATAAGTTAGAAATGACTAACCAAATCATGAGTCATGAGTCATGAGTCATGAGTCATGAGTCATGAGCCATGAGCCATGAGCCATGAGCCACAGGCTGCAGGCTACGAATCCTAAGCCATGAATCACAGGCTGCGGGGCGCAGGAAGCAGAACGGAGAAGCGGGGGTTCCCGCGCGGGATCGGGAAAAGAGAGGGCAAAAGCCGGGAGGAAGCGATGAGCGTTGTGATTGTCGGAGGGCACGACCGCATGGTCAGCCAGTATGTCAGGATCTGTAAATCATTTAACTGTAAGGCAAAAGTATTTACGCAGATGACGGCCGATTTCGGGAAGCAGATCGGCGCGCCGGATCTGCTGGTTTTATTTACGAATACCGTGTCGCACAAAATGATCCGCACGGCGGTGGACGGCGCGCGGGGGACGGACACCCGGATTGTCCGCTGTCACAGCAGCAGCAAGACGGCGCTGGAAGAGATCCTGCAGAAGCAGTGCGCCGCCGGCTGAGAGACTGCGGCTGTATGACCGTATTTTTCTGCATTCGGACCGGTTGCCGTTTTGTTTTGGCCGCAGTTCAGTAACCCTGTATTTCAATAGCGTTTGAAAAAATCCTGAAATTATGGTATCCTGTAATACAGTAGCAGGACAGGACGGCAGGAGGGGAAAACGTTGAAAATACAGCAGTCAGCAGAAGATTACCTGGAGACAATCCTGGTTTTGAGCTCCAGAAAACCGATGATCCGTTCCATCGACGTGGTCAACGAGATGGGGTTTTCCAAGCCCAGCGTGAGCGTGGCGATGAAAAACCTGCGGGAAAACGGGTATATCTCGATGGACGGCGACGGATATATTTCGCTGGAACCGGCGGGAAAAGAGATTGCCGAGAAAATTTACGAGCGCCACACGCTGATTTCCGAGCTGCTTACGGCGCTGGGCGTGCCGCGCGAGACGGCCATGGAGGACGCCTGCCGGATTGAGCACGTGATCAGCCCGGCGAGTTTTGAGGCGGTCAAGCGCTATGTCCTGCAGCAGAAGCAGCGGCATGAGAAGGAATGCAGAGAGAAAAACGGGGAGCTTCAGGCGCCGGGAGAGAACGGATGACCGGGACAAAACGAAGCCGGATCAGAATGGGGGACGCCGCAGACGTCGGGTTTGCGGCGTCCCCTTCTGTCTGAAATGCCGAGGGGGATTTAAGAGTGAATCATCTGTACCGAGAAATCGCCGAAGGTGCCGAGAACGGCCGCCGTGTAACTGTTTCCGCTGAGCAGGCGGATGTTGACGTCGAGGATGGCGGTGCCGGGGTTCGTTCCGCGGTAGACGGTCATCCGGTAGACTCCGGGGATGATATGGAGATAGCGGGTGTAGTTCATGTAATCCAGATCCGAGACGACGATCCGCCCGTTTAAGTAGATGTCGAGCGGTTCCCGGATGGAGGAGGCGTTGTAAAAGCGCAGGTGGGAGATCTCGGAGGAGGTGGAGAAGAACGGAGAGAGCGTTCCCCAGGTCCAGAGAATCCCTGTGTGCGTATGCGGGAAAATACTTCCGCAGCTGACGCAGGAACCTCCGTTTCCCGTCTGGCCGGAGGGAAGCGTGGGCATGACGGGGCCGGCGGGGCCGAGTCCGGGAGCGGCCGTGTCCGGCGTACTGCTATCCGGGACCGAAGGCGTAACCGGCCCGGCAGGGCCGAAGCCCGGAGCGGCTGTTGCGTCGGACGCCGCCGGCTGCGCCGCGGCCGTTTCCTGGGCGGGCAGGGCGGAAGCGGAACTGGAATCGTCGTAATTATAAGTTTCCATATACACTACCTCACTGATATTTCTATAGTTCATTATATGTGCGGCGGGGGCAGCGGTTGACAAAACCTGCAATAAGGCTTATAATTCCTACGATCGACAGCAGGGAATGGCTCAGAGGATCATTTGTTTTGTTCATTTGAGGAGGATAATACCATGGCACCTAGAAAAGCGGAAGGAAAGCCCGCAGCGGAGAAGGAGACGGCCGTGCTGACGGCGGACGGAGCGGCTGCAGAGCCGGAGAAGGCCCCGGCCAAGAGAGTCGGAAGACCGAGAAAGACCGCAGCCGAGAAGGCGGAGACGGCAAAGAAGGAAACGCCGAAGAAAGAGACGGCCGCCGCGAAGAAGACATCCGCGGTAAAGAAAACCGCTGCTGCGGCCAAGAAGGCTGCGACGGCGGCGAAGAAGACGGTCCGCAGAACCGCCGCGGCCGCAAAGGCAGCGAAGACTTCCGTGTACGTGCAGTATGCCGGACGCGAGGCATCCGTCGAGGAACTGACGGCCGCCGCCAAAGCAGCGTATCTTGCGGCCGGCCATAAAGAGGCGGAGATTCAGACGCTGGAGATTTATGTAAAGCCGGAGGAGAGCGCCGCCTATTATGTGGTAAACGGAGAGGGATCGGACGAATTCCGGATTACGTATTAAGCGCAGCGGGGAGAACCGCCGTGAAGCGCGCCCAGGGGGTGCGGATATGCCTGATTTTCCGCTTTGTCCCGGCAGAAGCCGGGCGGGAGCGGAAAATCGGGTATTTTTTATGCCGGGACGCCGGGAAAACCGTGGGGCTTTGAACGCCCCGGGGATCCGAAAAAATTCAGGGATTGGAAAGAAAACCGCGGGCGCGTTCAGATCCCCCGCTGCACGCGGGTAAAATAGCGCAGCTGGACGGAGGCGGTGCAGACCAGGCAGATTTCCATGGCCGCGTTGATGATGCCGGTCGCGATCCAGGTAAGCGCGCAGAACAGGAGAGAGGCGTTTAAGATCAGAAGCGGGCGCCGTCCCTGGCGGGGCGAGCGGAAATAAAGCCGGAACGCGAGCCGGTAGAGGCAGATCAGAAGGCACAGGGCGGATCCCAGTGCGCAGAGGACGTGCAGCCGGGCGCACAGGGGATCTTCCCGCGGCCGGTAGGGGAGCAGCGCGGCCAAAAGAAGCAGGAGAAGGCAGAGGTCCGGCAAAAGGCGCGCGCTCTTTTTCTCCGTCCGGGGAAAGAGGACGGTAAGGAGCCAGAAAAAGTAGCCGCCGGTAAACGCGCACCAGAGAAGAAATTCCGGGCGTCTGGCCGGAACGGCGCAGAGCGAGGAAAAGCTGGCGCAGAACGGATCGGCGCCCCGCGCGAGAGAGAAGGCGGAAAGCGGGATCAGAAGCCAGGAGACCAGGGTAAGGATCGCGGAAACGGACAAAGAAAACGCCTGCCTTTCAGAAAACGGATGCGGTTGCGCTGCGGCAGGATTCAGTATGTCCGGAAGGCGCGCGCCTATGCGGGAAAGAAAAGGAAAAAGGAGGAGACGGCGTGGTTACATTGCCGGTGGAATTTGCAACACGGATGAAACGGATGCTGGGGGAGGAATACCCGGCTTTTGCGGCCTGTTTTGACAGAACGCGGGCGCTGGGCCTGCGCCGCAATCTGCTCAAGACGGAGGAGGAAGAATTTTTAAGAAACGCGCCGTGCCCGCTGGAGCCGGTTCCCTGGGCGCCGGAGGGGTATTATTATCCGGAGGGGGAGCGGCCGGGCCTTCATCCGTTTCACGAGGCGGGGGCCTATTACATTCAGGAACCCAGCGCGATGGCGGCCGTTCCGTTTCTGGATCCGCAGCCGGAGGAGCGGATCCTGGATCTGTGCGCGGCGCCGGGCGGAAAGTCGACGCAGATCGCCGCCCGCATGGCGGGCCGGGGCCTTCTGGTCAGCAACGAGGTGCATCCGGCGCGGGCGCGCATTTTGTCTCAGAACGTGGAGCGGATGGGGATCCGCAACGCGCTGGTAACCAACGAGGAGCCGGCGCGGCTGGCCTCCCGTTTCCCACTGTTTTTTGACCGGATTTTAGTGGACGCGCCCTGTTCGGGAGAGGGGATGTTCCGCAAGGAGGAGGCGGCGCTTGCCGGGTGGAGTCCGGAAAACGTCGCGCACTGTGCAAAGCGGCAGCGGGAGATCCTGGAGGAGGCGGCGCGCATGCTGCGGCCGGGCGGCCGCCTGGTGTATTCGACCTGCACCTTTTCTCCGGAGGAAAATGAGGGCACGATCGGAAGCTTCCTTGCGCGCCATGAAGAATTTTCGCTGGAGGATCCGCCGCTGTATCCGGGCATGTCCCATGGAAATCCGCTCTGGGGCGAAGGAAAAACCGAAGGGCTGGAGAAGACCGTGCGCATCTGGCCGCACCGCGCGCGGGGCGAGGGGCATTTTATCGCGGTGCTGCGCCGCGGGGAAGAGGAAGGCGCCGTATCGCCCGAGGAACAGTTGGAGCGGCGGACGGGAAACCAGGCGGAGAGCCGGACAGAAAACCAGGTGGAGCGGCGGACGGGAAACCAGGCGGAGAGCCGGACAGAAAACCAGGCGGGAAAACGGATGGGAAACCAGGCGGGGAAGCGCGCGGGAAAAGGCGCCGCGCCCCGGGACGGGCGTTTGGACCGGCAAAAGCAGAAGCTGGCCGCCGCGTTTTTCGCGGATACGCTCGCCGGGCCGGAGCAGTGGACGGATGAAAGCCGTCTGCTTTCCTTCGGCGAAAATCTCTATCTCGCGCCGGAGGGGACGCCCCCGCTTGCGGGGCTTCGCGTCCTGCGTCCCGGCCTGCAGCTGGGGAGCTTTCGCCGCGACCGCTTCGAGCCCGCCCACGCGCTTGCCATGGCCCTGCGGCCGAAGGAGGCGCTCAGAGTGCGCTTCCTGGACGGAAACAGCCGGGAGGCGGCCCGCTATCTCGGGGGCGAGGCGCTGGCGGACGGGCCGTTTCTTTCTGCCGGCCCCGGCAGAGACGGGCAGGCGCGCGCGGCCGGCGAAAAGGGCTGGGTCCTGATGACGGTAAACGGCTGCGCGCTCGGCTGGGCCAGACTTTCCGGCGGGATTCTCAAGAATCATTATCCCCGGGGACTGCGCCGTTTTTCTATTGACTTGTCAAATAAAACCTAGTATCATTGTTGATAAGTATGGGCAATTTATTCAAAATTGCTTATAAGTACAGCTAATAAGTAAACGGTTACCTGGTAATGAAACGGCGCGGCGCGCCGGAACACGCAGGAGAAAAGGAGAAAAGCAATGGCAAAAGTAGGAATTGTAATGGGCAGCGATTCAGATATGCCGATCATGGCGCAGGCGGCGGATTTCCTGGACAAGATGGGAATCGAGTATGAGATGACGATCATCTCCGCGCACCGGGAGCCGGATATCTTCTTTGAATATGCAAAGTCGGCGGAGGAGAGGGGCTATAAGGTCATCATCGCCGGCGCGGGCAAGGCGGCCCACCTGCCGGGCATGTGCGCGGCGCTGTTCCCGATGCCGGTCATCGGAATCCCGATGAAGACGTCCGATCTGGGCGGCGTGGATTCCCTGTATTCCATCGTGCAGATGCCGTCCGGCATCCCGGTGGCGACGGTAGCCATCAACGGCGGCAAGAACGCCGGAATCCTGGCGGCCAAGATTCTGGCGGCGTCGGATCCGGAGCTTCTGGCAAAGCTGAAGGCGTACTCGGAAGAGATGAAGAACGAGGTTGCCGGCAAGGCGGAGAAGCTTTCCCAGATTGGCCACAAAGAGTATCTGGCCCAGATGAAGAAGTAAGACAATCGCACAGTGGAGGAAGAAAATGGATTACAAGAACGCCGGAGTGGATATTGAGGCCGGATATAAAGCGGTAGAGCTGATGAAGGAGCATGTGAAGAAGACCATGCGGCCGGAAGTCATGGGAGGCCTGGGCGGCTTTTCCGGCGCGTTCAGCGCGCGCGCTTTCAAGGAGATGGAGGAGCCGGTGCTCCTGTCCGGAACAGACGGGGTGGGAACCAAGTTAAAGCTTGCCTTCCTGATGGATCGCCACGATACGGTGGGGATCGACTGTGTGGCCATGTGCGTCAACGACGTGGCCTGCGCGGGCGGCGAGCCGCTGTTTTTCCTGGATTACATTGCCTGCGGAAAGAATGTGCCGGAGAAGATCGCGGCCATCGTCAGCGGCGTGGCGGAGGGCTGCCGCCAGGCGGGCGCGGCCCTGATCGGCGGCGAGACGGCGGAGATGCCGGGCTTTTACCCGGAGGACGAGTACGATCTGGCCGGGTTCGCCGTGGGCGCGGCGGACAAGAAGAACCTGATTACCGGGGATACGCTGAAGGCCGGGGACGTCCTGATCGGCATGGCCTCCTCCGGCGTGCACAGCAACGGTTTTTCCCTGGTGCGCAAGGTGTTTGAGAAAGAGATGACCCGCGAGGGGCTGAATACGTATTATGAGGAGCTGGGGACGACGCTGGGCGACGCCCTGCTGGCCCCGACGAAGATCTATGTGAAGGCGCTTCGCGCCGTGCGCGAGGCCGGCGTGACTGTCAAGGCCTGCAGTCATATCACGGGCGGCGGCTTTTATGAGAATGTGCCGCGCATGCTGTGCGACGGCTGCCGCGCCGTGATCCGGAAGGACAGCTACGAGGTTCCGCCGATCTTCGGGCTTCTGGCGAAGAAGGGCCAGATTGAAGAGCAGATGATGTATAATACCTACAACATGGGCCTGGGCATGATCGTGGCGGTGGACGCGGCCGATACGGAGAAGGCGGCGGAGGCCATGCGCGCCGCCGGCGAGACGCCGTATGTGGTCGGTTCCATTGAGGCGGGAGAAAAGGGAGTAACCTTATGCTGAGAGTAACGGTGCTGGTGTCCGGCGGCGGGACCAACCTGCAGGCGATCCTGGACGCCATGGACAGCGGGAAGATACGAAATGCGCAGGTTACGTCCGTGATCAGCAACAATGCGGGCGCCTACGCCATCGAGCGGGCCAAGAGCCATCAGATTCCGGCCTTCGTGGTTTCGCCGAAGGCCTATGAGACGAGGGAGGCGTTCAACGATGCGCTGCTGGAGACGGTCCGGGCGTGCCGGCCGGATCTGATCGTGCTGGCCGGTTTCCTGGTCAAGATCCCGGAAGCCATGATTGCGGAGTTCCGGAACCGGATCATCAACATCCACCCGTCTCTGATCCCGTCTTTCTGCGGCGTGGGCTACTACGGCCTGAAGGTGCACGAGGCGGCGCTGGCGCGCGGCGTGAAGATCACGGGGGCGACGGTGCATTTTGTGGACGAGGGGACGGACACGGGGCCGATCCTGCTGCAGAAGGCGGTCGAGGTGCGGGAGGACGATACGCCCGAGACGCTTCAGCGGCGCGTGATGGAGGAGGCAGAGTGGGTGCTGCTGCCGCAGGCCATTGACGTGATAGCGAATCAGCGCAGAAACGGAGAGGACGCGAAATGAAGGTACTGATAGTGGGAAGCGGCGGGCGCGAGCACGCCATTGCCTGGAAGGCGGCGCAGAGCCCCCGGGTAACGAAGCTTTACTGCGCGCCGGGCAACGCCGGCATCGCCGGGATTGCCGAGTGCGTGGATATCGGCGTCATGGAATTTGAGAAGCTGGCCGATTTTGCGAAGGAGCAGGAGATCGACCTGACGATCGTCGGGCCGGATGATCCGCTGGCCGGCGGCATTGTGGACGTGTTTGAGGCCCGGGGGCTGCGCGTGTTCGGCCCGCGGAAGAATGCGGCTATTCTGGAGGCGTCCAAGGCGTTCTCCAAGGACCTGATGAAGAAATACGGGATCCCGACGGCGGCCTACGAAGTGTTCGACGACGCAGAGAAGGCGCTTGAATATCTGGAGACGGCGTCCATGCCGATCGTGCTCAAGGCGGACGGCCTGGCGCTGGGCAAGGGCGTTCTCATCTGCCATACGCCGGAGGAGGCGAAGGCCGGCGTGCGCGAGATCATGACGGATAAGAAATTCGGCGCTGCCGGCAACCAGATGGTCATCGAGGAGTTCATGACCGGCCGCGAGGTTTCCGTGCTGTCCTTCGTGGACGGCGATACGATCCGCATCATGACTTCCTCACAGGATCACAAGCGGGCGCAGGACGGCGATCAGGGGCTGAATACCGGCGGCATGGGTACGTTTTCGCCCAGTCCTTTCTATACGGAGGAGGTCGATCGGTTCTGCCGCGAGCACATCTATCAGGCTACGGTGGACGCCATGAAGCAGGAAGGACGCCCCTTTAAGGGCATTATCTTCTTCGGCCTGATGCTGACGGAGAAGGGGCCGCGCGTCCTGGAGTACAACGCCCGTTTCGGCGATCCCGAGACGCAGGTGGTGCTGCCGCGCATGAAAAACGATCTGATCGACGTCGTGGAAGCCTGCGTGGACGGAACGTTAGACCAGGTCGAGCTGGAATTTGAGGACAACGCGGCGGTCTGCGTGGTGCTGGCCTCTGACGGATATCCGGTTCACTATGAGAAGGGCTTTCCCATCCGGGGCCTGGAGCGCTTCGAGGGGGCCGACGGGTATTATGTGTTCCATGCGGGGACGAAGTTTGACGCAGAGGGCCGCGTCGTGACGAACGGCGGCCGCGTCCTGGGCGTGACCGCGACCGGCGGGACGCTGAAGGAGGCCCGCCGGCGGGCGTACGAGGCGACGGAATGGGTCGCGTTCGACAACAAATACATGCGCCATGACATCGGAAAGGCGATTGACGAGGCGTAAGAGAACCGAACGGAAGAAAACGGAACGAAAAGGGAGAATGCCACAGGCGTCCGGCCATGCGCTGCGCGCCTGCGGCATTTTTATTCATGTGTTTTTAAAGGAGGAGACGCCGGATGCGTGCGGGAAAGGACGGGCTGACCCGGGGGCCGGTCATGAAAACGATGCTGTGTTTTGCGGTTCCCATGATTCTGGGCGATCTGCTGCAGCAGTGCTATAATATTGCGGATACGCTGATCGTGGGACGCTTTCTGGGGGCCGGCGCGCTGGCGGCGGTCGGATCGGCGTTTTCGCTGATGACGTTTCTGACCTCCATTCTTCTGGGGCTGGCCATGGGGAGCGGCACGGTGTTTTCCATCCGCTTCGGGCAGAAGGACGAGACGGGATTAAAGGAGGGAATCCTGGCGTCCTTTCTGCTTCTGGGCGTGGTCGCGGTCGTCTTAAATGTCCTGGTGTATGCCGGCCTTGACTGGATCATCCGGGCCCTGCACACGCCGGAGGAGCTTACGGGGATGATGCGGGACTATCTCTCCGTCATTTTCGCAGGCATCCTGGGCGTGTTCCTCTACAACTTTTTTGCGGCGCTTTTGCGCTCTCTGGGAAATTCCGCCGTTCCGCTCGCCTTTCTGGCGGTGTCCGCCCTCCTCAACATCGCGCTGGATCTCTGGTTTGTGGCGGGACTGAAGCGGGGCGTGGCCGGCGCGGCCGAGGCGACGGTAATTTCGCAGTATGTGTCCGGGATCGGGATCGCCCTCTATACGGGAGTCCGGTTTCCGCAGCTGTTTAAGCGGGAGCCGGGGGTGCGGCTGCGGTGGCCGCGCGTGAGGGAGATTGCCGGTTTTTCGTCGCTGACCTGCCTGCAGCAGTCCATCATGAACCTGGGAATCCTGGCGGTGCAGGGGCGGGTCAACAGCTTCGGCACGACGGTCATGGCCGCGTTTGCCGCGGGAGTCAAGATTGACGCTTTCGCCTATCTTCCGGTGCAGGATTTCGGCAATGCCTTTTCCATTTTTATCTCGCAGAATTACGGAGCCAGGCGGCCGGATCGGATCCGGGAGGGGATCCGCGTGGCGGCTGCCGTCTCGGTTTCGTTCGGAATCGTCTCTTCGCTTGCAGTCTGGCTGTTGGCAGAGCCGCTGACGGGCCTCTTTATCGACCAGGCGTCGCCGGAGGCCGCACGGGTAATCGCCGAGGGGGTGCGCTATCTGCGCATCGAGGGCGCGTTCTATGCGCTGATCGGCGTCCTCTTCCTTCTCTACGGCCTCTACCGGGCGCTGGGGCGGCCCGGCATGTCGGTCGTGCTGACCGTCATTTCCCTGGGCCTTCGGGTCGCGCTTGCCTATACGCTCTCCGCGCTGCCGGGGATCGGCGTCGTGGGAATCTGGTGGTCGGTTCCCATCGGCTGGATCCTGGCGGACGCCTTCGGCATCGCCTATTACCGCCTGCGGCGCGGCTCGCTTTTGCCGGAAAAAACAGGCGGAAAACGGGAGGGAGCCTGACTGCGGCGAATTGTGAAAAATCTGTGAAAATGAGAGGTCCGGCCTTTCCGCCTCTTGACAGCGGGGGAAAAAACGGCTATCATGTTGTTCGTGCCCGAACAATAATAATCGGGCATTTCTGTCCGAATCAAGGAGGGAACGGAGATGGAAAAAGACTGCGGCGCATGGATTAATCTGCTGTCGCACAAGTTAAAGAAACGGATGGACGCTACCCTGCAGGATCTGGAGATTACCGGGGTGCAGTGCCGGATTATCTATTACATCCTGAGCCACTGCAGCCAGGGGCCGGTCTTTCAGCGCGACGTCGAGAATGCGTTCGGGTTAAGCCGTTCGACGGCGACGGGGATCCTGCAGCTTCTGGAAAAGAACGGGATGATCCGCCGCGAGAGCGTGGCCCGCGACGCCCGGCTTAAGAGCCTGGTTCCGACGGAGCGCGCCGCCGGCCTGGACGCGCAGGTGCGCGCCGGCCTGCGCGAGACGGACCGGATGCTGACGAAGGGGCTTTCTTCCGGTCAGGTGCAGCTTTTCAAGGAAATCGCCGCCCGGATGCTGGAAAATCTGGACGCGGCGGACGGCGCCTGACAGAGGGCTTTCCTGCGCAGGTGCGCGCCGGGCAGGAAACGCAGCATGCAGAAAACAGATGACAGGAAAACAAAAAAGAACGTTTCGGCAGGATCAGCCTCCATCCCGGAATACGACACAGAAGGATTCTGCGAAGCGCTCTTTAAAAAGGAGGAGTGGGATACATGGTTAAGATTCTGGCCCGCAGTATTCGCGAGTACAGGAGGGACTCGATCCTGACGCCTCTGCTGGTTACGGTAGAGGTCATTATGGAATGCGCGATCCCGTTCGTCATTGCCAGCCTGGTCAACCAGATGCAGGCGGGCTGTTCGATGGACGTGATTGTGCGCTACGGGGCGGTCCTGATCCTGATGTCCGTCATTTCGCTGGTGTTCGGCGCGGCGGCGGGCGCGACCTGTGCGAGAGCTTCGACCGGGTTTGCGCGCAATCTGCGTAAGGATATGTTTTACCGCATTCAGGATTATTCCTTTGAAAACATCGACAAATTTTCGGTGTCCAGCCTGGTAACGCGTCTGACCACCGATATCATGAACGTGCAGATGGCCTTCATGATGATCATCCCGATCGCCATCCGCTGTCCGCTGATGCTGGTGTTCTCGTTTGCCATGGGCTTTATCATGGGCGGCCGGCTGGCGAATATCTTTCTGTTTACGATCCCGGTGCTGTGCATCGGCCTGTTTCTGGTCATCCGCGCGGCCACGCCGCTTTTCAGGCGCGTGTTCCGCAAGTACGACGCCCTGAACGATTCCGTGCAGGAGAACGTGCGGGCCATGCGCGTGGTCAAATCCTACGTGCGCGAGGAGTACGAGAAGAAGAAATTTAACGCCGCGGCGCAGGATGTACAGAAGGATTTCACGCGCGCCGAGCGCATCATGGCCATCAACAGCCTGCTGATGCAGTTCTGCGTCTACGCGGGCATGACGTTCGTGCTCTCGTACGGCTCCTACGCTGTGATTACCAGCAGGGGGCTGGATCTGAACGTGGGACAGATGTCCGCGATGGTTACCTACAGCTTCCAGATTCTGATGAGCCTGATGATGGTTTCCATGGTTTTCGTGATGATTACCATGTCGCTGGAATCGGCCGAGCGAATTGTGGAGGTGTTAAGCGAGGAGAGCACGCTGAAGAATCCGGAGGATGCCGTAAAGGAAGTAAAAGACGGCTCGGTGGATTTTGACGGCGTCAGCTTCAAGTATTCCCGGACGGCGGAGCGCATGGCGCTCTCCGATATCAATCTGCACATCCGTTCCGGCGAGGTCATCGGGATCCTGGGCGGCACCGGTTCTTCCAAATCGACGCTGATCCAGCTGATCCCCCGCCTGTACGATGTGACGGAAGGAAGCGTGAAGGTCGGCGGCGTCGATGTGCGAAAGTACGATCTGGAGACGCTGAGAAACCAGGTGGCCGTGGTGCTGCAGAAGAACGTGCTGTTTTCCGGTACGATCAAGGATAACCTGCGCTGGGGCAATCCGAACGCGACCGATGAGGAGATGGAGGAGGCCTGCCGGCTGGCGCAGGCGGATGAGTTTATCCGTCAGTTTCCGGATCAGTACGATACCTGGATCGAGCAGGGCGGCGCCAATGTTTCCGGCGGCCAGAAGCAGCGCCTGTGCATTGCCCGCGCGCTGTTAAAGAAGCCGAAAATCCTGATCCTGGACGATTCGACGAGCGCGGTTGACACGCGCACGGACGCGCTGATCCGCAAGGGTTTCCGGGAGTTTATTCCGGAGACGACGAAGATCATTATCGCGCAGCGCGTGGCCAGCGTGCAGGACGCCGACCGCATCATCCTGATGGAGGGCGGCCGCATCAGCGCGGTCGGCACGCACGACGAGCTCCTGCAGTCGAACGCGGTTTACCAGGAAATCTATACGTCGCAGAACCGGGCGGGAGGTGAGAAGGATGGCGAATAATCAGAAAAGTATGCGGGGACGCCGCGCGCCCAAAGGCGTGCTGGGCCGTCTGATCCGCACGGTGTTTGAATTTTATCCGGTGCTGCTGCCGGTTACGCTGGTCTGCATCCTGATCAACGCCATCGTCAGCTCGATCCCGGCGGTCTTCATGCAGAACGTGATCGCCGTGGTGGAGGACACCTATCAGGGCGGGGACTGGGCCGCAGCCTCCGGACGGATTGTAAAGCTTCTGACCGTCCTGCTGGTTCTTTACGGGATCAGCCTTCTGGCGGGCGTTCTCTATACGCAGCTGATGGCGGTTATCACGCAGGGCACGCTGGCGAAGCTGAGAGAGAAGATGTTTTCTCACATGCAGGATCTGCCGATCCGCTATTTTGACACGCACAGCCACGGCGATATCATGAGCTTTTACACGAACGATATCGATACGCTGCGCCAGATGATCAGCCAGAGCCTGCCGCAGACCATGATCTCCGCCGTCACGCTGCTGAGCGTGTTCGGCATTATGATGTATTACAGCGTGTGGCTGGCGCTGGTCGTGGTGCTGGGCGTCGTGATTATGACCTACGTGGCCCGCTATGTCAGCGGCCACTCCTCGCGCTTTTTCCTGAAGCAGCAGATGCTCGTCGCCGAGGCGGAGGGCTTCATGGAGGAGATGATGAACGGGCAGAAGGTCATCAAGGTGTTCTGCCACGAGACGGCGGCCGAGAAGGATTTCGACCGCGTCAACGACGAGCTGTTTGAGAACTCGTGCCGCGCGCACCGCTACGCCAACATCCTGATGCCGCTTCTGGGAAACATCGGCAACGTGATGTACGTGATCGTCGCGCTGACGGGCGGCATGCTCCTGTTAAGCGGCGCGCCCAACCTGAGCGTTTCCGGCATGGCGCTGAGCATCAGCATCGTGGTGCCGTTCTTAAACATGACCAAGCAGTTTGCCGGCGCGATCGGCCAGGTGTCCAACCAGGTCAACATGGTCGTCATGGGCCTGGCCGGCGCGCACCGGATTTTTATGCTGCTGGATGAGCAGGAGGAGACGGACGAGGGCTATGTGACGCTGGTCAACGCGCGGGAGAAGGCTGACGGGACGATGGAAGAGTACCCGGAGCGGACGAACGTCTGGGCCTGGAAGCACCCGCACCACGACGGGACGGTTACCTACACGAAGCTGGAGGGCGACGTGCGTTTCTTCAACGTGGATTTCGCCTACGATCCGGGCAAAACCGTGCTGCATGACGTCTCGCTGTACGCGAAGCCGGGGCAGAAGGTAGCCTTCGTCGGATCCACCGGCGCGGGCAAGACGACGATTACCAATCTGATCAACCGGTTTTATGATATCGAGGACGGAAAGATCCGCTACGACGGCATTAACATCAATAAGATTAAGAAGGCGGATCTGCGCCACAGCCTGGGGATTGTTCTGCAGGATACGAACCTCTTTACGGGGACGGTCATGGAGAACATCCGCTACGGAAATCTGGAGGCCAGCGATGAAGAGTGCATCGCCGCGGCCCGGCTGGCCGGCGCCGATGATTTTATCAGCCGCCTGCCGGAGGGATATAACACGAAGCTGACCGGGAACGGGGCCAACTTAAGCCAGGGCCAGCGCCAGCTGCTGGCCATCGCCCGCGCGGCCGTGGCCGACCCGCCGGTTATGATTCTGGACGAGGCGACGAGCTCCATCGATACGCACACCGAGGCGATCGTGCAGCGCGGCATGGACGCGCTGATGATGGGGCGGACGACCTTTGTGATTGCCCACCGCCTGTCCACAATTCAGAACGCCAACGCGATCATGGTGCTCGATCACGGGCGCATCATCGAGCGGGGAACGCACGAGGAGCTGATTAAGCAGAAAGGCACTTATTATCAGCTGTACACGGGCGCGCTGGAACTGGACTGACGGGCTGACGAAACCGTCCCCCGGTTCTGGGTTGCCGGAAAATAAAGAATCTGACGCAGCAGCCATGCACTTCGGTGCGTGGCTGCTTTTTTTCATTGCCGCTGAAAGCCGGAGGGAAAAGAAAAAGCAGGGAGCAGCGTCCCTACTTGAAAAACTCCGATATATCCACATCCAGATACCCTGCAATGGCCATCAGTTCCGAGGCGTACACGTTCGCGAGGTCGTGTTCCAGTTTGTAATACCGCTGCTTGGTAATATTAAATCCCTGCAGCTGCAATTCGCGGATCAGGTCAAAGGCGCGGACTTCTTTTGCCACCCTGATCCGTTTTATATTGGCGCCGACGCTGATTTTATTGTCAGAGCGGATTTTAATTTCCTCCATTTAGGCCATTCTCCCTTGAAAATTCTGGCTTAATGGTATAGTATGGATTACGAATGGTCCTGATTCGGGAGCTGAGAATGTCTGTGCGGGGGGGGGGGGATCCGGATGGAAATCATTGAGGTAACGGATTTGACGGATCCGCGGCTGGACGTGTATGCGCGCATACCGGAGCGGCAGCTGCTCCATCTGGATGAGCCGGATCCGGGCGTTTTTATCGCGGAGAGTCCGCGCGTGATTGAGCGGGCGCTGGAGGCGGGATACGAACCGCTTTCGTTTCTGACTGAGGATCGGCAGCTGGAGGAAAGCCTGCGGCTGGCAGAGTGCTGCAGCGTTACGGCGCCGGTGTATACGGCGCCGTCCGAAGTGCTGGTAAAGCTGACCGGATTTCTTCTGACGCGCGGGATGCTGTGCGCGATGCGGCGGCGCCTGCTCCCGCCGCCGGAATCGCTTTTTAAGACGGCGGATCGCCTGGTGCTCCTGGAAAATGTGGTCAATCCCACCAATCTGGGCGCCATTTTCCGCTCGGCGGCCGCGCTGGGCATGGACGCGGTTCTCCTGTCGCCGGGCTGTTCGGATCCGCTTTACCGGAGGGCGGCCCGCGTCAGCATGGGAACCGTTTTCCAGGTTCCGTGGACGTTCTGGAAAGCGGGAAGCTGGCCGCAGGCGGCGCTTGCAGGCCTGCGGGAGCAGGGTTTTGTGACGGCGGCCATGGCGCTTTGCGAAAACAGCGTGAGCGTGCGGGATCCGCGCCTTCTGGAACAGGGGAAACTGGCCGTGGTGCTGGGAACCGAGGGCGACGGGCTTATGCCGGAGACGATAGCCGCCTGCGATTATACGGTGTGTATTCCGATGTCGCACGGCGTGGATTCGCTGAACGTGGCGGCAGCCAGCGCCGTGG
The DNA here is from genome assembly GCA_944381615.1 of uncultured Lachnospiraceae bacterium. GTDB lineage: Bacteria > Bacillota > Clostridia > Lachnospirales > Lachnospiraceae > Otoolea. Next base: position 86,888 of record CALWLT010000003.1, on the reverse strand, counting down.
CGTTCTGGGAGCTGGGACACAGGTAAAAAAGCGGGAGTAAAAGCAGAAAAGCAGAAAAAACAGAAAAGGAGGAGGATTCACATGACGGGCGAGGTAAGAGAGTTTGTAAAGGAGAAATCCAGAGAACTTATGGAGTCCGCAACCTGCAGCGCGGAGGCCAGAGAGGCGGCGAAGACCTGGCTTGAGGCCGCCGGGACGCCTGCGGAGGCGGAGGAGACGAAGCGTTATCTGGAGGAGCTGAAGGCTGATATCGTGACGGTGGACGGGCTGATCGCATTCGCGGAGTCAGAGGCCGGGGCGAAGGTTTTCGGCGGCGCGGACAAGGCGAAGGGCGTTGCGCAGCACGGGCGCGAGATCAAGGCGGCCGGGGCGGTTTACTGCGACTGCCCGGCCTGTGCGGCCGTGGAGGCGATCTTAAAGAGAGAGTCCGAGATGCTGTAAGGCAGTCTGTTCCGGCGGCCGCCGGGAGGAATGAAACGCGGCTGCCGGGAGGAATGAAACGTGGCTGGGATGGAACGCGGCTGGGATGAAACGCGGCCGGTAAGAAATGCGGCCGGTAAGAAAGATCTTGCGCGGCCGCGCGGTTTTGTGCTATACTGGGAAAGGTTTTAAACGAAATAATGAGAGCCGTTTCCTCTGCCACCGGGTAGGGGAGTCAAACGCCGGGCATTCCATCAGCAGGTCCTGGAAGATGGGGTGCGGGGCGTTTTTTTATGGCCCGACGGCGGCGAAAGAAAAAGAGAGCGGCGAAGGAAGACCGCCGCGAAAGAAGGACGGCGGCAAAGGAAGACCGCCGCAAAAGAAAAGGAGAACAACGAGGATGAAGGAGAGAACGCTGTTTCGGGAATTTCTGTGGTACGCCTCCCTGAATATTTTGGGGATGCTGGGGCTGTCCTGCTATATTCTGGCGGATACGTTTTTTGTCGCGCAGGGACTGGGAGCGGACGGGCTGGCGGCGTTAAACCTGGCGATTCCGGTCTACAGCTTCGTCCACGGGACGGGGCTGATGCTGGGGATGGGAGGCGCGACCCGCTATGCGATTTTCCGGGGACAGGGCTCGGAAAAAAACGGGGATCGGGTGTTTTCGCAGACCCTGCAGCTGGGAGCGGCCTTCGCCGTGCTGTTTATGACGTCCGGCCTGCTTTTTTCCCGGCAGCTGACGGCGCTTTTGGGGGCGGATGAAACCGTATTTTCCATGACCAATACTTATCTGAAGGTCATTCTTCTGTTTGCCCCGGCCTTTATCGGCAACGACATCCTGATCTGCTTTGTGCGCAACGACGGCAATCCGCGCCTTTCCATGACCGGCATGCTGCTGGGGAGTTTTTCCAATATCATCCTGGATTACGTATTTATTTTTCCCTTCGGGATGGGGATCTTCGGGGCGGTGCTGGCGACGGGATTTGCGCCGGTCATCAGCATGCTGATTCTCTCCTCCCACATCCGCAGCGGAAAGAACCGGTTCCATTTCCGGCGGCAGAGGCCGCGGCGGGAGGCGGCTGCTTCTGTCATCGCGCTGGGCTTTCCCTCGCTGATCACGGAGGTCTCGTCGGGGCTGGTCATCATCGTATTTAATATCCTGATCCTGGGGCTGGCGGGGAATACCGGGGTGGCGGCGTACGGCGTGATCGCCAATCTGTCGCTGGTAGTCATTTCTCTTTACACCGGCATCGCCCAGGGCGTGCAGCCGCTCATGAGCCGCGCCTGGGGCCGCCAGGAAAGGGGGGAGGCGCTGAAAGCGTTCTGCTATGCGGTGGGGCTTGCGCTGCTGATTTCCGCGGCGGTCTATGCGATCCTCATGCTTTTTACTGCGCCGCTGGTCTCTGTATTTAACAGTGAAGGCGACGCTCGCCTGCAGGAGATGGCGGAATACGGGATGCGCATTTATTTTACGGCCATCCCGTTCGCGGGTTTTAACATCGTGCTGTCGGTGCTGTTTACTTCGACGGAGCAGGCGCTTCCGGCGCAGCTGGTTTCCCTGCTTCGCGGGCTGATCCTGATCGTGCCGGCGGCGGTGTTCCTTTCCGGGGCTGCCGGCCTGACCGGCGTCTGGCTGGCTTTTCCCGTCACAGAAGGGACGGTGGCCGCGCTGGGCGCGCTTCTTCTGGCGCGGACGGTAAGGCAGTTCTGCGGCAAACAGTTTTGACAGCGCGGGCGCGTGTGTGCTATAGTAAAACCGGGAGGATAGGGTATGAAAAACGCGCGCACAAAGCATCTGGATTTTATCATCGGGGATATGATTGCGCTGGAGCTGGCGCATTTTCTGACGGTGCTCGTTTTCACGCCGCGGCTCGGCGCCGCCGCCTGGGAGAGCTACCGTCTGCTGGGCTTTTTTGTGGTCGTCATTATGTTTACGGTCATTTTCTTTACGGAGGGCTACCGCGACGTCCTGCACCGGGGATACTTAAAGGAATTTGAGGCGGTCGTGCGCCAGCTTCTTCTGTTTTTTGCGCTGGAGATTATCCTTTTATTTCTGGCGGGAACGAGCGCCCTCTTTTCGCGCCTTTTTCTGATCGGCGCGGCGGTCGTTTCGGTCGGGATGATCTATGCGGAACGCCTTCTGATCAAGGCGTACCTGCGGCGGAAATTCCGCAAGATCAAGTATGCGCGGACGCTGATGATCATCGCCACGCGCGACCAGGCAAAGAGGATGATCCGAAAGCTGAAATCGCATCCGCTGACGATCTTCAAGATTGAGGGGCTGGCTCTGGTGGAACCGGCCGCCGCCGGAACGGGGGCGGCGTTTGCGGGGACAGAGGCGGCCGCGGCCCCCAAAGGGCCGGACGCCGCCGGCGCGGAGACGGCGTTTGCGGTCAGGGAAGCGGCTGCGGCGAGTGCAGAGGGGACGGCCGCGGCGAAAGCGGAAGAAGCGGCCGCGGCGAAAGCGGAAGAAACGGCCGCGGCGAAAACGGGAGAGACGGCAGCTGCGGGAGCGGAAGAAGAGCCGGATACGGTGTGCGGAATCCCGGTCAGCTGCCGCATGGAAGAGGTGCTGGATTACGCGGGCTCCCATGTGATTGACGAGATTCTCATCAGCATTCCGGGACGGCAGCAGTTCGAGGCGGATCTGGCAAAGCGCTTTCTCTCCATCGGCCTGGTCACGCATATCTACATGGAGCAGTATTTCCAGGAGATCCCCAACTGCCAGCAGGAACGTTTAAGCGACATGAATGTGATGACCTGCTACAACCGTGAGGTGCCGCTGTGGATGACCGCCGTCAAACGCCTGGTGGATCTGGCCGGCGGCCTGGTGGGCACGGCGCTGGCGGTGCTGATCGGTCTGCTCATCGGCCCGCTCATTTATCTGAAATCGCCGGGCCCCATTGTTTTTTCGCAGATCCGCGTGGGAAAAAATGGCCGCCGGTTCCGTTTCTACAAGTTCCGTTCCATGTATCCGGACGCGGAGGCGCGCAAGAAAGAGCTGATGGAGCAGAATGAGATTTCGGGGCATATGTTTAAGATGGAAAACGATCCGAGGATTATCCCGGGGATCGGGACATTTATCCGCAAAACGAGCCTGGACGAATTTCCCCAGTTTTTCAATGTGCTGAAGGGCGATATGAGCCTGGTGGGAACGCGGCCGCCGACGGTGGGCGAATATGAGGCCTACAATTTCGACCAGAACAAGCGGCTGTCCATGAAGCCGGGGCTCACGGGAATCTGGCAGATCAGCGGCCGCGGCCGCGTGACGGATTTCGACGAGGTCGTGCGCATGGACTGCGAGTACATAGACAGCTGGTCGATCGAGCTGGACGTAAAGATTATCCTGCAGACCATTCTGGTGGTCCTGGGGCGCAGGGGAGGAATGTGAAACGCATTCCTCTTTTTTTATTGGACGGGAAAACGGTTTTCCGGGAAATAAAAAAATGCGGAAACGGTGAACGGATCCGGCGCCGGCGGTCTCTTATATAACAGATGCATCGATTCAGAACCGGATTCGGGAGAAACAACAGACAGAAATGAGGATGAGAGCGCTATGAATGACGCCACGGCAGAACTGGTAAGACGAATGAGGGACGGCGACGGGGAAGCCTTTGACGGCCTGTACCGGCAGTATGTCGGCCGTCTCTACGGCATGGCCTGGCTTTTAAGCGCGAGCCGGCCGGACAGCGAGGATATCGTGCAGGAGGCGTTTGTGACCTGTTTTCTGCACCGGAAGTCTCTGCGGGACGAGAACGCGTTCGAGCCGTGGCTGTACCGGATTCTGGTGCGCACGGCCTGGCGGTATCTGAAAAAGCGCGGCCGGGACAGCTCGTACGAGGCGCTGACGGATCCAGAGCAGGAGGCGGCCGCGGGCCGGCTTCTGGCAGATCAGGACGCGCCGGAGCCGCTGGAGGAGGCCGTGAAAAACGAGGAGCGAAGGCGGCTCTGGCAGGCGGTGGGAGAGCTCGATTTAAAGCAGCGGACGGCCGTCGTGCTGTATTATTACGGAGAGCTTTCCGTGCGCGAGATTGCGCGGGCCACCGGCAGCCTGGAGGGAACCGTAAAATCGCGCCTTCACAAAGGAAGAGAAAATCTGCGCAGATGCCTTTTACAGGATCTGCCGGCGGACGAAGGGAGGAAGCGGGATGGGAACAGCTGACAGGATGGAAGCGGCCGGCAGAATGGAAACGGCCGGTAAAAAGGGTTTTCCGGAAGAGGAGCTGCGCGGGCTGGCGCGCCTGGGCGGCCCGACCGCGGCGCAGGAGAGCCGGATGAGAAGCGTCATTCACAGCAGGATTCAGAACAGGAGGAACTGTATGGCAAGAAGAAAAAGAAATATCATCCTGGCCGCGGCGGCGATCGCGGTTCTGGGGGCCGGCACGGCGCTGGCGTCGGGAAAAATTTCCTACTGGATGTCGAAGACGGACGTGAACGCGATCGATTTTCAGACGGCAAAGGAGGTAAGGGAGAGCGGCGCGCTGGGCGCGCCGGTCAAGGCGCCGGACGCGTTCGCGGACGGAACGCGCTTTGAGAAGGGCTATGAGATGGAGGTAACGGGCTTCGACGAGAACGACGCCCGGGTCGGGAGCTACCAGACCCTGATGCTGGACTATGAGGGCGGGCTGACGCTGGAAATTTCCCGGGCGGCGGACACGGAAGAGGAGAGCGGATATCCGGTCCTTTTGGTGGAAACGGTGGAAGAGATCCCCGTGGAAGTATCGCAGATGGAATACCTCTTCCTGCCGGCGGACGCAGAACCCTCCCCTGAGGATCAGAAACGTCAGGAGGAGGGAACGCTGGAGATTGGCTACGGAAGCGCAGAAGAAGAGCGCACGGCCTATACCGGCGCCGCCTGGGAGGAGGACGGCCTGCGCTACCATCTCTTTGTCATGGACAGCGGGACCGCGCCGCAGGAGCTTTTGGAGAAAGCGGGCGAGATCATCCGAACGGAGTAGGCGTCAGGCCGCCTTACGCTTCTCTTAGCAGGGCCTTTTCGATCTCGGCGATGTAGAGGTCGTGAAAATCTTTCTTCGGATAAAAGGTTTCGACGCCCTCTTCGGAGAAAAACTGCTCCGGCTTCATGGGCGCGCGGTAGAGCTTTTTGCAGATCAGGACCAGGTCCGCCTCCTCGAAGGCGGGCACGCCGTCCGTGAAAAAGGGTGTCAGGCCGCTGCGGGCAATCTTGTCGCAGTCCCGGCCGGAGACAGAGCCGCACAGGTTCAGCGCCTCGCGGTATCCGGGCCCGAAGAAGGAGAGGGAGAAGCGCTCGCCGGCGTCGACAAATTCTTTGGTGTAGCGCTGCGGGCGGATGTAGCAGGTCACGGTATTCTTGCCCCAGAATACGCCTGCGCCGCCCCAGCTGGCCGTCATGGTATTGAAGGCCTTTTCTGTCCCCGCCGTGATCAGCATCCAGTCAGAGCCGATGCGGGTAAAGGGGTTAAAGGATAATTCTTCCGGTTTCACTTCGCGAAATGACATGTAAAATTCCTCCTTGCGTTTATAAAATGCCGGTCTGCGGGACGTTTCGTCCCGCTCCATATTTACTGGTATAGCATGATCTGAGGGGAAATGCAAACAGATTCTGCGGCGGCTCTCCGTTGTCTTTTCCGCCCGCATATGTTATAATCGGCGGTGCAGACAACCGGGGCCGCGCGGAGGTTTTTCCTGTTTGGGAGAGACGGAGGGCGCGGCCCCGGCGGCAAAACGGAGGACAGCATGAAAAATGACTTACTGACAATCGGAGGATTTACCATTCACGGCTACGGCCTGATGATTGGCCTGGGCATCATCGCCGCCTACTGGATGGCGGAGCACCGGGCCGGGAAAAAGGGGCTTGACAGCGAGGTCCTGGTTTCCATCGGGATCTGGGGCGTGGCCGCCGGCCTTCTGGGGGCCAAGCTCCTCTACTATATCACGGTGTTTGACGAGATCCTGGCGGATCCGAAGAAGCTTCTGGATCTGGGGGACGGCTTTGTGGTCTACGGCGGTATCATCGGCGGCGTGCTCGGCGGCTACGTGTTAAGCCGCGTGAAGAGGCTGCCGTTTCTGCGCTACGCGGATCTGGTCATGCCGTCGGTGGCGCTGGCACAGGGCTTCGGCCGCATCGGCTGCTTCCTGGCGGGCTGCTGCTACGGACTTCCTACGGACAGCCCCTTCGGCATTGTATTTACCAGCTCGGATTTTGCCCCCAACGGGGTGTCCCTCATCCCCACGCAGCTGATTTCCAGCGGGCTCAATTTCCTGCACTGCGCGTTTCTGGTCTGGGCCGCGTCCCGCATGAAAACGCCGGGCCGCGTGGCGGCCCTCTATCTCATGTGCTACAGCGCGGGCCGCTTCGTGCTGGAGTTTTTCCGCGGCGATCTGATCCGCGGTACGGTGGGAACGCTTTCCACCTCGCAGTTTATCTCGATCTTTATTTTTCTTCTGGGCGCGGCGCTGTTTCTGCTGTGCCCGCGCCTGGCGAAGCGGGAGCGGTAAGCTCCCGGATCCGCCGATCCCGGATCTCGACGATGCGGTTGCAGATGGCGAGTGCCTTTTTGCGGTGGGTTACGATCAGCACGGTGCGGCCGCTGAGCGTTCGCAGATGATCGAGGATGCGCCGCTCGGTGTCCTCATCCAGGGCGGAGGTCGCTTCGTCCAGAAGGAGGACGGGCGCGCCGGTCGCGATGGCCCGGGCGATGGCGAGCCGCTGGGCCTGGCCCTCGGAAAGGCCGGCGCCGCGCTCCCCGATGACCGTGTCGTAGCCGTCCGGCATCTCCCGGATAAATTCATCGGCGCAGGCGATCCCGCAGGCATGGCGGATCGCCGCTTTTTTTTCATCCGTCAGTTCCCGATCCTCACAGAGGAAGGCGACCGTCTCGTAGATGGTGCCCGACAGGAGGAAATTTCCCTGCGGGACGTAGGAAAAGAGAAACCGGGTGGCGGGGGAGACGGGGTAACAGATCCCGTCCGCGCCGGTAATGCCCACGCTTCCCGCCTCCGGTAAATATACGGCCAGCAGGAGTTTTAAGAAGGTGCTCTTGCCGATGCCGGAGACGCCGGTAAAGGCCACGAAATCCCCGCGCCGGATGTCCAGGCAGGCGTTTTCAAAGACCGGGAGCCGGTCGTAGGAGAAGGAAAGGCCGCGGGCATGAAGGCTCTCGAAGCGGGCAAGGCTCTCGCGGGCTTCCTTGGTCGTCTCTTCCGGCGGGATCGGTTCCGGCGGCAGGTCTTCCAGAACCCTCAGCCGGTCGATGGACGCCGTCATGGCGTAGTACTGCGGGATCAGCGAGGAGATGTTGGCAAAGGGGGACTGGATCTGGCGGATGAGCTGGAGGACGGCCGCCAGCGTGCCGTAGGTCATGCGCCCGTCGATGATGCCGATTCCGCACCAGATCAGCCCCAGCAGATAGCCGGCGTTGACGGCGAGATCCAGGCTGGTCGCGCAGAAATTGGAAAAATGGTTGCGCTTCATGCGGGCCGCCTGCAGAAAGGAGAGGCGTTCGCCAAACAGGCGGGCCGCCCGGTCTTCCGCGCAGAAGGCGCGGATGATCAGAAGGTGCTGCGCCGTCTCCTGCAGAAACGACAGAAAGAGATCGTACTGCTTTTGCACCTCGCGATGGAGCCGCCTTGTGATGCGGCGGAAGATCGTGCTGGAGAAAAGAAAAACGCCGCCCAGCAGGGCCAGGCAGAGCGCGAAGCGCCAGTTTAAAAACAGCAGGACGCCAAACGCGCCGATCAGGCTCACGAGCATGGAGGCCAGCCGCGGGAAAATGGTAATCAGGCTGCTGGAGATGATACCGACGTCGCCGTTTAAATGGTTGTTCAGCTCCCCGGTATGCCAGGCGCTCACGGAGGCGTAATCGCTTCGCAGCACCGTCCGGTAGAGCGCCATGCGGATCTGGTTTTCCATGCGCACCGCGATCCGCTCCCGCAGCCAGTAATCGAGCGCGTAGCAGGCGGTCTGCGCCGCCAGGATGCCGCCGTAGAGCGCGGCGCCCGCTAAAAATACGCGGAGCGCGCCGCTCACGGCCCCGTCCACGACCTCTTTAAAAAGAAGGGCCGAGAAGACGGAAGCGGCCGCGCTCAGGCCGTTTACGGCGCACAAAAGCAGGATCCCCGGGATGCAGCGGCGGATGCGGCTGCGAATCCAGGAAAAACCGGTCGCGCGATCCTTCATGGCGGTTCCTCCGTTTCTTTTTGTATTTTTCTGAGCCGTCTCCTCGTCCGGCTGTCCGTCATTTTTTGTCCGGCTGAGCTATTTTCTGTCCGGCGAGTCGTTATCTCTGTCCGGCTGTTCGCGGGCGGGAGAGAGGCAGGACTCAAACGCCCCGTACGCCAGCCGCGCCGCTTCCTCCGAGATGGTGCAGCCCAGAGAAAAGACCGGCAGTCCGGCCAGGCCGTAAATCAGATCCATGGCCCGCGCGACGGAGGCGGGATTCTGGCGGTCGCGGTAGCCCTGGACGAACAGGAAGGGAAAAGCCTCGCGGGCCGTCATGCGCCGGATGGTATTTTCCTCTGCCTGATGCAGGCAGAAGACGGCGCCGACGCGGGCGCTGGTATTCGTCTGCAGGTGGTGCTTGCCCGCGTAGGGCGTCCCGTAGGCGTAGAAACTTCCGTCGGCCATGCGCCGCAGAAGCGGCTTGTCGTCGTTGATGATCACGGCGCGTTCGCCCAGAAGCCCGCGCCAGAGGCGCGCGTGCGTGGATTTGCCGGTGCCGCTGGGAGCGGTAAAAAGGCAGGCCGCGCCGTCGACTTTCAGGGCGGAGCAGTGAAAGAGCAGCGTGTCCTGAAACAGGAGCCCGCTGCAGATCTTCCGGTAGAAAGCCAGGCTTTCCAGGTAATTGCCCGGCCAGGCGCCGGGCGTCTCTTCCACGGCTTCGGCTTCAGCCAAAAGCTCCTCCTCAGAGACAGAAAGCGGGAGGCCGGCCGGGTAGCCGGCCTCCCGGATCCAGCGATCGTATTCGGCTTTATCTTCTTCGGAAGGCAGGATCCGGTACCCGCGGAAAAAATAATCCATGCCGGCGTACCGGGAAGAAAGCCAGACGGGGAAACCGGCGAGGCGGATCCAGAAGGAATGGTTGCGCATACGCTCTCCTGATGGTAAAATATTTCTGCGGTCTGAAACGCGCAGATACGATTGTGAGACAGACGCTCATAATTGTTCCTAGTATAGCACAGTTCAGGCAGGAAGGAAAGAAATTTCCGGGAAAAGGCCGCCCGGCGGGGAGGAAGAGGATGAAACGAGCAGAGGAAATGCGATACGGATATCTGGCGGAGCTGATCCGCTGCGCCATGAAAAAAGAAACGCCCGATCCCGCGCCGGACGGCGTCTCCTGGCAGGCGCTTTATGAGCTGGCGGCGGCGCACGATCTGTCCTGCCTCTGCTATCCGGCCGTGGCCCGGCTGGCAAAAAAGCGGCGGGAGGAAGAATCCGTCCCGGCCGGAAACGCCGGAGGGAAAGCGTCCGTCCCGGCCGGAAACGCCGGAGGAAACAAATCCGTCCCGGACGGGGAGGTCCTTCGCGCCTGGGCGCAGGACTGGAACCGGGAGATCAGCCGCGCCGTCCGTTTCGGGGCGGAGTGCGAGGCGATCGAGGAGGCGCTTTCCCGGCGGGGGATCGCCTGTATGCCGTTAAAGGGGGCGGCCCTTGCGCCGGACTATCCGGAGATCGGGATGCGATCCATGGTGGATCACGATCTGCTCTACGGCTTCGTGGTAAAGCGCCCGGACGGAGGGTACGCCCCTGCGGGAAAGACGGAGCGGGAGCGGGAGGAAAAGCGCCGGGAGGCGTCGCGGATCGTAAAGGAAATCCTGTGCGGGCGCGGGTATGCGCCGGAGAAAGAGGCGCATCAGGCGGATTATCACGAGGCGTATTTTAAGCGGCCGATCTACAATTTCGAGATGCACGGGAGCCTGGTTTCTCCCAAAAGTCCGTATGCGGCCCTGTTTGGGACGCCCTGGGCGCGCGCGAAGGAGGATCCGGACCGGCCGGGCTGCTTCCGGCTGGATCCGGAGACGGAGTACCTCTACCTGATCGCGCACGAATACAAGCATTTCTGCGAGGGGGAGGGGAAGCTCCGCTTCCTGGCGGATCTCTATGTGTTTCTGCGAAAGAATCAGAAGCGCATGGATCGGGAGCTTCTGCGGCGCGGGCTTTCTGCGGCCGGGCTGCTGGAATTTGAGCAGAGCCTGCGCCGCCTTGCGGGGGCGATCTTCGGGCGGCGGCCCATGGAGCGGGAACAGAGAGAGCTCTACGAGGCGCTGCTTCTGCCGGGGCAAAATGAGCCGGAGCGGATGGTGCGCAAAGCCCGTGCGCAGATGCAGCTTCTGGAGGAAAAAGGCAGAAACCGCGCCCTTCTGCGGATCCGTTACCTGTGGGGGCGCGTCTGGCTGCCGCGCGAGGAGTGCCTGGTGCGCTATCCCTTTTTCGGGCGCCACCGGTTCCTGATGCCGGCGCTGATCCTCTACCGGCTGGCCGTGGGGCTGTCGGTCAAGCGGGAGGCGTTTTCCGGCGAGATGAAGAGTTTTTGGGCCTGGAGACCCGGAAAGGGGAAGACAGATGAGTGCGCCGGGGACGAAGACGAGAAATACCTTTTATAATTCCGTAGCGGCGCTTGCCTATTACGGACTGAATATCCTTCTGGGGATTTTGAACCGGCAGGCCGTCATTGCCATCCTCGGGATCGAGTACCAGGGCGTCAACGGCCTGTTTACCAACGTCCTCTCCATGCTCTCCATCGCGGAGCTGGGGATCGGCATGGCGATCGTCTACCATCTGTACGGCGCGCTGAGCCGCGGGGACATTCCCGCCGTCAAGTCGCTGATGCGTTTTTACGGCAGATGCTATACGTGGATTGCCGCCGCCATCCTGGCGCTGGGGATTCTGGTTTCGCCGTTCCTTTCCTTTGCGGTGCCGGATTACAGCCTGTCCTGGAATCTGTGGACCGTGTACGCGTTCTTTCTTCTGGACGCGGTAATTTCCTATCTGTTTACGTATAAGCGCTCGATCCTGATCGCGGATCAGAAAAATTACGTGATCGTGTGCTGCGATATCCTGTATCAGCTGGCGGTCCGCCTGGGACAGATCCTGATCCTGGCGCTGACCGGGAATTTCCTCCTCTACCTGTCGCTGATGGTGGCAGGGCGGCTGGCGGAAAACCTGCTGATCAACGCGATCGCGATCCGCCGCTACCCGTATCTGAAGGATCGAGACGCGAAACCGCTTTCCCGGGAGATCCTGGACGATATCGTGCGCAAGGTAAAGGGCGCGGTGTTTCACAAGACGGCGCTCTTCTTCGTGTGGGGGACGGACAGCATCCTGCTTTCGCGTTTCTTCGGGCTGGCGATGGTCGGGATGTATTCCAATTATAATATGATCCTGAACCCGCTGGCGGGGATCTGCAAGCAGGTTCTCACGGCGGCCACCGCCAGCGTGGGGCACCTTCTGGCGGAGGGCGACCAGGCGCACAGCCGGCGCGTGTTCGGCGAGCTGCGGATCCTCAACGGCGGCCTGATTACCTGCTGCGCGGCGGGGTTTTACTGCGCGGCGGATCCGTTTATCACACTCTTTTTCGGCGCGCAGTACCGGATTGCGTCGTTCGTCCTCCTGTCGCTGACGGTGCGGTTTTACGTGCAGGGGATGCGGGAGGTCTACGCCATGTTCAAAGAGGCGGCCGGCATTCTCTACGAGGACCGCTACATCCCGCTGGCGGAATCCGCGCTCAACGTGGGCGCGTCGCTGCTGCTGCTTCACTGGTTCGGGGCGGCCGGAATCTTTTTCGGCACGGCGGCAAGCTCGGCCATCCTGTACGTCTACACCTATCCCGTTCTGGTGTGCAAAAACGTGCTCGGCATCCCGTACGCCGCCTATTACCGGGATCTGTTCTGGCTGTCGGGCGTGTCCGCGGCCGCGATCGCGCTTTCCCGTTTTCTGTGCGGCCTTCTCTTTCAGGCGGTTTCGTGCGGCGCGGCGGTCCAGTTCCTGGCGGGCGGCCTGTTTGCCGTGCTCGTATCGGGCGGCGTCTATACCGTCGGGTACCTGATCTGGAAAAAAGAGAGCGCGTCGCTTCTGCGGCGGGTGTCCCCGCTTGCCGCCGCCCTGTTTGGGCGCGGGAGGCGGTAAGCTGTTTCAGGTAAGCCGTTTCAGACAGGAAAAGCGGGCGGATCCGGGCGGAAACGCCCGGATCGGGCTTCGGAAAAGCCGTTTCCGGATAAAAAAGCCGGATTTTGGCGGAAAATTCTTGACAAACGCGGAAATCCCTTTTTATAATGAAAGCATCTATCTGTAAAATCTGGGTAAGCAGAACCGGATGCGGGACAGACGGATGAAACGAATAAAAAACGGACACGGCAAACCTGCAGAAATGCAGGGACGCAAAGTTAGAAGCCTTAGATGGGAAGCCATAAAGGTAGTTCGGCTGCAATCGGGGGAGATTGTAGCCTTTTTTTGTTACAGGCTTTCAGGTTCAGAAGAAAGGGTTCAGAGCAGGCATGAAGAAATTTCGCACGGTATTTTTCAAGGGATACCAGAAGGAGGAAGTAGACGGTTACGTGGAGTTCCTGACGGGCGAGTTAGAGCAGCTGAAGGAAGAGATCGGAAAGCTGCGCGAGCAGGGACAGAGCGATTCCGGATATAAGGAACAGGCAGAGCAGGAGAGCGCCCGCGTAAAAGAGCTGGAGGGAAAGCTGCGCGCCCTGCAGCAGGAGGAGGAGAGCCGCCGCGGGGAGCTGGAGCAGAAGGTCGCCCGCTATGAGGAGCAGTTAAAGGAGCGGGAGCAGAGCTTCGAGGCGGTCACGCGCGTTCTGGCCATCGCCGAGCAGGACGCGAAGAAGATGGATATGACGGCCCGGGCGGACGCGGAAAAGATTGTAAGCGACGCCAGGAGCAAAGCCGACCAGATTCTGGGAGTGGCGAAGGTCAGCGCGGCCGAGGAGACGCGCAGGGCCGAGCAGGAGATCCGCAAAAAGCACGAGGAAAATGAGAAGAATTACATGGCCGCGAAATACCGGCTGATGGAATATCTGAACGCGCTCAACCGCACGCAGAGCCAGCTGATCGAGACGTACAACCGGCTGGGCGAGCTGGTCGGACGGATGCCGATCCGGCTGGACGATATTCTCTCCGACGAGCCGATGGAGATTCTTACCAGGATGGAGGAAGACGGGGCAAAGGAGACAAAAGAAAAAGAGGCGGAAAACGCCGGCGCGTCAGGGAGTGAAACGTGATGACAGAAAAGAGAAGAGAGAACAGCCAGGCGGCGCGGATGGTCATCTGGGACATGGCGCAGCGCAGGCTTTCCAAAACGCTTCCCGCACAGGCGGGAACGCGGTGGCTGGAGAATCTGGAGCTTGTAAGCCTCGGGGAAGAGAAGGCAGAATTTGTCTACCGGGGCCAGGCGCCGCTTGCAGAGTTTGAGAAAGAGTACGGAGCCGCGTTCGAGGAGGCCGTATCGTGGGCGGCGGGGCGGCCGCTGAAAACCGTGATCACGCCGTCCCGATCCAGGCGCGGCGCATCGCCGGAAAGAGCCGGCGCTGCGCCGGAGGGCCGGGGGGCCGCGCGCAGGGCAAAGCGGCAGCAGCGGGAACAAAAGGCGGGGCCGCCGTCCGGCCGCTGGCTTTTGCCGGCGGTAACCGGCGTCTGTGCTGTCTTTATCGTGGGCGCGCTGGCGGCCATGACTTCGGAGAGCAGCTTCGAGACGGCGTTTTACCGGATCCCGTCCGACCGGATCACGGGCAATGTGCGCATCGTGCAGCTGTCGAATCTGGATGTGTTTTCGCCGGAGGAGACCGCGCAGCTGGCGGATCCGATCCGCCGCCTGGATCCGGATCTGCTCGTGCTTGCGGGCAATGTCGCCGGGGAAGACGGCGGGCAGGCGGCGGCAGAGCTCTGCCGGTCGCTGTCGCCGGAGATGCAGGTCTGTTATCTGTACGGCGCGGGCGAGCAGTCCGGGGCGGATGCGGCGTCCGCTCTGGATGCGCTCTCGGAGACGGAAGGGATCCATGTGATGCGCAACGAGGCCGTCTCGCTTCAGATCGGGGGGAACCCGATCGAAGTGTTCGGGATGGAGATCTCGGATCCCACGGTTTACCAGGGCGGCCTGGAGGAGAACTATGCGGCCTTCCTGGAAGGGGACGGGGATGCGTTCCGGCTGACGCTCTGCGCGGACTCCTCGTATTTTGCCGGGAAGGAGAACCTGGAGTGGGGCGACGCCGTGCTGGCGGCGACCGAACCGCCGGCAGGCTACGGGCTGCCGGTCGCGGGAGATTTCCTGGAAAAGGTAAGCGGGATCTTTTCGCGCCCGAAGAGCCAGTCGGGGCCGGATGTGGAGCAGCCGGGGCTTTATGAGCTGAACGGGACGCCGCTTCTTGTGACCACCGGGGTCAGAGGCGGGATGCGGCCCGGCGGGCAGGCGGAACTTTCTGTGGTGGATTTAAACCGCAACTGACGAGAGAGGAATATGACAGAAGGATATGTGGGAATGGCCGCTGCGGGAGGAGAACGATTGAAAAAATGGATGGGAATGGCCGGGCTTTTGCTGGCGGGCGCGCTGTGCCTGTTTTTCGTATCCGGCCTGATGCGGTCTGGCGGGAGCGCTTCTGCAGCCCGGGAGGAGCGCCTGCTCAGTAATCCCGGCGCGGACGGGAATGCGCTGCGCCTGATGGGATATCTGAAGGAGACGGAGGGAAAGGGAATTCTCTCCGGCCAGTACTGCGACGACGGCTACGGGAAAAACGAGCTTGCCGTCATCGAGCGGGAGACGGGAAGGAAGCCGGCGATCGCCGGGTTCGATCTGATCCGCTATTCGCCGTCGCTGGCGGAGCTGGGACAGCAGAGCCAGGCGGTAGAATGGGCGATGGAGGAGGCGGCGGACGGCGCGATCATCACGATGTGCTGGCACTGGAACCCGCCCGCGCGCTATCTGACGGGAGACTGGAACAACGGCGCCCGGATTGAGAATACGACGATCGATCTGGACGCGATCATGAACGGGGAGGACGAGGAGGGCTACGATCTTCTCAGAAAGGATATGGACGCGATTGCGGCGCAGCTTGCCAGGCTGCGCGATCAGGGGATTCCGGTCATCTGGCGTCCGCTCCATGAGGCCAGCGGAGGCTGGTTCTGGTGGGGGAACTGCAGCCCGCAGTCCTATATTAAGCTTTACCGCCTGATGTACGGTTATTTTACGGAGACCTGGGAGCTTGACAATCTGATCTGGCTGTGGAACGGCCAGGATGCGGACTGGTATCCGGGCGACGACGTGGTCGACCTCATCGGCGAAGACATCTATGAGGATCCGCATGTATACCGTTCCTATGCCCCGGAATACGAAAAAGCGGTGACGGAGTACACGGACGCCGGCAAGCCGGCGGTGCTCTCGGAGCTGGGGACGATCCTCTCGCCGCAGGGCGCGATGGAAGAAGGGGCTTACTGGGGGTTCTTCTGCCTCTGGTCCGGCTACACGGTCTGCAATCCGCAGAATCCGTCGGAATATTCGGAACAGTATACGAGCCGCGAGGCCCTGAAGGCGGTCTACCAGTCCCCGGAGGTTATCACGCGAGATGAGCTTCCTGCCTGGTAACGGCCGGCAAAAAGCCGGAGAAAAGACGAAAAAGCGCCGGCGCCGGCGGCGCATCCTGATCTTTGCGGCCGCAGTCCTGCTCCTTTACGCCGGATGCTGCGCCGCGGGGCGCTTCCGGTTTACGGTCACGCGCTATGAGATCAGCTCTGTCCGGTCCGCGGCGCCGGTCCGCATCGTCAGCCTCTCAGATCTGCATGGCTGGACGTCCGGCCGGGATAATGAGCGGCTGCTCGCCCGCATCCGGGAGCTGAAACCGGATCTGATTGCGATTGCCGGGGATATGCTGACGAGGCAGGATGCGGATCGTTCCCGCGAGGTCACGTTCTCGCTGTGCCGGGAGCTGGTTCTGCTGGCCCCGGTGGTCTATACGTACGGGAACCATGAGAATGAGCTGGCCTACGGGACGGACATCACGCCGGAATTTTTAGAAGAGCAGGAACGCCTGGGCCGCGTCGATGCGGAGGGGACGGTTTTGCTGGAACAGATTCCGGAGTCAGACGAGGGGCCGAAGAAAGAGCTGGAGGCGCTGGGCGTCCGGATCCTCAATAACCGCGCCGTCTCCCTGACGGTGGCCGGGCAGCCGGTCGGCGTGGCGGGGATCGACAATCTGAGCGGGACGTATTTTCCATACTCGTACCGCATGACGGAGCGGTTTCTGACGGAGCGCCCGGAGGAGCTCAAGATCCTGCTTGCGCACCGCCCGGTGGTCATCCGCGAGGGCGTAAACCTGCAGGAGGGTCTCTCGTACGACCTGGCGCTGTGCGGGCATACGCACGGCGGGATCATCCGCCTTCCCGTTTTGGGCGAGATGTTCCGCGACGGCCGGATCTGGCCCCCGTTTACGGGCGAAGAGTCGGGCCTTCACAAAACGGAACACGGAACGGTTATTACCGGGCGGGGCCTTGGCAATTCCAACTGGCTGCCCCGGATTGGAAATATCCCGGAGCTGGTCGTGGTGGACATCCGGCCGGCCCAAACAACAGATAAAGTAAAAGGAGAGTGAAAACCGTGGATTATATTTTGCTGCGGGCAGGAGAGCTGATCGCCGCGCTGAGCTTTGCGCTCCTGTGCATCCAGACGGCGGTTCTGCTTTTCCGGTGCAACCGGAAGTACATGCCGGTGGACATCCTGCGGGGCTTCCATTTTTCGGCGGTCAGGGGGAAGGTCTTGATTGTTCTTTCCGCTCTGATGCTGACCGGGGTCCTGGTCCTGGTGTCGGCGGAGCAAAACCGCCAGTCGGCGTCCCTGAGCCTGGTTTTAACGTATCCGGAGGCGTCCTCCGGGCGCAATCCGAGCGGGACGCGCTATAACATGAGCGATATCCTGTCGCAGGAGGTCCTGGAGGACGCGATTGCCTACGGCGGATTCGAGAACGTGACGGCGGACGATCTGCTGGATGGGCTGGACGTCTATCCGGTCGGCGGCAGCGTGGGCGACGCCATGGTCACGACGCAGTTTGTGCTGTCTTTCCGCAGCGGCCCCGAGACGTCGGGGATCCCGGCGTCGGACGTGGTCTACGCGGTGGCGGGAGCCTACAAGAACTGGTTTATTGAGAAATATTCGCCGAACTATGCGGCGCTTGACATTACGTTCGAGGACCGGGCGGAGTTCGATTATCCGGACTGGGAGCGGTATTTCTCGGATAAGATCCAGATTATCTGCAATTTTGCGGATTATTTCCGCCAAAAGGACAACTCCTTTATCTCTTCGGCCACGGGCGAGACCTTCGGTTCGATTAACGAGAAGGGCTGGAACATCCACAACACGGGGATGGAGTCGCTCAACTCCTATATCCTCGCCAATGGCCTGTCGCGGGATAAGGCGTCCTATCTGAGCCGCCTGCGCTACGACTACACCAACTGGTGCAATACATACCGCAACAACATTCAGTCGTACGACGTGCGCATCGAGGCCATCGAAAAGTACGACAACGACATGGCGACGGTCGTCTACATCCCGACGTACGACACGGACAACACGTTCTATATGTCCAAGACCAAGATCGGGATCGACCACTTCTCGGCGGACGCCAACGAGTACAGCGCGGACGCGTCGGAGGTGTTGGCCAATATCCTGGACGTGCGCTACCTGCTTTTGCAGCTGCGGGCGCAGGAGAGCCCGGCTTCGGCCTACGACCGGGCGGAGGAGATGGCGGTTTCCCTGGAAAAGCAGATCCGCGATCTGGCGGAGGTTACGGTAAAGACGGCGCAGGAATACACGGATGTGACGGCCAACGGCTACATCTCGATCACAGGATTTGAAAAGAGCCTCTCCGATCGCTACGGCAGGGCGCTGGTCCTGGGAGTCCTGTTCCTCGTGATCGCCTATGTCAACCGCGCGCTGGCGTCGGTGGACCGGAAAACAGAATGGAAGAAGCGGGGTGGAGACGATGAATAAATTTCAGCCGATTCAATACATCAGAAAATATGCGCTGGTGCTGATCCTGTTTTTCGTCCTGCTGACGTGCGCCTTCCGCATGCTGCTCGGATCCATGCAGAGCTACACGGCGGTTTCCGTCATCAACTATTCCTACGACGGGGCGGAGAACGGGAGAGCGCCGGACGGGACGCCGCTGGATGTGACGGGGATCTATTCCTCCAACGTCGTCAGCCAGGCGCTGAGAAATCTGGGCCTGCCCCAGAGCCAGTTCCCGGTGGACGTGATCCGCTCTTCCGTCACGGTAGAGCAGATCGAGGACGAGTCGGTCACGGCGGTCAATGAGGCGGTCAACTCGGACGGAGAGACCTCGGAGCTGCAGCCGACGGAGTACATGCTGTCCTACACGGGCTCCGGCAGCTACGGCGCGGATCTGACGCGCTCGATCCTGGACGAGATTCTGGACGTCTACTTTGCGGATTTTTCGCGGCAGTATTTAAACAGCACTTCGGTTGTCAACAGCACGTCGCAGGTCAACCAGGGAAGCTTCGATTACATCGAGCAGGTCGAGCTGATCAGCGACGGCCTGGAGAGCGCGGTCAACAGCCTGTCGGAGCGCGCCTCCTCGGGGACGCCGTTTTACTCGGTGCAGACCGGCTATTCGTTCCATGAGCTGGTCAATGAATTTTCTTCGCTGCAGGAGACGCGGATCTCTTCGCTGTTCGCCTATATCCTGCGCCACCGCGTGACGAAGGATCCGGCGGCCCTGCTTGACAAGTACGAGCAGCGCCTGCAGAGCTTCCAGTTCGAGCAGGAGCAGGACCGGGCGCGCGTCAGCGAGGTGGAGGGCATCATCGACGCCTACGTGGAAAAGCTGCGGGAGTCCAACAATACGGCGCAGTCCCAGGTCCTGGATCAGGACGGGAACGCGCAGCGCAACAACAACGTCCTGGGCGACGTGGAGACGCCCAATTACACGACGGAAAACGACAGCTGGGTGGCGTACGATCAGACGACGGAGTATGAGCAGCTTTTACAGAACTGGATCTCCATCTCCGACGCCTACAACCGGTCCATCGTGGAGGCGGGATACTGCCAGTACGTGATCGACTGCTTCAGCGGCAATCTGCCGGCGGTGCTGCAGTATCAGATCGACGTGTCCCAGATCACGAACCTCTCCGGCAACGACGCGGTGCTCGGCGTGTCCGGCGAGACGGTCAATCCCGAGACAATCCAGGCGCAGCTCTCCTCTGATGTCTACACGGAGGACACGGTGCCCTGCACGCAGGCGGATATCGATTATGTGGAGCAGGAGATAGAGGATATCCTCGGCAGCCTGAACCGGCTTTACGCCATCACGGCGGCGACGGATGCGGAATACAATGAATATCTGGGGGCGCGCTACATCGAGGTGCTTGCCAGCAGCCAGGTCACGGCGGGGCTGAATGTGCCGCTCTACACGGCGCTGGGTGCGTTCCTGTTCCTGGTGGTCGGCTGCCTGGGCGTGATCATTCTCGGGAGGGCCGGCGATATCCTGGAGTACATCGCCTTCACGGATCACACCTACCGCCTTCCCAACCGCGTGGCCTGCGACCGCTATATTCAGAAGCACAGCGAGAAGGTGCTGCCGTCCGGAATGGGCTATCTGTTCTTCCAGATTTCCAATCAGAAGGAGATCAACCGGCGGCTGGGCCGCAGCGGCGGCGACGAGGTCATGGCGTATTTTGCCATGCAGCTGAAGGAATTCTTCCGGCGCGGGGACGGCGATTTTGTCGGTTATAACGGAAGCGGCCAGTTCATGGCGTTCGTGCAGAAGACGGACGCGGAGGATCTGCAGAGCAGTCTTTCCCACCTGAATCTGGTTCTCGGCGATTTTTACGCCGGGCGGGACGTGACGGTCGAGTACAGCGTCGGCTTCGCCGTCGCGGACGGCAGGGAGAGCCACCGCATCCGGACGCTGATCGGAGCGGCCATGCAGCAGAGGAAGACATACCGGGCAGGCGCCTCCAAAGAGGATTCCAATGGAAGAGAAAAGGAATAACAATGCGTTATGCGCCGTCCTCGCGATCCTGATGATTGTGGACTGTAATTTCGGGGAGCGCACCTTCCCGCTCGGCGGGCTGGAGGTATACTGGCACCTGCCCCTGATGGGGGCGATGGTGGCGGTCGGGGCCGCGGCCTTTCTGGCCTCCCCGGATCTGCCGAGAGGGGCCGTCATCTGGGAGAATCTGTGGGTCCTCCTGGTGCCGGCGCTGTTTCCCATCGTCTGGTCGCTCATGGTCTGGATCGCGGGGCAGGCGGATCTGGTCGTCATCCGCCGCGGCATCGTCAGCATGGGCTATCAGCTGGCGGCGGCGGCCGGGATGGCGGCCGCCGTCTATATTCTGGCGGACCGGGCGGCGCTGGTGTGGCTGATCGCGCTGTTAGCCGGAAACTTCCCGGTTATCATCCGGGCGATGGCGGCCAACGGCCCGGGGGCGTTTTTCTCGGATTTTCTGACGCTGCTTGTGACGTTTGCGGGCGAGACGGGCCCGGTCATGCGCCTTCTGGAGATCAACGATATTACCTACAGCCTGGGCATGTTCTTGGCGCTGTTTCTGGCCGGCCGGTTTGCGCTCGGAAAGCGGCGGATGCTCTTTCTCCTGACGCTGTTCTGCTTTTTGACCGGACTGAAGCGTATTGCGGTGTTCGCGGTGCTGGCGGCCGCAGCGGCCGGCCTGTTTTTTACGGCGATCCGGCGCATGCGCGATCTGGAGAGCTGGCTTTTAAAGCTTCTGGGAACCGTATTCCTTCTGGGGGCGCTGGCCTACGTGGGCGCCGTTTACTACGGCGTGTACGATTATCTGGAGAGCATCGGCTTTGACACGAACGCGCGGGCGCAGATCTACGGCCTCTATCATCCGTACTACCGCTTCAGCCCGGCGTTTCTAGGAAACGGGACGGGCTGGGTGGACAATATGTTCCGCGTCTGGCTGGACCGGGCGGCGGCCGGCGAGGACATCCAGGCGTACCACACGCACAACGATTATCTGCGCGGCTTCATCGAGCTGGGTATGATCGGGGCGCTTCTCTGGTATTACTTCCGTTTTAATTTCCAGGTTTCCCGCGCGTTTCGCACGCAGGGGCAAGAAAACGGGATCGTCAGCCTGATCCTGGTCGTCTATCTGGCGGTCAACTATATGACGGATCCCATCTCGACGATGGAGTACGTCAACGCGACCTTTGCGGTTGTTCTTCTGTCGTACCGCTTCGGGGAGCGGACGAAAAAGGAGGCGGCCCGGATGCGGGAGGAGAACCGGCGCCTGAGCGAGCCGGCGAGCATTGGCCCGGGAGGCGGCGCATGAGTGAAAAACAGACCGGCGCGGCACTCTGGAGCTGCCGCGGCGCCGGGGGAACGCGGGACTGCCGCGGCGCCGAAAAGGCCGGCGCGATGGCCGGGGACGGCCCGCTGATCAGCGTGATCATTCCGGTGTACCGCGTCGAGGCGTACCTGGAGGATTGTGTAAGAAGCGTGCAGAGGCAGACGTGGCAGAAGCTGCAGATTATTCTGGTGGACGACGGATCCCCGGACGGCTGCGGGGCGCTGTGCGACCGCCTGGCGGGGGAGGATCCGCGCATCGAGGTAATCCATAAAGAAAACGCGGGCCTGGGCTTTGCCCGGAACAGCGGCCTGGACGCGGCCCGGGGAAGCTTCGTGGCGTTTGTCGATTCAGATGATCTGGCAGAGGAGACGCTGATCGGGACGATGGCAGAGGCTCTGATGCAGAATGGGGCGGATACGGTTATCTGCGGCGTTTCTTCGCTGCGGGGCGGGCGGACCGCGCCGCTGCCGCATCCGGTCACGCGGACGGCCGTCTGCGAGGGGCAGGAGATCTGCTCCCGGATCCTGCTGCCGATGATCGGCGGCCTGCCGGAGGAAGCGGAGGATACGCCGCTGATGCTCTCGGTCTGGCACGGCCTTTATTCGATGGAGATCATCCGCCGCTGGAACATCCGCTTCGATTCGGAGCGGGAGCTGATCGCGGAGGACGCCGGCTTTCAGATCGCGTATCTGCGCCGCGCAAGAAAGGCGGTGCTTCTGGCGGACCGGCTGTATCTTTACCGGATCCGGAGCGATTCGCTGGCCTACGGCTACCGCCCGGATCGGTTTGAGCGGGAAAAGGAGCTGTTTGCAGAGCTGGACCGGCGGCTGGGGGCGTTTCTTACCCGCGGGGAGTACCGCCTCCGCCTGGAGCGGATGTTTCTGGGGCGGGTACGCGTCTGCCTGGAGGCGGAACAGCTGCGGGGGAACGCGGCGCGGTTTCGTCAGATTGCCCTGGATCCGCTGGTGCAGGAGGTTGCCGCCGGCTATCCCGGCGGGAAAAATCCGCTCCGGCTCAGGATTTTTCACTTTTTCCTGAGACGGCGGGCCGTGTGGGCGCTGCGCGCGCTGATTTGGCTCAGGGAAGCGGCCCGGAAAGGAGGATGATGCGATGAGGCGGTGTCTGATAATTCTTCCGTATTTTGGGAAATTTCCCTCGTATTTTCCGCTGTTTTTAAAAAGCGTGGAGAAAAATCCCGGTTACAACTGGCTGATTGTGACGGACGATACGCGCCCCTTTGCCTGGCCGGAGAACGTGACGGTCTGCTATCAGGGCTTTGCGGCACTGCGGGAGCGGATCCAGTCCTTCTTTGATTTTCCGGTCACGCTTCCCGAGCCGTATAAACTGTGCGATTTCCGGCCGGCCTACGGCATGATCTTCGCAGAGGAGCTGAGAGAGTACGAATACTGGGGCTACGGCGACTGCGATCTGCTGTTTGGCAATCTGGAACGGCTGCTCACGCCGCTTCTGGAGAAGGGCTACGATAAGGTTTTTGCGGCCGGCCACCTGACGCTCTACCGCAATACGCCGGAGAACAACGCCCGTTTTCTCAAGGATTATAAGGGAAAGCCGCTGTACCGCCGCGCGTTTACGGATCCCGGGACCTGCTGCTTCGACGAGGATTACCTGGAGGAGAACATCCACCGGATCTTTCTGGCGGACGGGGCGCGCGTGTACGCGAAGGACCGGTCGCTCAACCTGGCGATGGGCTACAGCCAGTTCCGCCTGATCCCCTATGTCGAGGCGGAGGGCGGGTTCCGGCTGCAGCCGTTTCGGCGCGGGCTTTACGTCTGGGACGACGGCGAGCTGTCCGTCATCCGGGAGGGGAAGGACGGGACGCTTGCGGCGCATCCGTATCTCTATATCCACTTCCAGTCGCGGGATATGCGCTGGCGGGAGGGGCTGGAACGGGAGAGCCGGATCTGGATCTACCCCAACGGCTTTAAGCGCCTTGCGGGATATCCGGCGACGCTCAGGCAGTGGAGGCGCATGACGCGCTATTCCTTTACCACGTATTATTTCCGCCAGAAATGGCGCGGATGGAAGCGGAAATCGGCAGAGTTTAAAAAGGCCCTGCGCCAGAGCCGGGAAGGGAAGAAAACACAATGAAGGTACTGATGATTGGCGTGGACGATACGCATGCGGGCGGGATGCTGACCGTGGTAAAAAATTACCTGGAGTGCCGGGAGTTCTGCGAGAAGACGAACCTCACCTATATCGCCACCGCCACCCGCGGGACGGCGCTTCAGAGGATTGCCTTTTTCCTGGGCGCGCTGGGAAAAACGGCGCTGGCGCTTTACCGGGAGCGTCCGGATGTCGTCCACATCCACATGGCGGAGCGCGGCAGCGTGGCGAGAAAGGGGATCGTGGCGTTTCTGGCGCACCGGGCCGGGGCGAAGGTCGTGATCCACATGCACGCGGCGACGCTGGAGGTCTGGTACCGGCGGCAGGGAAGGCTGGGCAGACGCCTGATCGGCTTATGCCTCGGCCAGGCGGACCGCATGATCCTGCTGGGCGAATTTATGGTTCCCATGATGGAAGAGATCCTGGGGCCGAAGAAGGACCGGATCCGGGTGCTCTATAACAGCGTGCAGGCGCCGGAGGAAAACCCCTACCGCGCGGACCGCACGGGGATCCTGTTTTACGGGACGCTGATCCGCAGGAAGGGGATCGAGGATCTGCTGGAGGCGTTCCGGCGGATTCTGCCGGAGATCCCGGAGGACGTCCATCTGATTCTCTGCGGGGACGACGCGGAGCACCGCATCGGGGAGCTGATCCGGCGCTGCGGCCTCGAGGGCCGGGCGCAGTACCGCGGCTGGATGAGCCGGGAGAAGCAGGCGGCCTGCTTTTCAGAGGCCATGATCCACGTGCTTCCCTCCTATCATGAGGGCCTGCCGATGGCTGTGCTGGAGACGATGGGATACGGAATCCCCAATATCACGACGCGCGTCGCGGCCATCCCGGAGGTAGTCGAGGACGGGGTCAACGGGATCCTGCTGCGGCCGGGCGATGTGGACGGCCTGGCGGCAAACCTGCGGGATCTGATCGGGGACGCGCCCCGGCGCATGCGGCTGAGCAGGGAGGCGCACCGCACGATCCGCGGCGGGTTTTCCTTCCCGGCCCATATTGAGCGGCTGCTCTCGATCTACGGGGAGCTGATGAAGGAACAGGCCGGGCGGCACGGGGGCAGGAGGACGGCAGACGGACGAAAGGCGTGAGGATATGGCAGAATCGGAAGACAGAAGAAACGGGACGCTGGAGAAAATCTGGTTTTTAAATCTGGGAGCGGACGCGGGAACGTTTAACGCGGCGTTAGAGGAGCTGGCCGGGCGGCTTGAGACGGGGGAACCGGCGCAGGCGGCGTTTATCAATACGGACGTGGCGGTCCGGGCGGATCGCGACGAAAAGCTCCGGGAGGCAATCTGCGGGATGGAATACCTGTTCCTCGACGGGATGCCGCTCGTGTGGCTCGCCCGGTTTTACGGGCATAAGAATGTGGAGAAGATATCCGGCTCGGATCTGGTGCCGGCGCTCTGCGGCCGGGCGGCACAGGCGGGCAGGTCGGTCTTTATCCTGGGAGGCGCGCCGGGCGTGCCGGAGCAGGCGGCAGAGAACCTGAAGAAGCGGTTTCCCGGAATCCGCATCGCCGGCGCCTGCTCCCCGCCGTTAAGCTTCGAGCGCAGCCGGCAGATGATGCAGGAGGCGGCGCGGACGGTACGGGAGGCCGCTCCGGATCTCCTGATCGTCTGCCTCGGCTGCCCCAAGCAGGAGCGGTTCGTGGCGCGTTACGGAAAGGACTGCGGCGCGCGGCTTACGGTCTGCGCCGGGGCGACGGTCGATTTCCTGGCCGGGCGCGTGAAGCGGTGTCCGCCCTGGATGAGCCGCGTGGGGCTGGAATGGTTTTACCGCTTTGTGCAGGAGCCGAAGCGCCTGTTTAAGCGCTATTTCATCGACGACGTTCAGATTATCCGGCTGGCGCTCCGTTACCGGCCGGGCAGGACGGAAAAAGTACGGAAAACAGAAGGGGAAGAGGACGGAGAAGATTGAAAGCGTTCCCTTCCTGTGATATTTTTAAGACAGGAGAATCAGGTAAAGACGGGAGAGTGGCGGAATGCTGAGGATTAAAGAAGGATTTCTTCTTCGCAGGACGGGGGAGGAATATATTGCGGTAGCGTTTGGCGAGGCCGGCGATTCGTTTAACGGGATGATTCGCCTCAATGAGACGGGCGCCTTTTTCTGGAGAGAGCTGGAGACGGGGAGCACGCCCGAACGGCTGGTGGAGAAGACGCTGGAGCGCTATGAGGGCGTCGACGCGCAGGCGGCCGGCCGCGACGTGGAGGAATTTCTGCGATCCATTGCTATCGCTTTGGAGGATGTACCGGACGATTGAGCAGGAGCTGGCTCTGCACGGCTGCGGCCTGTTCCGCACAGAGGGCGACAGCATGGAGCCGCTCCTGCATCACAGGCAGAGTACCGTTGCCATCGCGGCGGCCAAAGGCCCCCTGAAGCGGTTCGACGTGGCGCTGTATAGGCGTCCGTCGGGGGAATACGTCCTGCACCGCATCGTGCAGGTGCGGCGGGACGCCTACCTGATCCGCGGCGATAACCGCGTCTGGTGGGAGAAAGTGCCGAAGGACTGGGTCATCGGCGTGATGACCGGCTACTACGAGGGGGCATCCGACCGGTTCATTTCCTGCGGGAGCGGGGAGTACCGGGATTACGTAAAAAAGGTAAAGCGCCGGGAGCGAAAGCTGCGGCTTCGCACGCTGCCCGGCCGGATTGGAAAGAAGCTCGGGATCCTGCCCCGGAATGCCGGGGCAGAGGGCGACGCGAAAGGAGGTGAGAGAAGATGAGAGAAGAGAAGAACACGAAGAAGCTTTCCTATGAGAAGGCGTCTGCGGAGGTCATCCGGTTTGACAACAGCGATGTGATTTCTACGAGCGGCGGCGGTGGCTGCGTGACCTGGTCCAACCAGAACGGAGTAGGCTGCCACTTCGGACTGACCGAATAACGGGGCGCTCTGTCCGGCGGGCCGCGCGGCGGAGCGCCGGACAGGAAACGGAAGCGGCGGGGCCGCCGGGAAGAATGGCGTTTTCGCGCAGAAAACGGCCGTCCTTTTTCCGGCGGCTCCCTGCTTTTTTACCGGGGAAACGATGGGAAGGAAGGGAAACGGGCGAGATGTTTTACAGATTAAAACCGGAGTATGCGCTGCGGGGATGGGAAAAATTTTCCTGCGCCCTGGTCAGGCGGCCGGACAACGCGGTAAAGGCGCTTTCGCGGGAGGTATTCCAGGCGCTTTTGCTGTGCGACGGCGAGACAGAGCTTTCTGAAGAGAGGCTGGATAAGCGGCTTTCTGCCGCGCTTTCGCAGTGCGAAAAAGAGGGCTGGACTGAACGGCGAAGGACGCCCGATCCCATCGGGGCGGATCAGGCGTACCGCTATTATAAGAACCGCTATGTGGATCACGTATTCTGGTCAGTAACCGGGCGCTGCAATTTCCGCTGCCGGCACTGCTTCATGGATGCGCCCGAGGGGGCGCTGGGGGAGCTTTCCACCGAGGAGGCGCTGGCTCTGATCGACGAGATGGCGGCCTGCGGCGTGCTGCGGGTCAATCTGACCGGAGGCGAGCCGCTGGTGCGCAGGGATTTCTGGCAGCTGGTGGACCGCATCCGCTCGCATGGGATGGTCGTCGGCAAGATTTACACGAACGGCTGGCTTCTCAATGAAAGTGTGCTCGATGAGCTGGAAAGCCGGGGGATGCGGCCGGGGATCTCCATGAGCTTCGACGGGGTCGGCTGGCACGACTGGATGCGCGGCGTAGAGGGAGCGGAAGAGGCCGCGCTTCGCGCGCTCGCGCTCTGCCGGGACCGGGGGCTTAAAACGGACGCGGAGCTCTGTATCCACCGGGGCAATCAGGACTGCCTGCCGCAGACGATCGCGGCGCTTGGCCGGGCGGGCGTGACGCACGTGAAGGCGTCCAACGTCGCCATGACGAAGCTGTGGCGGCAAAGCAGCGAGGGGAACGCGCTCACGGATGAAGAATACCTGGAGGCGATGATCCGCTACATTCCGGAATATTTTAAAGCCGGATGTCCCATGGATCTGGTGCTGGCCAACGCGATCGTGCTGAAGCGGGACGGATCCTGGCATGTGATTGCGGAATTTTACGACGGGACAGAGAGCTGCCTGGACTGCCACCTGTGCAGCAACGCGCGTATGTCCTGCTACGTCACGCCCGAGGGGCGGCTTCTGCCCTGCATGCCGATGACGTCGAGCCCGCAGCAGGAGCGTTTCCCGCTGATCCGGGAGATCGGCCTCTCGCGGGGGTTGAGCGACAGCTTCTATATGGATTTTGTCGGCCGGCGGGTACGGGATCT
Source organism: uncultured Lachnospiraceae bacterium (assembly GCA_944381615.1). GTDB lineage: Bacteria > Bacillota > Clostridia > Lachnospirales > Lachnospiraceae > Otoolea. Next base: position 58,790 of record CALWLT010000003.1, on the reverse strand, counting down.
GCTGGCGGCAAATGCGGAGTGCGCGGCCTGCGAATACCGCTACCGCTGCGGCGGCGGCTGCCGGGCGACGGCCCTTCTGTACGGCAGCCACGATCTGATGGGCTGCGACCGCATCATGTGCCTGCTGTGGAAAAAGGGCTACGCAGAGCGCATCCGTCAGGCGGCCGGAGAGGCGGCGGCAAAATATGCCGCGCCGCGGGCAAAGAATGCCGGGCGGACTTGACATTTTGTCTCAAAAAATGTATGATAACAGCGAAATAGTTTTGATATTTCAGACCACCCGCCCACAGGCGGGAAGAGGCCATGCGGACAGCCAGGTCAGATGCCGACCGGCAGCGCGAGCTGCCCTATTGATGGAGCGAAACGCTCGAATTTTATAAGTTGGTTACTTTACAACCGGTGCGTCAGGCACATCAACTTGTGAAACGGTCAATAAGAGTGGTAAAAGTTAGTGACGTCCGCGCAAGGCGGTCCGGTCCGTTTGGCTATATAGACTCTGAAATTATCATGGTTTTCCGGCAGAGAGCCGGGAGAGGTTCCGCCCCTGACGGGGGAAGGAGGCTTTTCCGGAAGGCCGGGGGGAATGAGAAGCTGCGCGAGTGGTGTGAGGACATGCCGCCCGCGCTTTTTTGATTGCCGGATCCGGGTGCGCGGGGCGAAAGTCCGGTTAGGGACGCGAGAGACGGGAGGGGACGGCGATGGAACAGAACCAGAAACTGAAACTGTACGGATTTAATAATCTGACCAAAGCGCTCAGCTTTAACATCTACGACGTCTGTTACGCGAAGACGCCGCGGGAACAAAAGGATTATATCGCCTATATCGATCAGCAGTACAACTCCGAGCGCCTGACGGGGATCCTGACGACGCTGACGGATATGATCGGGGCGAAGGTGCTCAATATTTCCCAGCAGGATTACGAGCCGCAGGGGGCGTCGGTAACGATCCTGATCGCCGAGGAGTCGATGATCCCCGTGCGCGGGGAGACGAAGGTGGCGCACCTGGACAAGAGCCATGTGACGGTGCACACGTATCCGGAGTACCATCCCGAGACGTGCCTGGCGACCTTCCGCGTGGACATCGACGTGGCGACCTGCGGGGCCATCACGCCGCTCTCCACGCTGGATTACCTGATCGGGTCGTTTGATTCGGATATTATTACCATGGATTACCGCGTGCGCGGCTTTACGCGCGACATGGACGGCAAAAAGCTGTTCATGGACCACCGCATCCGCTCCATCCAGGATTACATCGCCGAGGAGACGCTGCAGCGCTACGATGTGGTGGACATCAATGTGTACGAGGCCAATCTGTTCCATACGAAGATGATGGTCAAGGACATCGATCTGCAGAATTATCTTTTTAAAACGGACGTGTACGAGCTGCCGCCCCGCACGAGGCTCAATATCATGGACAGCCTGCGGCGGGAGATGATCGAGATCTTTAGCGGGCGGAATGTGTTCTGAGAGTGCGGCATGTGTCCCGGGGCGTAAACGGATTTTGAGAATGCAACATGTGTTCCGGGGGCGTAAAACGGATTCTGGGACGCAACATGTGTTCCGGGGCGTAAACGGATTCTGAAGGCGCGGGCGGAAAACAGCGTGAAACGGGAGGATCAGACGGATGAATCAGGAGAGGAACAGGGCGCAGGCCGGCGGGCTTTCGCAGGAGCGGGCGCCGATCTATGAGGCGCTGGAGCGGTTTGAGAAGATGCGGGTGGTGCCGTTTGACGTGCCCGGCCACAAGCGGGGGCGCGGCAACCCGGAGCTGACGGCCCTTCTGGGGGAGACGTGCATGCGGATGGACGTCAATTCCATGAAGCCGCTGGACAACCTCTGCCATCCGGTTTCCGTCATCGCCGACGCGGAACGGCTGGCGGCGGAGGCGTTCGGGGCGGCGCACGCGTTTCTGATGGTCGGCGGGACGACGTCGGCCGTGCAGAGCATGGTGCTCTCGGCGGCCGGGCGCGGGGAGAAGATCATCCTGCCGCGCAACGTCCACCGCAGCGTGATGGGCGCGCTGGTGCTGTGCGGGGCCGTCCCGGTTTACGTCAATCCCGCCAGCGACCGGGAGCTGGGGATCCCGCTGGGAATGCGGGTGGAGGACGTGCGGCGGGCGATCGAGGAAAATCCCGACGCGAAGGCGGTGTTCGTCAACAACCCGACGTACTACGGGATCTGTTCGGATCTGCGCTCGATCGTGAAGCTGGCGCACGAGCACGGGATGCTCTGCCTGGTGGACGAGGCCCACGGGACGCATTTTTATTTCGGGGACCGGCTTCCCGTTTCCGCCATGGCGGCGGGGGCGGACATGGCGGCGGTGTCCATGCACAAATCGGGCGGCAGCCTCACGCAGAGCTCGATCCTTCTTATCGGCGGGGCCCTGTCGCCCGGGTATGTGCGCCAGATTATCAATCTGACGCAGACGACGAGCGCTTCCTACCTGCTGCTTTCCAGCCTCGATATTTCCCGGCGCAATCTCGCGCTCCGGGGGCGGGAGACGTTTGCCCGCGTGGTGGAGATGGCGGAGTATGCGAGGGAGGAGATCAACCGCATCGGCGGCTACTATGCCTATTCCAGAGAGCTGGTCAACGGCGACAGTATCTATGATTTTGATGTGACCAAGCTTTCCGTCCATACGCGGGAGATCGGGCTGGCGGGGATCGAGGTCTACGATCTGCTGCGGGACGAATACGACATCCAGGTGGAATTCGGCGATCTGGGAAATATCCTGGCGTATCTCTCCATCGGCGACCGGCAGCGGGACGTGGAGCGCCTGGTCAGCTCCCTGTCGGAGATCCGGCGCCGGTTCGGCCGCGGCAGGGAGCGGCTGATGGATTTTGACTATATCGCGCCCGTCGTGGTCTGCTCGCCGCAGGAGGCGTTCTATGCGCCCAAGGAGGCGCTCCCCTTAAAGGAGACGGCCGGCCGGGTCTGCAGTGAATTCCTGATGTGCTATCCGCCGGGGATCCCGATCCTGTCGCCGGGCGAGCAGGTTACGGACGAACTGATTGAATACATTCTTTATGCCAAGGAAAAGGGCTGCTCGATGACGGGGCCGGAGGATCCGGCGATTGAGCGGCTGAACGTGCTGAAACGATGACAGAGCGCCGGGAAGAGGAAAAGAGGAGAGAGAGGATGAATTTCTGGTTTTCTGAGAACCATACGCCGAATGTGAAGATTTCCATTCGGGTGGACCGTCAGATCTACAGCGGAAAGAGCGAATTTCAGCGCATCGATGTGTTCGATTCGCCGGAATTCGGCCGGTTTCTCACGCTGGACGGCTACATGATGCTGACCGAGAAGGACGAATTTATTTACCATGAGATGATAACCCATGTGCCGATGGCCGTGCATCCGGCGGTCCGTCAGGTCCTGGTCATCGGCGCCGGGGACGGGGGCGTGATCCGGGAGCTGACGCGCTATACGGACATCGAGCACATTGATATGGTGGAGATCGATCCGCTGGTGGTTGAGGTCTGCCGGCAGTACCTTCCGCGGACGGCCTGCCGTCTGGACGACGAGCGGCTGACGATCCATTATGAGGACGGGCTTAAATTTATCCGGTCCTGCGAGAATCAGTACGATCTGATTATCGTGGATTCCACCGATCCCTTCGGGCCGGGCGAGGGCCTGTTTACACGGGAATTTTACGGAAACTGTTTCAAGGCGCTTAAGAAGGACGGGATCATGGTCAATCAGCATGAGAGCCCGTTCTACGACGAGGACGCGGAGGCCTGCAGGCGGGCCCACAAGCGGATTGTGGAGTCGTTTCCCATCAGCCGCGTCTATCAGGCGCATATTCCCACGTATCCGTCGGGGCACTGGCTGTTTGGCTTCGCCTCCAAAAAGTACCATCCGTTAAAGGATCTCAATGAGACGAAGTGGAACATGCGGGGGATATCCTGCCGCTATTATACGACCACGCTGCACAAGGGGGCGTTTTACCTGCCGGCCTATGTGGAGAGGATGCTGGAGGCCGTGGAGGGCGGGGAATAAGCCGCTGCAGGCGGGAAAGGAAGGGAAGAGACGATGCTGCAACCGAATATCGAGACGTTTCTGGCCTGTGAGGCCGCTTATGAAGAGGCGGAGATCGTTCTTTACGGGGCGCCCTTTGACTCGACGACCTCGTTCCGTCCGGGAGCGCGCTTTGGCCCGCGGGCGATCCGCTCGGAATCCTGGGGGCTGGAGAATTATTCTCCGTATCAGGATCGGGACCTGAGCGATTACCGGATTTTTGACGCCGGCGATCAGGAGCTGTGTTTCGGCGATCCGAAGCTGGCGCTCGCCGATCTGGAGGCGCGGGCCGGGCAGATTGCGGACGACGGGAAAATCCCGTTTCTGCTGGGCGGCGAGCATCTGGTCACGCTGGCTCCGGTGCGGGCGCTGGCCCGCAGATACCCGGATCTGCGTCTGATTCATTTTGACGCGCACACGGATCTGCGGGAGGAATACCTGGGAACGCCGCTGTCTCACGCCTGTGTGATCCGGCGCTGCTGGGAGCTTCTGGGAGACGGGCGGATCACGCAGTTCGGGATTCGCTCGGGCGATCGGGAGGAATGGCGCTGGGGCCGGGATCATGTGAAGACGCATCCGTTTTTCGTGGATATGGACGCGCTGGAAGAGACGGTGCGGGCGATCGGCGAAAAACCGGTCTATGTGACGGTCGATCTGGATGTGCTGGATCCGTCCGTCTTTCCCGGCACGGGGACGCCGGAGCCGGGCGGCGTGAGCTTCGATGAGCTGCGCCGGGCGGTTACGTATCTCGGGGAGCGCGCCCGCATCGTGGGCTGCGACGTGAACGAGCTGGCGCCCATGCTGGATGCCACGGGGGCCTCGACGGCCGCGGCCTGCAAGCTGGTAAGAGAGATGCTCCTTGCGATCGCCGGGAGAAAGCGGTAGCGGAGAAAACAGCAGCGGGGAAAAAGCAGCAGCGGAGAGAAAACAGCAGTGGGGAGAAGCGGCCGGAAGAAAGCAGAGAAGTGAAAAGCAAAAAAGAAAAGAACGGCAAAAAAACAGCGCGTCCGGCCCCTGCCTCTGGCAGGAGGCCCGGACGCGCGCTGCACTGCGCGGGTTACATGCCTGTGGATTAACACCCGTGGATTAATGTCTGTGGATCCGATGCCTGCAAATCAAACGCCTGCAGATCAGATGCGGCTACCGCTTGTAGAAGCAGTTCCCGCCGACCTCGATGTAGTCGGAATAGGCGGCGCGGTTGGCAGATTTGGAGGAGGTAAAGTAGAGATAATCCCCAATCTGGTTGACGCCGGAGAGCGCGTCTTTCGTCGCCTTCAGCGCGCTGGAGGACGGTCCCTGAGCCAGGTACTTGTCCAGCAGGCCGGAGGTAGCGCCCGGGAACTGGCCGGCCGCATAGATGACGTCCGAAATGCTGTCGCCCCAGTGGCCGCTCTGAACGCGGTTGACAATGACGTTGCCCACCGCCAGCTGCCCCTCGTAGGTGCCGTTCGCCTCCATCATCAGGCAGGAAGCCATGAGATAGATATCCTCCTCGGAGGCGGGAATCAGGTAGGAGGGAGCCGCGGGCTTGAAGGAAGAGGAGCCGGACGGCCCGGACGCCGCTTTTTCGGCTTCTTCCAGGGCGGCGAGCTCGGCCTCGATGGCCTCGATGCTGACCACCTCGCCCGGGATGATCTCGATCTGCGCATAATCCAGGGAAATATAGCCGGCCGTATCGGCGGAAAGCTGGATCAGCGCCCACTCGTCTTCTTCCTTCAGGACCGGATAATATTCATCCTTTGCGACCTGGCCCACGATGGCCGCGTCCGTGGAAGGCGTCTCGCGCACATTCAGGGTCTGGGTCGCAATTCTGGCGGCAAAGAGCCCCAGCTCGCTGGCAATCGGCCGGATATCCTGTCCGAAAACCAGATAGTCGTTTTTCAGCCAGCCCTCCAGGCTGCCGGAACGGATCTTCGTCCATCCGTCCCGCTGCTCCAGGATACGGCCGCCGCCGCCCCGGTAGCAGGTTCCCAGGACCTCGGAGTCCGTGGATGGCTCCGCCCGCAGATTGAGGGCGTCCGTCACGTTGGCGACCGCCAGGCCGTCATAGGCGTTCGAGGACGGCGTGTAGGAGGTGGGAACCGTATGGGAGGAGGAAGAGAGCAGAACCGCGCCGTCTTCCTCCGGTAACATTTCTGTGCTGCGGGCGGCGGGATCGCCGGTTGTCTGCGCCGCGTCCGCATGGCGTGCGGTTACGGGGCCGGCTGTCTGCGCCGCGTCCGTGCGGCGTGCGGTTACGGGGCCGGCTGCCTGCGCTGCGTCCGCGCGGACGGCTGCAGGAACGGTTTCCTGCGCCGCATCGGCATCAGGGGCAGTTTCCTGCGCCGTCTCTGTGCCGCGGGCCTCCTGGCGCGAATCCGTGCCGCCGCTTTCGGCGGACGCGGCCTCTGACGCGCAGGCGGTCAGGCTCAGGGCGGCGGCAGCCAGAAGCGCTGCCAGGAACCGGCCGTTCAGCTTGCGATAGGACTTCATAAATAAAAACCTCCGGAAGGATCCTGCGATCGGATGGGATCGGGAACAGGATAATTGTTACAAAAATATTACAAATTGCTGCTATTACTATAGCAAAAGAGCGCGAAAATGTCAAGAAACACGCGCCGGGGCGTGTTTTGTGCATGTGCCGGGGCGTGTTTTGCCCGTGTAAATCCGTGTGAAAAAGAAGCGGCGGGCGGCGGGATCTGCTTGTCAAAACGGCGGGACGGGGCGATAATAGAAATGATAACAGAAAGCAGGAAAACCATATCGGAGGATGCGGGGGAACAGGTATGCAGACGTTTCAGGGAAAGGGCGTATCCGGCGGCATTGCCATCGGCCCGATCCGGGTTTACCGGAGAGAGAAGCGCGCGGTCAGCGGGCGGCGGGCGGCGGACGCCGAGACGGAGCTTCGGCGCTTTGCGCGCGCGAGAGAAGAGGCGGCCGGACAGCTGAGAGAGATTTATGCGCGGGCGCTGCGCGAGGTAGGGAAGACGCAGGCGTCTATTTTTGAATTTCATCAGGTCATGGTAAGAGACGAGGAATTCCTGGAGGCGGTCAGCCGGATTCTGAGGACGCAAAAAGTCAGCGCGGAAGAGGCGGTTACCGAGGCGGGCGAGCAGTTTGCCCGTATGCTCGGCCAGGCGGAAGATGAGTATCTGCACGCCCGGGCGGCGGATGTGCGGGACGTCTGCGACCGTCTGCTCGGCTGCCTTGCGGGGGAGGGGAGCGTGCGGGCAGAGGAGGAGGCGGCCGGGCCGCCTGCGATTATCGCGGCGGAAGATCTGACCCCTTCGGAGACGGTCAAGCTGGATCGGAAGAGCGTGTTGGCGTTTGTGACGGCCGGCGGGTCTGCCAACTCCCATTCGGCGATCCTGGCGCGGACGATGGGAATCCCCGCGCTCTGCGGCGTGCCGTTTTCGCCGGACGAACGCATCGACGGGAGGATGGCCATTGTGGACGGGAACGCCGGCACGCTCTTTGTGGATCCGGACGGCGGGACGCTTCTTCGCATGCGGGAGCGGCAGGAAGCAGAGGCAAGGGAAACCGCGCTGCTGCAGTCGCTTAAGGGGAAGGAGAACGTGACGCCCGACGGCCGGCGCATTCAGATTTTTGCCAACGTCGGAAGCCTGGCCGAGCTGCCGGCGGCGATCGAACACGACGCCGGGGGCATCGGTTTGTTCCGCAGCGAATTTCTCTATCTGGAGAAAGATCATTTCCCGACGGAGGAGGAGCAGTTTCAGGTCTACCGGGCGGCGGTAACGGCCATGGGGGGAAAGCCGGTCGTCATCCGCACGCTGGACATCGGCGCGGACAAGCAGTGCCCCTATTTTGGCATGGAGAAGGAGGACAATCCGGCTCTGGGCTGCCGCGCCATCCGCATCTGCCTTGCGCGGCCGGAGATTTTTAAGACGCAGCTCAGGGCGCTTCTGCGGGCCGCCGCGTTCGGAAACCTCTCGATCCTGTACCCGATGATCGCCAGTCTGTGGGAGGTCCGGGCGGCCAGGGCGCTGGCAGAGGAGGCCTGGAAGGAGTTAAAGGCGCGGGGGATCAGCTGCCGGCTGCCGCGCCAGGGCATCATGATCGAGACGCCGGCCGCGGCCCTTTTAAGCGGGGAGCTGGCGAAGGAGGCGGATTTTTTCAGCATCGGCACCAACGATCTGACGCAGTACACGCTGGCGCTGGACCGGCAGAACCCGCGGCTGGAACGCTTTTTTGATCCGCATCATCCGGCGGTCCTGGCGCTGATCCGGATGACGGTAAAAAACGCCCGCCGGGCCGGCATTCAGACCGCCGTCTGCGGCGAGCTGGGGGCCGATCCGGCCATGACACGGGAATTTCTGGAGCTGGGCGTGGATGAGCTTTCCGTTTCCCCGGCGGCGATCCTGCCGCTCAGGAAAATCGTGCGCGAAACGGAAGTCGCAGGCGGGAAAACGATTTGACTTTTCAGGTAAAGAACGCGTATAATTGGATTCATACGATCGATTTTAAGAAGGAGGACATGAGATGGGAAAAGCATTGATCATCGGCTGCGGCGGGGTGGCTTCCGTGGCGATTCACAAGTGCTGCCAGAACAGCGAGGCGTTTGAGGAGATCTGCATTGCCAGCCGGACAAAATCAAAATGCGACGCGCTGAAGGAAAAGCTTTCGGGGACGACCCGGACGAAGATCCGCACGGCGCAGGTCAATGCGGATCATGTGGACGAGCTGATCGCGCTGATCGAAGATTTTAAACCCGACGTTGTGCTGAATCTGGCGCTCCCCTATCAGGATCTGACGATCATGGACGCCTGTCTGGCGACGAAGACGCACTACGTAGATACGGCCAACTACGAGCCGGAGGATACGGCGAAGTTTGAGTATAAGTGGCAGTGGGCGTACCGCGACCGGTTCCGGGAAGCCGGGATTACCGCGCTTCTGGGAAGCGGGTTTGACCCGGGCGTGACGGGCGTGTTCTCCGCCTATGCGCTCAAGCATGAATTTGACGAGATCGAGTACCTGGATATCCTGGACTGCAACGGCGGCGATCACGGCTATCCCTTCGCCACGAATTTCAATCCGGAGATCAACATCCGCGAGGTGTCGGCCAACGGCTCCTACTGGGAGAACGGCCACTGGGTCGAGACGAAGCCCATGGAGATCAAGCGCGTCTATGATTTTGACGGGGTGGGGAAGAAGGATATGTATCTTCTGCATCACGAGGAGATCGAGTCGCTGGCGTTAAACCTTCCGGGGATTAAGCGCATCCGCTTCTTTATGACCTTCGGCGAGAGTTACCTGACGCACCTGCGCTGCCTGGAGGACGTGGGAATGACCTCCATCAAGCCGATCCTCTACGAGGGAAAGGAGATCGTGCCGCTGCAGTTTCTGAAGGCCGTGCTGCCGGATCCGGCGTCGCTGGGCCCGCGGACGGTAGGAAAGACCAACATCGGCTGCATTTTCCAGGGCAAAAAGGACGGAAAAGATAAAAAATATTATCTCTACAACATCTGCGATCATCAGGAGTGCTACCGCGAGGTGGGCTCGCAGGCGATCTCCTACACGACGGGCGTGCCGGCCATGATCGGCGCCATGCTGGTCATGAACGGGACCTGGCAGAAGCCGGGCGTCTACAACATCGAGGAATTTGATCCGGATCCCTTCATGGAGGCGCTGAACCGCTGGGGCCTTCCATGGAAGGAATCGCGCGATCCGAAGCTGGTCGATTAAGGGCGGTTCCGGCAGGAGAGGAGACAGATGGGATTTGAAAATGAGGCGGCCCGCGCGGCCGCCGTTATCCGTGATTCGGCGGCGTTTCGCACGCCGTTTTATCTGCTGGATGAGACGCGCCTGAAACAGAATCTGGAGATTCTGAGGGAAGTACAGGCTCAGTCGGGCGCGCGCATCCTGCTGGCGCAGAAGGCGTTTTCTGCGTTTGCGCTGTATCCGCTTCTGCGGACGGCGCTTGCCGGGACGGCGGCCAGCGGGCTTTACGAGGCGCGGCTGGGACACGAGGAATTCGGCGGCGAGACGCATGTGTTTTCGCCCGCGTACCGGGCGGACGAGATGGAGGAGCTTCTGCAGGCTGCGGATCACGTGATCTTCAACACGCCCGCGCAGGCGCGCCGGTTTGCGGGGCAGGTAAGGGCGGCCGGGCGGCAGGCCGGGCTGCGCCTGAACCCGGAGTGTTCGACGCAGGAGGGACCGGCGATCTACGATCCCTGCGCGCCCGGTTCGCGGCTGGGGACGACGGCTGCGGCGCTGGAGGCGGAGAAGGATTTTGAGACGGAGCTTCTCCCGCTTCTTTCCGGGTTTCATATGCACACGCTCTGCGAGCAGAATTCCGATGCGCTGGAGATTACGTTCAGGGCGGCCGAGAAGGCATTCGGGCGCTATTTTTCGCGCGTGAAATGGCTGAACCTCGGCGGCGGCCATCACATCACGCGGGACGGATATGACCGGGAGCGCCTGATCCGGCTGATTCGGGAGATCCGGGAGCGCTACGGCGTGGAGGTCTACCTGGAGCCGGGCGAGGCGGTGGTGTTAAACGCCGGCTATCTGGTAACCTCCGTGCTGGACACGTTAAAGAACGGGGGAGACATCGCGATTGTGGACACCTCGGCGGCCTGCCATATGCCGGATGTGCTGGAGATGCCCTACCGGCCGCCGCTTCTGGGAAGCGGGATGCCGGGCAGGAAAGCGCACACGTACCGCCTGGGCGGGCCGACCTGCCTGTCGGGCGACGTCATCGGGGAATATTCCTTCGACCGGCCGCTGTCGGAGGGGACGCGGCTGGTGTTCGGCGATATGGCCCTCTATACGATGGTAAAAAACAACACGTTTAACGGGATGCCGCTGCCGTCGATTCTTCTGTGGCGGGAGGACGGGCGGGTGGAGCAGATCCGCCGGTTCGGCTATGAGGATTTCAAGGGACGGCTTTCCTGAGAAGGAGACCGGGAAAAGGCGGTTTTCCCTAAAAGAAGCTCGGGAAAGGGCGGCTTTCCTGAGAAGAAAACCTGAAAAAGAGTGAGGACGGAAGATGATTCAGGACATTGCACCGCATCGTTATGACAATACATACCGGCAGGAGACGCCGAAACCGGAGGATCCGGTCTTCTGTGTGCAGAGGGGAAGAATCCTTCTGCGGGAGACGGGCGTGAAAAACCGGCTGGAGATTCCCGCGGCGGGGGAGTTTACGGGATGGGCGGACGGCCTTTCGGAGCAGGCCGTCTATCTGTTTGCCTTGGACGGAAGGCCGTATTTTCTTCTGGAGACTGAAAAGGAGGAGACGCCGGATCCGGCGCTCGTCTGGAAGAAGAGCCAGGATATCCGGGCCATGGAGCCGATGCACCTGGCGTTTGCGGCCATCACGGCCCTGCAGCTGGCGCGCTGGCGGGAGAGCCGGCGCTTCTGCGGCCGCTGCGGCCACCGCACGGAGCACAGCAGGACGGAGCGCGCCCTGGTCTGTCCGGCCTGCGGGCTGACGGAGTACCCTAAGATCTCGCCGGCCATCATCGTGGCGGTAACGGACGGAAACCGTCTTCTGATGTCGCGCTATGTGACGGCGCGCAGCGCGTACCGCGGCTACGCCCTGATCGCCGGTTTCGTGGAGATCGGGGAGACCTTTGAGGAGACGGTCCGACGCGAGGTAATGGAGGAGGTGGGCCTGCGGGTCAAAAACATCCGCTATTTCAAGAGCCAGCCGTGGGCCTTTACCGACACGGAGATGATCGGCTTTTTTGCCGATCTGGACGGCGAGGATACGATCCGCCTGCAGGAGGACGAGCTTTCGGAGGCCGGCTGGTATGAGCGGGAGGAAATCCCCGACGAGACGCACATCATCAGCGTGGGCTCCGAGCTCAAGATGCGGTTCAAATACGGGCCGGACTGGGAGCGGATCCTGCGGGAAAAATACGGGCCCGCCGCGGGCTGAAAGAGACTGTGAGGCCGGGCCCGGACGGGCGGGAAAGCCGGGCCCAAACGAGGCCCGGACGGCCCGCGGTATAGCCGGGGGGAATAGGTATCATTCCTTTTAATTAGTTGACAAAGACGGCGCCGGTTGCTATCATAAAGTGTAATACATAACGAGGTGAAGAGACATCATGAGCAGAATTGTTTTATCGCTGCTGGTAGATAACACTGCCGGCGTTTTGAGCCGGGTGGCCGGCCTGTTCAGCCGCCGCGGGTATAACATCGAGAGCCTGACGGTAGGCGTGACGGCGGATCCGCGCTATTCGAGGATGACGGTGGTTTCGTTCGGCGATCAGCAGGTCCTGGAGCAGATCCGCAAGCAGCTGGGGAAGCTGGAGGACGTGCATGACATCAAGGAGCTGCGCGAGGGGCATTCTGTGTACCGGGAGCTGATGCTGGTCAAGGTGCGGGCCAACGCCGGACAGCGGCTGGCCATCAACGCCATCTCCGAGATTTTCCGCGCTTCCATCGTGGACGTGGGCAAGGAATCCGTCACGGTTATGCTGACCGGCGATCAGTCGAAGCTGGACGCGATGATCAATCTTCTGGAGGACTATGAGATTCTGGAGCTGGCGCGGACAGGCCTTACCGGTCTTTCCCGCGGAGCTGACGATGTCCGCTATCTCCCGTAAGGTTCCCGTTTACAAAGTTTGGCCAAAGACACACAGAGAGGTGCCGGTCTATTCTTTATAATAAATTTATTCATTTTCATCATCCAAGGAGGAAATCAAGAAATGGCAGCAAGGATTTATTATCAGGAAGATTGCAATCTGTCTTTACTGGAAGGAAAGAAAATTGCCATCATTGGCTACGGCAGCCAGGGACACGCGCACGCGCTGAACTTAAAGGAGTCCGGATGCGATGTGATCATCGGACTTTACAACGGGAGCAAATCCTGGGCCAAGGCGGAGGCGCAGGGATTTAAGGTATATACGGCGGCAGAGGCGGCAAAGCAGGCCGACATTATCATGATTCTGATCAACGACGAGCTGCAGGCCGATATGTATAAGAAAGACATCGAGCCCAACCTGGAAGAGGGCAACATGCTGATGTTTGCCCACGGCTTTAACATTCATTTCGGCTGCATCAAGCCGCCGAAGAACGTAGACGTGACCATGATCGCCCCCAAGGCGCCGGGCCATACGGTAAGAAGCGAGTATCAGGCCGGCAAGGGAACGCCCTGCCTGGTTGCGGTAGAGCAGGATTACACCGGCAAGGCCCTGGATCGGGCGCTGGCTTACGGCCTGGCCATCGGCGGGGCGAGAGCCGGACTTCTGGAGACGACCTTCCGCACCGAGACGGAGACGGACCTGTTCGGCGAGCAGGCGGTTCTCTGCGGCGGCGTATGCGCGCTGATGCAGGCCGGATTCGAGACGCTGGTCGAGGCCGGCTACGATCCGAGAAACGCCTATTTCGAGTGCATCCATGAGATGAAGCTGATCGTGGATCTGATTTACCAGTCCGGTTTCGCCGGCATGAGATACTCCATCTCCAATACGGCGGAGTACGGCGACTACATTACCGGACCCAAGATCATCACGGAAGAGACGAAGAAGACGATGAAGAAGATCCTGTCCGATATCCAGGACGGAACCTTTGCCAAGGAGTTCCTGCTTGACATGTCTCCGGCGGGACGTCAGGTTCATTTCCAGGCGATGAGAAAGCTTGCTTCCGAGCATCCCTCTGAGAAGATCGGCGAGGAGATCCGCAAGCTTTACAGCTGGAACAACGAGAGCGACAAACTGATTAACAACTAAGAGGCAGACCTGCGGCACAGGCCGCGGGCAGGCGGGGCGTTGGAATGAGAGCTTTTCAGACGGATGCAGAAAGCCTTGAAAAGCCGGAGTTTGCAGCGCCCCGTTTTTTCGTCTGAAAACGGTTCGGAGAAGGTATGATGAAGAAATATGAGGATATTACGGTATTAAAGGCGTTTGCCTGCTTCAGCGTGTTTATCACGCACTGGCTGGGTGCGTTCGGCAGCTGGGGGAGCCGCAAGGTCAATGCGCTGATGGAGTGGGGGCCGTTTCCGATCATTACTTACGGGAGCTTTGCGCTGTGTGTGTTTCTGATGATCAGCGGGATGTTGATGGCGCAGAAGGTCTTCAGAGGGCGCTTTTCTTCCTGGGGACAGGAGGTTGGGAAGCGCTATCTGCGCCTGCTTCTTCCGATTTTCATGACCTCGCTTCTGGCCATGCTCCTTTTTAAGGGCGGTCTGTTCTATACGCAGCAGGCGGCCGCCTGCCAGGGAAATGAGTGGCTGGCCGGATACTATGCGGCGCTCCCGGGCTGGCTGGAGCTGATCCGCGAGTCGCTCTACGGCACGCTGGCGGAGGGCGTCTCCTTTTTCTACGGGCCGCTGTGGATGTTAAAATATACGTTTTTCGGAGGTTTTCTCTCGGTCATCCTGGCGAAGATGTTTCAGGAGATGACGCCGGCGGGCTGTGCGGCGGTTTCCGTTCTGCTGGGCGTGATTTTTACTTGGGCGGACGTGTATTATCTCTGCTTTCTCCTGGGGACGCTTCTGGCCATGCTTCTTGAGCGGCTGGAGCAGCTGCGGGCGGCGGGGCCTCTGACCTCCTCCTGCCGGCTGCGGGCGGCGGCCGCCGGGGCTGTCCTCTTGATCGGGGGCGGGATCCTTTTGCGCAAATCGTTTGTTCTCGCCGCAGTGCTTTCACAGGGCGGGTTTGGCTATGCGTTCGGCGACGCGCTGTTTACCAGCGTGGTGGTTGCCTTCGTCTATATCCTCGCGTTCCGCCTGCTGTGGATGGCGGGCCTGGAAGGGCGGGGCGGGATTCTCCGCCGGGCGCTTCTTTGGATGGGGACCTATAGCCTGGAAATCTATCTGACCCACTGGCTGGTCATCAGCTCCTTTTCCTGCTGGTTCTACAGCCGGTTTTACGGGCAGACGGAGAAGCTTTCCATCGGCCTCAATATGCTGCTCTCGCTGGCGATTATTTTCCTCGTTTCCCGCCTTTACTATTTTGTGGTGGACGGCGTGGCGTACCGCGCGCTCTGGGATCTGGCCGGATCCCGGTTCTTTCGGAAGCAGTAAGAGAGCGGGAAGCGGGGCAAAAGCGGCCCGGCGCAGAAAAAATCAGAAATGCGGGCGCGACATGGCCCGGATGATAAAGAGAAGGTGCTCCAGCGATTCGCCGGAGAGACCCTGGCATTCTTCGGAGATCTCCCGGAGCTTTGCCGGGGCTTTCTTTTTTTCGTCAAAAAACTCGGCCGGAGAGACGTGAAGATAGTCGCAGATGTAGAAAAAAACCTCCATGGACGGCATGGCCTTTCCGTTTTCCAGTTTGTTGATGTAGCTGGGATTCTGCCCCAGGGAAAGGCTCATATCGCGGGCGGGGACGCCTCTCTGCTCCCGCAGGCTGGCAAGCCGCTCTGCAAAATTAAAATCGCTGTACATAATCCCTCCCCCATTCCGGCCTGCCGGCCTCCTTCCTCCCATCCTCCTGCCCGTCCAATGCCGCCGCCCCGGCGCGCAGAGCGCGCCGCGCGCCGCCGCAGGACGGGGCGAAAAGAACAAACCGAAAGCCGATTGCTGCGTGCCTGAGGCACTCCCGCAATCGCAGAGGATATTCGGAATCCGGCCTGCCGGCCTCCTTCCTCCTATCCTCCTGCCCGTCCAATGCCGCCGTCGCCCCGGCGCGCAGAGCGCGCCGCGCGCCGCCGCAGGACGGGGCGAAAGAATAAAACGAAAGCCGATTGCTGCGTGCCTGAGGCACTCCCGCAATCGCAGAGGATATTCGGAATCCGGCCTGCCGGCCTCCTTCCTCCTATCCTCTTGCCCGTCCAATGCCGCCGCCCCGGCGCGCAGAGCGCGCCGCGCGCCGCCGCAGGACGGGGCTTTCTTATAGTTTATGCTATGTTTTGACAAAAATGGGGTATTGTGTGCGCTATGATGATTGACTGAGCGCATGAAATGCTATAAAATGTAGAAGTGTGGTATATTATGCGATATAGAAGGGCAAGACGGGCAAAGGAGTGACAACATTTATGGGACAGAGAGGCTTATTGGAGGAACTGACGGAACGGACGGGCTGCCTGTATCTGTCTGATCTGCATCTGGAGAAGAATCACGACGCCGTGAAGAAAGCGGTTTCGCAGATTGGGAAGGGAACGTATCCGGCGCAGGAGTGGAAGGACGCCTTTGAGTATATCACGGGCCGCCGCGCTGCGGGAACGGAAGAAGAGATTCGCCGCCTGTTTTAGGGCGGCTTTTTTAGTGGGATCGTCCCGCAAAAGGCGGCCCGAAAAGGGAGCGGCCCGGCAAAAGGCGGCCTGAAAAAGAGAGCGGCCCGCAAGGGAAACGCGCGCTTTACAGGGGCCGGTCCGGGAGGCAGAAGCGCAGGAAATCCCCCGTCGTCCTGGTCACGCAGGAGGGATGGAAGGCGAAGCCGATGGTGCGGGTGCGGATCGGGGATTCGAGCGGGATTTCGATCAGGCTCTGATCCTTTAATTCATCCTGCACGAATTCGCGGATGACGCAGGCGATGCCGAGGCCGGTCTTGGCAAATTCGATGAGCAGATCCATGGTGGTGGCCTCGAGGACCTGCTTGGGCTCGATGCCGTGTTCGGCAAAATAGGCGTCGATGTGCGTGCGCGTCATGTTGCCGCGGTCCAGGAGAAGGATGGTTCCCGTCTCGAAGAGGTCGGCGTGCTCGCCCTCACGGATGCGCAGGTTTTCAAGATAGGCGGGCGTGCAGACGAAGACGTCGGTAATCTGCATGAGCGGAAGAAAGGTCAGGCTTTTCCGGTTCTTCGGCTCGGCGATGAGGCCGATGTCCAGCTTCTGCTGCTCCAGCATGGAGATGGTGCGCGCCGTGTCCTGGCTGTCGATGAGGATGCTGACGTGGGGATAGCGGCCGACAAAGCCCTTTAAATAGGGCAGAAGGCTGTATTTGCACAGGGTGTTGCTGACGCCGATGCGCAGCTGGCCGATGTGAAGGCTGCGGATGCGCCGCAGCTCGCTTTCCCCGCGGTTTAAGGCGTCGAACGCGTTGGAGACGTGCTGGAAAAGGAGCTGTCCCTCGGCCGTCAGCTGGACGCCGCGGGAATTGCGCATGAACAGGCTGACGCCCAGGCTTTCCTCCAGCTTGCTGATCGATTTGCTGATGGCGGGCTGGCTGATGAACAGCTCCTTGGCGGCGCGCGAAATATTGCCCGTGCGGGCGACGGCGAAAAAGATGCGGTACTGTGATAAACTGGATTCCATAGCCCTCCTTCCCGGGCATCCGGCCGGCCCGCGGGGAAAATTCATAACCGGAATTTATACGATCCATTCATATTATATATTTGTATTATAACAGGCGGGATGATATAATGTAAATACTGAATTTACGGGAGGGAGTTTTACCATGGGAATGACGATGACACAGAAGATCCTGGCGGCTCATGCCGGCCTGCCGGAGGTAAAGGCCGGGCAGCTGATCGAGGCGGATCTGGATCTGGTGCTGGGCAATGATATCACGACGCCGGTGGCCATCAATGAGATGAAGAAGATGACCGGCCAGACGGTCTTTGACCGGGATAAAATTGCGCTGGTCATGGATCATTTTATCCCCAACAAGGACATCAAATCGGCGGAGAACTGCAAATGCTGCCGGGAATTTGCCTGCCGCCATGAGATTACCAATTATTTCGACGTGGGAGAGATGGGGATCGAGCACGCCCTGCTCCCGGAGAAAGGCCTGGTGGTAGCGGGGGACGCGGTCATCGGAGCGGATTCCCACACCTGCACCTACGGGGCCCTGGGCGCGTTCTCCACGGGCGTCGGCAGTACGGACATGGCCGCGGGCATGGTTACGGGCAAGGCCTGGTTCAAGGTGCCGTCCGCGATCCGGTTTGTGCTGACGGGCAAACCGTCGCGCTGGGTCAGCGGCAAGGACATTATCCTGCACATCATCGGCCTAATCGGCGTGGACGGCGCGCTTTACCGCTCGATGGAATTTACCGGGGACGGCATTGCGCACCTTTCGATGGACGACCGCTTTACGATCTGCAATATGGCGATCGAGGCCGGCGGCAAGAACGGAATTTTCCCGGTGGATGAAAAGGCCGTGGAATATATGAAGGAGCATTCTGTGCGGGAGTTCCGGGTCTATGAGCCCGATGCGGACGCGGAGTACGACGAGACGTACACCATCGATCTGTCGCAGTTAAAGCCGACGGTTTCGTTCCCGCACCTGCCGGAGAATACAAAGACGATCGACGAGGCGGGGGAGATCGCCATCGATCAGGTCGTCATCGGCTCCTGCACCAACGGGCGGATGGACGACATGCGCGCCGCGGCGGAGATTTTAAAGGGAAGAAAAGTGAAAAAGGGCGTGCGCTGCATCGTGATTCCGGCGACGCAGGCCATCTACCTGCAGGCGATGAAGGAAGGACTTCTGGAGATCTTCATCGAAGCCGGCGCCGTGGTCAGCACGCCGACCTGCGGCCCCTGCCTGGGCGGCTATATGGGCATCCTGGCGGCGGGCGAGCGCTGCGTTTCCACGACCAACCGCAATTTCGTGGGCCGTATGGGCCATGTCGATTCGGAGATTTATCTGGCCAGCCCGGTCATCGCGGCGGTCAGCGCGGTAACCGGCAAACTCAGCGGTCCCTGCGAGCTGGGGCTTTAAGAGGCGGATTATTTTGGATGCAGGAGGAGAGAGAACATGAAAGCATGCGGACATGTGTTTAAATACGGAGACAATGTGGACACCGACGTCATCATCCCGGCCCGGTATCTGAATTCCCCCGACGGGAACGAGCTGGCGAAGCACTGCATGGAGGACATCGATCAGGAATTTGTTAAACGGGTAAAGCAGGGCGACATCATCGTGGCCAACAAGAATTTCGGCTGCGGTTCCTCCCGGGAGCACGCCCCCCTGGCCATCAAATGCGCCGGGGTCAGCTGCGTGATCGCCGAGACGTTCGCCCGGATTTTTTACCGCAACGCGATCAACATCGGTCTGCCCATCATCGAGTGCCCGGAGGCGGCGCGCGCCATCTCGGCGGGCGACGAGGTCGAGGTCGATTTCGACAGCGGCGTGATCACGGATAAGACGACGGGACAGAGCTTTAAGGGGCAGGCGTTCCCGGAATTCATGCAGAAGATCATTTCCGCCGGCGGCCTGGTCAATTACATCAATCAGAAATAAGGAGAGAGGCCTGGTATGACGAAGACGAATGTGATGCGTCTTCTGGACGCGGCCGGGATCGCCTACGAGACCGGCGAGTACGAGGTGGACGAGTCGGATCTGTCGGGAAGCCATGCGGCGGACATGATGGGGATCGACCACGACACGATGTTCAAGACGCTGGTGTTAAAGGGAGACAAGAACGGCTACCTGGTCTGCTGCATCCCGGTGGACGAGGAGCTGGATCTGAAGAAGGTGGCGAAGGCGTCGAAGGACAAGAAGGTGGAGATGATCCACATGAAGGAGCTGCTTCCGCTGACGGGGTATGTGCGCGGCGGCTGTTCCCCCATCGGCATGAAGAAGAAATTCCCTACCTATATTGAAGAGACGGCGCAGCTGTTTGACCGCATCAGCGTCAGCGCCGGGATGCGCGGCGTCCAGGTGCTGTTAAACCCGGAGGATCTGGCGCGCTACGTGGACGCGGCGTTTGTCCCGCTGATCTGAAGCGGCAAAAAAACAGTTGACATAAAAAGCAGGCGACAAAAGTCGACTGCTTTTTTTTCTGGGAGAAATAGACAGCGCAGGGAAAATCTGGAAAAAATGGAAATGGCAGAATCCATAAAAACAGGAGAGAAATGGCAGAGATTCTTATGGGAAAACCACAAAAATATTAAGAAACTTTTAACAAACGCTGTGATTTGTCACAAAAATGTAAAAAACTTATTGACATCGTTTCATCGGCTCTCCTATAATTACCACCGTTATCTGAAACGGAGGCGGCCCCGCGCGCGGCGGGGGCCGCAGAATGCGAAAAAACGGGAACGAAAAGAGGGGAGTATATGCCAGACTTTTACTCATTTCTTCAGACGGTGTACCATGGCGTGCGCGCGCTGGCGGCCCGGGTTACGAAGCGGATGTACCGCACCGCGGCCGTGCTCGTGTCGGCGTGCGCCGTGATCACGGTGGTGGCGTTTACATCGTCCGGCTTTGCCGGCGCCGGCAGAAATGCGGCGGCCTGCCAGGAGCGGGGCGAGGAGGAAGCGGACGCGCAGGAAGGACAGACGGAGGAAGAAATCGGCATGGAGGCTCTGACCGGGCTTTCCCTTACGGCCTCGACGGACGAACCGCGGCGCTGGCTGGGCCGGTCGCTGGAGCGGACGATTCAGGATGAGCTCGCGCAGTCGGCCCTGGAGATCGAGGCGATCGAAAAAGAGGTCCTGATGCAGACGCAGCAGGCCGAGAAGGAAGCGGAAGAGAAAGCGCGCCGGGAACGGGCGGTCATTTCCTATACGGAGGAGGATTACCAGGTGCTTCTGCGGATCGTGCAGGCGGAAGCGGGGATCTGCGACGACAAGGGGAAAATCCTGGTGGCTAACGTCATCATCAACCGGGTCAGGAGCGACGAGTTTCCGGACACCATTACCGGGGTGGTCTATGAAAAATCGCAGTTTTCCCCGGTGCTGGACGGGACGATCGACACCTGCCAGGTAACGGAGAATACGATCGAGTGCGTGAACCGGGCTCTGGCCGGCGAGGATTATTCCCAGGGGGCGCTGTATTTCATGAACCGCGTCGGCTCGGCTTCCTCCAATGTGCGCTGGTTTGACGGGCGTCTGACCTTTCTCATGAGCCACGGCGGACACGAATTTTTCAAATAAGTCCGCAGGGGATTCTTTGCGCCCGGGGATTGACTTTTGTTTAACGGGATGAGATAATTGAGGCAGGCCTGAAACACAGATTACGGGGCAGAAAAGGAGGACGATTATGTCAACAAAAGCGTATTACCCGATCAGTGAGATTGGCAAGGGAAAACCCGGATTTTCCAAAACCCGTTCCATCATCGAGGCGGCTTTTTACGGAAACAACGTGGTTAAGGTCAACACACTGAGAGAAGCATATGAACTGGCGAAGAATTCTCCCGGCACGATTGTGACGGACATGCCGGTATACCGGGGCGAGGAGTTCGGCCTGGATAAGGACGCGAAGGTGCTGCTGTTCAACGACGGTGCGATCACGGGACGTTATGCGACGGCCCGCCGGATTGCCGGAGAGCCGGGCGTGGACTGCGAGGCGCTGGACAAGGTGGCGATGGACGCCATCTATGAGTCCCGCTGGAAGACGATGTATCACGCCGAGGTGTACGCCGGCCTGGATCCGGAATTTATGGTCAAGTGCCATCTGCTGATCCCCGAGGGCGAGGAGAACATCATGTACAACTGGATGTTGAATTTCCAGTACATGTCGGACGAGTACGTGAAGATGTACAAGAATTCCAAGCCGGTCGGCGACGGCAAGGAGCCGGATATCTACATTTTCTCTGATCCCCAGTGGAACGGATCGGATCGCCCCAACGTATCCCTGGACTGCCTGTCGGATCCGCAGAAGAAGACGCTGTGCTATTTTAACACGGATACCAATTGCGCCTGCATCCTGGGCATGCGCTATTTCGGCGAGCACAAGAAGGGCACGCTGACCATGGTATGGGCGATCGCCAACCGCAACGGCTACGCGTCCTGCCACGGCGGACAGAAGGAGTACACGCTGGCGGACGGAAGCAAGTACGTGGCCTCCGTATACGGCCTGTCCGGCTCCGGCAAGTCCACGCTGACGCACGCCAAGCACGGCGGCAAGTACCAGATCAAGGTGCTGCACGACGATGCGTTTATCATCAATACCGATACCTGCGCGTCCATCGCCATCGAGCCGACCTATTTTGACAAGACGGCCGATTACCCGACGGGCTGCGAGGACAACAAGTACCTGCTGACGGCGCAGAACTGCTCCGCGACGCTGGACGAGGACGGCAAGATCCAGCTGGTAACCGAGGACATCCGCAACGGCAACGGCCGCGCCATCAAGTCCAAGCTGTGGTCGCCAAACCGTGTGGATCGGATCGACGCGCCGGTCAACGCGATCTTCTGGATCATGAAGGATCCGACCATCCCGCCGGTTGTAAAGCTGAAGGGCGCGTCCCTGGCGGCCGTGATGGGCGCGACGCTGGCGACCAAGAGATCCTCCGCCGAGCGTCTGGCTCCGGGCGCGGATCCCAACAAGCTGGTGGTCGTTCCCTACGCCAACCCGTTCCGCACCTATCCGCTGGCGAACGATTATGAGAAGTTCAAAAAGCTGGTAGAGGAGAAGAACGTAGACTGCTACATCGTCAATACGGGCGATTTCATGGGCAAGAAGGTGAAACCGGCCGATACGCTGGGCATTCTGGAGGCGATCGTGGAGAAGAGAGCGGATTTCCACAAGTGGGGTCCCTTCTCGGATATCGAGATCCTTGACTGGGAGGGCTTTATCCCGAATATGAACGATCCGGAGTATGTAAGCCAGCTGAAGGCCCGCATGAACGACCGTGTCAACGAGATCAAGGAGTTCGCCGAGGCCAAGGAAGGCTATGACAAGCTTCCGGACGACGCGCTGGCGGCGATCCAGAAGGTTGTGGACGAGTTAAACTAAAGAAATGAGCGCAGAGGGCCGCCGCAGAGCGAGATGGATTCGCTTTGAGGCGGCCCTTTCGATCTGCGGCGCGAAAAGGAGGAGAAGTGAGAACGTTTCTGTTATTTGATCTGGACGGGACGCTGACGGATCCGAAGGAGGGGATTACCCGCTCGGTTCAGTATGCGCTCTCGGCGATGGGAATGGAAGAGGAGGACCGGGAGAAGCTCTGCCCGTTCATCGGTCCGCCGCTGGCGGAAAGCTTCCGGGAATTTTACGGGTTTGATCAGGAGCAGGCCCGCCGGGCCGTGCGGGAATTTCAGGTTTATTTCCGGGAGCGGGGGAAATTTGAGAACCGGGCGTACGATGGGATTGATGAAATGCTGGGGCGCCTGAAGGAGGCGGGCTTTACGCTGGCGGTCGCGACCTCCAAGCCGGAGGTTTTCGCCCGGCAGATCCTGGAGCACTTTGGCCTGCTGTCGTATTTTACGGCGGTTTTCGGTGCCGATCTGGAGGAGACGCGGGTCAGGAAGGGAGAGATCATCGCGGACGCGCTGGCGGCGCTGGGGGCCGACGCCGGCCGCGATCGGATCCGGATGATCGGCGATCGCAGGCACGACGTGGAGGGGGCCCATGAAAACGGGATCCCCTGCGTGGCGGTGGAATACGGCTACGGCTCGCAGGAGGAATTTGACGCCTGCGGCGCGGACTGGCGCGCGGGTTCCGTCAGAGAGCTGGAAGAACTGCTGCTTTCCGCCTGTTGATCCGGAGCCTCCTCGGAGCGCCCGCTCTTTGGCGGGTTCGGAGCCGGGGTGTTTTCCGAAAACGGCTGCCGGCCGGGGGCCGGCCCGTCAGAGGGGGCGGCGGAGGAAGGGCCGCCGTCAGAAGGGGAGGGTGCAAAAGGGCCGTCGCTTAAGTCACGGTACCGGTTCCGGATCAGGCGGACGCCGGCGGCGATGATGAGAATGGCAACGGCGGTCTGGGGCACCATTTCCGTCAGGAAGCAGAAGAGCTGCCACGTCTCCTCGGAGACGGAGAGCGCGGGGAGCAGGTAATAGACGAAAAACTCCGCGAAGCTGCTCCAGAGGATGCAGACGCCAAAGAGGATCAGGGCGGCCGCGATCAGGGACGTGCAGCGGGTAACGGGCAGTTTCTCCCACGGCAGGCCGGAAAAGCCGATCAGCCAGCGATCCTCGACGGCGTAAAATTCTTCGTCGCTCAGGGAGTTCAGATTGTTGGTGTGGAAAAAGCTGTAAAACCAGATCAGGGGCGTCAGGTAGGCCAGGAAGCCGATGCCCAGGAAACCGGAGAGCCCCAGCAGGATAAAGAAAGCGGCCATGAGGCTGACGCCGCATTTGAAAAAGCCCAGGTACATTTCCCCGGCCCCGGGGATCAGGGAACAGATCAGGGCAAACAGCTTATTTTTCTTCTTCGTCATAATTGGATACCTCCCTGTTAAGATAAGGCAGCTGCTCCAGCCGCCAGGAAAAACGTTCGACGGATTCATACTGCTGCTGCGCCCGGCGGGTTATCTCGTCGTAGCGCGCCGCCCGCCGTCTGCCGGCGGTTTCATAGGCCGTCTGCGAAGCGGCGAGGTCCGGCCCGGGCCCGCCCGCTGTGAGAAGCGGCGTGAGAAAGAGGAGGGCGAGCGAGCAGAGGACGGCGGTTCCGACCCGGAGGCTGAACCAGAGAAATGAAAGCTTTCTGGAAAGCCGGCTGGAACCGGAGGCCAGGCGGACGTCGAGATCGCGGCTGCGGGCCAGCACGGAGGCCTTCAGGTGCCCCGGCGCCCGGATTGTTTCTTCCTTCTCGATGTAGTCCCAGAAGGCGGTCTGGCAGTAGGGGCAGGAGGCGAGATGGCTCTGCTCCGGCCCACTTAACGTCCCTGAATAGCGGATGCGCGGGATGTGCGTGTCCTTTTTGCCGGTCTGGTTCATGTGCTTCCTCCTTTCTGCCGCCCTGCGGCCTGATACTGTTTTCGCAGCATTCCTTTCGCCCGGTAGATCTGGGTCTGCAGCGTCTTGATGTTTTTTCCGGTCTTTCTGACGATCTCGCCGATTTCCAGTTCGTAGTAATAATAATCGAGCGCCACGCTGCGGTATGGCTCCCGGAGCGCCTGGCAGCATTCGTAGAGCCGTCTTCGCACCTCGTCCTCCAGGCAGCGATCCTCGACGGTGTCCGGGGCGGCGATGGCGGTAAAGTATTCGTCCTGCGTGGGGACGGAGCGCCGGCCGGCCCGCCGGAGAAAATCCAGCGATTTGTTGGTGGCGATCCGGCACAGCCAGGCCCGCTCGTTGGCCCCGTCAAACCAGGCCATGCTCTTGTAGGCGGAGAGGAAGGTGTCCTGCGTCAGATCCTCGGCGTCGAAATAGTTTTGAGTAAATTTGTAGCAGATGGAAAAGATCAGGTTCTGATACTGTGTAATCCACCGCTCCAGCTGTACCTGCGCATCGATAGGATCGCCCCCTTTCTGCCTTTGCTTTTATTGTAAACGAGGCAGGGCGCCGTATTACTTCAGGGCACGGGTTTCAGTATAGCCGAAAACAGGAAAATTTTCCACAGGCGGCCGTATTTTTGCGGATGGCCGTGCTTCGGATGCGGATGACCGTGCTTTCGGGTGTAGATGGCCGTGCTTTCAGGCAAATTGCTTTTGCCGGGCAGATATGGTATCCTATAGATATCCGCAGGACGGGAAAAGGAAGGAGAGCAGAATGAGCGCAAAACGGGTGTTTCTGATTGTACTGGACAGCGTAGGGATCGGCGAGATGCCGGACGCGGCGCTTTACGGCGACGAGGGGAGCAACACGCTGGCCGCGGCGGCGAAGAGCCCGCATTTTTCCATGCCGAATCTGAAAAAGGCGGGGCTTTTTAATATTGACGGCGTAAGCTGCGGCCTCAGGGAAGCGCGGCCGTCGGGGACCTTCGGGCGCATGGCGGAGCGGTCAAAAGGAAAGGATACGACCATCGGGCACTGGGAGATCGCGGGCCTTGTCTCAGAACAGCCGCTGCCGACCTTCCCGCAGGGATTTCCGGCAGAGCTTCTGGACGCCTTTGCGCGGGAGACAGGGCGGGGCGTACTCTGCAACCGGCCGTACTCGGGCACGGAGGTCATCCGCGATTTCGGACGGGAGCACGAAAAGACGGGGGCGCTGATCGTCTATACTTCGGCGGACAGCGTGTTCCAGATTGCGGCGCATGAGGTGGTGGTGCCGGTTGAAGAGCTTTACCGGGACTGCGAGATTGCCCGGCGGCTCTGCCGCGGGCCCTGGGGCGTGGGGCGCGTGATTGCCCGGCCCTTTGCGGGGGCGTGGCCCTATGAGCGCACGCCGCGCCGCCACGATTATTCGCTGACGCCGCCGCGCCGGACGATGCTCGATTATCTGAAGGAGGCGGGGCGCGAGGTGCTGGCCGTGGGCAAGATCAACGATATTTTTGCCGGGAGCGGCGTGACGCAGGCGGTGCGCACGGCGGGCAACGCGGAAGGGATCGAGCGCACGCTGGAATTCATGGAGCGGGATTTTTCCGGGCTCTGCTTTACCAATCTGGTGGATTACGACATGCTGTACGGCCACCGCAACGATGTGGACGGCTACGCGCGGGCGCTTGCGTATTTTGACGGGCAGTTCCCCCGCCTTCTGGCCGCGCTCAGGAAGGAGGATCTGCTGCTGATCACGGCGGATCACGGCTGCGATCCCAGCACGCCCTCGACGGATCATTCGCGGGAGTACACGCCGCTTGTCATAGCCGGGCCGGGCGTGCGCGCCGGCGTCAATCTGGGGACGCGGGACACGTTTGCCGATATCGCGGCCACGATTCTCGAATATCTGGGCGCGGAGGGACAGACGGAGGGGACGAGTTTCCTTTCGCAGATTCTTGACCGCCCGTAGGCGCGCGGGCCGGTAAGATAGTAAAACGGGGAAACAAAAAAGGAGGAACAGATGGACAGAAAGAAACTGCTGGCGGCGGTGGATCACACGCTGCTGCGCCCGGACGCATCCTGGGAGGAGGTCCGCGCGCTCTGCGACGAGGCGATCTACTACGGGACGGCCTCGGTCTGCATCCCGCCGGTGTTTGTGAAAGCGGTGCGCGAGTATGTGGGAGACCGCATGGCGATCTGCACGGTAATCGGCTTCCCGAACGGCTACAGCGCGCCGGAGGTCAAGATCTACGAGGCGGAGCGGGCCGTGGAGGACGGGGCCGACGAGATTGACATGGTCATGCAGATCGGCGCGTTCAAGTCGGGGCGGGCGGCGCTGGCGGCGCAGGAGATCCGGGCGGTGCGCGAGGCCTGCCGGGGAAAGATCCTGAAGGTCATCGTCGAGGCCTGCCTGCTGACCGAGGAGGAGAAGATCGCCGCCTGCCGCATGGTTACAGAAGAAGGGGCCGATTTCATCAAGACCTCCACCGGGTTTTCCGCGGGCGGAGCGACCTTTGAGGACGTCGCGCTCTTTGCGCGGCATGTGGGAAAGGGAGTCCGGATCAAGGCGGCGGGCGGCATCCAGACGCTGGAGGACGCGGAGCGCTTTCTGGAGCTGGGCGCTTCCCGGATCGGCAGCAGCCGGATCGTGGCGCTCGTGGCAAAAGAGCGGGAGAAGGCGGAAAGCGGGCCGTCTGGTATGACGGAGAAGGCGGAAAGCGGGCCGTCTGGCATGACGGAGAAAGCGGAAAGCGGGGCGGCCGGCATGGCGGAGAAGGCGGAAAGCGGGGCGGCCGGCGCGGCAGGTTCGGAAAAAGGCAGCCCGCTCTGGACAGAGGAGAAGAAGCGGGAGCTGATTGCCGCCGCCTTCGGCGTGCTGGAGCAGGCGTACGTGCCGTATTCGCAGTTTCATGTGGCGGCGGCGCTGCTGGCGGCGGACGGGACCATTTACACGGGCGTCAACATTGAGAACGCGTCGTATCCGGCGACAAACTGCGCCGAGCGGACGGCATTTTTCAAAGCGGTAAGCGGCGGCTGCCGGGATTTTACGGGGATTGCCATCTGCGGCGGAAGCGGCGGGACGGTTACGGATTACTGCGCGCCCTGCGGCGTGTGCCGGCAGGTCATGCGGGAATTCTGCCGTCCGCAGGAGTTCCGGATCCTCCTGGCGCGTTCCGTTTCGGATTATAAGGAGTACACGCTGGAGGAGCTTTTGCCGGAGAGCTTTGGCCCGGCCAATCTGGGATATTAGGGCCGGGATATCCGTGCTGGGGGATCCGTGCCGGGAAATCAGAGGCGCGTCCGGCTGAGGGCGCGCCTGCGGGAGGGAAATGAATATGCGGATGTATGATCTGATTGAGAAAAAGAAACGGGGCGGGACGCTGGAAAAAGAGGAGATCCGGGCGATGATCCGCGGGTTTGTGGCGGGGGAGATCCCGGATTACCAGATGTCGGCCATGCTGATGGCGATCTGTTTTCAGGGGATGAGCGATGAAGAGACGACCTGCCTTACGCTGGAGATGGCGCATTCGGGGGACGTGATGGATTTGTCGCCCATTGAAGGCTTTAAGGTGGACAAGCACAGCACCGGCGGCGTCGGGGACAAGACGACGCTGATCGCGGGGCCGATCGTGGCTTCGCTCGGCGTGCGCGTTGCCAAGATGTCGGGGCGCGGCCTGGGACATACGGGCGGCACGATCGACAAGCTGGAGGCGATCCCGGGATTTCAGACGGCGCTTGATACGGAACGGTTTTTTGAGATCGTGCGCCGCGTCGGCATCGCGGTGGCCGGGCAGAGCGGCAACCTGGTGCCGGCGGACAAGAAGCTCTACGCGCTGCGGGACGTGACGGCGACGGTGGACAGCATCCCGCTGATCGCTTCTTCGATCATGAGCAAGAAGCTGGCCGCCGGGAGCGACGGCATCGTGCTCGACGTGAAGACCGGGAGCGGGGCGTTTATGAAGACGCTGGAGGATTCCGTGACGCTGGCCGGGAAGATGGTGGCCATTGGAACCGGGGCGGGGCGTGTCTGCACGGCGCTGATCACGGATATGGACGTGCCGCTGGGCTATGCGATTGGAAACGCGCTGGAGGTAGAAGAGTCGATCCGGGTGCTCGACGGCGGCGGCCCGGAGGATCTGCGGGAGGTCAGCCTGCGCTTGGCGGCGGAAATGCTGCACACGGCGGGCCGGGGATCGGAGACGCAGTGCTATGAGCTGGCGGCCGGCGCGCTGCGGGATCGGAGCGCCCTGCGGACGTTTGCGGAGATGATCCGGGCGCAGGGCGGGGACGGCCGCGTGGCGAAGGAGCCGGACCGGCTCGCGAAGGCGCCGTTTTGCCGTGAGGTAAAGGCAGAGGAGAGCGGCTATGTCGCGCACATGGATACGGAGGCCTGCGGGATCGCGTCCGTGCTCTTAAAGGCAGGGCGTAGCACGAAGGACGACGTCATCGATCCGGCGGCGGGGATTGTCCTGAAGAAAAAATACGGCGACGCGGTCGCAAAAGGCGAGACGCTGGCCTGCCTTTACGCATCCGACGAAGCGCTGTTTGCGCAGGCAGAGCAGACGCTTCGCCGGGCATACCGCTTAGAACCCGCCAGACCGGCGGCGCGCAGATGGATCTACGCGCGCGTGTCGCGGGAGGGAACGCAGAGATTTGAGTAAAACCGGCTGGTTTATTCTTCCCAGTTGATGAGGACGGCGAGGCTGTCCTTGCCCCAGCCGAGCAGGTAGTTGAACGCGCTCTCGGCCTCGGTCCAGCGGATGCGGTCGCTGATCAGCGGCTCGAGCCGGATGGTGCCTTTCTCGACGAGGGCGTTGAACGCGGCCATGTCGTCCTGATACGTCCAGAGGCGCGGCTGCGAGCGATCGTGCGGGACGGAGTGGACGGCGTGCGCGCCGATGACCTGCAGGGACTTTAACTGCACCAGCGTGTAGAAGTTAAATTCCGTGAGGCCGCGGGGACAGCCGACGATGCAGACGCGGCCGAAATTGGCGGCGCAGTCGCAGGCCTCGTTTAAGACGGCGGGGAAGCCGGTGCTGTCGAGGACGACCTGCGCGCCCTTCCCCTTCGTGACCTCTGCGATCAGCTCCCTGGCCGGCGTATTCCGGTTGTCAAAGACGTAATCGGCGCCGCAGGCCATGGCGATCTCGCGCCGCTTTTCCATGGGATCGAGGCCGATGGCCGGAGTGGCGCCGTTTGCCCGGGCCAGCTGCAGGCAAAGCTGGCCGACGATGCCGAGGCCGAGAACGACGACGCTCTCGCCCAGCTCGATGCCGCATTTGCGCACGCCCTGCAGGGAGGTCTGGGACAGCCCGTTGAAGGCCGCGTAGTCAAAGGACATGGCGTCGGAAATGTGGGCGACGCGCTCGGCGACGACGTTCCCCACCTGCCGGTGCCCCACGTCGATGGCGGAGCAGGCCACGCGGTCCCCGGGCGCGAAATCCTCCACGCCCTCGCCGACCTTCTCGACCCAGCCGGCGCAGCAGTAGCCGGGCACATAGGGGAAGTTCTGGTTGGAGTTGGGAAGCGCGAGGATGTGCGCCCGCTCCGTTCCGGGGCTGATCATGGTGCGCGCCATCCGCACCTGCACGTATCCGGGGCGCGGGTCGGTTACTTCCACATCGGTTAAAATCACTTTGCCCTTTTCCGGGGCGATAATTCCTTTACATGTTGTCATTGCTGATTCTCCTTTCACAGGCTGTTTAAGCGTGTTCTACCGTACTTTCACGGACAATCAGCCGGTATTCCAGCAGGCGCTGGTTCTGCGTGGGTTTCCCCTCAATCAGATCGAGAAGCGTCTGCATGGAGTATTTGCCGATCTCAAACATAGGCTGGTGGATGGTGGTCAGGGGCGGGTCGCAGAAGCGGGTAATGTCCAGATCGTCGAAGCCGACGACGGCATAATCCTGCGGGATGCGCCGCCCCAGCCTGCGGGCGGCCTTCATGGAGCCGATGGCCATCACGTCGCCGGCGGCAAACACGGCCGTGATCTCGGGGTGGCCGAGCAGCAGCTCGAGGCCCCGGTCGTAGCCGGACTGCAGGGTGCTGTTTCCATAGGAAACGTAACCCATGTTGACCGGGATGTCGTGCTCGGCCAGCGCCCGCAGATAACCGGTCAGCCGGTCGCGGTAGAGGACGTTGGTGGCCGGGCCCGACAGGCAGCCGATGTTGCGGTGCCCGAGGTCCAGGAGGTGGGTTACCGCCTCCTTGGCGGCGGCAATGTTATCGATTGCGACATTGGGGAGGGATCCGTCTTCCAGATACTGGCAGGCGATGACCATGGGAAGGCCGGCGACCTGCCGTTCAATCACGCCGGTGGCGGCGGCGGCGGAGAGGGAGATGATCCCGTCCGTCTGCTTCTGCACGAGCGCGGAAAGAAACAGGTTTTCCTGATTTTTATCGTTATTGGTATTGACAAGGAAGGCCTGGTAGTGATGGACGAGCGCTTCCGACTCGATGCCCCGGTAGACCTCGGAAAAGAAGGTGTTGTCAATACTGGGGATAATGACATAGATTGTCTGGGTGTGCTGGCGGCGCAGCTGCCTTGCCAGCGCGTTGGGGTGATAGCCCAGCTGGGCGATGCTTTTCTGAACCGCGGCGGCCGTTTTCGCGCTGACATTTCCCTGATTCATCAGAACCCGGGACACCGTGGCAGAAGATACGCCCGCGTGCCGGGCAACATCCTTGATCGTTGCCATACATTTTACCTCAAAAAGACAGATTGCCGGCAGCTTGCTGCAGGCTTTGGGGCGGGGTGCAAAAAGCCCCGCCATCTTTAGTATAATGAGGAAAAAACGGCTTGTCAACTCAAAATGTAATCGTTATCAGAATTGTTTGGAAAAAACTGGAAGAAGCGGCGTGTGAAAAGGAATGCAAAAAGGCGGAGAAAAGAAAGCGTCAAAAGAATGTTCCGCCGACTCGGCAATCATTGAAAAAATGCACAAAAAATTCGTTGACAAGAAGAAAAAATCGTAGTATTTTATAGATACGGACAAATTGGCAAAGGTTTTTTGCCGTGAAGTTTTGGATGGGGATCCGGAACAGAGAAGAAAACGCCGTGTCTGGCAGGAAAGGAGACGTGATCATGCAGGCAAAAATGTAATCGATTACATAAACACTTTGAAAAAATGAGGAGGAAGAGATACAGCTTATGAAAAAAGCATTTCGTGCTATCGATGACGGAATCGGATATTTTGAAAATCTTGTTTCCATCCTTACCCTTTTTGCGATCTGCGCGATTGCGTTCTGGCAGGTCGTGCTTCGCTACGCGGTGCATAAATCCATTCCCTGGAGCGAGGAGATCATTGGGGCTCTGATGGTGGTCATGGCCCTGGTCGGCGCCGCCCGGGGGATCCGCGTGAAAGCGCACACGGAAATCGAGGGGCTTGCCAACCACATGCCGCGGCCGGTGGGGATGGGACTTCGGGCGATTACCTCGGTTATCACGCTGGTCTTTCTTTTGCTGGTAACCTACAGCTGCTACGTGTTATTTGAGCGGGCCGGGGTCGGCGGGCTGAAGACGCCGTACCTGCGCATCCAGTATTCCTATATCTACAGCACCATGGTGCTGGGCAGCGCGCTGATGGTCTATGAATTCGTGAAGATTATGAAGAAGCGGATCCTGGGTCTTTACAAAGCGCCGGATCAGGAAGAGGAGGTCGGTGTCTTATGAGTATGTCCACCATTGTCGTACTGATTATTTTATCCATTTTTATCTTTATGATCATCGGCGTCCCGGTCTATGCCGGCCTGGGCGCGGCGGGCGTCATCGGGCTGTTCCTGATGCAGACGAGGACGACGGCGGTGGCGGCGACCACGCTGATCTCCATCCCGCAGAACTTTTACAGCGGCATCGGCTATTTCCCGCTGCTGGCGATTCCCTTCTATGTGCTGGCCGGCGAGATCATGAACAAGGCCGGCATCACGGAACGCCTGATTGACCTGGCGATGCTGATCGTGGGCCGCGTGCCCGGCGGACTGGCCTACGCCAACGTCCTGGATTCCATGTTTTTCGGCGGCATCACGGGTTCGGCGCAGGCGGATACCTCCTGTACGGGAAGTATCATGATCCCGTCCATGATTAAAGAAGGTTATTCGCCGCGGTTTTCCGTGGCGATCACGGCGGCGACCTCCACGCTGGGGCCGATCATCCCACCCAGTATCATGATGGTCCTCTACGGCGTAACCGTGGGATGTTCCATCAGCGCCCTCTTCATGGGCGGCTTTATCCCGGGCATCCTCATCGGCATCGCCATGATCATCCTGGTCAATCTCTGGAACCGGAGAGAGCATTTCCCGATCCGCGACGTGCGTCTGACGATGAAGGAGAAGCTGACCATCATCCGCGAGGCGCTCTACCCGCTGGGCGTGCCGATTATCATCTGCGGCGGCATCATGAGCGGCGTGATCACGGCGACGGAGGCCGGCGTGGTGGCGGTTGTTTATTCCATGATTATCGGCATGGTGGTGCTGCGCACGGTTAAGCTGCGCGATCTGCCGGACATGATGCTGAGTACGGCGACCATGTCGGCGGCGATCCTGATGATCATCGCCTGCGCCAAGGTGGCCAGCAACGCGCTGACCGGCCTGCAGATGGCGAAGATCGTCGAGGATCTGTTTCTTCAGTTCAGCGACTCGCCGCAGGTCTTCCTGCTGCTGGTCAATATCCTGCTCCTCATCATGGGCATGTTCATGGACGGCGGCGCCAGCATCCTTCTGCTGACCCCGGTCCTGGCGCCCATCGCGCAGGCGCTGGATATTAACATGGTCCATTTCGGCCTGGTCATGGTGCTGAACCTGGTCATCGGCCTGGGCACGCCGCCGCTGGGACAGTGCGTCTACATCGCCTGCGGCATCGCCCGTATCCCGGTCATGGAAGGCTTTCGGGGGATGCTTCCCTTTATCCTGTGCGAGATTATCGTACTGATGATCATAACATACGTTCCCATTACCGTTACATTCCTGCCGACGATGATGGGACTGATGTAAAGTAACTATTGTAACGCAGTCAGAAAAAGAGGCGGCGCGGCGCGCCGCCCGGAAAAAGGAGGATTTCATTTATGAAGAAGTGGAGACTGATGGGACTTCTGACCGCAGCCGTATGCCTGGCGGCAGGCTGCAGCTCGCAGACCGGGGAGACGGAGGCCGCGGCCGAAACGGAAGCGGCGGCGGAGGAGACTGAGGCGGCGGAGGCGGCCGGAGAAGAAGCGGACGCCGGAGAAGGCGAGGCGGCCGCGGAGGCGGAGTATATCTTTAAGTTTGCCAATGTAGGTCCTGCGGTTGGCGTGGAGAATGACGGTTCCGTCTACCTGATGGATCGCATTGAGGAATATTCCAACGGCCGTATCGCCGGAGAGGTTTATCCGGCCGGACAGCTGGCGGAGAAGCAGGCGTCCCTGGAGGGCCTGCAGCTGGGCACCATCGAGATTACCGAGGTGGCGGCGACCGATCTGGCGCAGTTTGACAACCTCTGGGACGTGCTGGCGCTGCCCTATCTGTTTGAGACGGGCGATCAGGCCATTCAGGTCATCCAGGATCCCCGTGTGGGAGCGATCGCGGAGGAGTCGCTGGAGAACATGGGCTTTAAGCTTCTGCACTGGAGAAATTACGGCGAACGCTGCATTTTGAATGCGTCGCATCCGATTGTGACGCCGGAGGATATGAACGGCGTCAAGATCCGCGTGATGCAGAGCCCGGCGCTGGTCAACGCCATGGAGGCCATGGGCGCTTCCCCCATCACGCTGGCCTGGACGGAGTGCTACACGGGCATGCAGCAGGGAACGATCGACGCGGTGGAGAACAGCGTGCCGGTTATCGTTTCCAACGGTTTCCAGGATCTGGGCAAATATTATTCTCTGACAAATCATTTCATCGTGCCGGATCCGGTTATGGTCAGCAAGGTCGTCTATGACTCCCTGCCCGCCGATCTGCAGGAGGCGGTGCTGAAGGCCGGCGAAGCGACCGGAGAATACTGGAACGGAGAAATCTGGCCGGCTTCGGTGGAAGAGTGCTATGTCACGATGGAAGAAGCGGGCGTAGAGATCAATGAGGCGGATATGGACGCGTTCAAGGCGCTGGCCGCGGAGGTCAATGCCGAGACGATCGCGAACTTCGACGAGCGTCAGATGGAATTCTACAACACGATTCAGGAAGTAATCAAGGACTACCCGGCGGAAGCAGCCGAGGCGGCGGAGCCGGCTGAGACGGCCGAGACGGAAGCGGCCGAGGCGGCGGAGACGGAAGCGGCTGAGGCGGAAGCAGCCGAGACCGAGGCGGCGCAGTAAGCCGGACGCAGCTTAAGGAGCGGCAGTTCAGACAGAGAAGCCTGCGATGGTGCGGGGCGGGCGAAAAGCCCGCCCCGCACAGGTTTTCAGACCTTTCATGCGGGCGGAAAGGACAAAGCGTTGGAGAATATCAGAAAATTAAAACTTGCATTTCTGGGCGTCAGCCACTGGCATGTGCCGCTCTATCTGGAAGCGGTGGAGAAGGAAGGGCTTTTTGTGGCGGCGGTCTCGGATCCGGATGAGGCGCTGGCCGGCCGTTTCGCGGCGCGGCTGGGGTGTAAGGCCTACACGGATGCAGAGAAGCTTTTGGACGAGGTAAAACCGGATTTTGTATTTGCTTTTGACATGCACTGCCGGATGCCGGCGCTGGCGGATCTGCTGATCGATCGCCGCATCCCGTTCTCGATCGAAAAGCCGCTTGGCGTTTCGGCCGCCGACGCGGAGCGGATCCGCGATCGGGCGAAGGAGGCGGGCGTGTTTGTTGCCATCCCCTTTATCTGGCGCTACAGCGACCTGGTAAAGCAGCTGCGGGAGAGCACGGCGCCGGAGGATTTCGTGAATTTTTCCTATATTTTTATCGCGGGGCCGCCGAGCCGTTATCTGGAAAGCTCCGCCTGGATGCTGGAGAAAAAGCTGGCCGGCGGGGGCTGCATGACGAATCTGGGCGTGCATTTCATCGACATGGCGCTGTATCTGTCCGGCTCGGACTGCGCAGAGGTGCTGGGAAGCAGCTTCCACTATATGAACGGCTACGACGTGGAAGACAGCGCGGTCAGCCTGGCGCGGCTTTCCAGCGGCGCTTCGCTGGCGATTCAGACGGGCTACGCCTACCCCATGGATGAGGAAAACAAGCGCGATAACCGCTGGAATTTTACAACGAAGAACGGCTATTACACCATCGGGGACGGCCGCCTGGAGACCCGGATCATGGGGCGGGAAGCCAAAGAGACGCTCCTCAGCACGGATTCGGACGTCTATTACCCGGTTTATACGGTAGAGACGCTGCGTCAGTATGTGCAGGGCGCGGCGCCGGCCGCGGGGCTGGATGACATGGTAAAAACGCGCCGGATTCTGGACGCCATGATCGCGAAGGCGGAAAGCGGGGGCTGCGTATGAAGCTCAGCTGTTTCTGCCCCGCAGCCCTGCTCTCGCAGGCGGGAAAGGCCGGGTTTGACGATGTGGAACCGGATATCTGCGAGATAAACGCCATGAGCGCGGCGCAGTTTGAAGCGTACCGGAGCGAGGCGCGCGCGGCGGGCTTTGCCATGGAGGTGTTCTCCGACGTGATCCCCCTGACGGAGCGCTTCCACAGCCCGCAGTTTGATCTCGCGTTCTGGCTGGAGCACGTAAAGCGCGGCGCGGAGCGCACGGCGAGCCTAGGGGCCCGCCGCTGGACGTTCGGGGCGGGGAAATGCCGCAGCATCCCGGAGGACTGCCCGGACCGGGCGGCGGCCGTCCGGCGCGTGGAGGAGATCGTGGGCGCGATCTGCGATGTCCTTTTGCCGTACGGGATCACGCTGCTGGTGGAGCCGCTGGGCCCGGCCAATTCCAATTTTCTGGGGACGATTGATGAGACGGCGGACTTTGTAAGACGGATCGGCCGGAACAATCTGAGCGCGATGTGCGATCTGCGCCACATGGTCAAGCGGGAGGAACCCTTTACGGAGATCATCCGCTGCCGGGAATGGATCGGGCACGCTCATATCGACAATCCGGCGGGGACGGCGCGGCTGTTTCCGCAGGCGGGCGACGGTTATGAGGGATATGAGGAATATATCCGCGCGTTGAAGGAGGCCGGATACGACGGGATCCTGGCGATTGAAGCGACGCAGTACGGCGATTTCCTGAGCGAGGCGCGGGAAAGCGTGCGCTATCTGCGAACGCTTCTGACAGACTGAGAAAAAACAATTTGGGAGGTATCGGATGGAAACAGGTAAAAAGGTAAAAGTCGGCGTGATCGGGACGGGTGCGATCGCCAATATCGCGCATTTCCCGGTGCTGTCCTCCCTGCCGGAGGTCAGCCTGCAGGCGATTTATGATATTCAGTATGAGAAGGCGCTGGAGGCGAAGAACCGCTACGGGGCGGCGATGGCCTGCCGCACGATTGACGAGTTCCTGAACCAGGATCTGGACTGCGCGGTATTGCTGACGCCGAAGACGGTCCGCAAAGAGTATCTGGTTCCGCTGATGGAACGGAAGCTGGACATTCTCTGCGAGAAGCCGCTCTCCATGACCTTAAAGGAGTGCGATTATCTGGCCAACGAGGCGGAAAAATCGGGAAAAATCGTGATGGTGGCCTTTAACCGGCGTTTCGCGCCCTGCAACCGGCAGGCGGCGGCCGCCTTTGAGGGCAAGAAGCCGCATCTGGTCATCGCCAACAAGAGCCGCGAGTTCAAGGAGTTCCGCGGCACGCTGGAGAACGCCATCCACATGGTGGATCTGCTGCGCCACATCCTGGGCGAGTGCGAGAAGGTCGAGGCGCAGGCGGTCTTTACGGATCCGTTTTACGAGGATCTGTGCACGGCGCAGCTGCAGTTTGCGGGCGGCGGCATCGGGATCCTGACGGCGTCCCGCGAGGCCGGCCAGTGGCGGGAGCATGTGGAGATGTACGGAAGCGGCATTACCGCCATCTCGGACAATCTGGACAGCTACAAGATCATTTATCCGGATAAAGAGGTGGGACAGACCATGACGCCCATGCGCCAGGGCTGGTGCCGGGTCGTCGAGCGCCTGGGCTTTGAGCCCTGCATCAAACATTTTATCCACTGCGTGCAGACCCGGGAGACGCCGCTGACGAGCGCGCAGGACGCGTTCAAGACGCATGAGCTGATGGATCGGATCCTGCGCACGGCGGGGCTGCCGGATCTGTCGCAGGAGTGGCCGGTAAAATAGGAAGACAGGAATGGGGTAAGGAAGATGAAGTTAGCTGGACATACAATGGGGACGCCGGAGTACACGCTCTATGAGGCGATCGACCTGTTTGCGGAAATGGGGCTGGACGGAATTGAGGTCATTGTGGAGACGGACGGGTATCGCTGCGGGATCCCGCTTGACGCGCCGGACGAAGAGATTGACGCGCTGGCGGCCCGCGTCCGCGAAAAGCAGATCGCCATTTCCGGGCTGACGCCGTATCTGAACCTGTTTAACAGCACGGACGAGGCGGAGCGCGCAGAGGAGTGCCGGCGTCTTAAGACGGTTATCCGCATGGCAGAACGCCTGGGAACGAAAAACATCCGCATCTACGGAGGAAAGCTGGTGGCGGGCGAGAACGACGACGACGGAAGAAAGCGCAGCCAGCTGGTCCGCTCCATGCGGGAGTGCGGCGACTATGCCAGAGAGCACGGGGATATTCATCTGAATCTGGAAAATCATTTCGGGACCATGACGACGACGGCCGCGATCACGGCGGATATCATAAAGGAGATCGGCCATCCCAATGTCGGCGTGCTCTACGATCAGGCCAACATCGCCTTTTTCCCGGCGGAGGAGTATGAGGAGGCCATCGCGCTGCAGGAAGGCATGATTTACTATGTGCACTGCAAGGATCTGGTCTATCAGGGCGGCACGCCCAAAAAGGCCGTGTTCAGCCAGGTTACGCACGTGGATCCCAGCGAGCGCACGGTGCATTCGCGGATTCCGGGACAGGGCATCCTGGACTGGCCGGCGATTCTGAGAAAACTTTCTTCCACCGGCTATGACGGCTGGATCTCTCTGGAA
The DNA here is from genome assembly GCA_944381615.1 of uncultured Lachnospiraceae bacterium. Lineage (GTDB taxonomy): Bacteria > Bacillota > Clostridia > Lachnospirales > Lachnospiraceae > Otoolea. The sequence continues at coordinate 20,359 of CALWLT010000003.1, read as the reverse complement.
TACGAAAGACGCTGGATTCAGACGGATCTGCCGGAGGCCAGCGAGGGGATGCCGGTGGCGGCGGCTTACGTGCGAAACATCCTGCAGGAGATAGAGAAGGAACAGAAAGCCGGGAACTGATAAGACGGACAGAAGGCGGCCGGGGACCGGGAAAGCCGCGCCGGCCGCGGAGAAGAGGGTCAGGAGGAACAGAAAAATGAAAAAGATGTACGGCATTATTGCCGCGATGACGACGCCGTTTCTGGAGGATGGAACGGTCGATGTGAAGGCGCTGGAGCAGGAGACGGAGTTTCTGATCCGCTCGGGCGTTGACTGCCTGTATCCGTGCGGGACGACGGGCGAGATGCTTCTGATGACCTGCGAGCAGCGAGAGCAGGTGGCGGAGACGGTCATCCGCAAGGCGGCCGGCCGCGTGATCGTGTTTATCCACACGGGCGCGGTGCGCATGGAGGATACGATCCGCCTGTCGCGCCATGCCAGCCAGGCGGGCGCGGACGGGATCGGCGTGGTTACGCCGTCCTTTTTCGGGATGACGCAGGAGGAGCTGTTTACATTTTACCGGACGGTTTCCGCCTCCATCCCGGCGGATTTCCCGATGTATCTCTATAATATCCCGCAGTGCGCGGCCAACGATATCCAGGTGGAGACCTGCCGCCGCATCGCCGAGGCCTGCCCCAATGTCGTGGGAATCAAGTACAGCTTTGCCGACGTGCACCGGGCGCTCGAATATCTGCAGGTCCGGGACGGCGATTTCTCTGTCCTGGTCGGCTTTGACCGTTTGCTTCTGCCGGCGCTCGCCATGGGCTGCGGCGGCACGGTGTCCGGCGCGGCGACCGTCTTCCCGGAGCCGCTGGTCAAGGGCTATCACGCCTGGAAGACCGGCAATCTGGGCGAGGCACGGGCGTGCATGAAGGAGGCGGACGGCATCATCCGCGCGCTGAAAGCCGGCACGCGCATGAGCATTTTCAAGGCGGCGCAGGACATGCGGGGACTGACCGGCGGCCACATGCACGGGCCGCTCCTGGATCTGACGAAGGAGGAGATCGAGGAGACGAGGCAGGCGATCGCCCCGTATCTGGAGAAATACCCGCTGCCGGATCTGAGCTGAGCCGGAGGCAAAACGGCGGGACGCCCCGGCCGGGCAGGAGAAGCGGCCGGGGTAAAATTTCATAAAAGTTCACAAAAGCGTCAGGAAAAGGAACTTGAAAAAACAGAAAAGTTGCGGTATAATAGCCGTATCAAAAAAGACAGTTTGTAATTCCTGGAATGCTCGATAACTCTTGCTTTTTTTGAACCTACATTATGACATAAGGGATTCCAATATTTTTAGGCGGATGTCAGGCCTCCTTCGAGTGGAAGGCAGAAGCCTAAGTGAGGTTGCCCACCTAGCAAGGCTAGGCGTCAATATTGCAAGAGCCGGCATTTTGGGGTTACAAAGGAGAAAAAGCAGCGAGCAATCGCTGCTTTATCTTTGTCTGGCAATGAGCCGAGCCGGGGGTGCCCCGGTGCGGCGGGACTGCTTTTTCTGTGATGGAAGGAACGGATATGAGATCAAAGAGGCTTGTGTACTGGGCTCTGGCTATTCCGGCGATCCTGATTCTTTTGATTGTCCTGATTGTGAAGCTGGACACGGCGGGGCGCGGCGTGCCGCGCTCGGCGGCGTCCAAGGCGATGGCGCTGGCGCTGGCGCCGCGGGAGGCGTGCGAGGCTTCCCAGAAGGAGCACGGGAGCCATTTCGCGGCCGCGGATCAGGGCGAGTGGTACGCGAAGTACATAGATTACCTGCTGGAACGGGGCGTCCTGGTTCTGGAGGACAAAGAAGGGGCGCCGGACCGGGACTATGCGGCGGATGCGCTGACCTACGGCGAGGCGGCCTACGCGGCGGAACAGATTCAGGAGGGCCTTTCCGGGGCGCTTAACATTTCCACGAAAAAATATGACCGGGCGATGCCGCTCAGCGAGTGGGAGCTGTTTTACCCCTCGTTTCTGGAGGCGGCGGATCAGGCGGGAGAGGTCCGGAAGGAGACACTGCTCCTTTACGGGACGCCGGACAACGTGCCGGAGGCCGCGGCCTGGACGGCCTATACGGATCAGGGGATCCTGAATTTTGAGGGCGTCGCCCTGGACGCCTGCATCGACCGGGAGATTGAGGTGTACCGGCGCGGGAGCGAAATCATTTCCCTGATCGGGGTCGTCTCGGAGCAGGTTACCTACCGGAATGTGTGGACGGTCCCGGAAGAGGACGGGATCCGGGCGTACTTGGGATCCATCTCGCGGACGTTTCCCGGGATCCGGGAGCTCTCGGAGGAGACGGGCGGCGTCCTGGCGGATCTGGAGCTCTCGGAGGGAAAGATCAAAAAGGTTTCGCTCAAGAAGGACACGATCGAGGGAAAGGTGCTTTCCGTGCGCGAGGACGCGATTGAGATCGAGGGCTACGGGACGCTGAAGCTGGATCCCGATTTCCGTGTTTACAAGACGTACGGCGTGATCCGCGAGCAGAAGAAGGAGAACATCCTGGTCGGCTACGATCTGGGCCGCTTCGTGGTGGCGAAGAACCGGGTGTGCGCCGCCCTGCAGACGCGGGGCTTTGCCGCGCAGAACATCCGCGTGCTGATCATGGACAGCGCGTTTTCCACGATTTTCCACGAAGAGGTGGCGCTTACCTCGCAGAGCGATCTCATCGTCCGCTCCGGGGCCAACCAGGAGAAGGAGGAGATCGTAGAAGCCGGCGAGACGCTTCGGATCAGCGCCGGCGACGGGCGGCTCGAGACGGGGCGGCTTACGGTTTCCGCAGCGGACGCGGGAAAGGAGATTACCGTCCTGAACGTGGAGCGCGGCCAGGGAACGCCGTCGTATTTCGGGACGATGGAGATCAGCCGGGAGGAGGACGGCCTTCTTCTGGTCAACGAGGTGGACGTGGAGGATTATCTGACGCGTGTGGTGCCCAGCGAAATGCCGGCTTCCTATGAGCTGGAGGCGCTGAAGGCGCAGGCCGTCTGCGCCAGGACCTATGCCTGGCGGCAGATCCAGGCCAACGCCTACAGCCGCTACGGGGCCCATGTGGACGACAGCACCAATTATCAGGTGTACAATAACACCGAAGCGGCCGAGCGGACGGATCTGGCCGTCAAGGAGACGGACGGACAGCTGGTTTTTTACGGGGAAGAACCGGCGCAGACGTATTATTTTTCCACCTCCTGCGGCCATTCGACGGACGGAACCGTGTGGGGCGCCTCGCTCTCGGAGGTTCCGTATCTGAAGGGGATTTCCCTCTCCGGAGGCGGACAGATGGAGGAGCTGACGGAGAACGAGGCGTTTGAGGCGTTCATCCGGGGCCAGGGCGAGCCCAATTATGACTCGGGCTATCCGATGTACCGCTGGCAGACGACGGTCACGAACCGCAGGCTGGAAGAGAAGATCGATTCGATCGGAGAGATTCAGGGCATCTTCGTGACGGAGCGGGGAACCGGCGGGATCGCGAAGCGCGTGCAGATCGTCGGGAGCGGCGGCACGCGGGAGCTCGAAGGCCAGACGCAGATCCGGAACGTGCTGGGTTCGGAGGCGCTGATCTATGAGCGCAACGACGGCTCGGAGATGACGGGCTGGGCCAGCCTTCCCAGCGCGTTTATCGCGGTGGACGAGACGGCGCGCAGCGAGGACGGCTCGGTCCGCACCTTTACCATCTGGGGCGGCGGCTACGGCCACGGCGTGGGCATGAGCCAGAACGGCGCGCAGGAGATGGCGCGCCGCGGGATGGGCTACCGCGAAATCCTGGAATTTTTCTATGACGGCGTCGAGATCCGGGGGATGGAAGCGGAGCAGAGCGCCGGCTGACGGCCGGGCAGGCCGGAATGAAGGAAGCGAAGCGAAAGCGCCGGCCGGCGGTCCGGGCGGGATGGAATGAAGGAAACGGAGCGAAAGCGCCGGCCGGCGGCCGGGAAGAGACAGAACGAAAGAAGAGAGGGAGAGGGAGTATGAAGCAGAATATTCTTGTGGGACAGTCGGGCGGGCCGACCGCCGTGATCAACGCCAGCCTGTGGGGCGTCATCCGGGAGGCCATGCGCTGCCCCGGCGAGATTGAGCGCATTTACGGGATGAAATACGGGATCGAGGGTTTTCTGGAGGATCAGGTCCTGGATCTGACAGAGCTGAGCGGGGAGGAACTGGCGCTCTTAAAGCAGACGCCGGCCGCCTACCTGGGCTCGTGCCGGTTCCAGCTTCCGGCCGATCTGCAGGCGGCGGTTTATCCGCAGATTTTTGAAAAGCTGGAGCGGCTGGGGATCGGAAGCGTTTTCTACATTGGAGGCAACGATTCCATGGACACGGTCAGCAAGCTTTCGCAGTATGCGGCCCGCACAGGCAGCCCGATCCGCTTTATCGGGATCCCCAAGACGATCGACAACGATCTGGTGCGCACGGATCACACGCCCGGATACGGCAGCGCCGCCCGCTATGTGGCGTCCATGGTGCGGGAGATTGCGCTGGATGCGGAGGTGTACCGGCAGCAGTCGGTTACGATCGTGGAGATCATGGGGCGTCACGCGGGCTGGCTGACGGCTGCCGCCGCGCTGGCCCGCACCGGAAGGCAGAGCAACCCGCTCCTGATTTATCTGCCGGAGGTCCCGTTTCAGACGGAGCAGTTTTTTGCGGATCTGGAGCGGGCGTTTGCGAAGCGCTCCAACGTGGTGGTGTGCGTGTCGGAGGGAATTGCCGATGAAAGTGGGCGTTTCCTCTGCGAGACGCAGGGCGAGGCACAGCTGGACCGGTTCGGCCATAAGATGCTGACCGGCTGCGGCCGCGTGCTGGAACAGCTGGTCAGAAGCCGCCTGGATGTGAAGGTGCGCTCGATCGAGTTAAACGTCTGCCAGCGCTGTTCGGGCATGACGGTTTCGGCCCGGGATCAGGCGGAGGCCGCGCTGGCGGGCGAGGCGGCGGTGCGCTTTGCGCTGGCGGGCGAGAGCGGGAAGATGGTGGCGTTTTCGCGCGACGGCGCCGATCCGGAGCGGCTGGATTACTCCGCGCCGTATGCCGTGACGCCGGTAGCCGAGGACGTGACGGAGATCTGCAACCGGGAGAAGAAATTCCCGCTGGAATGGATCGAGAAGGGCTGCGATATCTCGCCGCGCTTTCTGGATTACGCGCTGCCGCTCGTGCAGGGCGCGCCCAGCGTCATTCTCGAGAACGGGCTGCCGCGGTATCTGAGACAGGAAGAAAACGGGTAAAAGCGAAGACCGGAAAAAAGGAAGGCCGGTAAAAAAAGAGAACTGATCAAAGAAAAGAGCGGTCAAAAAGGGCGGGAGGATCAAACCTCCCGCCTGTTTTCGCACGTTTTCATGGTTACTGATTCTTTCCGCAGCACTTTTTATATTTCTTGCCGCTGCCGCAGGGACACGGATCGTTGGGATAAATCTTCTTCTCGTTGCGGACCGTGCCGGAGGCCTTCTGCTCGCGGTAGAGCTCTTTGCGCTGCTCTTCCGTGAGGATCGCGTCCCACTGAGGCAGCTCGTAGAGCCAGTTGGCCCGGGCTTCTACCATATTATAATAGAGGCGTTCCGGATCGATCTCGATGCGGACCTTCGTATCTTCCTCCATCGTCTCGATGGGATTCTCATATCCCTTCAGGCTCTCGTTGATGCCGTCCAGGAAGCCGGTCATGATCAGGACTTCCGTGCCGTATTTTTCCGCCAGCTCTTTGACCGTGCCCTCGATGACCTCGGTCGGGTTGGAGAGGATCTGCTCGTAGATTCCCTTCTCGATGGCAAAATACCCTTCCCAGAGTTTTTCCTTCTTTTTATCGTCGAGCCCGTCTCCGTAGGCAAGGTTGCGCCAGTTTTCCAAAAGTGTCATATCGGTGTTCCTTTCTTCCTCTTGATTCTTCCGCCGCCCGTGCGGCAGAACGCGGCGCGGCCGCGCCGACAATGTTAGTATATACCATCTTTTCCGGTTTTGCAAAAACTTTTTCTGTCTGATGTATAAGCCGGAGGGGAGTGGTTATACTGTAAGTATCACAAAAGAGAAATTTTTGAATACTTATCCTCCCCTTTTTTATACCCCGTCTGGTGGCTTCGTGCAGCAGACGGGGTATTTTTTAATTGCCGCACTCGATGCTGATGGCGTTAAACTGGTCGAGCAGATCCTCCACCCGCAGCGCGGCTTTTTTCTCGCCGCTGCAGTCGAGGATGGCGTTTCCCTGGTGCATCATCAGAAGCCGGTTTCCGTACTCGACGGCGTAGCGCAGGTTGTGCGTGACCATGATGGTCGTCAGATGCTTTTCGCGGACGATCTTGCCGGTCAGCTCCATGATGGTTTCCGCCGTCTTGGGATCCAGGGCCGCCGTGTGCTCGTCCAGGATCAGGAATTCGATGGGCGTCATGGTGGACATGAGGAGCGCCATCGCCTGCCGCTGCCCGCCGGAGAGGACGCCGACCTTGACCTCCAGTTTGTCCTCCAGGCCGAGGCCCAGGGAGGAGAGAAGTTCCCGGTAGTAGGAAATCCGCTGCCGGTCGGTGCCGCGGCGCAGGTTAAAGGATTTTCCCTTGGTGTCGGCCATGGCCATATTTTCCAGGATGGTCATGTTGGGGCAGGTGCCCATGGCCGGGTTCTGGTAAACGCGGCCGATGATGCGCTGCCGCCGGTATTCCGGCATCCGGGTAATGTCCTTCCCGTTGATCAGGATCCGCCCGGCGTCCAGCGGAATGCTGCCGCAGATGATATTTAACAGGGAGGTCTTGCCGGAACCGTTGCTGCCTACGACGGAGACGAACTCGCCCTCGCCGATGGACAGGCTGAAATCGTCGAAGAGGCACATCTCGTTGACCGTCCCCTGATTGTAATATTTGTTAATCTGTTTTAATTCCAGCATCAGAGCACCTTCCTCTTTTTATTTTCGCTGATAACCAGGATGATCAGGAAGAGGATCGAGGTAATCAGCTTCATGTAAAGCGTCTGCAGCCCCATGGCCATGGCGGCGGAAATACACGCCTTGTAGACGATGGTTCCCAGGATGACGGCCGTCGTGGCCCGGATGAAGCCGAAGCGGGCGAAGACCCGGGTGCCGATGATGACGCTGGCCAGGCCCATGACCATGGTGCCGGTCCCGATGCTGATCTCGAAAAATCCTTTCTGCTGGCAGTAGGCGGCGCCGGCCAGGGCGGCCAGGCCGTTGGCCAGGGCCAGCCCCAGGATCTTGACCGTGCCCTTGTCCTTGGCCAGCGAGGTCACGAGCGTTTCATTGTCGCCGACCGCCCGCAGCAGATAGCCGGAACGGGTCTGCATATACAGATCGAGCAGGATCTTGACCGCCAGGACGATGAGAAAGAGGATGACGACCGTAGAGTATTCCTGCGCCACCTCCGGCAGGCTGCTGATGAAGCTGTTTTCAAAAATGGTTTCCTGGCTGAAAATGGGCAGGTTGGCCTTGTTGCCGGTAATCCGCAGGTTGATGGAGTAGAGCCCCGTCATGACGATGATGCCGGAGAGCAGGTCGCGGATTTTCAGCTTGACGTGGATGAGGCCGGTTACCGTTCCCGCCAGCGCCCCGGCCGCAAATGCGATGAGGAGCGTCAGAAACGGCGGCACGCCCGCCAGAATGAGCGTGGCCGTGACGGCTGCGCCCAGCGGGAACGTGCTGTCCACGGACAGATCCGGGAAATCCAGAATCGAATAGGTAATGTAAACGCCCAGCGCCATCAGGGCGTAAATAAAGCCTTCATTTAAAATACCGAGTAAAACGGACATGGAAAACCTCCGGGTGCAAGTTGTGGGTTCTGCGCCGGCCGTGCGGCCGGCGCGCTGCGGTTACTGCGAGATCTCGCCGAACATCTGCGCGGCATCCGCGACCAGATCCTCCGGCAGCGTGATGCCCAGGTTGGCGGCGACCGCAGAGTTGCCGTAGAAGGAACCGCCCTCGATGACCTCAAAATTCATTTCGCCGGCTTTTTCCTCTCCCTTGAGAATGGCGGCGGCCATGCGGCCCGTCTGTTTTCCGAGTTCAATGTAGTCAAGGCCGACGGAGGCGAGGCAGCCGGCTTTGACCTGCTCGATCTCGCTGCCGAAGACGGGGATGCCGGCCTTGTTTGCGGCGTCCAGAACGACCTGCAGGGCGCTGACCACCGTGTTGTCGGTCAGGTTGTTGATGCAGTCTACCTTGCCGGCCAGCTGATCGGCGGCCAGCGGCACGTCGGCGGTGGTGGAAACGCCGCTCTCGACGATCTCAAATCCGTATTCCGGAGCGGCCGCCTTGTATTCCTCCAGCGTGGAGAGGGAGTTGACCTCGCTGGTGCTGTACATGATGCCGATGGTTTTCGCGTCGGGAAGCACCTCGCGGATCATGGCAAGCTGCTCTTTAACCGGAAGCTTGTCGCTGGTTCCCGTGATTTCGCCCACCGGGGCACCGTCGGCATTGGCCAGCTCCGCCGCCACCGGATCCGTGACGGCCGTGTAAACGACCGGAAGATCCTCCTTGCGGGCGGCGCTGTAGGCGCTCTGCGCGATTGGCGTGGCAATGGCGCAGATCAGGTCGACGTCCTGCGCGAGGAAATTGGAGACGATCTGGCTGGAGGTCGCCCCGTCGCTGTTGGCGTTCTCATAGAGGATGGTCAGATTTTTTCCCTCTTCAATGCCTTCCTCGGCCAGGCCCTGAATAAAGCCCTCGCGGCAGTTGTCGAGCGATCCGTGCACGGCGAACTGGCCGATGCCGACCACGTATTCGCCGTCCGCCGCCTCGCCGTCCGTCTCTGCGTTTTCTTCACTTTTGCTTTCCGAACCGTCCTGCGAACCGGTTCCGGACGCGGAATGTTCTGCCGCCTCCGTCTGGCCGGACGCGCCGGTTTCGCCCGCCGCCTCGCCGTTTTCCGGAGAAGAGCAGGCCGTCAGGGACGCGGTCATGGCCGCCGTCAGAATCAGGGATACAAGCACATTCTTTTTCATATGATTTCCTCCAGTCTTTTGATCGCAATATTTTTCGTCTGTAAATGGGGTTCGGGTACAGTCTGTGCGAAACCGCGCCGCACCATGCGGGGGATGCGCGCGCAAACTGCGGCGGCCGGAAAGGGCCGGGGCCGGCCGTTTCGGAAAATAAAAAATCCCAGACGCAGCATGCTGCATCTGGGACGAATCATCAAATCCGCGGTACCACCCATCTTGGCGTAAAGCCCACTTTTCCGTATACCAACATATACGCCGCCGCATAACGGACGCGGTCTCCGTCAGCCCATACTGCAGTTCCGGGCTGCCCTCGAAAGTCCATTCCGCCGTCCGCTCCATATCGTGCTCCCACCCTGCCACGACTCTCTGGGATTTCGCCTGACTGCGTACTCCTCTTTCTCATCGGTTTCGCTTTTCCTAGATTAATACCTGGGAAAACATTTGTCAAGGGGAATTTTGCGAAGGAAGCGATCTGAAAGCAGAAACGTTTTCGCAGAATACCCTGTTCTATGAAACTTTGATTATTGTACCACTAAACAGAAGGCTTTTCAATAGAAGTTTGTGGCAAAAACAGCGAGGGAATTTCTTAATAATTTTTAAACGGCACAAAAATTTTGCCCCGAATCAGACGGATTCCGGGAAAATTCAGAAAACAAACGGTTCCCGGCGGGGCTAAAATCCGTTTTCGGGCGTCCTGCGCGGCCGTTTTTTTCGTGGAACAGGGTATTCTACGAAATTTTATGCAATGAGCCATAGCAGCATTTATTTTGGAGGGATCTTATGTGGTATGTGCTGAGATGCCGTGAGGGCCAGGAGGAGATAATTATCCGTTCCTGCAGGCAGCATCTGTCAAAAGAGGCATGTGACGAAGTTTTCTCTTTCCGTTGTGAGAGACTGTGGCGCAGAGACGGTGTCTGGAAGCTGATGGAAAAGGAAATGTTTCCGGGCTACGTGTTTGTGGAAAGCCACCAGCCGGGGCTGTTATCGCAGGAGCTTGACCGGTACCGTTCCATTCTTCGTGTAATGGAGGAGGACGGCTATCTGATTTCCGTTTACGAGGACGAGGAAAAATGCCTCCGGGAGCTCTGCGGGGACAGGCATTATCTGAAAATGTCCTACGGATACAAGGAAAACGGAGTGGATCACATCACAAAGGGACCTCTGATGGAAGCGGGCAGCCGGATTATCCGGATCGACTGGCACCGCCGTTTTGCCCAGGTGGAATTTACGGTGGCGAAAAAGCGGGCGATTGTCTGGGCCGGAGTGGGACTGGATGAAAGCGTTCTGGAACGGGATGAGGCCGGCTCAGGAAAACTTCTTTCTGCGGCAGTCTGAAAGACGAGTGCCGGATAGAGAAAACGGAAGCTGCAGTTAAGCGGTATCAGGACATCAGGGCGACTTCACAGTTACAGGCTCTGCGATGGCAGGAAAGAAAAACAGTAATAAAAATATAACTTTAGTTGAGAAATGAAAAAGGCAGAAGATCGAGTGTACAGCTATTGAGGCATGCAGGAGAATTCTGTCGGCATACCGATCGGAATTTCCGCAGTTATTTCTATCTGGAAACAGATACGAAAATGCGGTTATTTGTTTGCAACTTTGGAGCTAATGGGCTGCAGAGATGGCGAAGCCATGTCTTTTTGTGCGATAGCACCTGTCTGTTTACGATCGGAGGATGGAGGCTATTATGTGGTATGTAATTCAGACCGTCACAGGAAAAGAAGAGGAACTGACTGACATGATGAATACCATAGTGGAACGGGATCTTTACCGGGACTGCTTCATCATCCGGGCAGAATGGATGAAACGCCTTGGAGGACAGTGGCAGACACAGGTCCGGCCTCTTTTCCCGGGTTATGTATTTGTGGATTCCGAGCAGCCGGAGGAGTTGTTTTTTTCATTGAAGCGGGTTCCCAGATTTTCGCGAATTATCGGAAACGGAAGATTCGAATTCACTCCGGTGGAAGAGAGTGAAAAGAACTTTCTGGAAACGCTGATGCGGGGTGGTGTTCCTGGGAAGGGAAATGGAGAAAATGGCTATCTGGTTCGGCGCAGTCTCATTGACACGACAGAAGATGGAAAAATATCCGGAATTCATGGAGCACTTCGCCTTTTTAAGGATCAGATAGAGCGGATCAGCCTTCATAAACGGTATGCAGTAGTGAGAGTAAGATTTCTGCAGAGAGAGCAGACGGTTCTTCTTGGGATAAGACTCGGGAAGGATGAAGCGGCAGAAGTGGGAGTACAGTCGATTGTAGAAATGAAAGAATGATTAAGGTATAGAAAACAGACTGGCAGAGTGTTGCGCAATGTCAGTTTGAAATAGAGAAAAGAATAATGTCTGTCAGATTAATAGTATTGATTTGCGGGGCAGACAGGAACAGGATTAAATGATGAAAAAAAAAGGATATATACGATTGAAACGGAGACTGGATGTGGTTCTGGCCGGGATTGGCCTGATTGTCCTCTCTCCGGTTTTTTTATGTCTGATGGCAGCAATTAAGCTTGATTCCAGAGGCCCTGTTTTTTTTAAGCAGAAACGGGTGGGAATCCATAAGACATATTTTAATATTCTGAAATTCCGTACGATGCGGATTGATACGCCAAAGGACATGCCTACGCACCTTCTGGAAAATCCGGAACAGTACATAACCAGGGTGGGGAAGTTCTTACGTAAAACATCCCTGGACGAGCTCCCGCAGATTATTAATATTCTGAAGGGAGATATGAGCATTATCGGGCCCCGTCCGGCTCTGTGGAATCAGGAGGATCTGATTGCCGAGCGGGATAAATATGGGGCTAATGATGTAATGCCGGGACTGACAGGATGGGCACAGGTTAATGGCCGGGATGAGCTGGAAATTCCCGTGAAGGCCAGGCTGGATGGAGAGTATGTGAAGCATCTGAGCTTTCGCATGGACTGCATCTGTTTTCTCAGGACGATAACTTCCGTACTGAAGCATGAGGGCGTTGTGGAAGGCGGGACAGGAGTTATGAAACAGCAGAAAAGAGCCTGAGCTTCAGAATTCGGAAATCGAGAATAATGGAAGAACCTGGGTATTGAGAGGGAAAAATGAAAAGAATTTTGATAACAGGAGCAGGAAGCTATATCGGTACATCGGTGGAACAGTGGCTGAACAGACCAGAATTTGCCGGAATGTATCAGGTAGATACAGTGGATATGCGGGGAGAGGGATGGAAAAAGAAAGATTTTTCCGGATATGACACAGTGTTTCATGTGGCCGGGATTGCGCATGCCGATATTGGAAAGGTAACAGAAGAACAGAAAAAACTGTATTATGCAGTGAATTGTGATCTGGCAGTGGAAACGGCTAAAAAGGCCAAAGTTTCAGGAGTCAGGCAGTTTATTTATATGAGCTCCATTATTGTGTATGGGGAAGGAACCTCTGTCCGAAAAAGAAGGGTAATTACCAGGGAGACGAAACCGTCTCCCTCTAATTTTTATGGAGACAGCAAATGGAAGGCAGAGCAGAAATTAACGCCGTTGTGTGATGATTTTTTCCATGTGGCAATATTAAGGCCGCCAATGATTTACGGAAAGGGCTGCAAAGGGAATTACAGGATACTGGAGAAAATTGCAATGAAATGCCCTGTGTTTCCTGATTTTCCTAATGAACGCAGTATGCTCTCCATTCACAATCTTTGTGAATTTGTCAGGATTCGGATTGAAAATGGAGATGGAGGCGTTTTCTTTCCTCAGGATCCCAAATATGTGAAAACAGCCGAGATGGTTCGGGATATAGCTAGGCGAAACGGGAAAAGAATTCGGTTGGTTAAATGTTTTAACTGGGGAATTTACCTGATGGCATATTTTCCGGGGAAGATTGGCGGAATGGTTAACAAAGCGTTTGGGAGTTTGGTGTATGACAAATCTGTTCAGTAAGTAGAAGAATGAATTTACTGTTTGTATGTTTTATTGAAGGTATGTAATAAGTATGAATCGTGTATTAGTGTTGGCTTCTGTAGCATCTATGATTGATCAATTTAATATGCCGAATATTATGCTGTTAAAAAAAATGGGATATGAGGTGGATGTGGCTTGTAATTTTGAAGAAGGAAACACCTGTTCCGATGAAAAAATCAGGGAATTAAAGGATTCATTAAAAGAGATAGGCGTAGAGTTTTATCAAATTGATTTTTCAAGGAAAATTACAAATATCAGAAAAAATGTGAGAGCCTTTTTGCAGGTCAATAATATTCTTAAGAAAAATAGTTATGTTTTTATTCATTGCCATTCTCCCATTGGGGGATTAGTTGGCAGAATAGCTGGAAAATTAAATAGAACAAAAGTTATTTACACCGCACATGGATTTCATTTTTGCAAAGGATCTCCTTTAAAAAACTGGCTTATTTATTATCCGGTTGAATGGATTTGCTCGTGGATGACGGATACATTGCTAGTAATTAATCGAGAGGACTATCAAATAGCAAAGAAAAAATTTCATGCGAAGGAAACAATATATATTCCAGGTGTGGGAATTGATATAGACAAGATTAATTCTGTACAGATCAATCGCGAAGAGAAAAGAAAAGAACTGGGGCTTAAGACAGATGATATTGTTCTATTGTCGGTTGGGGAATTAAACCAAAATAAGAATCATGAAATTGTGATCAGAGCCTTGAAGGAATTGAATAATTCACATATTAAATATGTGGTATGTGGCCAGGGCCTCTTGAAAAAATATTTGGAGAAACTGGCAAGAGAATTGGGAGTTCAAAACCAACTTTTTTTGATTGGATTTCGGACTGATGTGATTGAAATATATAAGTGCGCAGATATATTTGTATTTCCGTCAAAGAGAGAGGGGTTATCGGTAGCGCTTATGGAAGCAATGGCATGCGGTCTTCCATGTGTAGTAAGTTCAATCAGAGGTAATGTTGATTTAATTGATAAATATGGTGGAACTTTATTTAATGTTGATTCTGTACAAAGCTGCAGAAATGCAATCAAAAAGATATTAAAATCAGATCTCAAACTGTTGGGTAATAATAATTTAAAAAAAGTTGGAAGATTTTCAGCCGTAAGGGTAATTGCAGAATTAAAAAAGGTATATCAAAAATAGTGACAAATTATTTTTATATATTTTTAGTTTTACTTATAAAAGTAATGTACATTATCGTAAGTTAGAAATGCATTATTAATTTTTTATAGGGAAATAGATGTATATTATGGAAAAGACTAATGCAATAAAAATTTTAGCCATTGTATGCCAAATGAACAGAGGCGGGCTTGAGAGTCGATTAATGGATATTATTAGATATACCGATAATGATCAAGTCTGTATAGATATTTTCACGTATAGAGAACAACCAGGTTTATTGGATAGTGAGGTAAAGTCGTTCGGCAGCACAGTGTATTACAATCCACCTTTGACTGTAAAAAATATGTTTTGGTATGTAAACTATTTTAAAAATTTTCTAAAAGAGCATCAAGAATATAAAATTGTTCATGCGTATCAAGATGCATGGTGTTCTGTATTTTGCAAAGGAGCCTATTTGGCTGGTGTTCCTGTACGAATTGCACATTCAAGAACTGCAATATCAACTTTATCAATAAATAATATTGTAAAAAACATCATTAAGATTCCTACCAGAAAATATGCTACTCATTATTTTGCAGTATCGGATTTAGCGGGGGAATGGCTGTTTGGGAAGAAAAACGTACAGGAAGGAAAAGTGCAGATCTGGAAAAATGCAATAGATTGTAATAAATTTCGATTTAATGAGGAAAAGAGATCGCATTTGAGAAACACTCTGAAAATTGAGAATAAAAAAGTAATTATGCATGTTGGAAATTTCACTGCCCCTAAAAATCAGATTTTTTTATTGGATGTTTTAAAGGAGCTACTAAAAGAAGATGAAAGCTTCTGTATGTTTTTTATTGGAGGTGAAACGAAGTTAGGCCTTCAGCGAAATTTGAGACTGCAGGCGGAAAAAATGGGGATTCAAAGTTCTGTATTTCTTCTGGGAAATAGAAGTGATGTAAATGATTTGCTACAGGCAGGAGATGTTTTCTGTTTTCCCTCATTATACGAGGGCCTTCCGGGAGCAGTGTTGGAAGCACAGGCGGCCGGACTTCCCTGTATTATATCAGATACAATAACACAAGAAGTGATTGTTTTAAAAACAACGAAGATGCTTTCACTGAAAGCGGGAACAGAAGTTTGGAAAAAAGAAATAGTAAAGGCAACAGAGATAAGCCGGCGTGATACCTATGACGAAATGGTACGCGCCGGTTTTGATATACAAAATCTTGTAAAAGAACTGACAAATTTTTATGAAATGGTAGGGAGAAACAAAAATGCTGTATGAGAAAATTGTAAATGGAGAAGAACAAATCAGTTTGGTTGGCCTTGGTTATGTTGGTATGCCGATTGCTGTTGCATTTGCAAAGAAGGTACCAGTTATTGGATTTGACATTAACAAAGAGAAAATAGCTTTATATAAAAGCGGAATTGATCCGACACACGAAGTTGGAGATAAAGAAATTTCAGAGAGTAGTGTGTTTTTTACATCAGAGGAGAGCGAACTGAAACGGGCAAAATTCCATATTGTGGCAGTTCCAACACCAGTAAACGAAGATCATACACCAGATTTGAGTCCTGTAGAGGGAGCAAGTCATGTGTTGGGGCGCAATTTGACAAAAGGAAGTATCGTGGTTTATGAATCGACGGTTTATCCTGGTGTTACAGAAGAAATCTGTGTTCCGATTCTGGAAAAAGAATCCGGATTGAAATGCGGGGCTGATTTTAAGGTTGGTTATTCGCCGGAAAGGATTAATCCGGGGGATAAGATACATCGACTGGAAAAAATTACAAAGATTGTTTCCGGAATGGATGATGAAACCCTGGAGGAAGTTGCCCGTGTTTATGAACTGGTCGTTGAGGCGGGTGTTCATAGAGCGGAAAACATAAAAGTCGCAGAGGCTGCCAAGGTAATAGAGAACAGTCAGCGTGACATTAATATTGCCTTTATGAATGAGCTTTCCATTATTTTCAACAAAATGGGTATTGATACAAAGTCTGTTCTTCAGGCAGCAGGAACAAAATGGAACTTTTTAAAGTTTCAGCCGGGACTGGTCGGAGGACACTGCATTGGTGTGGATCCATACTATTTAACATATAAAGCGGAACAATTGGGATATCATTCTCAAATCATTTTGTCGGGCCGCCGAATCAATGATGATATGGGAAAATATGTGGCTGAATGTTTGATTAAAAATCTGATCCGTGCTGACATTCCAGTGAAAAATGCCAGAGTAGCTATTCTTGGTTTTACTTTTAAGGAAAATTGTCCTGATACAAGAAATACAAAAGTCATTGATATTGTAAAAGAATTACAGGAGTATGGAATTGATCCAATTATTGCGGATCCAGAGGCGGATGCCGAAGAGGCGAAACGGCTTTACGGCGTAACTTTTGCAGAAACAAATGAAGTCAAAAATATGGATGCGGTGGTTTTAGCTGTTGCCCATAATGTGTTCTGTAACTGGTCGGAACAGGAATTGGGGCAGTTTTATGGAACACAAAATGAAAAAAAGGTTTTGATGGATATAAAGGGAATTTTGAATCGTGAGAAAATGTTGGAAGCGGGCTATCTGTACTGGAGACTGTAGTTTTTTATAAATCGAGAAAAGGAAGGCAGCAATAAACATGGGATATAAACACTTGAAATTTGAAAAGGATGCGATATTTCTCGTAACAGGAGGAGCTGGATTTATCGGGTCCAATCTGTGTGAGGCAATTTTGAATATGGGGTATCGCGTAAGGTGTCTGGATAATTTATCAACGGGAAAACAGGAAAACGTAGATTTGTTTTTAGATAACCCTAATTATCAATTTATCAAAGGGGATATTACTGATTTGGATACGTGTATGTCAGCTTGTGAGAAGGTTGATTATGTATTAAATCAGGCAGCTTGGGGAAGTGTTCCCAGAAGTATAGAAATGCCATTATATTATGAAAAAGTAAACATAGGCGGTACGTTGAATATGATGGAAGCAGCAAGACAGCAAGGCGTAAAAAAGTTTGTTTATGCTTCCAGTTCCTCTGTTTATGGAGATCATCCCGTATTGCCTAAAAAAGAAGGACAGGAAGGAAATCTGTTATCCCCCTATGCATTAACGAAACGGGTAGACGAGGAGTACGGGAAGTTATATAAAAAACTGTATGGGTTAGATACCTATGGACTGCGTTATTTTAATGTTTTTGGACGAAGACAGGATCCCAATGGTGCATATGCAGCGGTTATTCCAAAGTTTATTAAACAATTATTAAATGATGAAGCCCCCACGATCAATGGAGATGGAAAACAAAGTCGGGATTTTACTTATATTGAAAATGTAATAGAAGCAAATTTAAAAGCATGTCAGGCACCATCAGAATCAGCAGGAGAGGCTTTTAATATTGCATATGGCGGACGGGAATATCTGATTGATATATATTATCATCTTACAGATGTATTGGGGAAAAAGATTGAGCCGCATTTTGGACCGGATCGGGCTGGAGATATAAAACACAGCAATGCTGACATTACAAAAGCGCAAAAATATTTGGGATATGAACCAGAGTGGAATTTTGAAAAAGGAATAGCAGCAGCGATTGAGTGGTATAGGAACAATATATAACAGAGAGGGATAATAATGACAGATATCAAAAATAGTTTGAAGCAGATGCTTTGTTCGGATAATAAATTTATTAAATATTTTGTACGTAGATTATATAATGCACTTTTTAAGAATAAATTGGTATTTATAATTCGATTCAGGCCTTATATGAATGATGAAAAGTATATTAAATGGTTATATAAGAAAAGATTTGGAGTTGAGCCAAATTTAACAGAACCTAAAAATTTTAATGAAAAGAGTAATTGGAGAAAGCTATATGACAGGCAGCCACAATATACAGATATGGTTGATAAATACAAATTAAAAAAAGTGGTTGAAGAAAAGGTTGGAGCAGGGTATACGATTCCTGTTTTGGGAGTTTGGAATAGGGCTGAAGAAATCGATTTTGAGACTCTTCCTTCCAAATTTGTACTTAAAGCTAATCATGCAGGTGGTGTTATTGTATGTCGGGATAAAAAAACATTTGAAATAAAAAAGGCTATAAAAGAATTAAATCAAACGCTAAAAATTGACTATTTTTCTATGAGTAGAGAATGGCCATATAAAAATGTGAAACGGAAAATTCTATGTGAAGAATACATGGGTGAGAATTTAATAGATTATAAAAATTACTGTTTTAATGGAAAGGTAATGTATACATTTGTATGGAAAAACAAGTCAAGAAAAGATGGCAGAAAACCAATGGCCTATTTTTGTGGAGCGTATGACAGAAAATGGGAAAAAAGCAAAATCGAAATTCTTTATCCATCACTAGATGAAGATATACAAAAGCCGGAGTGCTATGAAGAAATGATTACAATAGCGGAACAACTTTCGGCAGAAATTCCGTTTGTAAGAGTAGATTGTTACATTATTAATCATAAAGTGTATGTAGGGGAAATGACCTTTTTTCCGTGGGGAGGATTTCAAAAATTTAAAGATGAAAGTTGGAATAACAGACTTGGCGAGTTAGAAAAACTTCCAGGAATAGATTATTAAGCACAATATGAAATAATATAAAGAGGTTGATATGAAAATTGGAATTGTAATTAATTCCCTGGGAGGAGGAGGAGCAGAGAGAGTTGCATCTGTGCTTGCAAATAAATTTACAGAGTTGGGACATGAAGTTTATATATTTCTTTACGATTTCAAAGGAATTGCATATACTTTGGATGATAAAGTACAGATAAAAGAAATTGCAAGTGGAAATACATCAAGAATAGGGAAAATTATCTTTCGCGTAAAAAATTTAAGAAAAGAAGTAAAAAAAATAATACCGGATATTATATTAGCATTTACGATAAAAAATATACCCTATGCACTTAGTGTGACTTTTGGATTACAAATAAATGTAATTGGTTTAGAAAGAACAAATCCTAGATTGCATAATAAGTTGTTTCAGTTTATTATGCGTTATGTTTCTCCACTATGTAGTGGTTTTATATTTCAAACAGACGGAGCTAGAAAATGTTATCCACTTTTAGTACAAAAGAAGTCAGTTGTAATTAAGAATCCGGTATTTATAAAGGATATTGAAAAAAAAACACATGTAATGTCTGTTTTTAGAATGTGTTCAGTTGGACGTTTGCATTCAGATAAAGATTTTGAAACTCTGATTCAAGCATTTGCTCAGTATTGTCAGATGGGGGGAACTGGAATTCTGGACATTTATGGAGAGGGAGAATTGCACCAAGAATTGCAAAATAAGGTAACGAAACTGCACTTACAAGATAGGATTAAATTTTGCGGTTTTGTAAAAAATCTTCATGAAAAAATAAAAGAATATGATTTATTTGTTTTTTCAAGCAAAGCAGAAGGAATGCCGAATGCATTGATGGAAGCAATGGCACTAGGATTACCGTGTGTTTCTTCAGATTGTGATTTTGGCCCGAGAGAATTAATTAATTCAGGTGAAAATGGAATTCTTGTTCCTGTATCTGACTCAAAAAAAATGGCTGAAAAGTTGTTCTGGATGGAAGAACATTGTGAAGAGAGGATTGAGATGGGGAAGAAAGCTGAAAAAACAGCAGGCGAATGGATGGAAGATAAAATAGTTAATGATTATTTAGAGTATATGAAGTCTATGATTAAAAGAGGAAAGAAAGATGTATGCGAATAAGATTCCTGCTTGGGTAAAGCTAATATTGCTTTTTGGGATAGAATTTGATGTAAGGATTTATCAAATCATCACATTAAGAAAGATCGTGTTTGCAGTTTTATGCTTTTTTCTTTTAAAAAAAATAAATTATAAGACATGGTTATATGTTCCAAAGAGTTGGATATATATGTTTATATCTTTTTTTTCTTTATTCCTATATGTTATATTGTTAAGAAAAATTAATATAGAAGCAGAATTAAATGCAAACACTTTTATGTATCCTGTTAATGGGCCAATTATATATTTGTTGTATATCATAATATTTCCATCACTATTAACGTTGGTCTTTAAAAATACAGAAGAATTTTGTGTTGCACAGGCAAATATAATGTTTTTTCAAAGCATAATTATACTTTTAGGAAAACTTAATCAGAAGTTTGCATTATTTATTTATTATCGTTTTAACGTTGATGATGGTAGAATGTTGGATGGTTTAATAAGAGGTGTTCGTTTGCCTGGGATTGATATGCAAGGATCTACAGCTTCTGTTATATTATTCTCTGGCTGTTTTTGCTGTTTGTATGGTTCTTCTAAATAACCTGGTGACAAAGAGGCGCGAAGCCTTGTAAATACTGAAAGAGTGAGGATTTTAAGATGGATAGTTCCTAAAAATAGGTATAGCAAACAGACCTGACAGGAGATACTTTCA
>CALWLT010000002.1 GCA_944381615.1 uncultured Lachnospiraceae bacterium | reverse complement strand
CTGGAGGACGGGACAAGCAAAATATTTTTAAATATGAAAAGCAAAAACGGGCCTCCGGAGCTCATAAGCCTGCTGCAGTATATGAAAAAGACAACGCTGGATAATCCGGAAATTCTGGTAAAGGATGAGAGAATTGTAGAGCTGGATAAAATCGTGCAGGAAGTGAAAGAATCGGAAGAATGGGAGGTATTGCAAATGAGTATTTTATCAATTGGAGTAGAGAAAGGACGGCAGGAGGGCATGCAGGAAGGTATACAAGTGGCAAAGCAAGCGCTCCGCCTGTCGGCCCAGGGAATGACACCGGAGGAAATCGCCAGACAGCTGGGAATCTCCTTAGGAAGGGTAAAACAGATTTTAGAATAAGGGCTAATCGAGTAGGAGGAGATTCCTCGAGCCGGGGGTGAAAAAATCTCTGTAAATACAGAATCTTCTATGATAATTGTTGGGCTGAAGGCTAATCTGAGAGCTTTCAGCCCTTGGTTTATATATAACAGCACATGCTGAGCATGTCTAGCACAGGCAGGATTTCCTCTCGTATTTCCTGGAGATTTTTACTCTGGGAGCCTGCCTTCATACATGATACTCAGCTCCCCATATACATGCCCCCAATTCCGGATCGGCATGGTCCACTTTTTGTGGCTTCAAAAGTCGCCAGATAAAGCGCTTTTAAAAGGGCTGTATCGCTTGGAAATACGCTTCTCTGGCGGTTCAGCTTTCGATAGGTGGAATTCAGCGATTCGATCGCATTGGTTGTGTAAATGACCTTCCTGACTTCTGGGGAAAACTTGAAAATCGGACAGATGGCATCCCAGTTCTGCTTCCAGCTTCTCATCGAATTCGGATATTTCACAGACCATTTTTCTCTTACCTTCTCCAGAGCTTCCAGGGCCTGCTCTTCTGATGGCGCATGGTAAATGGTCTTTAAATCATTGGCAAATGGCTTGCGGTCTTTGTCTGCCACGTATTTCAGGGTATTCCTTACCTGGTGTACAATGCAGCGCTGGTATTCCGTCTTAGGGTATGCCGCGGCGATTGCTTCTTTGATTCCGCTCAGCCCATCGGCGCAGAGGATCAGGATCTCTTTCACTCCGCGGTTTTTCAATTCATTCAGCACGGAAAGCCAGTATTTTGCGCTTTCGTTGTCTCCCACCTGAATGGTCAGAACCTCTTTCTGACCGTCCAGATTGATTCCAAGAATGACATAGGCTGCCAGCTTCCGGATGACTCCATTATCCCGGACAGAATAATGAATGGCATCGATATAGAGCACTGGATAAATTTCCGACAGCGGACGTTTCTGCCAGTCTTCAATCTGGGGCAGGATTTTGTCTGTTACGTCGGAAATGAAGCCTTCTGACGCTTCAAATCCGTAGATATCCTCCAGCGTTTCTGAAATCTGCCGGGTGGTCATTCCCTTGGCATACATAGAGATGATTTTCTGGTCAATGGATGAGATATCCTTCTGGCGTTTGCGGACAACTTGCGGTTCAAACGTAGATTTGCGATCCTGGGGAACCTGGATATCCATTGTCCCATAACTGCTGTTGACTCTTTTGCTCTTATATCCATTGCGGTAATCGTCACTGTCAGAACGCTGGGATTTCTGATAGCCAAGGTGTTCATCCATCTCCGCTTCCATCATTTCTTTGATTGTACCGCCCAGCAAGTCTTTCAATGCCTCCTGAATATCTTCTGCGGACTGAATGTCATACTCCTGAAGGAGCTGCTGAATGATGCTGCGTTTTCCTTCGGTCATAACGACCTTATGTACCGGTTTCTTTTCTCTTGCCATAATAATAGGCCTCCTATGATTTAGATTTTATCATAGAAGACCTATACTTAGTAGCTATTTACAGAAAAAGTTTCACACAGTCTCTAAACCTGTTCAGGGGCAGGTTCTCCCCCATGCGGATCTTTCAGATCGGTGCGACCATGCTGTTTCTGATCGCCATGCCGGCGCAGATGTACAGCGGCATTGCCATGTCGCGTCGTGTCAGTAGCAGTAATAATGATACTTCGTTTTCAGATACACGCCGTTCCCCTGCCGGCTGCCCGACTGCCAGATCACATGGCCCGGCAGGACGCTCCCCTCCTCCAGAAGCTTCTTCGCATTCGCCCAGTTGCGCTCCGTCGGTTCGCGGTAATAGTTTCCGTCCCGCGTGCAGGAATACTGTCCCCGCTGAAACACGACTTCCCGGATCGTCTTGGGAAAAGACGGATGATTTTTCCGGTTCAGCACCACCGAGCCTACATAGAGCTGCTCTTCATCCGGACAGTTCTGCGCTTCTCCCGCCAGAAGATGCGCCAGGATGCTCAGATCCTCCTCGCTGTATCCCGTGGCAGGCGTGTCCTCCTTTCCCCCGGCCGTTTCCTCCCCGAACAGGACGGCGGCCGTTCCTGCTCCTGCCGACACGCCCGCGCCCGCGGCGGCTATCAGTGGATCTTTCTGCAGCGCCGCCGCGCTCCCGCCTCCCGCGGCGGCCGCATTTCCCGCCACGATTACCGATTCCTGCCCGGCCGCTTCCTCTGCCATTTTCGCGGCTTCTGTTCCGGCGGCCGCTTCCCCCGCCATTTGCACCGCTTCTGTTCCGGCGGCCGCGCCGGCCTGCGCCGGCGCCGGGTTCAGGCAGACGGCCGCCGCCAGCAACCCCGGTATCATCCATTTTCTTATCATTCTCAGGCTCTTCCTTCTTTGTTTCTTTTTTTTACTAATATATGTACATTCCGTTAAAAATAGATGTAATTTCTTTTAAAAGAAGAGAAAACCCGGGACAAAATCTCCCCGCTCCCCCGGCTTGCATAATAAAATAAAACGCGGTATACTTAATACA
Source organism: uncultured Lachnospiraceae bacterium (assembly GCA_944381615.1). Classification (GTDB taxonomy): domain Bacteria; phylum Bacillota; class Clostridia; order Lachnospirales; family Lachnospiraceae; genus Otoolea. The sequence goes on along the minus strand of CALWLT010000002.1, from coordinate 39,389 downwards.
GGATTTTGATACACACCGGGAGGGATTGCAATGGTCGAGGCAACGAGCTGCGGAGGTGTGGTTATTTTTCGTGGAAAAATTCTGGTTCTCTATAAGAATTACAGAAATAAATATGAAGGATGGGTCCTGCCCAAGGGAACGGTAGAGGCGGGAGAAGATTATAAAGAAACGGCCCTGCGCGAGGTCCGCGAGGAGACCGGCGTCAGCGCCTCCATCATCAAATACATCGGAAAAAGCCAGTATTCATTTAACACGCCGCAGGACACCGTGGAAAAGATCGTCCACTGGTACCTGATGATGGCCGACAGCTATTACAGCAAACCCCAGAGGGAGGAATATTTCATCGATTCCGGATATTACAAGTTTTACGAGGCCTACCATCTTCTGAAATTCTCCAATGAGAAGCAGATTCTGGAGAAAGCCTACAACGAATATCTGGATCTGAAAAAATCCGGCCTCTGGGGCAGTAAAAAATATTTCTGATCACACGGTTCAGGCGCCGGCCGCTCTCGCGCTACTGCGGGTCCATCGCAAAATACGCGTCGAACACCGCGCGCGCGATCGGCGCCGCTACCTGCCCTCCGGAGCCGGCTTCCTCCGCCAGCACACAGACGGCAATCTTCGGATCCTCTACGGGCGCATATCCCACGAACCAGGAATGCGTCTCTTTTCCTGTCTCAAATTCCGCCGATCCGGTCTTTCCCGCCACGGCGTAAGGCGCGCCGCGAAACGCCGAGCCCGTCCCGATGGCCACGACCTGCTCCAGCAGATGAGAGAGAAAACCGGCGTCATCCGCCGTCATCAGCGTTCCCCCGGCGGAGGGAAGAAATTTCTTAACCGTCTGACCTCCCACATTTTCCACCCGATCAATCAGATACGGGCGCATCAGCGTCCCCCCGTTGGCGATCGCCGACACCAGAAGCAGGTTGTGAAACGGCGTCATCTGCGTCTTTCCCTGGCCGATGGCCGTCTGCATCCGCTCCCAGTCATCCGCCTCTTCCCCCATTGCAAAGGAACTCCGGTTATAAACCATCGAATACGGAAGCTGCGCGTTAAATAAGAGCTGCTCCGCCAGGCGGCGGTAGCGGGCCGCATCCAGCTCCAGCCCGATCTGCGCGAACGCGCCGTTGCAGGAATTGGCAAACGCCTGAATCAGATTCTGCGTCCCGTGCGCCTCGCCGTGATAGCAGCGGATCGTATCCTCGCCGTTCTGGTAAACGCCCGTGCAGTCAAAGGTAAAATCCTGCCAGCTGTCCGGATTCTCCTTCCGGTATTCCAGGGCCGTCACAATCTTAAAGGTAGAACCCGGCGGGTAAAGCCCCTGCGTGGCCCGGTTGAGCAGCTGCGCCTTCGTGTTGTCCTTTGCCGTCAGCTCCTCCCAGCGCTCATCCACCTGATTGGCGTTAAAATTTGGCTGGGAAACCATCGTCAGGATCTTTCCCGTGTCCGGCTCCATGGCCAGCACGGCCCCCCGGTAGTTTCCCAGAGCCTCCGAGGCCGTCTGCTGCAGCTTCAGGTTCAGCGTCGAGACGACCTGATCGCCCGGCGATTTGACGCCGCGCAGCTCGTTGACCGTCTTCTCAATCAGGTTAATATGGGAGGACAGCAGATAAAAATTGGCCAGCGATTCCAGCCCCGTCCTGCCGTGATCCGACGAATAGCCCACGGAATGCACGAACAGGTAGTCATACGGATACGAACGCCGCTCCGTCCCGTCCTCCGACGTCTGCGTCTGCGCCAGCACCGCCCCGTCCGCGCTCAGGATCGGGCCGCGCACGATGCGGTCGGAAAACTGATCCAGGCGGGAATTGTAGGAATTTCCGATCACATTTTCGCTCTCAAACTGGATAAACCAGCCGAAATACAGCGCCATGCAGACAAAGAGACCCGCCGCCCCGTACGTCAGCCGGAGAATGTTCCGGTTCTGGCGGGAGCGGGAATCCGCGTCATGTTTCTTCTTCATGCTCCGCCTCCTCCTCATTTCTCTTAAGGATATAAAGCCCCTGGATCACGCCGAACAGGATAAAGGTGCTAAGGAGCGAACTGCCTCCGTAGCTGACCAGGGGAAGCGTCACGCCGGTGGACGGGATGAATTTCGTCACACCGCCGATGTTGAGAAAGACCTGCACGAAATAGACGGCCCCCAGGCCGAAGGCAATCAGCTTGTAGAACAGCGCCTGCATCCGGGTGGCGATCAGCATGAACTGCATAAAACAGCCCAGGCAGATCAGGAGAAGGCAGAGCGCGTACACGCCTCCCATCTCCTCCGACACAGCCGCGAAAATAAAATCTTTCTCGACCACCGGAATCTTTCCCGGCATCCCCTGATAGAGGCCGGATCCGAACCAGCCGCCGGTCCCGATGGCAAACAGCGACTGCGTAATCTGATACCCGTTTCCCGCGATATCATTCCAGGGATTCTGCCACGCCTCCACCCGGGCCTGCACATGGCCAAACAGCCGGCAGGCGATCAGGGCCGCCGCCGCCCCGCAGGTAAGTCCCGCGCCCAGGTAAAACCAGTTTGCGGTCGCCACAAAAAGCATCAGCAGGTAGGTCAGAAAGAAAATCAGGGCGCTTCCCAGATCCCGGGAGGCGACCAGCACGATCACATGGGCCGCCGCCACCGCGGTGGTAACGGCGACGGTTTTAAAATCCAGCGAGCGGTAAAACATGGTCGCCACAAAAAAGACGAAGCTGATCTTGACAAATTCCGAGGGCTGAAAGGCAAAGCCGCCGACGGAGATCGACAGCTGGGCCCCGTAGCTCGTGCTGCCGGCCACGCACACGACAAAGAGCAGCAAAAGCCCCAGAAGGCCGTACACCCAGGGGATCTTCGCCAGCTGCCAGGTCCGGTCGATGACAAAGGGGATGACCATCGTCAGCGCCGCGGCGGCCGCCGCAATCACGAACTGGCGCAGCGCCCGCTCCCCGGAAATCCGCGCCAGCATGATAAACCCGGTGCAGAGCAGCATGCAGGCATTGTTGAGCAGAAGCCGGGAGGCGTTGTGATAAAACACCCGGTAGAGCGTCAGATACAGCACAAAAAACAGGGCCTGCGCGCCGAAAAAGAGAATCATTCTTTCGTCGTCGGTCTGCAGCCAGACGACGGCGCCGGCCAGCGCCAGCAAAAGGAACAGGCAGACCTCCTGCAGAAAACAGAGCCGGTTCCTGCCCGCCTCGGAAGGCACCGCAAAAAAACGGAAATTATAATACGTATAGATCGCAATCAGCAGGATCATCAGATACCTGGAAAGCGTCGTTACCAGATTTGCCACCGCCCTGTCCGTCCTCCTTTCTCCTGCCCTGCCGGGCTTTTCTATCCCGCCGCAGGACTTCCCTGTCCCGCCGCAAAACGGTTCCGTCTCCGCCGCGGGCTTCCCTGCCCCGCCTACTCCACGCCGCGGGAAAAATGCCCCTTCGTGTAGTCGCCGGACGGTTCGCCCCGTTTTCCCCGCCAGAAGGTTCCGGCGAACGCGCCGGTTATCCTCCTGACCTCCTCCTCCCCTTCCGTCGTGAAGGAAAGGCGCAGCGAGCCGGGCGCCAGCGCCTCGATCTGTTTTTTCTCACCCAGAAGCGACAGCGGAGCCGAATTGTAAATCACATTATAGCAGAACCGGCACTGATTCTTAACCGGAAAATCCTTCCCCTTCCGATCCCGCAGCACCAGAAGCCCCGGCGTCCCGCCGCAGCGGTCCGCCGTCTGTTTCACGCACTGGGCGCTGACCATCACGGGCAGGCGTCCGTATGCCAGCAGTTCCGCGCCCGCGCAGCCGCGCCGCGCAAGCTCTCTTGCATTTAATTCCACCGGCAGCGCAAAGCGAAGCGAAAGGCCGGGCGCCATCCCGCGCGCAAACGCCTCCGCCCGCCGGTTCATCGTGTACAGATTAAAATCCGCCATCGCGAACAGATCCGGAAAATCCGCACAGGCGAGAGGAAGTTCCTCCCAACTGCGAAGCAGAAGCCCGTCAAAGCCGGCCGTCCGGATCCGCTCCCGGTTTTCCCGGTACCAGGCCCGCGCCGGTTCCCGGAATATAACCGGAAACGCCAGCCAGGCGCTCTTTCCGGCCCCGTGGCAGCGCCGCACGTCTTCCTCCCATCGTTCCGGCGCAAACCCGGCGCTGTCCAGATAAACGGCTGACACTTCCGGAACCGCCAGCGCCGCAGGAAGCGTCTCCCGCCGCTCCAGCAAAACCGTCAGCCGCATGGGTTCCCGCCCGGAACCGGCGGCAGTTTCAAAGGCGGCGGCCGCTTCTTTACTCCCCGCCTTTACGGGTTCCGTCTCCTTCTCCCCCTCGCGCCGGTACGGGGAGAGAAGCGCCTCCTCAAGGCGCTCCAGGGCCTCGCGGCGCAGCTCGTTTAGCTGCCCGATCGGCACAAAGGGCGCGTTTCCCGCCTCGACGTCAAGCGATTCAAAGGAAAACGGCGTGCCGCCCGCCCTGGCCAGCTGTTCGCGGATGCGATCCGCCGTCAGCGGACGCCCCGTCGCCGCCTGAACCGGCTCTCCCTCTGCCCGCACCCGGCAGACGCGGCCCGACAGGCGATCGGCCGCGGTCAGCTCCAGCAGGGCCGGTTCCCCCTCGCGGATGACCGCGCGGCCGCGGACCGGTTCCCGGAGCGTTTTCTTCACGTACGCCTCGTCCAGGAAACGGGTAAGCTCCCGGTTTTCTTCCCGGAAGGCCGGCTTTTCCTTCAGAACGACCATCTCCCGCCCGTTCCCGCGTTTCAGATAGCCGTCCGTCTGACCGCCGCGGTCAAACAGATCCAGAAGCTCCCTCCGATCGGCCTCCTCTACCCGGTAGTTTTCCCGCCCCTCCTGCAGGTAGCGATCCACATATTTGCGGTAAATCCTTACCACGCCCGCCGTGTAGCGCGGGCTCTTCATCCGCCCCTCGATCTTCAGGGAATACGCGCCCGCGTCGATCAGCTCCGGGAGCAGATCCAGCGTGCACAGATCCTTTAAGCTCAGCACATAACGCCCTCCCGGGCCTTTCCGGCCGCGCGCGGGCCGGCTCTCTTTTCCCGGCCCCGGCAGGACGTCAAACGGCAGGCGGCAGGTCTGCGCGCAGCGGCCCCGGTTCCCGCTGCGGCCTCCGATCAGGCTGCTGAACAGGCACTGCCCGGAATAGCAGTAGCAGAGCGCCCCGTGAACAAAGCACTCCAGCTCCGCGCCTGTCTCTTCGTAAACCGCCCGAATCTCCTCCAGGGAGCACTCTCTGGCCAGCACGATGCGGGACGCGCCCATGCGCGTCATGAGGGCGGCCCCCTGCGGCCCGGTTACCGTCATCTGCGTGCTGGCGTGCACCGGCAGATCGGGAAACCGTTCCCGCAGCAGGGAAAACACGCCCATATCCTGCACGATGGCCGCGTCCAGGCCCCGGCGGTAATACGGGAGCAGATACGGCTCCAGCGCTTCCAGCTCCCCGTCCTTTACCAGCGTATTGACCGTCATATAGAGGCGGCAGCCGTGCAGGTGCGCGTAATCGATAGCCTCCAGAAACTGCTCCTCCTCCGGGTTTTCGGCATAGGCCCGCGCGCCGAAACGGCTTCCGCCCATATAAACCGCGTCCGCCCCGGCCGCGATCGCCGCCTTCATACTCTCAAACGATCCGGCCGGCGCCAGTACTTCCACTTTTTTCTTCATCCTATCCACCATGAAACAGGCCGATCCGCCATAAAACAGACCGGTTTCCCGTCATAAAACAGACAGGCCGGCGGTTGCGGAAAATCCCCGTTTTCCGTCTCCCGCCAGCCCTGCGTTCACTCTGCGTCCGTATGTTCCGAAGAAGCGCGGGACGGCCCTCCCTGTCCCGCCTGATGAGCCGGATGGCCTCCTTTTCCCGGATGAGAGGATCCCTTCTCCCGGTGAAGCGCCTCCAGCTTCATCTGAGTGCTGACCAGCTCGTGCTTTAAACGGTAGGTCTCCTTCTCCAGCTCCTCCTTCTGGCCCGCCAGAACGGCAGCATGCTCGCGTTCTTTAAAATAATCGTCCGCCAGATTCAGGCACAGCATCAGATTACGGTAATCCTCCGTCTGCTTTAAAAAGCCCTCCTGCTTCTGCAAAAGCGCCAGCTTCTCGTTCAGGTAACTGGCCACCTGCTGCAGGTAGCTCTCCTCCTCCTGCCCGCCCAGCGTGTAAATCTTTCCGCCGATTAATACGTCGATATAATGTTTGGAATCCATACGTCTGTCTTCTCTTTCTCTCCTGTATTTACTGCTGCGGCTTCCCCTCATAGCCCAGATGGCGGTAAGCGGCCTCCGTCGCCACGCGCCCCCGCGGCGTCCGGTTCAGAAACCCGTTCATCAGAAGGTACGGCTCATACACGTCCTCCAGCGTCCCCGCATCCTCGCCCAGGGCCGCCGCCAGCGTGTCAAGCCCCACCGGCCCGCCGGAAAACTTCTCGATCATCGTGCACAGGATCGCGCGGTCATTGTTGTCCAGCCCCAGGCGATCCACGTCCAGGACGTTGAGGGCAAAATCCGCCACTTCCCTGGTAATCGCCCCGTTATACTGCACCTGCGCAAAATCGCGCACGCGCTTTAACAGGCGGTTGGCCAGCCGCGGCGTCCCCCGCGAGCGCCTGGCAATCTCGTACGCCCCTTCCTCATCGATGGAGACCTTCAGCACGCCGGCCGTGCGCAGCACGATCGTCTGCAGCTCTTCGGGCGTGTAAAAATCCATCTTCTGCACAATCCCGAAGCGATCCCTGAGCGGGGCCGTCAGAAGCCCGGCCCGCGTCGTCGCCCCCACCAGGGTAAACCTCGGCAGCTCCAGCCGGATCGAGCGGGCGGTCGCATCCTTCCCCAGCATGATGTCGATGGCGTAATCCTCCATCGCCGGGTAGAGCACCTCCTCCACCTGCCGGTTCAGCCGGTGGATCTCATCCACAAAGAGAACGTCGCCCTCCTGCAGGCCGTTTAAAATCGCCGCGATCTCGCCCGGTTTCTCGATCGCCGGGCCGGAGGTTACCTTCATCCGGACGCCCATCTCATTGGCGATGATCCCGCACAGCGTCGTCTTCCCCAGGCCCGGAGGCCCGTAAAAAAGGACGTGATCCAGCGCCTCGCCCCGCGACTTCGCCGCGCTGATGTAGACCCGCAGCGTCGACTTGATCTTCTCCTGTCCGATATATTCATCGAGGCGCTGCGGGCGGAGGCTGCCTTCCAGCTGGCGGTCCTCCTCCGTGGCCTCGGTCGTAATGATCCTTCTGTTCATGCCGCCTCAATCCTGTCCTTTATAAAAACGAGAGAGACGAGAGAGCCGCCCTGAGAATCGCCTCCGCATCCATCTCCTCCGTGACCGGGACCTTCTTTACCGCTTTTACGGCTTCCAGGTTCGTATAACCCAGAGCCACCAGCGCTTCCACCGCCTCGGCGGCCGCCGTGCCCGAAGAAACCGTCCCCGGCGCGCCGGGAGATCCCTCTTTGCCCGCGCCCGCAACGCTTAAAAAATCCTCCGCCGAAACGCTGTCCTTCAGATCCAGGATAATCCGCTGCGCCGTCTTCACGCCGACGCCGGGCGCCCGGGCAATCGCCTTGGCGTCCCCGGTCACGATCGCCAGCCGCAGATCGTCCGGGCGCAGCGTCGAAAGAATGGCCAGCGCTCCCCGGGGGCCGATGCCGTTCACGCCGAGAAGGCGTTTGAACATCTCCAGATCCGGGCGGCTTAAGAACCCGTAAAGGCTCAGATCATCCTCCCTTACCTGCAGGGACGTATAGATCTTGACCTCCTCCCCCAGGCCCGGCAGCGCCTCCAAAACAGACAGCGGGACGAAGATGCCTATCCCCACCTGTCCCGCTTCCACGACAATCCGATCCTTCTCCTTTTCCGTCAGCGTTCCTCTCACGTAAGATATCACGTCCGCCCCTCTTTTCTCCTCGTTCCATTTCTAAAATATCATACCATAGCGCCCCATCCAATGCAAGAAATATCGAACAGAGTTTCTCTCCTTCTCTTGACACGCACCCCGTCCTGTGATAGGTTGAAGCTGCCGGAATCTGCCCGGATTACAGAGAAGGAGGGCCCCGTATGCTGACCGTGACAAAAGACGTTTCCCCTGTGTTTTCCTATCCGCCCGAACGCCTCGGCGCCCTCTCGGATCTTCTGTTTTTTGATATTGAAACCACCGGGTTTTCCGCCCGGAGAAACCGCCTCTACCTCATCGGCTGCCTGTACCGGGAGGCGGACGGATGGAAGCTTGTGCAGTGGTTCGCCGACCGGAAGGAGGCGGAGCCGGAGCTTCTCTCCGCCTTTTTTGACCTCCTCGCCTCCCGGCGCACCCTGATCCATTTTAACGGGGAAGGCTTCGATCTGCCGTTTATCCGGCAGCGCGCCGAAGCCTGCGGGATCGCCTTCCCGTCCGTCCCCGTGACGGGCGTGGATCTGTACCGGAAAATCCGCCCTCTCGGCCCGCTTCTCGGCCTGGAACACCTGAAGCAGAAACAGATCGAGACGTTTCTCAACGTCTCCCGCGAGGATCGCTTTGGCGGCGGCGAGCTGATCCGCGTCTATGAGGAGTACCTGCGCTCCCCAGGTGAAGATCTCCTGCGGATCCTGCTTCTGCACAACGAAGACGATCTGAAGGGAATGCCGTCCATTCTCCCCGTCCTCTTCTACCCTGATTTTCTAAACGGGCCCTTTACCTTCCTTTGTCAGGAGCTGACCCCGGCCGCAGGCAAAGCCGGACCGGAGACGCCCGTCCTGACGCTCACGTACGAAGGCCCCGTCTCCCTCCCCGTTCCGGCCGCATTCGAGCAGGACGGCTATGCCCTCTCGCTGAGCGGCCGCCGCCTTACCCTGTCCGTCCGGCTTTTCGACGGAGAGCTGAAACATTTCTACAGCGATTATCAGAACTACTATTATCTGATCTATGAGGGCTACGCCGTCCACAAAAGCGTGGGGCAGTTTGTGGACCGCGCGGCGCGGAAAAAAGCCACGGCCCGCACCTGTTTTACCCGCGCCCGCGGCCTGTTTCTGCCGCAGCCCGCGCCGCTGTGGCCGCAGCGCCTTAAGACGGATTATTCGGACCGCCGGATCTATGCCCCGTACAGCCCGTCTCTTTTTGCACAGGAAAAAACCGCCCTCCTCTATCTGGGGGCGGTTCTCTCAGCGATGCGTCTTTTGGCGGCGCCGGTCCTCGCGCAGCAGGCGGCGGATGCAGGCGAAGGTTCTCGCCTCCCCCTTATCCCGCAAAAGCCGTAAGAGGATCTCCAGCTGCCGCCTCGTCTTGGGGTGCATGACCAGGCTGTCGCGCCCTCTGGCATAATATTCCCAGGGGCTCGCATCCGTATAATCCGCCCCCTTATAGACCTTGCTGGCGGCGATGCGGTCCATGACCATCTCCACCAGATACCGGAGCGGCATTTCATTTCCGATCAGGCCCCGGGATTTATCCGGCGCAAAATCGATCCAGTACTCAAAGTGGTGCTTGTTGCGCCCCTTGTGGTGCAGCCAGGCCCCCGAATAGCCCTTTACCTCTTTTTCCGCCGCATTGGGGCTGCGGTTCCCCTGATAATAGCGCACGCCCGTGAGAAATTCCTCCGGGGAATATTTGGACAGATCGTGGAGCAGGCCCTGCCGGTAAAGCCCGACGGCAAAACAGCTTCGCATGACCAGCCATTTATGTTTTGTGATGGTCCTAAAATGGCAGACCGCATTGTTCAACCAGCGCATCGTATTCTTCCTCCCGCTGCCCTTCATTGTAACGCAGACCGCCGCATTTCGCAAGACGCTTCCGGCCGCTTCGCGCGCTTTCCCTGCCTTTCGGAGACGCTTTCCCGCGCCTTTCGGAGACGCTTCCCCCGCCGCTTCAAAAGCGTTTTCTCCCGCTGGAAACGCTTTCCCCCGCCGTTTCAGAATTGCTTTTTGGCCCGCCGTTTCCAAGAAATTTCCCGCAATGATCGCACCGGAAAAAATGTTTTCCGAAGATGTCTGAATTTCATGACCTTTTGGCGGAAAACGTTTGACAGCGAATTTAAACTATGCTATTCTGAGAGCGGGCTGCAAAAGCCGCGGCCGCGACATTTTTTAATCTTTTTTGGAGGTATCATATGAACAGAGGTACTGTAAAGTGGTTTAACAACCAGAAGGGCTACGGATTCATCTGCGACGAGCAGGGCAACGATGTATTCGTCCACTACTCCGGTCTGAACATGGAAGGGTTCAAATCTCTTGACGAGGGCGCCCAGGTAGAATTTGAGGTTGTTAACGGAGCGAAGGGACCCCAGGCGACAAACGTAACAAAGCTTTAATCATCAACTTTCCAGTGTACCTGTTTCCCAAATATGTTTTTAATATATTTTGTGAATAAGCTATATTGATCTAAGGAAAATGATTAGAACGGGAGCGCCGCATCCTGCGATGCAGCGCTCCTTTTCCAGTTTCTTTCCGTCTTTTTGTCTTCCCTGTTTCGTTTTCGTCTTTTTGTCTTTCCCGTTCCGTTTCCGCTTTTCCTCTGTTGCCGTTCCTTTTCTCACTCTATTTTTCCAGGCCGCGGTCCCGAAGCTCCTTTAATTCCTCCACCGTAAATTCATAATTGCGGTTGCAGAAATGGCAGTTGACCTCGATGGGCTTTCCCTCGTCGATCATCTCCTGCAGCTCTTTTTTCCCGATGCTGATGAGCGCGCGCTCAACCCGCCTCTTGTCGCAGCCGCAGTAAAACTCCAGCGGCATCTGATCCAGGATCTCCAGCCCATACTCCCCCAGGATCCCCTCAAGAATCATCTCCGGCGTCTGGTTTTCATCCAGCATCGCCGTGACGGGCTTTAATTCTGCCAGCTTTTTCTCCAGCCCGTCGATCAGTTCGTCCGGCGCGCCGGGCAGAAGCTGAATGATAAAGCCGCCGGCCTGGCGCACGGTGTTGTCGCGGTTCATGAGAACGCCCAGCGCGACCGAGGAAGGCGTCTGTTCCGATACGGCGTAATAGTACGTCAGATCCTCCGCGATCTCGCCGCTGACCAGATCGGTCTGCCCCACATAGGGCTCCTTCAGCCCGATATCGCGGACCACGCTCAGCACGCCGTTCCCCAGCGCGCCGCCCACATCCAGCTTGCCCTTCGCGTTGGGGGGCAGCATGACCTCCGGATGCCAGGCATAGCCCTTGACGCGGCCGCGGGCGTCCGCCGTGACCGTCAGGCCGCCGATCGGACCGTCCCCCTCCATGCGCAGCGTCAGCAGATCGCGCTCTCCCTTCATCATCGAACCCATCATGGCGCCCGCCGTCAGAAGACGCCCCAGCGCCGCCGTCGCCACCGGGCTCGTGTTGTGCGCGCTCCGGGCATACTCCGTCAGTCTTCCCGTCGTCGCCGCAAAGGCGCGGACCGCCCCGTCCGCCGCCGTCGCGCGAATCAGATAATCCTTATCCTGTACCATTGCCTTTCCATCCTTTCCATTCCCTGTCTCTGCCGGCCGGTCACGCCGGACCCGTCCCTTTTTCCTCTCGCACGTGATCACGCAGATCCGCCGCTTTTCTTTCCCCGCCCGCGCGCGGTCACGCAGATCCGCCGTTTTTCTTTCCCCGCTCGCGCGCGGTCACGCAGATCCGCCGCTTTTCTTTCCCCGCCCGCGCGCGGTTACGCAGATCCGCCGCTTTTCTTTCCCCGTTCGCGCGCGATCACGCAGATCCGTCCGCTCTCCTTTTCGGGAGCGTTTCTGCTGAACGCGTCATAGATTGCCAGAAGCTCCATCCCGGCCCCCTCCACGGCCTGGCGAATCTCCGCCTCCGTGTAGGCCCGCTCAAAATGCGTCTCCTGATGCCGCTCATACAGGCCGTCCTCCCGGCGGATAAAAAGCGTCAGATCATACTCGTTGATCCGCTCTTTTCCGTCGTACGCATTTTCCCAGATAAAACTTCCCTCCTCGCGCTCCTCCGCGATTGTCCGGTTGCCCATCAGCTCCCGGAACTTGTATTCCGTATTCATGTCAAAAATAAAGATCCCGCCCGGATCCAGGTAATTGTTGACGAGGGAACACACCGTCTCAAGCTCCCCGGGATCCAGAATATAATTCATGCAGTCGCAGACGCTGACCACCGCGCGCACCGTCCCGTAGAGCTCAAATTCCCGCATGTCCTGCTGGAGATAGAGAATGGGAAGGCCCGACGCCTCTCGCTTTTCCAGCGCCGCCTGCAGCATCTCTCCCGAGATATCCACGCCGATCATGTCGTAGCCGGCCCTGGCCAGAAGCTCCGTCATCGTCCCCGTCCCGCAGCCCAAATCCAGCACCAGGCCGTCCTCTATGCCGTATTCTTTCAGCAGGGACGTCAGATAGTCCCTCCACGCTTCATACGGGACGTCGTCCATAAACAGATCGTAAACCGGGGCAAATGCCGAATATGCTTCCATCCTCTCTCTCCTTTCCCGCCACATCATAGCAATTTTTCACGGGAAGCGCAACCGCTTCTTGATCGCCTCCGCGCTTCCCGCTATAATAGCATCATGAGCGTACATCTATTTCTGATCAAAAAAATCCGCAGGGCCTGCCTGCGGGGCATGTTCTGGCCGGCGCTTCTGCTGGCGGCCTCCGCCGCCGTGCTGATCTGCCTTCCCAGGACCAATGTCCTCTCCCCGCGGCCTCTCAACAGCAAAAGCCGGTTTGAAAATTTTTACAATCCGGATCTTCCGTACGTCTCCCTGACGGTCCCGGAGCTTTCCTACTCCGGCTACGCCTGCCCGGCAAAGGGGCCAGCTCAGGGATATCTTTACTATACCCTAAACGACGGGGTCTGCCAGTTCTACCTGCTGAGCGCCGCCGGCCAGGAACCGGCCGCCCGGCTGACAGACTGCGATCTGACGGGACGCCTGATCCGCCTGGACAGCGAAACGTATTCCGGCCTTCTGACCGGCCTGGCCGCCGATCTTGACTGGAGCGCCGCTTCCCTGGAAGCGATCGCCTCCCCCTACGCCGTCTCCCAGCTGCCCGCGCCCATCTTCTTTCCCGTTTTTCTGCGTCTGATCGCGCTGGCGGCCCTTCTCTCTGCCCTGGCAGAGCTTTTCTGCCTGACGTTCTGGCAGCTCGCCCCCGCGCGCATCCCGGTTCTGGGAACCGCCCGGGCGGCAGAGAAAAAGTGCCCGGACGCCGGGTCCGGGCCTCTTAAGGTGCTGGCGGCCGGATCCGATCTGTGGCTTACCGGAGACTTTCTCCTCGTTACCCCGCCGGGGCGTCCCCGGATCCTGCCGCTTTGCGCCCTGATCTGGGGTTATTCGCAGCGGCGCATCCTGCACCTCTTCGGACATCCCGTCCCGCTGCCGCCCACCCTGCATTTTCTGACGGCGGACGGCAGACGGCTGACCCTCTGCCAGCGCGCCGGGACAGATCCCGCAAAAATCCTCGCGGCGATCCGCCGCCAGAATCCCGCGTTCCTGTGCGGCTACTCGGAAAAAAACAAAGCGGCCGCCCGGCAGCTTCTCAGGGAAGCATCGCGCGATATTCTTCGATAAGCTCCCGCCAGCCGTCGGCGTCCCTGGCTCCCGCCAGCGCGCCGCCCACCTGGCGCCCTTCCCGATCGACGAAAACCGTCGTCGGAACCACCTGGATCTGCGGGAGAAGCGTCGCCGCCAGATCTCCCACCGGCACGAGATGGAGATAGGAAGCTCCCGTCTCCTCCGCCATCTGGCGGGCCGTCTCCACCTGTTCTTCTACTAACGTACCATCGTAGGACACCGTGTCCGTACAAATCCCGATGATCTGCACGCCCTGATCCTGATACTCCGCGCTTAACAGGCCAAGATCCGGCATCTCGGACAGGCACGGGCCGCAAAAAGTCGCCCAGATGTTGATCATCGTCAGATCATAATCTGCAAAGATGGCCTCCGTGACCGGATTGCCCTCCAGGTCTTCCGCCTCAAACGCCTCGAAGACGCCTCTTCCTTCGCTTTCTTCTTCCTGCGATTCGCTCCCGCCCGCCGCAGGCGTTTCCTCACGGGACGCGCTTTCCGCCGCCGCGGACGGTTCTTCCTCTCCCGCTTCGCCGCTCTGTGCAGACGGTTCTGTTCCACTGCTCTGCGCGGGCAGCTCTTCCTTCTCCGCCCCGCCGCTCTGTACCGATGACTCCGCAGCCGTGCCGCCTCCCTGCGAGCACGCCGCCAGAAGCAGCGCGGCCCCGGTCAGGAAACACGCCGCCGTATACCGTTTCGTTCCGCTCCCAATCCGATCGCTTTTCTTTCTCATATTCCTCCTGCCGGCGCCGGACGCCTCCGGCCCTGCGCCGCGCTCTCTGTTCTAATAATTCAGCTTTGCCAGGATCTCCCCCGGATCGCCGATAAGCGCCATATCCGCCTTCTGATCCGTATAGTGCTCTTCCCTGTGAATCACGACGAGCTGGTTCCCGCTGTAATAGCGGATATAGTTGGAAAAGATCTCCGACTGCAGCGTCGTCCCGATCAGAAGAAGCACCTGCGCCTTCCCGATCTCCTCCGTCGTCCGCGTCATAATACGGCTGTCCACCATCTCGCCGTACAGCGAAACCAGCGGACGGATAATGGAGCCGCAGATGCGGCACTTGGGGATCGTCCCGCCCTGCTTCATATCCTCGACCGTATAATACTCGCCGCAGTGAGGACAGCGGTTCTGAAATACGCTTCCGTGAAGCTCGATTACATTCTCGCAGCCGGCCCGGCGCTCCTGCTCAAACTTGTTGGTCGTGATCACGCACTGCAGGCGGCCGGCCCGTTCCATCGCGGCCAGCGCATAGCTGGACCCGGCCGGCTCCGGGATCTTGTTCAGAATTTCCTGCCGGTAAAACTGAAAAAATTTCGCCGGACGGGCGGTAAAATACGCGCTGGTAAAGATCTCCTCCGGGGGATCCCCGTAGAGCTCCTCGATCTCGTAGGCGCGCGCCTGCTTCTTGATCGCCACGTAGCCGCTCTCCTCCATCACGCCGGTGCCGCAGAGCGCCACCGTATAATCGCTGTGATCCAACATTTCCCTGAGACGCCTGATTCTGTCTTCCATACGCATCCTCCTCCTCGATTCCCACGTCGGCGCGTCCCAACGTTCTGGTTTTATTATACCCGATCCAGAAGTCCGATACAAGAAAAAACGCAGGCCGGCCGGGCTATTGGCGGGTTCTCCCGGGCCGTGAAAAGAACAGCCTATGCCGGCTGCCCGCGGCGGCAGCGAAACGTATGCCCGCCTCCCAGATCCGTAGGATCCGGGCGTTTGTCCCGGCAGGAAGCGCAGCGCTCCGGGCAGCGGTCAAAGAAGACGCAGCCCTCCGGCGCGCGTTCCGTTTTCTGGTCCGTCAGGCCCAGAAACGCCTCTCCCGCCCCCTCCGGGCGCTCCGGACCGCGTCCGTCTTCTCCGGCCGCCCGCCGCCCGGCCACGGAGGCCAGCAGAAGCTTTGTATACGGGTGCGCCGGATGCTCGTACACATCGTCCGCCCGCCCCTCTTCCACAATCTCTCCCCGGTAAATGACCGCAATGCGGCCGCAGAGGCTGCGCACCACATTTAAGTCATGAGAGATAAACAGAATGGTCAGCTTCCGCTCCCGGTGCATCCTGGCAAACAGGGCGAGGATCTGGGACTGCACCGTCACATCCAGCGCCGAGACGGGCTCGTCGGCGATCAGAAGCCGGGAATCCATCAGGAGCGCCGCCCCGATGCTGATGCGCTGCCGCTGCCCGCCGGAGAGCTCCCGGGGCCTGCGCCCGGCAAACGAAGCGTCCAGGCCGACCTCTTTAAGCATGGAAGCCACCAGCCGTTTTCTTTCCTCCCGATCCGAAATGCCCCGCAGCCTGAGCGGCTCCTCCAGAATCCAGCCGACCGTCCTGGCCGGGTTCAGCGACCCGGCCGGGTCCTGAAACACCATCTGCGGCCGCGCGCCGTCCGCCACCTCGACGGTCCCCGCATACCGGTTATGAAGGCCCAGGATCGTCTTGCAAAGCGTCGATTTCCCGCAGCCGCTCTCGCCCACGATGCCCAGGATCTCCCCTTCCCGCGCCGTCAGGCTGACGCCGCGGATGACCTGCTTTTTCCCCTTCTTCCCGAACAGGCCGCGCCGCGTCTCGTACCAGACGTCCAGATCCCGCAGGCGCAGCACCGGCTTTCCCTTGCCGTCCTGCGGCTCGCGCGCGGGATAGGAAGCGATCAGGCGTCTCGTATACTCGTGCCGGGGGCTGGAAAATACTTCCTTCGTGCTCCCCTCCTCCACGATCTGACCTTTCCAGACCACGAGCACGCGGCTCGAGATCTCCCGGATCACATTCAGATCGTGCGAGATAAATACGATCGCAGTCCCCCGCTCCCGGTGGATCTTTTTCAGAAGCTCCAGGATCTGCGCCTGCACCACGCAGTCCAGGGCCGTCGTCGGCTCGTCAGCGATCAGAAGCGACGGAGAGGTAATCATGGCCTGCGCCAGCATGACACGCTGGCGCATCCCGCCCGACAGTTCGTGCGGATAGCGCTCGCAGATCGCCTCGGCATCCGCCAGGCCGACCTCCCTAAGGGCCGCGACGGTCCGCTCCCGGATCTCCCTGGCCGGAAGATCGGTGTGCAGGCGCAGGCTCTCGCCCACCTGCTTTCCGATCTTCATGACCGGATTGAGCGAGGTCATCGGCTCCTGAAAGACCATGGCCATCTCCTGCCCCCGCAGGCGCCTGCGCTCCGCGTCCGTCATGGCCAGCAGATCCTGCCCCCGGAAACGGATCTCGCCGGAGACTACCTCGGCGTCCCGCGGCAGAAGCCCCATCAGCGCCAGGGCGCTCATGGATTTGCCGGAACCGGATTCGCCCACCACGCCCAGGATCTCGCCCGCGCCGACGGTAAAGCTTATCTTTTTTACTGCGTCAAAGGAGGATTCTCCTTCCGGAAAACGAATCGACAGATTGTTGATTTCCACCAGCGGCTGCATGCGTTCCCTCCTCACTCGCGGATAGCCCTGAGGCCCTCGCTGACCATGGAAAATCCCAGCACGATCAGGATGATCGTAAGGCCCGGGAAGATCGCGTACCAGGGCGCCTGAAACAGATACGACTGCGCTTCGGAGAGCATCCGCCCCAGGCTCGGATCCGGCGGCTGAATGCCCAGCGACAGATAACTCATGCTGGCCTCCGCCAGCACCGCGTTGTTAAAGCCGATCGCGGCCGCCGTCAGGATGCTGACGCGCGCGTTGGGAAGAATGTGAAAGAAAATAATCCGCAGCGGGCCGGCTCCCATGATGCGGGCGCTCCTGACAAAATCCAGCTCCCTGAAACGGATGACCTCGCTGCGGACAATCCGGGCAAAGCTGGGGATAAACAGCACGCCCAGCGCCAGAATGATATTGTAGCGGCCGGGCCCCAGGAGGCTGACGAAAATCAGGGCCAGCAGGATGCTGGGGAAAGACAGAAGGATATCGTTAAAACGCATGACGAGATTGTCCGCCCGGCCGCCGAAATACCCGGTCAGCGCCCCGATCAGCGTGCCGAACGCGCCCCCGATCAGCACCGTGCAGATCGCCACAAAAAAGGTGCTCCCGCTTCCCTCCATCACGCGGCTTAAAATATCGCGGCCGAAATTGTCCGTCCCCATGGGATGCGCCGCGCAGGGAAACAGGCAGACCGCCGTCGAATCCATGGCCGTAGGGCTGTAGGGCGTCCACACCTGCCCCACAAGGGCGAACAGCAGAAAGACAAGCGTCAGCGTGCCGCCCACCGTCAGACTGTAATTTTTCTTTCTCTTCATACTCTCTTCTCAGGCCTCCCGCACCCGCGGATCCAGCAGCTGATACAGCAGATCGACCGCAAAATTAATGAGAACCGTAGCCGCCGCCACGTAGAGCACAATCGCCTGCACCACCGGATAATCCCGGTCGGAGATCGAGCTGATCAGAAGCCGTCCCACGCCGGGCACGCTGAACACCTGCTCTACCACGATGCTGCCCGCCAGAATCTCGGCGATGACCATGGCAAAAAACGTGACGACCGGAATCATGGCGTTTCCCAGGACATGGCCGTAGAGCACGCCGTTTTCCGAATTTCCCTTGCTGAACGCCGTGCGCACGTAATCCTTCCCCATCTCAGAGAGAACGCTGCCCCGCAGGAAACGGACTACCATGGCGATCTTGGGGAGCGCCACCGCCAGCGCCGGAAACGCCAGATAGGAAAGGCAGGCCGCCAGATCCTCGGACGGCTGCGTAAAATCGCCCGGCTGAAACCAGCGCAGCGTCAGGCCGAACACGTAGGTCAGGATCATGCCCAGGAAAAACGGGGGGATCGCCATCGCCAGCTGCGTCAGCTGGTTGACCAGAATATCCAGCCATTTCCCGGAATAGCGGGCGCAGGCGATGCCTAACGGCAGAGAGACGGCGGTAATCATGATCAGCGAAAGAACCGCCAGCAGCACGGTAACCGGAAGCCGCTGCGACAGAAGCGAGGCAACCGTCGTCCCCTCGTAGCGGTACGACTCCCCGAAATCGCCCCGCAGCGCGCCGGCAAGCCAGTCTGCATACCGCTCCGGCAGCGGATCGTCAAGCCCCATCTCTGCCCGCAGCGCGGCGAGCTGCTGCGGCGTCGCGTCCTGTCCCAGGCGGGTAAGCGCCGCGTCTCCCGGGATCAGAGAAAAAGCGGCGAACGAGAGAAAGGAGATGACCAACAAAGTGATAATGAGAGTAATCAGTTTCCGGATGATCAGTTTCATCTGTGTCTCCTTTCCCCTGCCGCCGCACGGGATTTCAGTTTCAATAAGCGCCCTTTACTGCCCGATCTGATAGATGAGCGACATGTCCTCGGCCGCCGTCGGATAGAACGTATAGCCGCCGAAGTTTCTGCTGACCGCCACCAGATTGACCGGATCCTCAATGTAAACGGCCGCCGCGTCGCGGGCCAGGATCATCTGGGCCTCTTTGTATTTTTCCGCCTTGACCGTCTCGTCCACGGACGCGTACGCCTCCTCAAAGACCCGGTCATACTCTTCGTTCGAGTAGTGCATAAAGTTTTTCGTGTCGCCCGTCGTATACTTCATCAGCCAGTCGCTGGGCGCCAGGGTTCCGTCAAAGCCGATGACCGTGGCCTCAAACTCGCCGCCCTGATAGACGTTCTCCAGCCAGCTGCTCCACTCGACCTGGCTGATGGACGCGCGGACGCCAACCTGCGACAGCTGCTCGGCGATAATCTGCGCCGTGTCCACATGCTGGGAGTAAGAGCTGGGCACCGTGATCGTCAGATCGAAGCCGTCGGGATAGCCCGCCTCGGCCAGAAGCTCCCTGGCCTTCTGCGGATCGTACGTATAGACGCCGGCCGCCTCCGGCTCATAATATACCGACATGGCCGGAATCATGTGAGAGCCGATGATCCGGCTCTTTCCTCCAAACAGAAACTGGTTGACCGCGTCGCGGTCCACGGCATAGCACAGCGCCTGGCGCACCCGGGCATCGCTTAACGGCCCGTACTCGCTGTTTAAGTACATGGCGTGCACCAGATTCATGCTTCCCTCCACAATCTGATAGTCGCCGCTCAGCGTCTGCGCCTGCGCCGCCGTCAGATATTTGAGGATGTCGATGGTTCCCGCCTGCAGTTCCATGTAGGCCGTATCCACATCCGCAATGAACTTAAATTCCACCTCGTCGAGGCTGGGAAGCCCCTCCTGCCAGTAGCCGTCATATTTTTCCAGAATGAGATTCTGGCCCGGCGTATAGGAGACAAACCGGAAGGGGCCCGTGCCGACGGGCGTTCCCGCGGGATCGTCGTTCGCGGCCGGAATAATGGCCAGCGTCATCATCGGAAGAAGCTCCGAATAGCTCTCCTTCAGATGGATCTCCAGCGTCTTTTCATCCACAATTACCGCTTCCGACACAATAGAAAATGCGGAGGATTCGCCCTGAATCTCCGCATACCGATCAATGGAATATTTGACATCTTCGATGGTTACCGGCGTCCCGTCGTGGAACGTAATGCCGTCCCGCAGCGTAAACGTATAGACCTTTGCGTCATCTGAGATCACATAGTCGCTGGCAACCGCCGGCAGAAAACTGCCGTCTGAAGCGGGCTTTACAAGCCCTTCGTACAAATTGAATACCACGTCTCTAGTTCCTGCGTCCGTTTCAATGTGGGGGTCAAGACTAGCCAGGTCCTGGGTCATGCCGAAAACAAGCCGCCCGCCTGGTACTGGTGTTCCTTCTGAAAGAGTATTACCGCTTTCCTGCGCGCCCGCATCCGTCTGCGCCGCGCCGGCCGAGGATTCCTCTGCATTCTTGCCGCCACCGCATGCGCAGAGTGCAGCAGAAAGAAGGAATGTCATTACGCCTAAAAGAAGATGGTTCTTTTTCATAATCATGTTCCTCTCGCATTCGTAATATTCTCTCATTATTAAATTGTCTCTAACATTGTACCAGATTTCTCAGAAAAAGCAATCTGAACCGTGCTCTTTTTACGATACACGAAAGGCCGGTTCCCGGCCTTCCTCTCCGGATCCCGGGCCTCCTCTCCGCTCAGTCCTCCAGTTCCCAGACGGCGCGGCTTCCGCGGCTGTCCCTGCTTACCAGAAGCCGCCGCCCGATCTGCTCTTTCAGCTCCGCCACATGGGAGATAATCCCCACGAGGCGGGTTCCGCCGGCCAGCCCCTGCAGGATGCGAAGCGCCTTGAGCCGCGCCTCCTCGTCGAGGCTGCCGAAGCCCTCGTCGATGAAAAGCGCTTCGATCTTCACGCTGCCGGCCGCATTCTGGATCACGTCCGCCATCCCCAGCGCCATGGCCAGCGCCGCCATGAAGGATTCGCCCCCGGAGAGCGTCTTGACATCCCGCACGCGGCCGGTCAGAAAGCTGTAAACATCCAGGTCAAGGCCCACTTCGCCCTGTTTCCCCAGATCCTTGAGTTCCCGGCACCGGAGCAGAAACGTCCCGTCCGTCATCTCGCCCAGCCGCCGGTTGGCCGCCGCGATCATCTGCCTGAAATAGCGCCGCTGCATATACGTCTCGAAATCGATGCGCGCCGCCTGGCTGACCTTTCCGTCCGCCGTGGCATAGAGAATCCCGATCTCCTGCTGCTTTTCACGCAGCGCCTCCCGCTCCGCCAGGCACTCCGAAAGCTGCGCCAGAAGCGTCTCGCTGCGGACGCGCTCCTCCGTCCTGCGCGCGCTTTCCTGCAAAAGCGCCTCCTTTTTCTGCTCCGCTTCGCGGATCGCCAGGCGGACCGGCTCTTCCGGCAGGCATTCCTCCCGGGGAAGCTGCTTTGCAAGCTGCGCCAGAAGCGCGCGCGCCGTCAGAAGCTCCCTCCGGTAATCCTGCGCCGCGCGTACCAGCTCTGCCGCCTCCTCCGGCGGCATCAGAGCCTTTTCCAGCCCGGATTCATCCGCAAACCCGTTTTCCTTCAGCCTCTGTTCAAACGCGGCTTCGCGGGCGCAAAGCCGTTCGGAAAGCGCGGCGTACGACGCCTCTTCCGCGTCCAGATAGCCGCGTTTCTCCCGCAGCTGCGCGCGCGCCTCTTCCTCCTCAAGCTGCGCGCTCCGGACCGCCTGATAAAGCCCTTCTCTCTCTTCTCCCAGCGCCTTAAGCCGCCTCTCTGCCTCCTGTTTCGTCTCCAGCCAAAGCCCTTTTTCGCTCTCCGCCGCGCGCGCGGCGCACGCGCTGAAACGGATCCGGTTTTCCTGCACGCAGGCCGCGGCGCTCTCCTGCTCCTTCCCGGCCAGCTCGAGGGCGGACTCTGCCTGAAGACAGGCTTTTTTCAGCTTTTCCTCCTCCGAGAGAAGAAGCCGGTTTTTCTGCAGCGCCTCCTGAAGCGCTTCATATTCCCGCTCCTCCCGCTCCAGCGCCTCCCGGGCCTGCAAAGCCGTCTGCGTCCCGTCTGCGAGCAGGAAACTCCCGCCGTCTGACTCTTCCAGAAGACGCCGCTGCCGCCGGATCTCCTCCAGGCCCGCCTCGGCCCCGCGCTCTTTTAACGCCGCCTCCCGGGCCGCCTTCTCCGCCTGCGTCCGCTTTGCCTCCGCCTGGTCGCGGTCTTCCCGGAGCGTCCCGTCGGACGTCCCGTTTCCATTTTCTCCCGCGAAAGAAGCCGGGGCCGGATGCGAAACCGAACCGCAGACCGGGCAGGGTTCTCCTTCTTTCAGCCCCGCGGCCAGCGCCACCGCCTGCCGCTCCGAAAAAAGGCGGCTTGCCTTCTCGTAGGCCTCCTGCGCTTCCTGAAACCGGGACCGGGCTTTTTCGGCCCCGTCCCGGAGCGCGCGCGCCGTCTCTTCCCGCCTCTCCTCCTCCGAGAGAAGATCCAGATAGCGTTTTCGCTGCCCCAGCCGGTTCTTCAGCCGCTCGCCCTGCTTTTCCAGCTCTGCCTGCCCGAGGCGGAGCTGATCCAGCTGCTTTTTCCGCTCTCCGAGCGCGCGGACTTCCTCCGCCAGCCGTTCTTTTCTTCCGGCGGCCTCTTTTTCCCGCGAGACAGCCTCTGAGAGCTCCCTCTCTGCCGTCTCCAGCTCCGCCCGGTAACGGCTCTGCGCCTCATAGGCGGGCATGGCCGTCTCCAGACGCCGGATTTCCTCTTCCAGCGCCGGTGCCCTCTCCCCGCGCTCTTTTTCACACTGCGCCCGCCGCTTTTCCAGCTCTTCCAGGGAAGCGGCAAGGCGGGAAAGCTCTGCCCTGCGGCAGGAAAGCGCTTCCTTTGCCTCCTCTTTTTCCTGCTTCAGCCGCCCGATCTCGTCCCTTTCGCGGCGAAACGGAGCCGCCTGTTCTGCCAGAAGCAGCCGCTCTTCCCGCTTTTCCCACACCGGCTCGTCCCGCTCCAGCGCCTCGCACTTCTCCTTTCCCTCCTGCCAGCGGCGAACCTCCTCATTCTCTCTGCCGAGCGCCTGCAGGCGCTGCTTCTCCCGATCTGCCAGGCCAAGCTGCTCCTCCAGCTCTGCCCGAAGCTCCTGCTCGCTCCGTTTCCCGCGATCGATCCGTTCCTCCAGCAGGGAGAGGAGCTCGCCGCCCCTGAGATCCGGATTCCCGGCCGCCTCCTGCCAGCGATCGCGGAATTCCTGCTTCCCCGGCTCTTCCCCGGCTGAAAGGACGGCCTGCCCGCAAAGCCGCTCCCAGCGATCGCCGTTGCTCTTAATTTCCGCCGCCAGGCGGCCGTTCTCCTCCTTCAGCTTCTGCTGGATGCGCCCGTAGAGATCCGTGTGAAAAATACGGGCGAAGATTTCCCGCCGCTCCTTGGAGGAGGCGAACAGAAGCCGGACGTACTCGCCCTGGGCAATCATGGCGATCTGGGCGTACTGACGCCGGTCAACCCCCACGATCCGGCAGACGGCCTCGTTGATCTCCGCGATCCTTCCGCTCATCTCTCTGCCGTCCGGCAGGATCAGGCTGGCCTTCTGCGGCGACAGGGTAAACGTCCTCTCCCCGTCCCGGCCGCGCCGCCTGCCCGGCCGCCGGTACGACGGGCTTCTGCGGATCCGGTACCTCTCCCCCTTTTCAGAAAACGTAAGCTCGACCCAGGTCTCGGCTTCCTCCGGCGCATACTGGCTGCGCATCATGGAGCCGTCCCGCACGCCGCCGCTGACCTCGCCGTAAAGGGCGAACGCGATCGCGTCAAAAATGGTGGTCTTCCCGGCTCCCGTGTCTCCCGCGATCAGAAACAGCCCGTGATCCACGCGCTCAAAATCAATTTCCGTCACGCCTCCGTACGATCCGAAGGCGGACAGAACCAGCTTCAACGGTTTCAACTGCGTTCCCCTTCCTCTGCTTCCCGGATCACGCGCTCCATGATCCGGCGCTGCTTTCCGCTGAGCGGGCTCTGCCGGACCATCTCATAAAACTGGGCGAACGCGTCCAGCGCGGAAAGCGTTTCCGTTCCTTCCTCTTCCTGTTCATACGCCGTCTCCAGGCTCCGGCGATCCAGGCGGATCTCCAGGATCCGCTCAAACAGCCCCTCCAGCTGCTCCCGCAGATCCGGCGGCTCCTCCGGATCCGTCAGCGTAATTCCCGCAAAATCCGGCACGCGCCCGCCTCCGGTCTCCCGGATCCGCTCCCGGGCCGCGGCGCAGATCTCCTCAAAGCTCCCGCTGTAGCGCCGGACGGGCGGATCCGTCCGAAGCGGGAGCAGCGCAATCTCCGGCGCACTGCCTTTCTCCCGCAGCGTAACCATCGCGACGGATTTCTGCTGGCGTTCCTCGCTGAGCGAATACTGGCAGGGGCTGCCGCAATAGCGCCACTGCTCCTTTCCGGCCCTCTGCGGCCCGTGAAGATGTCCCAGCGCCGCATAGTCAAACGGCTCCAGAAGCGACGCGTCGATCTGATCCAGTCCGCCCGCCAGAAGCACCGCCGTCTCCGAATCGCTGGTTGCCGGCGCCTGTCCCTCGCGGACAAAAAACTGATGCGCTAAAAGGACGTTGCGCTCGCTCTCCTCAATGCGCTCCCGGGCCAGGACGCCCCCAAACGCCTCCGTATAGCTGAGCGGCCCGGTTTCCCCCAGAAGCCGGCGCACGTGGCCGGGCCGGATAAACGGGAACAGATAAAAATGGACCGGCCCCCATTCGTCGCAGAGCGTGACCTGCTGCAGATGCTGCGTCTCCTCGGACGGGGCCGCGGCCGCGATGTGGATATGATGGCGCTCCAGAAAAGCAGAGCCATAGGAAAGGCGCTCCGGCGAATCATGATTTCCGGAAATGATCAGGATCTCCATCCCCGGATTCTGCTGCGAAAGCTCTGTCAGGAAGCGGTCAAACACCGCAAAAGACTCCGCCGAGGGAACCGATTTGTCGTAGATGTCCCCGCAGATCAGAAACGCGTCCGGCCGCTCTCTGGCGGCGCAGGCCAGGATCTGGCCAAACGCCGCCTCCTGCACCTTCTGCAGGCTGTAGCCGTTTAACTGCTTTCCGATATGCAGATCTGAGATATGAAAAAATTTCATGCTTCTTTCGTTTCCGGATCCGTCAGAATCAGCGCCATAAAGACCAGATCCTCTTTCCCGTCGTTGGCAATGCCGTGGCCGCAGCCGTCCGGCGTATACGTCCTGTCGCCCGCGCTGACCCGGCGCAGCGTCCCGTTGTCGTTGTATTCGCCGGTTCCGCGGATCACATAGTACGTCTCGCTCTCGTGATGATGCTCGTGATAGCCCAGGGAGCACCCCGGCGCGATCGTGACCTGCGCAAACATCCTGCAGCCCGCATTCCGCTCCTTCTCGTCCAGAATGTGCAGGATCTCAATCCGCCCGGTTCCGCCGTTGGCATTTTCCTTAATTACTGTCTCCATCTTTCTTCTCCTCTCCTTCCTTCTGCATGTCTCCCACGGGGATCTTCATGGAAAGATCCTCATAGGGGATCGTGACCTCCGGGAATCCCTCCGCGTAAGGCGCGATCGTGTACGGGGCAAAATAGAATCCCACCCCGGTATCGCTCAGATAATACGGCGAATCATAGCTGATATTGTCCGAGACCGTGTGCTCCAGATCCGCCGGCGATTCAAAGGCGAAATTCGTCTCCTCCGCCAGCCGGCCAAACGCGCTTCCCACCAGCTTCTGCAGCTCCTCCTGCGAATTTTCCACCACATCCGCAAGCCCCAGCCGCTTCCCGGTCTGGCGGTCAAAGACAAAATAATCGCGCGTCGGCGTCCCGTGCGCTCCGCCCGTATATTCATATCCGTCCAGGCGCACGCATACGTACTGTTCGTCCAGATACGGAATCCCGTCCGTGCCGTCCACCGTAAAGGTCATGGAGTACGGCGTGTAGCCGGCGCTGTGGATCCACTCCTCGTCCGTCATGGCCACCGCCTCCCTGGCGGAAGCGAGGACGGCCGCCGTCTTTTCCTCCATCTGGCGGTTCATTTCCTGAACGGCTTCGCCGTCGCCGTCAAAAATCAGCGTCTCCGCATAGATCTCCCCCGCCGGGTACTCCCCGCAGGGGCAGGTCAGAAGCTCATATTCGCCTTCCACCTGCGCCAGCCCCAGAAGCAGCGACTGAAACAGCGCCGGGTTAAGCAGCGAAAGGCCGTCCTGCGAATCCAGAGAGCGCATACCGATATAGATCCCGTAATCCTCCGACTGCCGCCCGTAGACCGCCGTATCCGTCGCGTAAAAACTGGCCGTTCCCAGCGATTCGCCCATCATGCCCGCTTCTTTGTCCGCCGTAAAGACCAGCTCGGCGCCGGCCGGGATGCCGTCCTGCATTTCGGCCGCCGGCCGGCCGGCCTCATCCGCCCCGTCTTCCGTCTGCGGCATCGTCTCGGCGCTTCCCGCCCCGTCTCCCGTCTGCGGCATCGTCTCGACGCTTCCCGCCCCGTCTCCCGTCTGCGGCATCGTCTCGACTCCGCTGTTGCCATTCTGTCCCGGGGCTACGCGCTTCTGAACCTCTGCATTTTCTTTTCCGTCCGCCAGAATCCGGTAAAAGGACGCGCCCGTCTCCAGCGTGCCCTGCGATCGGCCCGTCATGAAATAGAGATACCCGTCCCGGTACTGCAGAAGGCTCAGATTCCGGTCGCTCTCAAACAAGAGCGAGCGCTCCAGCGTATCCGCCTCGTAGCGGTAACACTGCGTTCCTCCGCTTCCGTCGCGAAACGGCACGAAAAACGCATCCCCGGCAAACAGCACGGAGGAAGTGTTCGTGATCTCCGCAACCTCTCTGGCCTCCGACCCGTCCGCGCGGGCGATGACCAGGCAGGTGTCATTCTGCACCGGCATGTAGCCGCAGGTATCCACGTAATACGGAAGCACGCCGTTAAACAGCTCGCGGCAGCCCTCCGGGAGCGCGCCGTACACCGTCTCCGAGGGCGAGAGCTCCCCGGCCGTCCGGCCGGCCTCATCCAGCGCGTAAACGACCGTCTGGCCGGCCCCGCGGATATAGAGGCGCCCCGACGAGGCGTAAAGGACCGACGGGCGGTTCATCAGCTCCGCCAGAACCTCCGTCTCCCCCGTCTCCAGGTCGAGGCGGCAGAGGCTGTAAAACTCAGCCTCCTCCCCCTCTTTTACCTGACGCCGGTCAAAATAAAGCCCGCCCCGGTACACCCAGAACGCGCCGTTCTCCCGCGCGTCTGCAAACCGGCAGAGCTCCGTCATCTCGCCGGATTCTTCCTCAATCATGTAAATCCCGTCCCGGTACTTGAAGAACAGGCGGCCGCCCGACTCCACCATGCGCAGGGCGTCCCCCTGCGCCGTCTCCGTGGCCGTGCGAAGATCCGCCGTTTCTTCCTCCGCTTCGGTTTCCATCGCCGCCGCCCCTGTCTCCTCCGGCTGCGCCGTTTCCTCTTTCTGACAGCCTGCCAGCAGCAGGCTCCCTGCCAGCAGCGCGCCGCCTGTCAAAAGGAGCGCCGCCTTCTTTCCCCATTTTTTCATTCCCGTCCTGCCTCCGTCTCTCCCGTTCTGCTTTCCCGAGCTCTGTCGCCGCATCGCTTCTCCTTCTAGTGTAGCGTGTTTTGCCGGCCTTGTCAAAATCAAACGCACTTTTTCGCCCTCTCCCCTTACAGCCGCACGGCTCCAAACAAAAACGAGTAGAGATAGCGCTCCGCCACCGGACGGCCGGTTACCTGCCTTAACGCCCGCTCATAATAATCCAGCTGCAGGCGGTAGCGCCGGATCAGCTCGTCCGGGCTGCGGACTAAATCCGTCTTGTAATCCACCAGGATCCAGCTTCCCTCTTCCTCGAAAAAGGCGTCGATCATCCCCTGGATCAGGATCCGCTCCCGGGATTCCCAGGGCCCTGTCTCGCAGGCCGGAACGCCGATCACGAACGGCTTTTCGCGAAACAGCGCGTTCCTTCGCGCCGCCTTCTGCATCCGTTTTCCCAGATCGCAGTCCAGAAGCCCTTTCAGATCGGCCGGACGCACCAGCGCGGCCGCTTCCCGCGTCATGCCTCCTCCCTCTGCCACCGTCTTAAGCCAGGCGTCAAGCTCCGGCTCTGTAAAATCTGTCTCGAAGGGAAGAAGTTCCAGCGCCCGGTGGTATGCCGTTCCCCGCGACGCGCCGCCGGCCTGCGGCCGTTCCTTCTCCATAAATACCGGGAGCGAGGGGAGAACGGCATACGCCTCCTCTTCCTCCTGCTGCTGCCGGCTCTTTAATTCCGAGACGGACATCGCCGCGTTCAGAATCGTATCATCCTGCCACGGGTAACGGAAGCGGGCGGCCCGCTCCCAGATCGATTCCGTCCCGGAGCCGGATTCCCCGCCGGCCGCCTCTTCCGTTTCTTCCCGCGCGCCTGCGGCCGCTCTGGCAGCCAGCCCGCGCAGCGCCTCTCTGGCGCGCTCCCGGTCAAGCTGCGCGCCGATCTCCCGCGTAAGCTGCGTATCCGCCGTCTCCCGCGCGGTAAGAACCGACGGATTTTCCTTCAGGCTCAACAGGATCCAGTCCAGGAAGGAGGACGCCGCCGTGAGGACGGTAAACGGAACCCGCCCGTCCTGCAGGGAAATACCGCCCCATTTCTCCATCCGCTCCGTCAGATTCCGGCAGGCGGCCGTCAGAATCAGCTTCTCCTTCGCCCGCGTCATCGCCACATAGAGCACGCGCAGCTCCTCGCCCAGCGCCTCCAGCTCCATCCGCCGCCGCAGGGCGTTCTTTTTCAGGGTCGGCCCTTTAAGCCGGCGGCCGCAGTCCAGATAATCCGTCGCAATGCCCAGATCGGCGTCGATCAGAACCTTCCCCCGCGTATCCTGGCGGTTGAAATTTTTGCCCAGGCCCGACACAAACACCACCGGGAACTCCAGCCCCTTGCTCTTGTGGATGCTCATGATGCGCACGGCGTTCCCGCCGCCGTCCAGGACCGGCGCCTCGCCAAAATCCGTGTGATATTTTTTCAGTTTCTCGATATAACGGATAAAATGAAATACGCCCCGGTAGCTCGTCGCCTCGTAGGCGGCCGCCTTCTCCACCAGCATATCCAGGTTCGCCCGCCGCGCCCGGCCGCCCGGCAGCGCCGACGCATAGCGGTAATATCCCGTCCCGTCGTAAATCTGATACAGAAGCTCATGCAGCGGAAGGTACCGGGCCTTTTGCCGGAAGGCTTCGATCTGCTCCATCACGCGGGAAAGCCGGGCCGCGAGCGCGTCCCTTTCCCCGCCGTCCCCGGCCTGATTTTTACCGTCCCCGCCCTGCTTTCCGACATCTCCGGCCTGTTTTCCGCCGTCCCCGGCCTGTTCCTCCAGAAAGGCGCGGACCGCCTGATAAAGCCCCTTTTCCCGCGTCCGGGAAAGGCTCTTTTTATGCCGCGCCGTGATCTGCGCCAGCTCCGCATCGGTAATCCCTCCGATGGGGGAGCGCAGCACCGCCGCCAGCGGGATATCCTGAAGCGGGTTGTCGAGCACCGCCAGGAAATTCAAAATCGCCGCTACCTCCGCCGTGTCAAAATATCCCGTCCGGGACTCGCAGAACGCCGGAATCCCCTGCTCCATCAGGATCCGGGCAAAATCCTCCGCCCACCCGCTGACGCTCCTGAGCAGAATCACGATATCGCCGTACGCGGCCCGCCGGTAACGCTCCTCTTCCCTGTCCCAGACCACGATTCCCGTATCCGCGTCCGTCATCCGCCGGATGCGGCCCGCTATCATCCGCGCCTCCAGCTCCCGCGCCGTGACATCCTCCGCGTCCTCCGTCCCGGCCGCCTCCTGCGAGGTATCCAGAAGCAGAAGCTCCGTCCGATCCTCCTGCGGCGTATCGCGCCCGGCAAAAACCGCGCCCGCATGCAGCGCTTCTTCTTCCGTATAATCGATCCCCCCGAGCGTTTCGGTCATCAGCCGGTAAAAGCAGGCGTTGACGCTCTCCAGCACCTCGCTCCGGCTGCGGAAATTCTGATGAAGCTCGATCTTCTGGCAGGCGCTTTCCTCCTTCGTATAGGTGCGGTATTTTTCCAGAAACAGCTCCGGCCTCGCCAGGCGGAACCGGTAAATGCTCTGCTTGACGTCGCCGACCATGAACACGTTGGGACGGCCGAAGCGCTCCCCGCAGACGCACTGCACCAGCGCCTCCTGAACCAGGTTGCTGTCCTGATATTCGTCCACCAGAATCTCTTCAAACTGACGGCTCAGCCCGTCCGCCACCGGCCCCGGCCGGTGGTCCGGATCCGTCAAGATCTCCAGGGCAAAATGCTCCATATCGTGAAAATCAACGATATTTTTTTCCTTCTTTTTCTCCCGAAAGCAGCGGCCGAACTCTTCCGCCAGCTCCAGAAGCTTTAAAATCCCGGCCTTCCCCTCTTCCATGTCCTGAAGCATCCGCTGCGGTTCGTCAAAGCGGTAATCCTCCTTCAGGCGCGCGGCCGCTTTTTTAATCCGGCTGCGGCATTCGGACACCGCGGCCTTTTTTCCCGCGTCTACCGCGCCGTCCTTCTGGCGGATCGCCGCCAGCCGGGGAAATTCTATCTGATCCAGCGCCCCGCAAAAAGAAGAAAACGATCCGCAGGACGCGGCCAGCGCCTTTACCCGGCTCAGATCCTCCCGGATCATGGGAAGATATGCAGCCGGGCCGTCCGGTTCGCCGCAGAGACAGAGTGCCTCTTTCAGCTGGCAGGCCCAGTCGCCGGCCTGCCGGGCCGCGTCGGAAAGAAGAAACCGCATCCAGGAAAGCTCCTCCAGCTCCCCGTTTTCCAGCTCCAGAAGCTCTCGGCGGCAGCGCGCATACCACTCCTCAGGCCAGGGCGTACTCTGCGCAAATTCATAGACCTGGCTGATCAGCTCGGCGACGCCTCCGTCCGCCTTGCCGGACGCATAGGCGTCCACAAATCCCTCGTACGCCGCGTCCTGCCGCCCGTAGTATTCCTCCATCAGATCCTTTAACACGTCCCCGCGCATCAGAAGCAGCTCGCCCTCGTCGGCCACCCGGAACGCCGGATCCAGATCCAGCCGGTCAAAATGTTCTCTTACCAGCTGCAGGCAGAAGCTGTCGATCGTCGTGATCGGCGCGTACTGAACCAGCACCGCCTGCTTCTGCAGATGGCTGTCCTTCGGATTTTCCTCCAGCTTTTTTTCAATCGCGGCCTGAATCCTCTCCCGCATCTCGGCGGCCGCCGCCCGCGTAAAGGTCATGACCAGCAGGCGGTCGATATCGGCCGGATCCTCTCCCTCCGTGATCCGGCGGATGATCCGCTCCACCAGCACCGCCGTTTTGCCGCTTCCGGCCCCCGCCGACACCAGCAGATTCCGCCCCCGGCTCTCAATGACCTGCCTCTGCTGCCTGGTCCAGCTTACCGCCATCTGACGTCTCTCCCTTCTTTCTTCGTCCCGTCCGCGCTCCCGGCCCGGCCGCTTTCCCGCCTTCCTCTGCCTGCGCTCCCGTCCCGGCCGCTTTCCCGCCTTCTTCTGCCTGCGCTTCCGCCCCGGCCGCTTTCCCGCTTTCTTCTGCCTGCGCTTCCGGCCCGGCCGCTTTCCCGCTTTCTTCTGCCTGCGCTCCCGGCCCGGCCGCTTTCCCGCCTTCTCCCATCTTCTCCCAGATCTCTTCCGGGTTCAGGGCGGGAAACCGCCGGTATGAAGCCCCGCCGGTCCGCGGATCAAACCCGCAGACCGCATGGTACGGGCAGTAATCGCAGGCCGTGCGCGCCCCGTTTTTGTACGGCGACACAGCAATCCTCCCGTCCAGGATCTCCCGGCCCATGGAGCCAATCTTCCGGCGCACGTAATCTCCCAGCACGGCAAAACGCGCCCCTTCCGCCGCCAGAGAGCGGCGTTCAGAAATCTGGCCGTTCTTCACGGCGACGGGAATCACGGTTGAATCCGCGTCCGCCGCCCCGCCGCCGAGACGGCGATCCAGATGTCCCAGCGCTTCCCGATCGGCATTGGCCAGCCCGTTCATGCGCAGCCGCCTGAGGATTTCTTCCCGCCTGTGTTCCTCATCCGCTTCCCGCTCCCGCTCAATCAGCGGATCCTCGATGTGATAATAGAAAATCCCCGCGGGTATGATCCGCTTCTCCGGATAACGCCGCCCCGTCTTTTCCAGCGCCGCGTCCATATAAACCACCAGCTGCAGCTGCAGCCCGCGGTAAATTTCCGCCAGATCAAATTTCCTGTTTCCCGTCTTGTAATCGATGATGGAGACGTAGACCGCATCGTCTTCTTCACACACGTCCAGGCGGTCAATCCGCCCCTGGAGCTGGACGGCCTCGTCCTGTGAAAGCGGGATCTTCATGGCCTTCAGCTGATCCGCCGGCGAAAAGCGCACCTCAAAGCCGGCCGGCTCAAAATCGCCCTGCCTGAGCTGTTCCGTCAGCGCCCAGATCGTCCGGTCCGCGATGCGCTCCAGCTTCCTGGTCAGATACCGGTTGCGGAAGCTGCTTTTTAAAATCGTATTACCGTAGCGCTCCGCCTCCGACGCCACGCACTCCGCCACCAGCCGTTTCTGTTCCTCCTCCCCGATCTGGCGGACCGATCGGCCCTCCTCTTTCGCGCGCCTAAAATAGCCGTCGATGACCCGGTGAAACAGCGTCCCGATGTCGGCGGCCGCCAGCTCGTAAACCGTACGCTCCTGCAGTTCCAGGCCGTACGCCAGAAAATGCGCATAGGCGCAGGAGGCATAAAGCTCCATGCGGGTCACGCTCCCGTAGAGCACGGGGCCGTAAAGCTCGCGCGCGGCCAGCCGCCCGATCCCCCTCTCCGCACTGGAATAAAACGCCGCCCCGATCAGGCGCTCCATCTCCTGTCTTCCCGCCTCCGTGCGGCAGGAAGCGGCAAGCGCATCCAGAAAATCCGGATCCGTCTGTTTCTCCTCCCAGTCCCCAAGCTGCGAAATCAGCCAGGAACGCCCCAGCGCCGGCAGAAAGCGGGCCAGCTTTTTCTCATCCGGCGTGCGCAGCCGTTTCTCCGGAAACAGGCGCAGGAGCTGGCCGATCAGGCCCGAGGGCCGCAGCGCCTTCCCGTCGGCCGAGCAGGCCGCGCAGGAGAGATACAGCCGCCGGGACGGGCGCGTCAGCGCCAGATACAGATAGAACCGCTGCAAAAAGCTTTCCTCCCTGGCCGTCGGCGCCAGCTCCACGTTTTTTTCCCGCAGGATGCGCCGCTCCGCCTCGGTCAGGATCGCGCCGCGGGCCGGGGCGGCCGGTACAATTCCGTCGTTGACGCCGACAAAGAACAGGACCCTGATGTGGGAAAGCCTCGTACGCATGAGATCGCCCACGACCACGCGGTCGATGACCGCCGGGATCCGCCCCACCCGGATCTCGGAAAACCCGGCGTCCAGAATCCCGGAAAATTCCTCTCTTCCGGTTTTTTCATCGCCCAGGAGCGCTGTGATCCGGTCAAACAGCTCCAGGACCAGCCCGTAGATCTGCGCGTACTCTTTTTCCAGCTCCACCTCTCCAGCCGCCGCAAACTGTTGCCGCATCGCCTCCAGCTTCTGTTCCGCTTTGAGCTCTTCCAGAAACCGCACCAGAGCTTCGATCCTCTCCCGCACAGTCACGCCGCGCCAGGAGAAAACCTCCTTCAGCGCGAGAAACGGCCGCATGATGGCCTCACGGAAGCGGTTCAGCTCCTCCAGATTGACCAGTTCCCCGCCGGGATACCCCTGATCCCAGCCGGCATTCCAGCGCCCGAAGCCCCGGATTCCCAGCGCCAGCACATAATTTTCCAGGCGAAACAGAAGCTCCTGCTGCCGGCTTTCTCCGCCGGCTGTCCCCGCCCCGGCTTCCGCCGCCGCAGTCGCCGCAGGCTCCCCGGCCGCAGCCGCTTCTGCCGCAGCTTCCCCGGCCACAGCCCCTTCCTCCGCCGCCGGCTCTTCCAGCCCGGGAAGCGGCAGCGCCAGCCCCGTTTTCAGGAAGCGAAAGACCGCTTCATAGGAAAAATTCGTCTGCAGGACCTCCAGCGCCGCCCGGATCAGCTCTACCAGCGGGTTGGCTATGATACTCTTCTTATCGTCGATAAAACAGGGAATCCCGTTCTCCCGGAACTGGCGGACGATCTCCTTCGAGTATGTCTCCAGATCCCCGGTGAGAACCGCGATTTCCCGGTAACGGATTCCCTGCTCCAGGACAAGCCGCCCGATCTCGCCGCAGAGGAAACGGACCTCCCCCATCGGATCCGCGGCCTGGCAGAGAAACAGGCTCTCCGGCTGCCCCTTGCCGCGGTATACCGCAGAGCCGTAGCGGAACAGCTCCTCCTCGATAAACTGAAGCTCCGGGCTTTCCCGGAAACGCCAGAACGGCTTCCCGGTCAGCAGAATATCCCGCTCCCGGCCGCAGCCTGTCCGCGACGCCAGATCGATCAGGCGGCAGACCGTGTGGCGGCTCAGATGAAACAGCTCCTCCTCTCCGCTCTCCCGGTACGGGGCCTCTTCCGGATCCATGGTAATCGTAACCGTAACCTTTCTGCACAGCGACAAAAGCAGCTCCAGAAGCCGGTACTGGACCGGCGTAAATCCCGTATATCCATCCAGCGTCACGACGCTTCCGCGGATCAGCTCCGAGCGGGGCAGCACCTCGCACAAAAGGCTCAGGATTTCTTCCTTGACCATCACGCGGTTTTCCGTGTAATCGCGAAACGCCGAAAACAGCGTCTGCAGATCCCTTAGTTTCTGCGAGAGCAGCGGATTCGTCTCCTCATCCGCCAGGCCGCCAAGCTGTTCCTTCGTGATCCCGTACTGAAAAAATTCCGACAGCACGGACTTGAGCTCCCCGATCATTCCATTCTTATCGAGACGGCTTCCGTAAATCCGCAGATCCTTTCGCACGCCGGACGCCACTCTTCTCAGCACCATGGATTTTCCCATGTCGTCCAGAACCGCCAGGCTCTCCACCGCCAGCTCTTCAAAAATACGCCAGGCCAGGCGCTCAAAGCTGACGATATCGATGTTCATCACGCCGTGGCCCGGGTGCAGCTCTACGATTTCCTTCTGCGTCTGCATCGTAGACTGCTCCGGTACGATCGCAAAAAAATGCGTCTGCGGCTCCCGGATCGATTCCCGGATCAGGTCCTCATAAAGACGCCTGGTCTTTCCCGAACCGGATCCGCCGATCAGAAACTGTAATGCCATGCCTGCCGGCCCTCCTGTCTTTTTCTGTCTGTGCTGCCTGCGCGCCTACGGCGCAAAACGCTTCCGCGCCGAGGCGTCCCCGATTCCCATCGCCTCGCGGTATTTGGCCACCGTGCGCCGGGAGATCGAAATCCCTTCTCTTTCCAGCTCCTCTGCAAGCCGCCGGTCGCTGAGCGGCTTTCTTTTGTCCTCCCGCTCCATCAGACGGCGCAGCCGCTCCTTCACGGCCTCCGCCGAAGCGCCCGCGCCTCTTTCCTTCTCCCGGCCCGGCCCGCTTTCGCCTCCCGGCCCATCCTCCCGCTGCGCGCCGCGGGAAAAGAAAAAGGAGAGCGGAAAAACGCCCCAGCGGCACTGCAGATACTTATCCCGCACGGCGCGGCTGACCGTCGACTCGTTCACGCCCAGGCGCGCGGCCGCCTCCTTCTGCGTCCACCCCGCCAGCCTTTCTCTCCCCGACTCAAAAAAATCCCGCTGTGCCAGGAGAATCTCCTCTGCCAGGCGAAGAAGCGTCTGCTGCCGCTGCTGTACGCAGCGGCAGGCCCACTGCGCCTGCCGGATCTTTCCCCGGATATAGGCTTCCGCCTCCGGCGACTCCCCGCTTTTCAGCAGGGAAAGATAATACGAATTAAAATGCACCGACGGGCAGGCAGCATCCCCGGGCCGCACCGTCAAAACGCCGTTTTTTTCCTCCACCACCACGTCCGGAATCAGATAGCGCTCATAACTTCCCCCCGGAAATCCGCCGCCCGGCCTGGGATTCAGGCTCCGGATCAGCTCCCCCGCCTGTACCGCCTCCTCCAGGCGGCAGCCCAGCTTCTTCGCGATCTGCCTCATCTGATTTTTGCCGAGCTCCTCCAGACATTCTGAGACCATCCGCACCGCCCGCTTTCTCGCCGCTTCCGGCGCCCCGCACGGCGGCTCCAGCTGCATCAGCAGACACTCCCGCAGAGAACGCGCTCCCACGCCCTTCGGCTCCAACCGGCTAAACAGGCGCCAGATCCGCTCTCCCTCCTCCTCTGAAACGCCCTGCCGGGCGCACAGCGCCGGAAAATCTCCCCGCAGATATCCGTCCGGATCCAGATTCTGGATCAAAAACCGCAGAAACCGCTCTTCCTTCTCCGGCAGAGAAAAAACCAGAATCTGCTCCGTCAGCGATTCCGTCAGCCCCGGCGCTTTTGTCCCCGGCTCAAAACGGCGCAGCTCCTCTTCCTCTTCCTGATAATACTGGCTGTTCTGCCGGTCCAGACGGCTCAGCTCCTCCAGGCGGCGCAGCAGACGTTCCCGGTCCGGACCGTCCGCCCGCTCCGGCTCCTTAAGCTCTATAACCGGATTTTCCAGCTGCAGGTTTTCCAGATACTCCCGCAGCTCCAGCTGCCCCATCTGCAGGATTTTCGCCGAGAGTATCATATTCTGTGAAAGCGTCTGCTTAAGCCCCAGCTCCTGCCTCAGTTCCATTCCGTCTCATCTCCTGTACGTTTCCTCTGCCGTTTTCAGCAGGCGGACCACTTCCTCGATCGCGGACGCCTCTTCCTCCAACTCTGCCGCGATCCGAAAATCTCCTGCTTTTTCTTTTTCTGAATTTTAAAAGCATAGATTTTCTGAATGAATGACTGGAAAACAGACGCGCCATGGCTTGAATCGTAAAGAAATATATGCTTTGAAAAAAGTATAGCAGAAACAAAAAAGATGGGCAAGGAGAACTTAAACCGTGCTATAATAGGTCTGTAAAACCGGCCGCCGCATAAATCCGGCAAAGAGAAAGGAGTCGTAACCATGAAAATCCTGATGATAAACGGAAGCCCGCATAAGGAGGGCAACACGGCGATCGCCCTGAAAGAGATGGAACAGATCTTTCGCTCAGAGGGCATGGAAACACAGACGGTCTGTCTCGGGACCGAGGCCATCCGCGGCTGCATTGCCTGCGGATCCTGCAAAAAGAACGGGAAATGCGCCTTTGACGACGCGGTCAATCAGGCGGCCGCCGTCTTTGAAGAGAGCGACGGCCTGGTTATCGCCAGCCCCGTCTACTACGCTTCCGCCAACGGCACACTGATCTCGTTCCTTGACCGGCTCTTCTACAGCGCCCCCTTTGACAAAACCATGAAGGTAGGCGCCAGCGTAGCGGTGGCCCGCCGCGGCGGCCTGACCGCAACCTATGACGAGCTGAACAAATATTTTACGATCTCCGGCATGCCGGTCGCCTCCAGTCAGTACTGGAACGGCGTCCACGGAGCGGCGCCCGGAGAAGCTTCCCGCGATGAAGAGGGCCTGCAGACGATGCGCACCCTGGCCCGCAATATGGCCTTTCTGATCAAGAGCATTGCCCTCGGTCGGGCGCAGTACGGCCTCCCGGAAAAAGAAGCGCCCTGCAAGACCAATTTTATCCGGTAAATCGCCGGACATTCCGCCTGATTCTTCTGCAGAAAAACGATCGGACCACATTTTAAACAAGGGGCTGTCGGGAAATAGATAGTCCAAAACAGGGGCAGTTGTGACTCGCTTGAGTCACAACTGCCCCTGAAATTTATCCCCTAAAAAAAGAAAAAGAGCTAACTTGAAATTTTAAATTCCAGTGCAGAGTTAAATTCCACAGAGGTTTTAAATTTCCCTGTTTTTAAAAGTTTTTTAATGCGGCCTTAAATGTAATTTATAAATCTATTTTCCTGAAATTCTGGAAATTAGTCTTTCAAATTTGTAGAATTAACTTTTGGATAAAAAGTGGAGCTTACTGTTGCAATCTGGTTATTTTCGTCTGGGGGCTCCGACATATCGGATGTCGGAAATCGGCTTAATTCTGCTTAGGCGTTTGTTCCTTGTATTGACGTCATTTGTCCAGCCCTTGCCGCAAAAGCGGTGCGAAGCAGGCTTGACTAATGGCGTCAATACAAGTATCCTTTCCGAAGCAGAATTATGTCAGGTATGAAACGATTTTCTGTTACCAGACTATAAATGTCATGTTGTCCGGAATACTTACAATCCTTTATACTATTGGCAGGATAACTGCCTGCGGACAGGAGGGTTGGAATGGACTCCAGATATCAGAAGCATCTTACTTTACAGGACAGGTACACCATTGAGGAAGGATTGAATCATGGTTATACGCTGACCAGGATTGCAGAAGAGGTCGGAAAAGATAAGAGTACTATATCAAAGGAAATACGAAAGCATCGCATAGGAAATTCACAGAAGATCGGCAATGTTAATGATTGTATGAATCGCTTTCAGTGTCCGATTCAACATCTTTGTAAGGACTGCAGGGTGGACAGAGATTGCTGCAGATGCAGGAAGACAGACTGCAGGAAAGTCTGCCCGGAATACCGGTCAGACAGCTGCAGATATACACGCAGAGCACCATACGTCTGCAATGGCTGCAGCATGGTCTACGATTGTCATAGACCGCATTTTTATTACAGGGCCACATCTGCCTGGTCATCTTATGTGGAACGATTGAAAGCCTCCAGGGAAGGTATTTCGCTGACAGGAGAGCAGTTGTATGAATTAGATTGTCTGCTGACTCCATTGCTGAAGCAGGGACAATCGATTGCACATATTTATGCGGTACACAGGGATGAGATTCCCTGCTCCGTGAAAACTCTGTACAATTATATTGATATGGGCATTCTTACCGCAAGAAATATTGACCTCCCTAAAAAGGTAAAGTATAAACCGCGTAAAAGAAAACGTACAGAGCCTGAAATTGATTACGCCTGCCGGGAGGGACGCACCTATAAAGATTTCCTTGCATATATGGAAAAGAATAGTGAAGCAAATGTTGTGGAATTGGATACCGTACATGGTGCCAGAACGAAGGGAAGCGTTATGATGACCATGCTGCTGCGGAATACTTCTTTAATGTTAATATTTCTTATGCCGGACTGTACGCAGGCAAGTGTTAAAGCCGTATTCGATCAGCTGACCGATAAACTTGGGATGGAAGAATTCCGTAAATGTTTTCCGGTAATATTGACCGATAATGGATCTGAATTTAAAAATCCAAAATCTCTCGAAATGACGGATAACGGACAGGAAAGGACCCGAATTTTTTATTGTGATCCACTGGCGTCATGGCAGAAAGCAAAGCTGGAAAAGAATCATGAATATATCCGCCGGGTTCTCGCCAAAGGTCAGTCATTAGAAGGATATACACAGAAGGATATGACACTACTTGCCAATCACATCAACAGTACGGCCAGATCCAGCTTAAATAATCGAACCCCCTTTGAGCTTGCAGAACTTCTCAATTCAGAAAAGCTATTGAAAGTACTTGGATTAAAAAAGATTGAACATGATAAAGTGGTTCTGACACCACAACTTTTCAGATAGAGATAAAGTAGAAATTACATATGCAGGCAGATATCATTTTTATAAAAAAGTAACGTCTGACATGTGGAATTTTTTATAAGAATATATTTTCCAGATGTCTTGTTATTGTGAGCAAAAAATGAGTAAATTTCCAATAAGTTCGGATAAAGATAGCAACGAAGAAAGATATTTGAAGGCCTAAGTTCCTTAATTCGAGCGTTTATTCGTAGAAAACTGACAGGGAAGCAAAAATGGAATTTTGAAATTCAATCAAGG
>CALWLT010000001.1 GCA_944381615.1 uncultured Lachnospiraceae bacterium | reverse complement strand
CTCACAGCGGGCGACGCGGTCACCGTCCGTATCCAGCAGGCAGAGGATCTCGATCTGCGAGCTGGAGGTAATGGCGTTTACAATCTGAAGCTCTTCCTGCGGCGCCAGATCGCGCCCCAGAAGCGTCAGCGTCATCTGCGCCGCGCCCCAGAAGCGGGCGCTCTCGCTGAATTTCTTCTCCACATCCCGAAGGAGGGTTTCAAAGGGGACGCCGGGATCGAGGATGACCGTCATCCCCGCCTTGCTTCCCTTGATTACCACCGAACTGTTCATACGCAAAGACCACCTTTTAATCTCCGTTAATCCGCTCGTTCGACGCATCCAGCGCGCCGGCGCTGATGATATCCTCCAGCGTCGTGTAGCCGTAGAAATACCGGTATACGTGATTGGCGACCATGGCGGCGTTGGCGGAGGTATAGCCGTTGGGAATATTGACCGTAACGGCGATCTCCGGGTTCTCGTACGGCGCAAAGGAGATGAAGAACGCATGGTTGCCCCGCAACTGCGACTCCTGGGCCGTACCCGTCTTTCCAGCAATGTGGACGTCCAGATTGCGGAAGATCCGGTTCGTGCTGCTGTTCTCGATTACCTGCCGCATACCCTGCTGGACGGCGTCCCAGGTCGTCTGCGCAAACTGAAGCGTCTCGCGCACCCGGGGCGTGTAGTCCTTTACCAGGTTTCCCTGGGCGTCCGTCTCCCGGTCGATCAGGCTCAGATCGAAAACCGTCCCCCGGTTAGCAAGCGCCGTCACATAGCGCGCCAGCTGCACGTTGGCAAACTGATGCGTACCCTGTCCCATACTGGAACGCTCCGGGTCGGAATCACTGATCGACGGGGCCGCCTCATAGATCTCGATGCCGGACGGCTGATCCAGGCCGAACATCGTCGCATACCTGCGCAGGACCTCCAGGCCCAGATCCGTATTATACGTCCCGTCCTCCTCCGTGGAAAGCCGGTGGGCCACCTCGGAGAAGAAATAGTTGCAGGAATTTTCGATTCCCTCCACCACGTTTAACGGCCCGTGCGAGCCCGGATACTTCCAGCAGCGGATGGGATTGGAAACCTCCTCGTAGATACCGGTACAGTCGATCGTCTCGATCAGGTTGATGACGCCCTCCTCCAGGCCGGCAATCGCCGTGATGGGCTTGAAAGTAGAGCCCGGCGCCTTCAGCGTCTGCGTCGCGTTGTTGCGCAGCGGCAGGGACTGATCCGCATTGAGCTTCGCGAAATAGTCCACGTCGTTGATGCGGTTGTTGTCATAGCTGGGGTACGTTACCAGCGCCAGGACTTCGCCCGTCTTTACGTTGGTCACGACGCAGCTCGCGGTACACGGATCCAGCGCCAGCTGCGCCGGGGTAATCTCGATGTTGCGGATCTTCTCCCGGAAAAACTGGTACGCGTAGGCCTCGTCCCCGGCCTGCAGGCGGCTTACCGCCTCCCCGTCGTAGGCCAGCACATTCTGCGAATAGAGCGCCAGGCAGAGCTCGCGCCCCGTGACGACGCCGTTGTTAATCAGATACTGATAAATCAGCTTGGAAAACGCCTCGTCGCCCTCCAGATTCTCAAAGCAGAAATCCACCAGCGCGGAAAAGACGTCGTCCGCGTTGGAGTAACGGCTGCCGATCTCCAGCCTGGTCGTATCGATCCAGTTGCTGGCAATCCCGTAGTAGAGATAATCGCGGAAGCTGATGGCGCCCTCCTGCCAGGCCTTATACTCGTCGCTGGAAGTGTCGATGGCGCCGCGGTCGATGATCCCGGCCTCCTCGCCCGACAGATACGAATAGAGGTACATCAGGTACGCCTGCATCTCCGCGGAGAGCACGTTCATCGGCGCCGCCTGCTCCGAGAGGAGTTCGGTGCGGATCTCGCGTTCAATCCGCGCCCGGGCGCTCTCATACTTCTGGCTGATCCCCCGCTCCACGTCGGAAGCCTCCTCCGAGGAGAAGTCCTCCATCGAGAGCACGTTATTGTTAATCAGCTGAAAATACGC
The DNA here is from genome assembly GCA_944381615.1 of uncultured Lachnospiraceae bacterium. Classification (GTDB taxonomy): domain Bacteria; phylum Bacillota; class Clostridia; order Lachnospirales; family Lachnospiraceae; genus Otoolea. The sequence continues at coordinate 23,964 of CALWLT010000001.1, read as the reverse complement.
CCGCTTGACCGGGATCTTGATGTTGGAGGAATCCGTATAGGTAATCTCCTCCTCCTCCTGATCGACGATCGTATTGAGCAGGACGCCGGCCAGCTGCTGCTCCAGAATATGGTAAATGCCCTTGGTCAGGTTCAGATCCAGCGTCAGCCAGATATCGTTGCCCGCCACCGGCTGGATCTCGTTGGCGGTGCTCAGGATATGCCCCACATTGTCCACGTAGGCGGTCACGGAACCTTTTTTCCCCTTCAGCTGCAGCTCCATGGTGGATTCGATTCCCGTGCGCCCCACCACGTCGTTTAACTCATAGTCTTTGTCCACCGCCTGCAGCTCCTCCAGCCGTTCGCTGGTCACCTTGCCCGTATAGCCGATGATGGAGGAGAAATAAATGCTCTCATTGTAGACCCGCACCGTGGACTCCTCGATCTGCACGCCGATCAGATCGGCCGAATGCTCCAGAAGATCCGCCACCGTCTCGTCGCTGATATCCGTGGCGATCGTCGTCCGCTCATAGCGCTGAAACGCCGTGAAGCGCATCGTATAGCGGATGCCCAGCATCTGCAGGGCGATTTCGTCCGGCGGATCGAAGGGATTGCCGTTTTCATCCCGCGGGCGGGAATCATCGTCCGGATCCGCCTCCTCCAGCATGCCGTAATCTTCTTTCAGAAGCTCCAGAAGCTCCCGGGCCGTGATATCCGACGGGTACTCCCCGTCCTCGTCATCCAGCTCGTCCACGCTCTGCAGGCCGTAGTAATCCCGCAGGAAACGCTTCTTCGCCGCCTCGCTCGAGGAGGTAAAGACGACGTTCCCGCTGTGGTCGATCCCCAGCTCCAGGCTGGTCTGCGCCGTCTCGCCGTGCTCATTTAAAATGGAGACCAGCTCATAGAGCATCCCGTTCCACTCCCGGTCCGTGCGGTATGCGCCGGTGTCCTGGATGGTTACGTCGTACGCCAGCTGATTGTACGCCAGCACATTGCCGTTCCGGTCATAGATATTGCCGCGCGTGCTGGCCGTGCGGATGACCCGCTCCGTCAGCGCGATATAATCCTCCTGATACTGCTCGCCGTTTACGATCTGCAGATGAAAAAGGCGGACCGTCAGCGTGCAGAACATCACACAGAACACGAGAGAGAGCGCAAAAAGCCGCGACGTGACAAGCCGGCGGGCCAGCTCCTTCCCGTACTCCTTCAGATCCTCAAACAAGCCTCGAATCCCTCCTTTGCTCCCATTCCGTAAATTTGCGGTTAATGAACAGGAAAAACCGGTAGACGAAAAGCGTCGTTACCATGGTAAAAATAATCTCCGGCAGGATGATATTGACAAAATAATGGCCGAAATTCAGCCGGTTGCGGATCAGGAACCGGAAAATATAAATATAAAGATTGTAGGCCAGATCGTTTGCCAGACAGAGCACCAGCGGCAGCGTGATGTAATCCTCATAGTAATATTTTGTGAAAATTCCGTTCACGTATCCCAGATTGATGAAAAAAAGGGTATAAAAACCAAACGGGCCGCTGTAAAACAGATCCAGAAACAGACCGGCGATCAGCCCGTACAGCATCCCCCGCTCCCGGCCCTCGATAAAGCCGCCGGTAAAAACCAGAATCAGCAGCAGATTCGGCGCGGCGGAGAGAAACGAGATCTGCGGGAAGACGCAGATCTGCACGGTAAACGCCAGGATCAGCATGACCACATTAACCAGGATTCTGCGCATCTGCCTCGCCCCCGTCCTTTAACTGTGTAATAACCAGCACCTCCTGCAGGTTGTCGAAATCGGCGACCGGGATGATCGTCCCCGAGCGGGTCACGTTGTTGGCGTCGACCGTCAGCTCCGAGGCGTAGCCGATCAGGATCCCGGGCAGGAAGATATCGCTGATATGGGAAGTCACAATCTTGTCGCCCTCCTGGATGTCCGCCTCCCGCTTTACGTGATCGAGCCCCAGCCGGCCCTCCTGATAGAGCGTGAGATCGCCGGAAACATTGCACGTATCGCCCGTGCGCAGCGACATGCCGCTGACGTTGCTGTCGTCGTCGATGATCGCGCGGACCGTGGCGTAATTGTCGCCCACGTCCGTCACGACCCCCACCAGGCCGCCCCCGGCCATCACGTTCATATCCTCGCGGATCCCGTCTCCCGACCCCTTGTCGATGCGGAATACGTGGAACCAGTTGCCGGAGTCCTTGGCGATGACCCGCGCCGCCACCTTGTCATACTGCATATATTCCTGATCCAGCGCATAGAGCTCCCGCAGCCGGTCCAGCTCATAGACCTCGGCCTGCAGCCGGTTGTTCTCCTCCGTGAGCTCCGCCAGGCGCGCGTTTAAGCGGGCGTTCTCCTGCTGCGCCTCGGCCAGCGAGGAATAGTTGCGGATCGCATTGTAAAGCCCCGTCCCCACCGCATTGACGCCGGACTGAAGCGGTACCAGCACGTAGCCCACGCCGGTGCGCAGCGGTTCCAGAAAGCTGGAATTGATCGAGGTGGCCGCAATCAGCAGCAGGCAGAACGCCGACAGTCCCGCCAGGATATATTTGCTGTTTTTCATCATTCAAGAATTCCCCGTTCTTTAAAGCTGTAATACGCCTGATCGCCGATGATCAGATGGTCCAGGAGGCGGATCCCCAGAAGCAGGCCCCCGTCCCGGATGCGCCCCGTCATCCGCCGATCCTCCGCGCTGGGCGCCGGATCGCCGCTGGGATGATTGTGAACCAGGATCATACTGACGGCGCGGTAGCGCAGCGCCTCCAGGAAAATCTCGCGCGGCGAAGCGACCGACATGTTGACCGTCCCGCGAAAGATCAGGACATCCCGGATCAGAGCATTTTTCGTATTCAGAAGCATCAGATGAAGCTCTTCCTGCTCCTTGTGGCGCATATCCTCCTGATAAAAGGCAAAGATATCCGCCGGGTTGGTAAAGACCGGCTCCCGGCCGGAAACCATGGCCTTCCAGATGCGCCGGGACAGCTCCCCGACGCAGAGAAGCTCGATTCCCTTGACGCGGCCGATGCCCTTTATCTCCATCAGCTGCGGAAGCGTCAGGTGCAGAAGCCCCGAAAGTCCCGGCGGGTTGATCCCGCCAAGCAGCCGCCTCGCCAGATCGCCGGAGGTCTCCCCGCGCGAGCCGGTGCGCAGCAGCACGGCCAGAAGCTCCGCGTCCGTCAGGGCCGCCGGGCCCAGGGCCTCGCATTTCTCGTAGGGCCGCTCCGAAAACGGGAGCTGCTTCATCGTCTTTGTGTTCGCATGTTCTCTCATAGAACCCCTTTCCGTGCCTCTCCAGGTACCAGACCCCGATACCGACCACACAAAAAGGAGACGGCGCTCAGGCCGCGCCGTTTGGAAATCAGAGGAAACGGTAGGCAAAGATCGCCAGCAGCACGCCGATGATGCTCGCCATGGTAATGCGGATGGAAAGGCCGAAGGTAATAACCAGGACTCCGAAATTCAGCACCACCGGCTGCGTCAGCCCGAAGGACTCTCCGAAATTCAGCCAGGAAAGCCACGCGATGCCGGAAGCCGCGTTGCCGATAAAGCCGCCCAGCACGATGCCGGTCAGCAGAAACAGTAACAGAATCCAGAAATTTTTCCCTCTGCCCATGGTTCCGATCCTTTCCGATTTCTTCCGATCTTATTTATTCTAGCATAAACCGCCGCCTCTGTATATACGGCGAAGATGAGTTTTTTCTAAAGATTTTGTGAACTTCCGGCCCGGCCTCTGCGCCGGCCCGCGGGCTAAAATTCCCGGATCAGGCCCGCCTCATACACCTTCTGCAGCGACATGAGCACGCCCAGCTTCGCGTGATACCAGGTCAGCCCGCCCTGGAAAAAGACGGAATACGGCGGCTTGATGGGGCCGTCCGCCGACAGCTCGATCGAGGAGCCCTGCACGAAGGCCCCCGCCGCCATGATGACCTGCGAATCATATCCCGGCATGTCCCAGGGCTCGGGCGTGACGAAGCTGTCCACCGGCGCGGCCGCCTGAATCCCCTGGCAGAAGGCAATCACGCCCTCCGGTTTTCCGAAGGTTACCGCCTGGATGATATCATGGCGCGGCTCGGCCGCCGCCGGCGATACTGAAAATCCCAGCCGCTCATAGAGAGAGGCGGCAAAAATCGCGCCCTTTAAGGCCCCCGCCACAACCGTGGGCGCCAGAAACAGGCCCTGGAACAGCGACTGGCTGACGCCGAGGCTGGCGCCTACCTCCCGCCCCAGCCCAGGCGATCCCAGACGGTAGGCTGCGTTTTCAATGCACTCCTTCGTCCCCGCGATGTAGCCGCCGATGGGGGCCAGGCCGCCGCCCGGATTTTTGATCAGCGAGCCCACGACCATGTCGGCGCCCCGCTCGCCCGGCTCCACGCGCTCGACGAATTCGCCGTAGCAGTTGTCCACCATGCAGAGGACGCCCGGCTTTACAGACTTGACAAAGGCGATCAGCTCCCCGATCTGATCCACGGACAGCGTGGGCCGCGTGGCGTAGCCCTTGGAGCGCTGGATGGTAACCAGGCGCGTCCTCTCATTGATCGCCGCGCGGATCCCCTCGTAGTCGAAGCTTCCGTCCTCCTTCAGATCCACCTGGCGGTAGGTAATCCCGTATTCTTTCAGCGAACCGTTGGAGGGACGGATGCCGATGACCTCCTCCAGCGTATCGTAGGGCTTTCCCACCGGGGAGAGCAGCTCGTCGCCCGGCCGCAGATTCCCGGCCAGGGCCGTATAGAGCGCGTGCGTCCCGCAGACAATCTGCGGGCGCACCAGCGCGTCCTCCGTGCGAAATACGTCCGCGTACACCCGCTCCAGCGTCTCCCGGCCCAGGTCATTGTAGCCATATCCCGTCGTCCCCGCGAAATGAATGTCGCTGACCCGGTTTTTCTGCATGGCGGCGATTACCTTCAGCTGATTATACTCCGCCGTCTCGTCGATGGCCGCGAAGCGATCCCGGAGGCTTTCCTCCGTCTCCTTCCCCAGCGCCGCCACCTCCCGGCTGATTCCAAATGTTTCATACTGCGATGTCAGTTCCATGTCGCAATCGGTTCCTTTCTCTTCTTTCTTTACACTCCGGCTTCCCGGATCCGGGCGGCGGCCAGATCCTGCAGGATAACCTCCAGAAGCCGCTGCGGGTCGGATCCGTAATCCAAGAGATTTAAAAAGCGCACGTCTCTCTCCCGCTTAAACCAGGTCAGCTGGCGCTTGGCAAAATGTCTCGTGTCGCGCTTCAGGACAGAAACCGCCTCCTCAAGGCTTCTCTCGCCGTCCAGGTAGGAAAGCATTTCCTTGTAGCCCAGCCCCTGCATGGAAACCATATCCCGCGTAAGGCCCCGGGCGCGCAGCGCCCTTACCTCCTCCAGAAGCCCCGCCTCCATCATCGCGTCCACCCGGCGGTCAATCCGCTCATAGAGCGCGGCGCGGTCCGTGTTCAGGACATAGTAAAAAAAGCGGTAGGGCGAGGGGCGGCCGCGCTCCGCCCGGTTGTGATCCGAGATCTTTTTCCCTGTCTGCGAGAAAAATTCCAGCGCGCGGATGACCCGCTTCACATTGTGAGCGTGGATCTCCTCCGCCGCCTGCGGATCCACCTCCCGCAGCCGATCGTGAAGCGCCTGCGGCCCCTGCTCCCTGGCCATGCGCGCAAGGCGTTCCCGCAGGGCCGGATCCTCCTTCGTCTCCGTAAAATCGATATCGTAGAGCAGCGCCTGGATATAGAACCCGGTGCCGCCCGCCACGACCGGAATATGGCCGCGGCCCGCAATCTCCTTTACCGCCTGCCTGGCCAGCTTCTGAAACAGGACGACGTTGAACTCCTCCTCCGGCTCCAGAATGTCGATCAGATGATGCGCAATCTCTCTTCGCTTTTCTGCTTCAAGCTTTGCCGTCCCGATGTCCATATGGCGGTACACCTGCATGGAATCGGCGCTGATGATCTCGCCGCCGATGCGGCGGGCCAGAAGGAGCGAGAGCTCCGTCTTGCCGACCGCCGTGGGGCCCGCAATCACAATCAGCGGCTGTTTGATCTCCTGCTGCATCGTCCCCTCTCCTTTCCCGGTCAGACAATCCGTTTAAACTTCTTTTCCAGCTCGCGCCGGCTCATGGAAATAATCGTCGGCCGGCCGTGCGGGCAGGCGTAGGGATTCTCAAGCGTTAAAAGCTCGTCGATCAGGCGGTTGGCCTCCGCCGCCGACAGCACGTGATTTCCCTTGACCGCCGCCTTGCAGGACAGGGAGGCGATGCGCTCCCGCACGCGCTCCGGCGTCCCGCCCCGGCCGCCGCCTGCCAGATCGTCGAGCATTTCCAGCAAAAGCTCTTTCTTGGCGATGGAAAAGAGATTAGCCGGAACCGCGCGCACCGCATATTCCCGCCCGCCGAAGGCCTCAATCTCAAACCCCAGCGCCGCAAAATGTTCCAGATTCTCCTCCAGAAGCAGGCTCTCGCTGCTGTTTAATGTCAGAATAATGGGCGGACTGACCATCTGCGAGGCGTATTCCCGCTTTGCAAGCGACGCCATGGTCCGCTCATAGAGCACCTTCTCATGCGCTGCGTGCTGGTCGATGATGTAGAGATTGTCCCGGTACTGCACCAGCCAGTACGTATCGAATATCTGCCCGATCAGGATGTGCCCGGCGCGGGCCTCCTTCGTCAGGAGGCGGTCCTCAAACAGATCCATCTGCCGCGGCTCTGTTTCTTCTGCCGCTTTTTTGGCCGCCGGATGATTCCCGGCCGCTTTCTGTTCTGCTTCCTCCGCCGGCCGCTTCTCTGCCTCCTGCTCCGGTTCCCGTTTCTGTTCCCGCTCCGCTTCTTTTTCTTCTTCCCGCCCCGGTTCCTTCTCCGGCCTCTGCGCCGGTTCCTCTCCCGGTTTTTGTCCCGGTTCCTCTTCCGGCATCCGCGCCGCTTCCTCTCCCGGTTTTTGTCCCGGTTCCTTCTCCGGCTTCTGCCCTGTGTTCTCCGCGCCGTAGGCGGCGGGATGTTCCCGAATCAAAACCGGCCTGAGCGCGGCGGGCGTTTTCGCGGCCCCGCCCGAAACCGCATCCGGCAGATCCGCCGGATGCGGCCCTTCCGCGTTCGCGCTGCGGCGCCCGCTCTCAAACGGCTCCAGACGCCCGGCCGCCAAAAGCACCGGTTTTAAGACGGCCGGATTCGGATCGAGCGTAACCTGCGGGATCAGCTCCCGGCCGGAAAGCGCCATGGAGACGATGTGATAGACCGTCCGGTATACCATATCCCCGTCCTTAAAGCGCAGCTCCATCTTGGCCGGATGGACGTTTACGTCGATAAAAGACGGATCGATGGTCAGATGCAGCATGGTAAAGGGATATTTGTGCTGCATCATATAGGGCTTGTAGGCGTCCTCGATCGCCCGGTTTACCAGCCCGTTGCGGATGAACCGCCCGTTAATGAAATACGTTTCATAATTCCGGTTTCCGCGCGCGATCAGCGGCTTTCCGATAAAGCCTTCCACACAGACGGGCGCGGCCCCTGCTTTTACCGGAATCAGATTGGCGGTTATCTCACGCCCGAACACCGTATAAATGATGTCCTTCAGGCTGTGGTTGCCCGAGGTGTGAAGCCGGATCTGCCCGTTGTTGATGAAGCGGACGGAGACCTCCGGGTGGGACAGCGCGATCTTTTCCACCAGATCCGCCACATGTCCGCCCTCCGCCGCCGGCGATTTCAGAAATTTTTTCCGCACCGGCGTATTGTAAAAGAGATCGCGCACGAGAAACGTCGTGCCCTCCGGCGCGCCGACCTCCTCCAGCTCCGGCTCGCTGCCGCCCTCGATGCGGCAGCGGAAGCCGCCGATGGATCCGGCCGTCCTCGTGATCAGCTCCACGCGGGATACGGAAGCGATCGAGGCCAGCGCCTCCCCGCGGAACCCCAGAGAAGAAACGCCGAACAGATCGGCGGCGGTGCGGATTTTGCTGGTCGCATGGCGCGTAAAGGCAAGCGGGATCTCGTCTCCCGGAATCCCGCAGCCGTTGTCCGTCACGCGGATCGAAGCCAGGCCGCCCCCCTGTATCTCCACCGTCACGGCGGTCGCGCGGGAATCGATGGCATTTTCCAGAAGCTCCTTCACGACCGAGGCCGGACGCTCGATGACCTCCCCGGCCGCGATCTGATTGATGGTATTCTGATCCAGTACCTGAATGTTTGCCATAAAAAACCTTCCTTTCAGGGATGCGTCCACCGGTTTTTCAGTTTTGCCTGAAGCCGGTCCAGCGTATTCAGCGCGTCCAGCGGCGACATCCGGTTTAACTCCAGGCCGAGAATCTCCTGAATGATATCGTCCTCCCGCACCGTGTCAAAGATCGACATCTGCTGCAGATCTACCTCGTCGGCTTTGACCGGCCTGCGGCGGACCGCGGCGCCCCCGCTCTGCGCGATCTCGCGGGCGCGGGCCGTGATATCGGCGTCGCTTAGTTCCTCCACCAGTTCCCTGGCGCGCTCGATGACCGGCGCGGGCACGCCGGCCAGCCGGGCCACCTGGATGCCGTAGCTCTTGTCGGCCCCGCCCTTCACAATCTTTCGCAGGAAAACGATATCGTCGCCCTGCTCCTTGACGGCGATACAGTAGTTGTTGACGCCGGGCAGCGTCCCCTCCAGCTCCGTCAGCTCATGATAATGCGTAGCAAACAGCGTCCGGGCTCCCAGGATTTTCGGGTTGCTGATGTATTCCGCGACCGCCCAGGCGATGGAGAGGCCGTCAAACGTGCTGGTGCCGCGGCCGATCTCGTCCAGGATCAGGAGGCTGTTCTTCGTCGCGCTGCGCAGGATATTGGCGACCTCCGTCATTTCCACCATGAAGGTGCTCTGCCCCGAGGCCAGGTCGTCCGAAGCGCCCACGCGGGTAAAAATCCGGTCGCAGAGACCGATGTCCGCCTCGTCGGCCGGGACGAAGCTCCCGATCTGCGCCATCAGCGCGATCAGGGCCGTCTGGCGCATATAGGTGGATTTTCCCGCCATATTGGGGCCGGTAATGATGGAGAGACGGTTTTTTCCGGTGTCGAGCAGCGTATCGTTGGACACGAACTGATCGCTCTTCATCATCCGCTCGACGACCGGATGGCGGCCGCCGCGGATGCGGATGATCCCCTTTTCATTGATCTGCGGCTTCACATAATTGTAGCGGGTCGCCGCCGCCGAGAGCGAGGCGAGCACGTCCGTCATGGCGACCGCCCGCGCCGTCTGCTGGATGCGCGCCACCTCCGCGCCCACCGCGTCCCGCACGCCGCAGAAAAGCTCGTATTCCAGGGAAATCATGCGGTCCTCCGCTCCCAGGATGCGCCCCTCCAGCTCCTTCAGCTTTTCCGTCGTATAGCGCTCCGCATTGGTCAGCGTCTGTTTGCGCACAAAATAATCCGGCACCTGATCCTTAAAGGAATTGGTAACCTCAAAATAATAGCCGAAGACTTTGTTATATTTGATGCGCAGATTGCGGATGCCGGTCTTTTCCCGCTCGCTCTGCTCCAGCTGCGCCAGCCAGTCCTTGCCCTCGACCCGCGCCCGCCGGAGCTCGTCCAGCTCCTCATGATAGCCGTCCCGGATCATGCCGCCCTCCCGCACGGAGAGCGGCGGATCCTCCTCGATGGCGGCCGTAATCAGCTGCTCCAGATCCGTGAGCGGATCCAGATCCTGATTGATCTCTCTGAGCAATTCCCCGGAAAACTCCCCCAGAATCTGCTTGATATGGGGAAGCATGGAAAGCGAGCGCCCGAACGCCAGCAGATCGCGGGCGTTGGCCGTGCGGTAGCTGACGCGGCCGATCAGCCGCTCCAGGTCGTAGATGGAATTCAGGTATTCACAGAGCTCCTCGCGGGAAATATAATTCATGTTCAGCTCTTCGACCGCGTTCTGACGGCGCAGGATCTCCTCCCGCACGATCAGCGGCTGCTCGATCAGAGAGCGCAGCATACGGGCGCCCATGGCCGTCTTCGTCCGGTCCAGCACCCATAAAAGCGTCCCCCGCTTCTGTTTCTCCCGCAGCGTCTCCGTCAGCTCCAGATTGCGCCGCGTCGAGGTGTCCAGCGTCATGTACTGCCCCGTCGTATAGACGGAAAGCCGCACTATATGATCCAGCGGATTCTTCTGCGTCTCGTACAGGTACTGCAGCACCGCGCCGGCCGCGATCTGGCCCACGCCGTACTCCGCCAGCCCCAGCGCCTCCATGTTCGGCACATGGAAGTGCTCCTGCAGGATGGCGCGGCAGGCATCGTCGGCAAAAAACCGCGAATCCAGCGAAGAGATCACGACGTGCAGCCGGTTCTTCAGATCCTCCAGATCCACGCCCGACATGAAAAAGGATTCGTTGCAGATGATCTCCGAGGGGGAAAATTTGTAGATCTCATCGACCAGGCTGCGGTCGGAGCGCACCTCCGTGACCAGATCCTCGCCCGTCCCGACATCGGCCGTACAGATCCCGTAAGCCCCGTCCAGGCAGACGATCCCCATCAGATAATTGTGGCGCGACTCCTCCAGCGCCTGGGCGCTCGTCAGCGTCCCCGGCGTGACCACCCGGATGACCTCCCGCCGGACCAGTCCCTTGGCCAGCTTCGGATCCTCCATCTGCTCGGCGATGGCCACCTTATAGCCCTTCTGCACCAGACGGTTCAGATACCCCTCCACCGCATGAAAAGGGACGCCGCACATGGGCGCGCGCTCCTCCATGCCGCAGTCCTTCCCCGTCAGCGTCAGCTCCAGCTCCCGGGAAACCGTCTTCGCATCCTCAAAAAACATCTCATAGAAATCCCCGAGCCGGTAGAAAAGGATGCAGTCGGGATACTCCTTCTTCGTCTCCAGGTACTGGCTCATCATCGGTGAAAGCGCCACGTTCTACCTCCCATTTCCTGTCTTCTGTCACAGAAAGAAGGAAGCGCTGCAAAAGCCGCCCTCTCTGTCCTTCAGAGGACCGCCGGCTCACAGCACTCCCTTTTTTCATTTCTGCCCGATATGCGTTTTCCGGATCCCCGTCCTACTGATAGAGCGGATCGGTCGGATCCCAGGTCTGCTGCTCGGAAATCGGGATCAGCTCCGGCTTGTCAAAGGGAGAAGCCACATTGGGATCCTCGTAGATCTGCACGGAGGTTCCGAGACTGCAGTTATCATAAATCCACTTGGCGTTTTCGCAGGTTAAGCGGACACAGCCGAGCGAGCGGGTCACTCCCAGGCCGTTATAGCCGACCGTCAGAAGCGAATCCTCCTTCGTATCGGAATACGTGATGGAGTGAAGCAAGAAGCCCTGCGTGATACGCGTCGCATACTGCGTGTATGTATCGTTGACCATCAGCCTCCAGCGGTATTTCTCCGGCGTCTGAAAGGTCCCGATCGGCGTGTCATCGCCGACGGAGGTCAGCATCGCCTTGACGGGAATGATGTAGCCGTTGGCCCCGTCCTTCGCGTAGACCGTCAGGCAGTTTAACGTCTTATTGACCTTCAGCAGATAGCTGGACTGCTTCCCGATCAGGGCGTCCACATCCTGCACCAGGCGGCCGAAGGAATCAAAATAAAACTTGTAGCCGTCCACATACTGCCAGCCCGTCAGCGCCACGCCGTTCACAAAATAGTAACGGTTGAAATCCTCCGAAAGCCAGCCGCTGTACACGCTTCCGTCCTCGTTAAAGCAGATGGTGGCATTCTCCGCCACGATCAGCCGTCCCGACAGCGAGGAGACATAGCGCGGCGCGGCGCTCTCCGGCGCGGGGCTTCCCTTCGGCAACAGCATGACCTCCAGAGAGATCAGCTTCTCGCCCAGATCCTTGGTCCCGGCCAGCTCGCCGTTCTTGGCCCAGCCAAGCCGTCCCTGCACGCTGGACGTCACGCAGTAGTAAATATCAAACAGCTTCTCCGCCTGTCCGGTCAGTTCAATCTGCACGGCCTGGAGCCAGCTGCCGTTCCCCACCACGCCGGTCGGAAGGCCGTCATGATACCACCAGAGGAACCCGCCCACATTGGTGCAGCCCCGGTAGGAAACCCCGCCGATCCCGTCGAAATTGTTCAGGCTCATCGAGAGCGCCGACACGTCGCCCATGTCGTTGTAGAGGTAATTGACCCCCACATGAACCGCCGTGTTTTCCACCGGCTGCGTCTGCTCCGTCTGCTGCGTCTCGTTGATTTCCTGTGCCGTGCCGAGTCCCGGCCCCTGCGCCTCCTGTCCGGCCGCCGGAGCGCCGCCCGTCAGGGCCGGGTCGTCCGCCGGCCCCGCGTAGGCGGGAAATGCACCGCCCGACAGCATGGCAGCCGATAAAAGAACAGCCAGACCCTTATAATGCTTCTTCATCTTTCTGATCCTCCTGTTTCACTAATGTATCCATTATAATAAAATCCCTTGGATTCCTCCAGATAAACCGGAAGCAACCGGCCGATCCATTCCCTCTTTCCCGGGAAATGAACCGTCAGATTGTTGGAGAGGCGCCCCGTCAGCCAGCCGTCCCGATGGCTGTCCGGCTCCTCCGCCAGGACCTCTTTTACCGTATGGACGTCCCGCCCGCAGACCTGCGAAGAGATGGCCTGCACCTCTTTTAACAGCCGGTCAAAGCGCTCCTTTGCCACCGCCTCCGGCACCTGATCCGGCATGGAAGCCGCCGGCGTCCCCGTCCGTGGGGAATACAGAAACGTAAAGGCGCTGTCATAGCGGACCCGGCGGACGACGTCGAGCGTCTCCTCGAAATCCTCTTCCGTCTCCCCGGGAAACCCGACGATCAGATCCGTCGTCAGAGAAAGATCCGGGATCGCCCGGTAAAGCTTTTCCGTCAGCGCCAGATACTGCTCCTTCGTATAGCGCCGGTTCATCTTCTCGAGAATCCGGCTGCTGCCGGACTGAAGCGGCAGGTGCAGGTGGCGGCAGATCTTCTCTGAGGCGGCCATCACTTCGATGAGCTCGTCCGAGAGATCCTTCGGATGCGAAGTCATAAAGCGGATGCGGCGGATTCCCTCAATCTGTTCGGCCCGGCGCAGGAGCTCTGCAAACGTGACCGGCTCTGCCAGGTTCTTCCCGTAGGAATTAACGTTCTGACCGAGCAGCATGATCTCCACCACGCCGTCGTTTGCCAGACGCCGGATCTCGCGCAGAATCTCCTCCGGCTCCCGGCTGCGCTCCCGCCCCCGCACATAGGGAACGATGCAGTAGCTGCAGAAATTATTGCAGCCGTACATGATGTTGACGCCGGATTTAAACGGGTATTTCCGCTCGGCGGGGAGATCCTCCACGATGGCGCCGGCCTCCTCGTAAATCTCAAAGACCGGAGCTTTCTCTGCGATCCGTCTGGCCAGAAGCTCCGCCAGCTGATAGACGTTGTGCGTGCCGAATACCAGATCGACGAACCGGAATTCCCTCCGGACTCGCTCCGCCTCGTCCGGCTCCTGCATCATGCAGCCGCAGATCGCGATCAGCATGTCCGGGTTTTTCTTTTTCAGGCTGTGCAGATATCCCAGACGGCCGTACACGCGCTGATTGGCGTTCTCTCTGACCGTGCACGTATTGTACAGCACAAAATCCGCGTTCTCACTGTCCGTCTCCTGAAAGCCCGCCTCAAGGAGGATTCCCAGAAGCTTCTCCGAGTCGTGCGCGTTCATCTGGCAGCCGAATGTCGAAATATGGCACGTCAGCGGCCGCCCCAGCTTCTCTTCCCGCTCTGTTACCCACCGGCGGCAGAGGGCGGTAAAATACCGCTGGCGCTCCGGCTCCTTTCCCGGCGCGGACGAAAAGGCGGCGAAACGGCCGCGGTCATCTCTGCTCATATCCTGCTTCCACTCCTGTTTTCTTTTTACACATTAGTTTATCTTACTATAAGGAAGACATTTAATCAAGTGCTATTCTTTTACGAATTTGCCCTAAAACTTACAATTTCTGCAGTCAAACACGCGCGTGGGCGTCACGATCCAGTCCATGCGCCGATCGTGCGCCTCCTCCGGGACGGCGTCGAAAATCTGGAAATCATAGCCGATGGCGACCGCCGGATGGCCCGGTTCCTCTGCCAAAAAGCGATCGTAATACCCGGCCCCGTGACCGACGCGGACGCCGTCCGGCGAAAATGCGACGCCGGGAACGATCACGGGCGCCGTCCGGCAGACGGCTCTCTCGCAGCCCCCGTCCGGCTCCGGGATCCCGAACGCCCCTTTTTTTAACTGTTCCGGCGCCGTCACATAAAAAAAGGCAAGCTCTTTTTCCACGACGCGCGGAAACGCCAGCCGGTATCCCCGCCCGGCAAAAAAGGCGCAGATCGCCTCCGTCTTTGCCTCCCCGCGCACGCCGGCGTAGACATAAACCGTCCGGCAGGAGAAAAAGACCGGCGCGAAAAGAGAGCGCAGGTTCTCAAGGATCCCCGCGTCGCCGCGCGCATTCTCCTCCCGGTCCGACGCGGCCCGCGCGGCGAAGACAGCCTTCCGTATCTCAGCTTTGGAAATCGGAGACATGGCCGTACTTCTTTCCCAGATCGGTAATGCTTCCATCCTTTTCCTGAATGGAAATGCTGTTTAAGGTGCTGCGCATATTGGCGCGGATCGCGTCCAGATATTCGCGGCGCAGGCGCGCCTGCTCTTCTTTTTCCTCCTCCGTCAGGCCCACCGCCTGACTCTTGTGATACAGTGTGTTGATGCGGTCAATTTTCTTCTGATCCATCCGGAAGCCTCTCTTTCTGATTCTCCGGCCTCAAACGGCCTCTCCTCTTCTAATATTCCGGCCGGAAACGGGCAATCAGCGCCTCCGCCGTCTTCATGCCGTCCATGGCCGCCGACATGATGCCGCCCGCATAGCCGGCCCCCTCGCCGCAGGGATAAATTCCTCCGGCCGCGCTCTCCAGCTTCTCTCCCCGGGGGATGCGCACCGGCGAGGAGGTGCGGCTCTCCACGCCCGCCAGCAGCGCGTCCGCGCGGTCAAAACCCTCCATGACCCGGCCGAACTGGTCCATTCCCTCCAGAAAGGCCTGTGAAAGCTCCTCTGGCAGAAGCTCGCGCAGATTGGCGAACGCCCAGCCGCCCTCAAAGGCCGGCGCGACCTGTCCCAGCGAGCCGGACACCCGTCCGGTCTTAAAATCGCCGTAAAGCTGCACCGGGATCTTTCCTCCTCCCAGCCGCCAGGCCGCTTCCTCCAGGCGGCGCTGAAACGCCACGCCGCCCAGCGCGCCCGGCTCCGGGAAATCCTCCGGCGTGACCGTCACGATCAGCGCGCTGTTGGCGTTTTTGCCGCCCCGGTCATGGTTGCTCATGCCGTTTACGGCCAGCCGCCCCGCCTCCGAGGAAGCGTTGACCACGAACCCGCCGGGGCACATGCAGAAGCTGTAGACGCCGCGCCCCGACCCCGTGCGGGCCGTCAGCTTATAGCTGGCCGCGCCCAGCGCACCCGGATCCTCCATCCCGTACTGGATCCGGTTGATCTGCGCCTGCGGGTGCTGGATCCGAAGGCCTACGGCAAATGGCTTGGGCTCCAGATTCAGGCGGCGATCCTGCAGCATGACGAACGTATCGCGCGCGCTGTGGCCGATGGCCAGAACCAGAGCCTGCGCCGGGATGCGCTCCCTTCCTGCCCCGTGCTCTGCCAGGACCGCCCGCAGCGTCCCGCCCTCCAGCTCCAGATCCGCAAGCTTCCAGCCGAAACGGATCTCGCCGCCCAGCCGGAGAATCTCCTCCCGGATATTTTTTACCACCCGGCGCAGCGCGTCCGTCCCCACGTGCGGCTTCGCCACATAGGTAATGGCCGGATCCGCGCCCGCCTCTGCAAAAATCCGCAGCACCTCCCGGTTGCGTCCCGACGGATCCCGAACCAGCGTATTCAGCTTCCCGTCAGAAAAGGTTCCCGCTCCTCCTTCGCCGAACTGCACATTGCATTCCGGGTCAAGCGGCCCGCCGTCCCAGAACCGCTTTACGATCGCGGCCCGCGTATCCACGTCGGCGCCGCGCTCTAAAATGAGCGGCCGGTACCCCGCCCGCGCCAGCATCAGGGCGCAGAACATCCCGGCCGGCCCGAAACCGGCGATCAGCGGACGCACGCCGAGAGGCTCCCCGCCCGGCGCGGGAAGGCGGTATGTCTCCCGGGGAGCCCGCGCAATCTCCGGGCTCTTCGCCCGGCGGAGAACCGTCTCTTCCGCCCCCCGGACCGCCACATCCACACAGTAAATATAAGAAAGTCCGCCCCGCTTTCTCGCATCCAGCGAGCGGCGCACGATCGTGAGCGAGACGATCTCCTGCGGCCGCAGGCGCAGAAGCTTCGCCGCCTTTTTCTCAAGCTCTTCCGGCCCGTGAGAGACCGGGAGCTTTATCTGGCTGATCCGGATCACGGCGTCTGAACCTCCGTTTCCATCAGAAGCGTTTCCATCTCCCGGGCGCATGCCGCTTTATCCTCCTCAAGCCGGCCGGCGAGCGTGCTCAGACGGCCCAGCGCATCCCGGATCTGCAGGCGCGTCGCCTGAAACCCGGCCCGCATTTCCCGGGTTCTGGAAAGCGTCAGCCCTTCTTCAAACAGGCCGTCGAACAGCGCGTCGGAAAAGCGTAAGAATTCGCTGATCCCGATCTGCCACGTCTCGTCGACCGCGATATCCGCCAGCTCCGTCCGAAACCGGCGCAGCCGGCTCTGCAAAAGCGCGGTCTCCCTCTGGATCTCATCCACCAAGCGGCATCTGGCCTGCAGAGACATGGGGCTGGCGTCAATCAGCTTCGCCGTCTTTTGTACCTCGGCGCTCCCCAGCTGATCCGCCACGCGCCCGGCCGTCTCCAGCGCGGCTTCTCCCGCCTGCAGCGCCTCCGCCGTCTCCCGCTTCTGATTTTCTATGTAGCTGATCCGCTCCTTGAAGGCAAAGAGGCGCTCCGCTTCCGGACGGCCCAACGCCAGAAGCGCCGCCTTTTTTTCCTCTGAAAGCTTCGCATACTCCTCTTCACACCCGGAAAGCTCCGAGAGCCCGTCCTCTGTTTCCTTCATATCCCTGCGGGTCGCCGCAAGCTCCACGACCGCCGCCCCGTATTTAACCTGAGCGGCAAACGCCTCCGCCCGCTCTTTTCCCAGGCGCTCCTCGCGGTCTTTCCTCATGCGCAGCAAAAACGCCGAGAGCGTTCCCCCTTCCAGGCGATCCACGTCCGATTCTTCCTTGATCCGGCTTTTGTCAAGCGCAGCCGCCCGGGCGGCCAGCTCCGCTTCCTGCCGCTTTAACTCCTCCAGCTGCGCCGCGAGACGGCGGCGGCGCTGAACCTTCTGTTTCGCCTCTTCCAGCTTCTGATCCCAGTATGCCATGTCAGACTCCTCTCCCTCTGTTCCGGTTTTTCAAACGGATATATTTGAATGAATCTCTTTTCAGGTTTTTAAACTCTCATTTTCTTCGCATTACCTCTTCAGTATCAGCATGGCGATCCCATAAAGAAGCAGCAGATGTCCCGGATAGAACGCATAGAAAAAGTATTTCCCCAAGGGCAGGCTGCCCTTCTGCCCATTGTATCTGCTGATAAAAAAGATACAGAAAAACGCCGCACATTCGCCGAACGGATTGAGCAGCGTAAGAATCGCACCGGCGGCCGCCGCTCCGCAGACCGGATCGTTTCGGAACAGGTAAAAGGCCGCGATGCACAGCACGCCGCCATAGCTGTAATCACTGTCGATATACCAGGCGGCCACACAGCAGCTAAGGAGCACCGCCAGGGCCCCCGGTACCGCCAGAACAGGGCGCGCCGCCGTCTCCTCCTTCACAAGCTCAAGTCCCCAGATGCAGAGAAGCCCCAGCGCAAGCGTAAAATACACATTCCTCGACCCCTCCTCTATGAGAGATACGGCCAGGTAAAACGGGATCTCCGAGATCAGGGCAAACGCCGCAAGCCGGAGAAGATAATTCTTCCTGCTGCGGGTATGGAGAAATCCCTGCACGATCAGAAAGGCGAACAGCGGAAACGCGATCCTGCCCGCCAGCCTGAGAGGAATCTCGATGTAATAAAGCCACCTGGCAAGGTCCGGTTCCGGCGTGCCGGGTAAGACATAAAAGCCGTCGGGCGACAGGAATCCGGACTGCATGAGATATCCCCCGATCACGATGGCCCCGATATGATCGAGGAGCATAAACAGGATGGCAAAAAGCTTGAGATCCGCGGAACTGAAGCCGTCCTTTGCTTTCGTAAACATCTGATTCACTCCTCATCGCCCGGCCACCGAACCGGCAGATCGGATCGGTCTCCTGCGGATCCCCCGGAAGCTGCCAGAAACAAAGCGCTCAAAGCGCCGCATGGGTTCCCGCGATGGCGCCCGTGCTCCAGGCCCACTGCAGGTTGTAACCGCCGCAGATCCCGTCCACATCCAGGATCTCCCCGGCCAGATAAAGCCCCCGTTTCTTTCGCGATTCCATCGTGGCGGGATCCACCTCCTGCACCTTCACGCCCCCGCAGCACGTCTGGGCCTGCTCAAACGAATTGACCGCCGCAATCTCCGTGGGAAACGCCTTGATCCGCTCCGTCAGGCGTTCCAGCTCCCCGTCGGTCAGCTCTCCGGAGAGACGGCCCGGTTTCAGCCCCTCCAGCTTCAGAACGAGCGCCGCCAGTTTCTTGTGAAGCCAGCCGGTAAAAAACGCCTCCAGCGGGCAATCCGCGGCCGCGGCGCGCCGCAGCCGCAGCATCGCGAGGACCCCTTCCCGATCCGTCTCGGGATAGAAATCCAGCCGCGCCTCCGTCCGCACCCCCTGATCCAGCGCGCGGGCCGCAAAACGGCTGACCTGGAACACCGGAATCCCCGAGATCCCGTAATCGGTAAGCTGCAGCTCGCCGCGATCCGAAGCCAGAAGCTTCCCGCCGGCGCAGAGCGAAACCGCGCCCTGCGCCCGCACGCCGGCCACCTGCTTAAAAAACGGTTCCCGGCAGCGCAACTGCACCAGCGCCGGCAGCGGGCGGATGATCGTGTGCCCCAGGCTGCGGGCCAGCTCATAGCCGCTCCCGTCCGAGCCCGTGGAGGGCGCGGCCCGGCTTCCGGCCGCCAGGATCAGGCGATCCGAGCCGTACCGATCCCCGTCCGTCTCCACGAAAAAGCCGGTTTTCTCCGCCCGGATGCGGCGGATCTTACAGCCCGTCACGACCCGCACGCCGCGCCGGAAAAGCTCCGCGCGCAGCACGTCCAGCACGGCGCTCGCCTGGCCGGAATACGGATAATAAAGCCCGTCCCGCTCCCTTGCCACGATGCCCAGATCCTGAAAAAAGGGCAGCGTCATCTCCGGCGGGAAACGGCGGATGACCTCCATGGGAAAGTCCGGATCGCCGCTGCGGTAGCAGGAGGCGTCCATATGGCGGTTGGAAAAATTGCAGCGCCCGTTCCCCGTCACGAGAAGCTTCTTCCCCACCCGGTCCTGGTGTTCCAGGATCGTGACCCGCGCGCCCTCCCGGGCCGCAAAAATAGCCGCCGTCATGCCGGACGCCCCGCCTCCGATGACCGTGATCGTTCTCTGGCCCATAAAGCCCTCCTTTTTCTTTTGCGTCGGCTGAAAGACGGTTCGCTCACGCCGCCCCGAACGCCGTTTTTTATTGCCCAAAGTCCGGGCCTGTTTTTTTGCCGTCCGTCAGCTGGAATAGGATTCCAGATAGCTGAGCACCTCCGTCATGGTGTCGAACCAGATCCCTTCCATCAGCCGTTCCTGCTCGCTGACCGGAAATTCCGAAAGCGGCATGTGCGTGTCCAGGCAGACATTCTCCTGATCGTGCAGGAAAACGAGCAGAAAGCCGTCCTCCGCCACCAGGCAGTACGGTTTTTCCTCCTCGAGAAACACGAGCGGTTCCCGGTTGGCGACAGCGTTGTCCTGCGGCGCCGTCTCCGTCTCCATGACCTGCCCCGGCACCGGATCCGCCTGGCGCGGACGGCGAAGCAGCAGCCAGCCGCCGGCCAGAATCGCAGCCGCTAAAAATACGGACACCACAAAAAAGCAGATATGAATTTTCCTCATCATTCCCTCCTGATCCGACCGGTCCCGCCCCGCCCCGGAGCGGCTGTATTCCGGTAGGATCAGTATCTGCTTTTTTTCTCCGTTTTAAACACGGACGCGCGCTACAGAAGGCGCAGACGGCGCGCCAGGGCGCAGAGCCGCCCGCCCGCAGGCATGGATAACAGCTCCTCCTCGTCCAGGCAGCCGAAGCGGATGAGAAGCGCCCCGTAAAGGAGCATCGCCGCCGCGACCGCCGGAAGGACCGCCAGCTTCTGCGGAAGAAGAAGCGCAGCCCCCCGCCAGACGCCCCAGGCGGCCGCGCCCATGACCAGCGCGGCCGCCGCGGGCAGAAGGAAGGTCCTTCGGATCTCCTGGCGGTAGCGGATCGCGCGCCGGATGGACCAGGCGTTAAACAAACACATCAGCACCGCAAACAGGATATTCGCATACACCATGCTGTAAATCCCCATGTGGAACACCATCAGCATCACGTACAGCGCGCCGATGTGCAGAATCAGCGCGAAAAACGCGTTCCGCACCGGGACATGCATCCGGTTGATGCCCTGCAGGATGGCGTTGGTTACCGTAGAAAGCGAAAGAAAAACCACGGCGGAAGAGCCGTACGCCAGCATGCGGATCGCCTCGCCGTTCTCTCCCCCGAACAGAAGCTGCGTGATCGGTTCCGCCAGAACCGCCAGCCCGACCGCGGAGGGGATGGCAATGACCATCGCAAAACGGACGGCCAGGCCCGTTTTGGAGAGGACCGCCGCCCGGTCCTTCGTCGCCACGGCCCCCGAGAGCGAGGGGATCAGCGAGGAAGAAAGCGAGTTGGCAATCGCCAGCGGCACATGCACCAGCAGCATGTATTTGTTATTGTAGATGCCCCACAGCGCCAGGAATTCTTCTCCCTGTCCCAGCGATTCCATTCCGTGCGCCATAATCCCGTTGTCAATGACGGAATTGATATTGTACACGGACGAGCTGATGATAACCGGCACCACGGTCAGAAACACCGTTGCCGAGAGCGCCCCGTAGGAATCTGCCTGGCCCGTCCGGTCCCGTCTGGCCCGCCGCTTTACCACCGGCCAGTAGATCGCAAACAGGAACAGACAGAAAACGAGCGCGGCCAGCGCGCCGGCCCCCGTGCCGATGGTGCCCCCGGCCGCCCCGAACGCCTCCGGATAACCCGTTGTCCCGAAAACCAGATTGGAATCCATCCCGATCTTAAACAGGACGCCGGCCGCCACCACGCTGATGACGGCATTGACAATCTGTTCAAAAATCTGCGACATGGCCGTGGGGATCATCGTGCCGTGCCCCTGGAAAAAGCCCCGCAGCACGCCGAGATAGGCCATGATCCAGATCGTCGGCGCGAGCGTTTTCAGCGCATACACGCACAGCGGGGTATTAAACAGCATTTCCGCAAAAAATTCCGCAAAATGCCAGGTCACAAAACAGGCCAGGCCGCCGACCACCGTCGCATAGGCAAGCGCCGTGTGAAACACCCTGACCGTGCTGGCATACTGCCCTCTCGCCATCCGCGCCGCCACCATCTTGGAGACCGCCAGCGGAAGGCTGTAGGAAGAGAGGATCAGCATGATATTATAAACATTAAACGCCGTCGAATAATAGCCCATCCCCTCGTCGCCGATGATATTGGTCATCGGGACGCGGTACAGAAGGCCGATCAGGCGCACGATAATCCCCGCTACCGCCAGGATCGTCCCCTGTATGACAAAGCTGCCCGCGCGCCCGGACGAGCGCCGGGGCATTCTGCCCGCCGCCTGCGCCTTTGCGGCGGCTGTGCCCGGCCGCCGCCTACTCCGTCTGTTTTCCATAAATTTCCGCCTTATCCAGACGGTCAGCCTGCAGGATGCAGACCCAGGTCGTCCCCGGATTCAGCACAATCTCCTGACCGTCGCTGTCGTAATATTTTGTGACGCCGTACGTGCCGTCCTTCTCCCACCGGATCGGGATCCCTCGCCCGTTGGTAAAATAATAGCCGCCGTAAGACGTGTGGACGTTGATATCCAGGTACTCGGACGGGGAATAGTAATCCCACACACAGTACTGGAACAGGATGTTTTTCGCCGTCAGCTGCCCCTCGTCGGTCTCGTGCGGCCCGCCGTACTGGAAACGGTAATAGAGCCCGTCCTCCTCGTTGTACGTAAACCAGGGATCGCCGATCTGGTAGCCGGGGCGGATATAGCCCGCCTCGATCCCGTCCTCCAGAAGAACCGGGCTTTCCTTTGCGGCAAAGCGGTAATGCCCCTCATAGGAAGCCGGGTAAGCGTCCGCATAGCCGCTCTTTTCGATCGCCGCGCGGATGCCGGCCCCGGAGGCGTAGGCGTTGTGCGGCGACCGGCGGTCGCTGCTGCGGAAAAAGGCCGACGCCCCCGCTCCCGCAATCCCGTCCAGATGATCCATCTGCTCCAGGTAGGGAAGCGCAAACTTGCTCTGTCCGTAATGGACGCAGACCGCCTCAAACTCCCGGGCGAAATACGTGTAATACGTGCGGCAGCTCCGCACCGATCCGATGCGCTCCAGATCGTCGTAATCCTCAAAAAACGCCATGAAGCGGTTCATCCCGCCCTCAACCGGCGCCTCGTAGATCACGCCGGCCCGGCTCATCCCGTAATGCGGGAGCGCCGCCTGATCGTTGCTGATCATGACGGCGATCGGCCTCCGATCGGCGATCTCGGCCGGAATCCACTCGCCCGTCAGATAGCTGGGCAGCATGCCGTCCTTTTTTATGCGCTCCTGGATTGCCCCGCCGGCCTCCTTTGGCGCCTCCGTCTCCGAATCGATATAGATTACCCGTTCTGTCTCTGCCGCCGGGGCCGCCGTCGCCGACGTCTCGGCCGTCCGCGAACAGCCCGCCGTCAGAGCGCACAGCAAAAAAGCCGCAGAGAGCCATCTACTCTTTTTCATCCCGTAAAAATCCCTCCGAAGCCAGGATCTCCTCCTGCTTCTTCTCCATCACGAGGCGCTCGTCCTCTTCCATATGATCGTAGCCGCACAGGTGGAGCATGCTGTGCGCGACCAGAAACGCCAGCTCCCGCTCCCGGGAATGACCGTATTTTTCGGCCTGCTCGTCCACCTTGTCCACGGAAATCACGATGTCGCCCAGAAGCAGCTCCCCGCTCTCCGGATTAAAATAATCCTCCGCGTGTTCCTCGAGGCGCTCAAAATCAGACGGCGTCTCGAAATCTCCCATGGGAAACGAGAGCACGTCCGTCTCCCTGTCCAGGCCGCGGAACTGCCGGTTCAGCTCCCGGATGGATTCGTTGTCCGTCAAAAGGACATTGACCTCCGCCTCATAGGGGCACTTCTCATAATCCAGGGCCGCCCGCACCACCGTGCGGATGAGCGGCTCATAGGCAAGGTTCCAGTCCCGCGCCGCCTCGTATTCAATCTGAATCGTCATCTGCCTTTTCTCCTTTGTCTGAGCGTCTTCCCCCGCTTTTTCTCCCGCCGGTCCGGGCGGGCGGCGCGCTCTCCGGCGGCATCCTGCCCGCCGCGCGCGGCGGCCTCCCGTTTCTCATACTCGTCGTAGGCCTCCACGATCTTCTGCACCAGCGGATGGCGCACCACGTCGCTGCTCGTCAGAAAACAGAACCCGATGTCCTCGACCCGCCGCAGCACCCGCAGCGCCACGTCAAGGCCGCTGGCCGCTCCCGCCGGCAGATCCTTCTGCGACTGATCGCCGGTAATGATGACCTTGGAGCCAAACCCGATCCGCGTCAGGAACATCTTCATCTGCGCCGGCGTCGTATTCTGCGCCTCGTCCAGAATGATAAACGCGTTGTCCAGCGTGCGCCCGCGCATATAGGCCAGCGGGGCCACCTCGATCAGCCCCTTCTCCGAATTGTGAAGATAGCCGTCCGCTCCCATGATCTGGTAAAGGGCATCGTAGAGCGGCCTGAGATACGGATCGATCTTGCTCTGCAGATCGCCGGGGAGAAAACCCAGCTTCTCGCCGGCCTCAATGGCCGGCCTCGTCAGGATGATGCGGCTGACCTCCCCGCTCTTAAACGCCTGGATCGCCATGGCCATCGCCAGGTACGTCTTGCCCGTCCCGGCCGGTCCCACGCCGAAGACAATCATCTTCTGCCGGATCTG